>JAFALY010000004.1 GCA_019233975.1 Alphaproteobacteria bacterium | reverse complement strand
CATCCGCTCTGCGAATTCGATGATGACGAGGTTGCAGTTAAACTTGAACCTGTCAGTTGTGCGGATGATGTGCAGGACTTCGGCTATCGGCATCAGGTGAAACGCCGCGACCTCGCCGTCCGTGTTGTGCGGGGTAAAGCTTTCGGGCAGTTCTAAATCGTATATCAACAGCGTATCGTTGCGCAGCCCGTCGTGACGCGCCACCTTGTAGCTTATGGATGGTGCCGGACGTGCGGTCAGGGCCAATTCCCGTGGTATTGCGGCTTCTTCAAACGCTTCCTTGCACAGGTTTTCAGTGGGAGTGATGCCAATCGGCATGCCGCCGCCAACCAGATTATCCAGTTTGCCGGGTGATGCCTGCCTGTCCATGGCGCGCTCACCGACCCACAGATACAAGCCATCCGGCTTGTGGACATAACCATTTACATGAACGCCAAAGGCACGGAACCCAAACCATGGGATGACGGACCTGTCGACCTCTGCAACGGGCACATCCGGCCAGTCATGTTGAACGGCATACATTTCATGCCGTAATTTACAGCTTATGGATGTCAGTAATTGGTCTGTGCCGCGGGCTATCGCCGCGCTGCGCGTTTTAAAATCGTCCCACGATGACGCAAGCGTAACAGAGCCATCAGGCAGCGTTTGATAATCATCGGGCAGGCAGGTCGCTAAAAGTTTGGCATGTTCGTGACGCAACCAGCCATAGCGGCTGCCGCCAATTAAAAACGGTGTATAATCACCCGGGTTATAGCGGTTGCACTGGTCGAAGTGCCGTTGTAAGGCTGGTTCGCGTACGCGATTGTCGTCCGGCATCAGCCCTGACGCTTTGTCATCATGATCTTGGTCTCCGCAATCGCTTCCGACGGATTCAGACCCTTCGGGCAGGTATTGGCGCAATTCATGATGGTGTGACAGCGATAGAGGCGGAATGGATCTTCGAGATTATCCAGACGCTCACCGGTTGCTTCGTCACGGCTATCAGCCAGCCAGCGATAAGCCTGCAGCAGAATGGCCGGGCCCAGATAGCGGTCGCTGTTCCACCAATAGCTGGGGCAGCTGGTCGAGCAGCAGAAGCATAGAATACATTCGTATAATCCGTCCAACTTGGCGCGTTCCTCAGGGCTTTGCAGGCGTTCGCGGTCGGCCGGGGGTGATGGTGACTTGGTTTTGATCCACGGCTCAATCGACGCATATTGCGCGTAGGCGTGGTTCAGGTTGGGAACCAGATCTTTTACAACTTCCATATGCGGCAGCGGATAGATCCGTACGTCGCCGCTGATTTCCTCAATCGGCTTGGTGCAGGCCAGCGTATTCGTGCCGTCGATATTCATGGCGCACGAACCACAGATACCCTCGCGGCACGAGCGGCGGAATGTCAGCGTGCTGTCGATATTGTTCTTGATGTGAATAATGGCGTCCAGAACCATCGGGCCGCAGGCGTCCAGGTCGATGTTGTAGGTATCAACATGCGGATTGGCTTCATCATCCGGCGACCAGCGATACACCTTGAACGTTTTGGTGCGCTTGGCGCCAGCTGGGGCGGCATAGGTCTTGCCTTCAGTGACTTTGGAGTTTTTGGGGAGTACGAATTCAACCATAGCGCACCTCAGTAAACACGGGCCTTGGGGGGAACAACCTTCACGTCATCGGTCAGGGTGTACATATGCACCGGACGGTCGCCCAAACGGGTCGTGCCATCCTGATTAACCCATACCGTGGAATGCTTCATCCATTTCGCGTCATCGCGGTCCTTGAAATCTTCGCGGGCGTGGGCGCCACGAGATTCCTGACGTGCGGCGGCACTGTCGATCGTGGCCAGCGCCTGCATCATCAGATTATCAAGTTCCAGCGTTTCAATCAGGTCGGTGTTCCAGATCAGTGAGCGGTCATTGACGTTAATACGACCACGCTTGCCCCAGACATCGCGGATCTTCTTTTGACCATCGGCCAAAGATGTGCCCGTACGGAACACGGCGGCGTCTGTTTGCATAGCCTTCTGCATTTCAAGGCGCAATGCCGCGGTCGAAACATCGCCCTTGGCATTACGGAAATGGTCCAGACGTGACACGGCCAGATCCCCCGCATCCTTGGCAAAATCCTTATGTGTGCTGCCGGGCTTTACGACTTCGGCGGCGCGAATGGCGGCCGAACGGCCAAAGACGACAAGGTCGAGCAAGGAATTCGAGCCCAGACGGTTTGCGCCGTGGACCGAAACACAGGCCGCCTCGCCAATCGCCATCAAACCGGGCACAATGGCGTCCGGATTGTCGGCAGTGGGGCGTATAACTTCGCCACGATAATTGGTCGGAATACCGCCCATATTGTAATGAACGGTCGGCAGAACGGGGATGGGTTCCTTGGTGACATCGACGCCTGCGAACACACGCGCTGTTTCGGCAATGCCGGGCAGGCGTTCGTGGATGATCTTGGCATCCAGATGCTCCAGATGCAGGTGGATATGGTCCTTCGACGGGCCGCATCCGCGTCCTTCACGAATTTCAATGGTCATGGAACGGCTGACGACGTCGCGGCTGGCCAGATCTTTGGCATGCGGCGCGTAACGTTCCATAAAACGTTCGCCATTGCCGTTGGTCAAATAACCGCCTTCGCCGCGCACGCCTTCGGTGATCAGGCAGCCTGCGCCGTAAATGCCGGTGGGGTGGAATTGCACAAATTCCATATCCTGCAACGGCAATCCGGCGCGCAAAACCATGGCGTTGCCGTCACCCGTGCAAGTGTGGGCCGATGTGCAAGAGAAGTACGCGCGACCATAACCACCTGTTGCCAGAACGGTTTCATGAGCGCGGAAGCGGTGTAGCGTGCCGTCATCCATGTTCAGGGCAACAACACCACGGCAATTGCCTGCTTCGTCCATGATCAGGTCAATGGCGAAGTATTCAATAAAGAATTCAGCTTCGTGCTTCAGCGATTGCTGATACAACGTGTGCAAAATTGCATGGCCCGTGCGGTCTGCGGCGGCGCAAGTGCGCTGTGCAACGCCTTCGCCAAAGCGTGTGGTCATGCCGCCGAATGGGCGTTGGTATATCTTGCCTGCCTCTGTACGGCTGAACGGAACGCCGTAATGTTCCAGTTCAATGACAGCCGGAATGGCTTCGCGGCACATATATTCAATGGCGTCCTGATCGCCCAGCCAGTCCGACCCCTTGATAGTGTCGTACATGTGCCAGCGCCAATCATCCTCGCCCATATTGCCGAGCGCAGCGGAAATGCCGCCCTGCGCCGCAACTGTATGGCTGCGTGTCGGGAAAACCTTGGTAATACAGGCGGTTTTCAATCCTTTTTCGGCCATGCCGAAGGTGGCGCGCAGTCCGGCGCCACCGGCGCCGACCACAATGACGTCATAGGTATGGTCGATAAATTCATAGGCCTTGGACATCATTAGGCTCCCAGCATGATTTTAAGCGTGGCCAGCGTGCCCGCCAGGGCGAGGGCCAGAGATCCGAACTTGATAACGAACAACGTCGCGCTCTTGGCGCATTCGCAGTGAACGTAGTCCTCAATCACAACCTGCAGGCCATTTGCGGCATGATGGAAGCCGACCAGCAGGAAAAGAATAACTGCAGTTGCCGATATCGGGCTGTGCAGCCAGTCGCGAAGTGCGCCATAGCCGCCATGGTTGGCGGCCAGGAAGAAGGTCACGACAGGATATAGCGAAAGCGGGATAAGTGCGAGCGAGGTCAAGCGTTGACCGATCCAATGTTCGGTGCCGGCATGGGCAGAGCCTAAACCACGCACGCGGCCAAGGGGGCTGCGAAGCGAACGCATAACGGATTTCATGATGCCACCCATAGATATTGATAGGCCACATAGACGGTCAGGGCCGTTGAAACGGCAAGGGCTATATAGCCCGTTTTATAGACGTCCTTGATTTTCAGAAAATGCCCGGCGTCCCACAGCAAGTGACGAATGCCGGTGCACAGATGGTAGAAAAAGGCCCATGTCCAGCCGAGGAGGGCCAGTTGGGCGGGGAGCGTATGCGCGATTTTGATGAATTTATCATAGGTGGGCTGGTCACCTGCCAATAACAGCAACCACAGAACGAATACCGGCAGGCCCAGTGCCAACCCTATGCCCGTAATGCGGTGGAAAATCGACATCGCGGATGTTAGTTGCGGCTTATACACCTGCAGATGCGGTGACAGGGGGCGTGGTTTGTGGGCGGCCATCAGAGAACCTGTGGTGATGTGGGAATCTGTGCGCATTCTAACGCCATGGCCCATAATGACAAGGGCATGCTGTGCCAAAACACGTAAATATGCCGGGCGGGTTAATGCTGCTTTCTATTGTGTTTCACTGGCTTAGGCGGGAATGCCTGTGAGAACGAGTCGTTACAGGTGGCCCTGCTTTATCTGCTCCAATTGCCCAGTATGCTAATGCTGATATCCATAACGATCTATACGGTTTCGGCCCAGAACTGAACCTCTCTTTCTTCCTGTAATTTTTCCAAAGGGACATTTATAAGTCCAAAATCGAGATTATACATAGGCATTTGCCAAAAGTTATATATTATTTCAACATGCTCCTGCTCTGCGTGAGATTCATGTAGATTTTTCTCCATTATCTTGCCTAATAATCTTCTTGTTAATTGCCGATTATCAGAAGGGCCTTGGATATCTTTAAATTCTAGTTCATTCCAAACTTCTGCAATAGTATGCAGGCCCTCAAATTTGAGCATTCCAAGAGCCGACATTGCTTCTGTGACTTGCAGAGCATTTGGCTTGTATGTACTGAAAGAATGCTTGTTGCCTTGAGGTGTATTCCAGACAAGATACCCATCTTCATTTGCCTCTATATCAGCATATAGCTTGCATTCACGGTTAGTTATCTCTTGATTGGGTAAAATGTATTCGCCGAGATATCCTTCTCTGTAATGTGAGCAACGTGTATCATCGACATATTCACGGAGCTCATTAATATCCGTTGGTCGCCAAGAAGTGGCTCGTGCATAAATCAGCCGGGCCAAATGTGCATAGAAACCCGCAATAATGTTGCCTGTCTTGGAAGAGCGCATCTTCTCTGGGCAACGAACCATATCCATTAATATAAGGATTTTGGCGGCCTCTTCTTCGGCGTGCTGTACTAAAACATCCCGTTCTCTGCACATATTGTCTAATTTCTGTGACGCATCCCAGAAACCTGAGGCACTAGCTAAAATGATAGGCAATCCCTCAGCTAAAAGACACATCTGCTCTTTAGCTGATCTTTGGCAAAGTAGCGATGCTTGCCCCAATCCAATTTTAGGTTTCGTCATATCATTTCCGCTGGTGCGTCAAACCGAGTTGATGGTATGCAAGTTTCAGCCAAACCGGCCATGCAGATAATCGGCTGTTTGCGGGTGCTTGGGCTTGGAAAACAGGGTTGGCGTATCCCGGAACTCGATCAGGTGCCCCATATACAGGAACGCGGCGTAATCCGAAATTCGGGCGGCCTGTTGCAAATTATGAGTGACGATGGCGATTGTGTAATCTTCCTTCAGCGTTACCATCAATTCTTCGATTTTTTGCGTGGCGATCGGGTCGAGGGCGGATGTCGGTTCATCCATCAAAATAATATCAGGTTTAATAGCGAGCGTGCGTGCGATACAAAGGCGTTGCTGCTGGCCGCCGGACAGACTGTTACCGCTGGCGTTCAGGTTGTCTTTGACCTCATCCCACAGGGCGGCGGCGCGCAGGGCTTGTTCCACACGCACGGCCATTTCGGCCCGGCTGAGTTTCTCGTACAGCTTGATGCCAAAAGCGATGTTGTCATAGATGGACATCGGGAACGGCGTCGGTTTTTGGAACACCATGCCGATCTTCTTGCGCAGTGACAGAATATCAATGCCGGGTGACAAGATGTTGGTGCCATCGATCATGATCTCACCTGACGCGCGATGGGTCGGGTTCAAGTCATAGATGCGGTTCATAGCGCGCAATAATGTCGACTTACCGCAGCCTGACGGTCCCATAATCGCCGTGATGCAATTCCTGTGTATGTTGAGCGTGATATCGCTGAGCGCCTCTTTGTGGCCATAGTAGAAAGACAGATGCCGCACTGACAGTGCGGTTTCCTCGGTCAAAGGGCGGATGTTATCGGTAAGGGCGATAGAAGAAATAGTCATTTTTCAGCCCTTTGGCTATAACTGTTCATGTAGCGTGATAACAAATTAATGCCTAAAACAAAGCTGGTGATCAGGAGCGCCCCCGCCCATGCGAGCTTGTGCCATTCCTCATAGGGTGACATGGCGAGCTGGTAAATGGTTGAAGGAAGGTTCGCCATCGGATGCGACAGATTAAGGCTCCAGAACTGGTTGTTCAGTGCGGTGAATAGCAGCGGCGCTGTTTCGCCCATAATGCGGGACAGTGCAATCAGCAGGCCTGTCAGAATACCGCTGCGCGCAGCCCTGAAGCCGATGGACAAAGTAATCTGTTCCTTGGTCGCGCCCAGCGCCGCCGCGGCTTCACGCAGACTGTCGGGCACAAGGATCAAAAAGCTTTCACTGGTGCGCAAAATCACGGGCACAGCGATCATGGCAAGCGCCACAGCCCCGGCATAACCAGAAAAGCCATGCATGGGTTTGACCATCATTTCATAGGCAAAGATGCCAACGCATATGGATGGTGTGGACAGCAGCGTATCGTTGCAAAAGCGGATAACACTGCCCCAACGGGTGCGCCGCTGATATTCCGACAGATAGACGCCACCCATAACACCAGTCGGGATGGCGATCAGCATGGCCATTACTACCATAATCAGGCTGCCGACAATGCTGTTGGCCAGACCGCCCGTACCGCCGGGGGGTGGTGTTGTTTTGGTCAGCGTGTCGGCGGTAATATACGCGATGCCTTGTGTCACGATTTCGTAAAGGATCACCATCAGTATGGCGACCCCTAACCCAACCGATGTCAAGGCAATGGCTGTCGCGATCGCGTTTTTAGCTTTGCGTATCCGAAGCAGGTTCTTATTCACGCGGGCCTGCCTTTGACTGCGCGCGCAGCCATGCATTTGCTGATCACGAGGGCCAGGAATGTTGAGACCAGCAAGATAAAGCCAAGGGCGATCAGCGATGATGTGTGCATGTCGCTGGTAGCTTCGTTGAATTCATTGGCGATACTGGCGGATATTGTCGTTGCGGGTGCCAGCAATGACGTGCTGATGCGGTGTGCATTGCCGACGACGAAGGTGACAGCCATAGTTTCTCCCAGCGCGCGACCTAACGCCAGAAAGGCGCCGCTAAAAATTTCCTGCTTGATGTAGGGCAGGGATATGGAACGTGTAACTTCCCACGGCGTCATGCCCAACGCGTAGGCGGATTCCTTCATCAGACGCGGGACGGATTGAAACAGATCAACAACAATAGCCGTCAGGAAAGGCAGGATCATGATGGCAAGAACGATACCCGCGGTCAACAGGCCAACCCCGTAGGGCGGGCCGGAGAATATTTGACCAATAAAGGCGAAGTGGCCCAGATGTTTGATGAGAAAGGGTTGCAGGGTGGTTTGAAAGCAGGGGGCCAACACATACATCCCCCACAGCCCGTAGACCAGACTTGGGATGCCTGCGAGCAATTCGATCAAGCTGCGTATGGGGAGGACCAATCGCCGTGGCATAATCTCGCTCAGGCAAAAGCCGATGCCGATACTGACAGGGAATGATAAAACAAGTGCGATAGCGGCGCTGATAATCGTGCCGTAAATCGAGGACAGGGCACCGAACGTATCGGTCACCGGGTTCCAGGCTTCGTTTGTTAGAAAATGCAAGCCAAAGCTGGAGAATGCGGGCCACGCCGCATACCCCAGCAATATAGCAAAAGCGATCGTAAAAACGACAACGCAAAGCCCACTGAGGGCTGTCAGGCCTCTGACCGTCCAGTTCGTCAGGCTTTGCGTCCGTTGTGTCATTATTTCAGATCAATCTGTTTCCAGCTGTCCTTAACCTGTGCGACGACGCTTGCGGGCAGTGGCACATAGTCAAGCGCCTTTGCAGCGTCGTTGCCGTTCTGATAGGCCCATGCAAAGAAATCCAGCGCTTCCTTGCTGGCTTTTGCATCCACCGGCTTGGTGTGCATCAGAATGAAGCTGGCGCCTGTGATGGGCCAGCTCTTGTCGCCGGGCTGGTTCGTCAGGATCAGGTAGTATCCCGGTGCTTTGGCCCAATCAGCATTGGCTACCGCCGCTTCAAACGTAGCGGTTTCCGGGCGCACCGTTTTGCCGGCCTTATTCACCATCTGCACAAAGCTCAGCTTGTTTTGCACGGCATAGGCATATTCGACGTAGCCGATAGCACCGTCTGTGTGCATGGTCATGCCGGCAACGCCTTCGTTACCCTTGGCGCCGATACCGGCGGGCCACTGGACGGAAGCATTCGCGCCGACTTTCTGGCCGAACTTGCTGTTAACCGATGTCAGGTAGTAGGTGAAAAGGAAGTTGGTGCCGGACCCGTCCGAACGATAAACCTGAACGATCGGTTGGTGTGGCAGTTTCAGCTTGGGATTGATTTTGACGATCGACGGATCATCCCAATATTTGGCTTCACCCAGATAAATGTCGGCCAACGTTTGACCGTCCAGAACCATCTGGCCTGGGGCGATGCCTTTAACGTTGATAACGGGAACGACACCGCCGATAATCATTGGCCACTGGATCAGGTCGCCGTCCTTGAGTTCGTCCGTGGTCAGTGGTTTGTCTGACGCGCCAAAGGTCACGGTGTTGGCTTTGATCTGCTTGATGCCGCCGCCAGAGCCGATGGACTGATAGTTCAGGCCGATGCCGGTTTGCTGCTTGTAGGCTTCAGCCCACTTTGCATAAACGGGATAGGGGAATGTTGCACCGGCGCCGGAAATCTCCTCGGTTGCGTTGGCATGTAGACAGCACAGTAGGACGGCAGAAGCCAGAACGGCCGCTGCGCGCTTGATGAATGAGCGCATGGTTTTCTCCTGATGGGGGTGAGGGTAAAAGCAGCTCGCCCCGCTTCTACGGCGAAGCGTGTAGGCATTTGACGTAAGACGGCGGCTAGTCATGGACATCCATGGCTGTTGAAACGCTGCTTTTCTGCGGTCGCCTATAGCCTATTATGTATGAAAACTAAACTGTTTTTTGCGCCGCAAAGGAACTGCGGTTTGCATGTATGAAAGATAAGGGTAAATCCACCTAAGACCGGGGTTACGCCATGGCTTTCTTCAGATTTTCGGTGATTTTCTCAAGGAACTCGCGTGTGTTCAGCCACTGCTGATTCGTGCCGATGAGGATAGCCAGGTCCTTGGTCATATGGCCTTGCTCAACAGTCTGAATGCAGACTTTTTCCAGCAGCTTGGCGAAATCAACGACGTCGGGTGTGTCATCCATCTTGCCGCGATACTGCAGTCCTTGCGTCCATGCGAAGATGGAGGCAATCGGGTTCGTTGAAGTTTCCTTGCCCGCCTGATGGTCGCGGTAATGGCGCGTCACCGTGCCATGCGCCGCTTCGGTTTCAATGGTGTTGCCATCGGGCGACAAAAGAACGGAGGTCATCAGGCCAAGTGAGCCGAAACCTTGTGCGACAGAGTCGGACTGAACGTCGCCGTCATAGTTTTTGCAGGCCCATACAAAACCGCCTTCGTCACGCAGCGACTGCGCGACCATGTCGTCGATCAGGCGGTGTTCGTAGGTCAGTTTGGCAGCTTCGTACTTAGACTTGAATTCTTGCTCATAGATTTCAGCAAACAGATCCTTAAAACGACCGTCATAGGCCTTCAGGATGGTGTTCTTCGTCGACAGATAAAGCGGGTAACCGCGCATCAGCGCATACGTCAAACAAGCGCGTGCAAAACCGCGAATGGACTCGTCCTCATTATACATCGCCATGGCGACGCCGCTGCCCGGGTAATGAAACACTTCATGGCTTATGGGGGTGCTGCCGTCATCCGGTTGGAAGGTGATGGTGAGGCGGCCCGGACCGTTGACGCGGAAGTCAGTCGCGCGATATTGGTCGCCATAGGCGTGGCGCGCAATGATGATGGGCTTTTTCCAACCCTGAACATAATGCGGCACGTTCTTGATCAAAATCGGCTCACGGAACACGGTGCCGTTCAGAATGTTGCGGATCGTGCCGTTGGGCGACTTCCACATTTTCTTCAGATTGAATTCTTTGACGCGCGCTTCGTCGGGAGTGATGGTTGCGCATTTGACGCCGACGCCGTAGCGTTTAATGGCCTCAGCGCTTTCGATCGTGATTTTATCCTCGGTGCGGTCACGTTCCTGAATGCCCAGATCATAATATTTCAGGTCAACATTCAGATAGGGCAGGATCAGCCAGTCCTTGATCATCTGCCAGATGATGCGCGTCATTTCGTCGCCATCAAGTTCAACGAGGGGCGTTTTTACATCAATTTTTGCCATGGCGTGTCCGTTTAGACTGGAGGGTTGATAAGGCGTGGTGAGATTACATCTTGTCGGTCTTGGGGGCAATACTGAGCGTGTGGTCGTGTTTAAGGAAGCTCAGAACCTCTTCAACATTATCAGCCACATGGAAAAGAGCCGTATCATGCGGGGCCGCAAAGCCTTCATTGATCAGTCGGTTAACCAGCTCAATGAACGGGTCCCAGAAGCCTTTGTGGTTCAGCAGTATAATTGGCTTGTTGTGGAATTGCAGCTTGCGCCATGTCAGGATCTCAAACGCCTCATCAAGCGTACCAAACCCGCCGGGCAGGATGAGGAAGGCATCAGATTTATCAACCATCAATTGCTTGCGGTTATGCATGTTCGAGACGATGTGGAGCTCGCTTAACCCGCTATGCGGGTTTTCATCCGAGCGTATGTTGTGCGGGATGATGCCAACGACGTAGCCACCGGTTTCCATAGCCGAGTCGGCGACAATGCCCATCAGGCCAATCTCCGCCCCACCGTAAACCAGTTGGTATTTGTTTTCCGTAAGCGCTACGCCCACCTGACGGGCTAGAACCTTATAATGATCCGCCACACTGTCGGAAGCGCCGCAATACACACACACAGAAGAGATCGTCACTTAACACTCACATATGGTCGTTGAAAGGGTAAAGAGGCGGACTGGGGCGCGCCTCAGGTCGATACATATTCGCCCAGCAGGTTAATGAAGGGGCGGGATTCCTGCAAGAACATGATGAGCGGATAGAATATAAAGTCAGGCGCGTTGTTCACATCCTTGATGTAGGTGCCACGCGCAAAAACACGGCCTGCATTGTCCAGCTCAAACTTGACGAACAGCTTGGCGGATATATCGCTGATAATACGCAGCACAGCGAAGCGGCGTTCCATGGATTGGATGGAAAAGGGCAGGTACCCGATAAAGGCTACAACCGAGATCAGGCTTTCTTCGGCTGTATGTGTCTGTGTTATTTGTATTTTCAGGCCATCTAACGTGAAGTTGGCAATGTGTCTTGTTTGGCCGTTGCCCAGCGCCGATAGACTCTCAATGCTGTAAAACAGGTCGCGAAGTTCCGACGCCTCAGGCGGCGTTAGGGGCTGCGCAGCTTCACTTAATGCACCCATGCCATGACCGTGTTTGTTGATTGTCCTGTGTATTATGTAGCCCCGGACGCTTAACACAAGATTAATATGGATTTTGGCTGTTTATTGTAGATAATCACGCAAAACCGCATGGAAACAAGCCGTATGCCCAATCTTTTGACCTATTTTCATCCTGCAGGACGCCCGTTCATCTTTTTGTTCTGTCTGGCGACGTGGGGTCTGTCCTATCTGGGTTGGCCGTTTTTTGTCGTCGGCCTGTTCTTGACCGGGTGGTGCTTGTACTTCTTCCGTAACCCGACGCGCATTGCGCCGACGCGCCCCGGCCTGATCATCAGCCCCGCAGACGGTCATGTGGTTGCGGTGACCGAGGTTGTGCCGGATGTAGATTTGGCGCTTGGCGCTGATACGCGTACCCGTATCAGTATCTTCCTGAATGTGTTTGATGTGCACGTGAACCGCATGCCGGCAGATGGCATTGTGCGTAATCGCATCTACAGACCCGGCAAGTTTTTTAATGCGTCGTTGGATAAGGCCAGCGTGGATAATGAGCGCATGGCGTTGGTGCTTGAACTGACGGGCGACCATCCGGCCAGCACTAAAACGATGGGGGTTGTACAAATCGCGGGACTTATCGCCCGCCGTATTTTGTGTGATGCCGATATGGGTGACGTTTATAAAGCCGGGCAACGCTACGGCATCATACGGTTCGGCAGCCGCACCGACATTTATCTACCGGTTGGCGTGTCGCCGATGGTTGGTGTCGGGCAGTATATGATTGGTGGTGAAACCGTTTTGGCGGATTGCCAGTCTGCAGAAGGCATACGCCATGTGGAAAGGCGAGATTAGCCGTGGCCGATCAGCAAGCCAAGCTTCCTAAGACATTGCGCACGTTACCTTTGACGCGTTTGCTGCCTAATATGCTGACACTGATGTCATTGTGTTCGGGCTTGACAGCCATGCGCTTTGGCCTGATGGAGAAATGGCACGAAGCCATCATTGGTATCGTGTTCGCCATGTTGTTTGACATTCTGGATGGCCGTGTCGCTCGACTCCTGAATACAACCAGTAAATTCGGCGCGGAGCTGGACAGCTTATCGGATGCCATCAGCTTTGGTGTGGCGCCCGGTTTTATCATGTATCAATGGTCGTTGAGCGCTAATCATGACTTTGGCTGGATCGCTGTGCTTGCCTTTGCGGTGTGCTCTGCGCTGCGCCTCGCGCGATTTAATACCATGTTGGAAGATGAAGTGGCTCCCGCATGGACTAAACGGTTTTTCACGGGCATTCCGGCCCCCGCTGGCGCAGGACTTGTTCTGGTGCCCTTGACGGCGTTTCTTCAGTTTGGCGATGAGATTGTACTGCCCAGCACGTTGTTGTGCGTATGGTTGATTATTGTCGGCGGCCTGATGGTCAGCCGCATGCCGACATTGGCGATTAAGGGCTGGCGTGTCGCACCCGGCTGGGTGGCGCCCATTTTTGTGCTGGCTGTTCTGTTCTTTGCCGCGCTGGTTACAAACCCATGGCTGACCCTGACGGGGTTGGGGCTGTTTTATATGGCGCTTTTGCCAGTTGGTTTGGTTGCCTATTATCATCGTAAAAGTCAGGAAGAAAAGGAGGCGTCGAATGCCTAAAACTGTTTCTATTGCCTTGCCCAAGGGCGGCGCGATTGATGTTGCTAACAACAGGCAGCTGGTATTTCTGGCGGGGCCGTGTCAGTTGGAGTCGCGGGCGCATGCACTGGAAATGAGCACGGCCTTGCGTGATGTTGCTCAAAAGTACGGCGTTGGGCTGGTTTATAAAACATCGTTTGATAAAGCGAACAGATCCTCGATTAAAACGCAGCGTGGCTTGGGTTTGGATGCGTCGCTGTCTATCTTCGCCGAAATTCGTGAAAGCGTTGGCCTGCCCGTCATGACGGATATTCATGAACGCGAACAATGTGCGGAAGTCGCGAAGGCTGTCGATGTCCTGCAGATCCCCGCCTTTCTGTGTAGGCAGACGGATTTGCTGTTGGCAGCCGGTGAAACAGGGCGCGTCATAAACGTGAAGAAGGGACAATTCCTGGCGCCGTGGGACATGAAGAATGTCGCCGCGAAAATTGCTTCGACCGGCAATGAAAACATCATGCTGTGCGAGCGTGGCGCGAGCTTTGGCTATAATACATTGGTATCCGATATGCGTTCTCTGCCCATTATGGCGGAGACGGGATATCCCGTCGTATTCGATGCCACCCATTCGGTGCAGCAACCGGGCGGGCGTGGAGAAAGCTCAGGTGGCCAGCGCGAATTTGTGCCGACACTGGCGCGTGCCGCCGTGGCAGTGGGTGTTGCGGCTGTGTTCTTGGAAGTTCATCAGGACCCCGATAACGCGCCGTCTGATGGGCCAAACATGGTGCACCTGAAGGATTTCCCGAAGCTTGTGGAAACGCTTCTGTCATTTGACAGGATCTCCAAAGCGCCTGTTGCCGCATAGACGTAGGCGTGGGGGCGTGTTCGAGTGAACTGCCTCTCCCATGAAGGATAGGGTTCAGGCGATACCGGCGCGTAACAGATCGTGAATGTGGATGATGCCGACGGGCTTCCTGTCATCGACGACAAAGAAATTGGTGCGCATCTTTTCATTCAGGATTTTCAGTGCCTCGGCCGCCAGCGTTTGCGGCGTTACTGTCATCGGGGAGGGATTCATAACCTCACCCGCTGTGCGTGCCAACAGGTCGTTATTCATATGGCGACGCAAGTCACCGTCAGTGATGATGCCGGCCAGTGTGCCGTCTTCGTTGACAATGCCGATACATCCAAAGCTTTTGCGCGTCATGGTAACCAGAACGCCATCCATTTTGTCGGACGCTTTGGCCAGCGGTAATTCCTCGCCCTTATGCATAATCTCGCCGACGCGCAGCAGGATCTTGCCCAGCTTGCCGCCCGGGTGGTAGTTACGGAAATCGTCTGCAGTAAAGCCTTTGCTTTCCAAAACGGCCACGGCCAGCGCATCACCCAGCGCCAGCATCATGGTCGTTGATGTCGTGGGGGCTAGGCCCATGGGGCAAACTTCCGGTTCATTGGGTAGGGTCAGGGTGATATCTGCGGAACCGCCCAGCGCGCTTTCACTTTTTTTCGTAATGGCGATCAGCGGTATCGAAAAACGGCGGGTGTAGGTGATGAGGTCGGTCAGTTCAGCCGTCTCACCGGAATAGGAAAGGCCCAGCACAACATCCTGCGACGTAATCATGCCCAGATCGCCATGGCTGGCCTCACCCGGGTGCACAAAATGAGCGGGGGTGCCGGTGGACGCCAGCGTTGCCGCGATTTTACGCGCCACATGGCCGCTTTTGCCCATGCCGGATACGATCACGCGGCCCTGACAGTTCAGCAGGCAACGCACAGCGCGAACAAAGTCACCATTCAACTGCTCAGCCAGCAAACTCAGGGCCTGACTTTCGGTTCGCAGGACATGCTTACCGCAGGCGATCAGCTCGGCATCTGTTTTTGTTGTTTCAGCCATTTTGTGTTGTGCGCTCATGGATATAACCCTTATCTGGCGCGATTGTAGAGCCTTTCCCGGAAAGGACAAGGCCAAGCAGACTCGTTATTTGACAGGAATAACAATGCTGTAGCTTGTAATGGGCGGCGCCATGGGCACATAAGTAACGACGGGCGGCGGTGCAACCATAACCGGTGCGGTTGCGACAACCGGCGGCGGGTAGACCGGATAAGCGTAAACGGGCTGCGGTACTGCGACTGCATAGGGATAATAGGGATACCAGTGATGGTGATGTTCCCATCCCCAACGCCATTCGTCATGGGCAGAGGCGGTACCGCCCGAAGCCATAACAAACAAGCCTGATAAAGCCAGTAAGGTGATTAATGATGTTCTGGTGCGCATGGCGTATCCCCCTCATGCCTGAAATCCATGCTTGCATGCTGCGCCTCCCCTGAGGCCGGATTAGGGAGGACCAATGGCGGAATAAGGGCATTACATCCGCCTTTAAAATGCCCAATCTGTAAAGCGGGCTAATTGACCAGCAGGCTGCGGAGCGTGCGCATTTCTTCGAGTGCGCGACCGGTGCCCAACGCGACGCAGGACAATGGGTCTTCGGCAACCGAAACCGGCAGGCCCGTCGCGTGACGCAGGACCAGGTCTAGGTTGCGAAGCAGGGCACCGCCACCCGTCAGGACGATGCCTTTGTCGACAATGTCGGCGGCGAGTTCAGGGGCCGTATTTTCAAGCGCGATCTTAACGGCTTCCAGAATGGCGCTGACGGGCTCGGCCAGACTTTCTGCAACCTGACGTTCCGTAATCACGATTTCCTTAGGCACGCCGTTCATCAGATCGCGGCCCTTTATTTCCGTCACACGGCCTTCGCCATCTTCGGGCGGGCAGGCGGAACCGATTTCTTTCTTGATGCGTTCGGCCGTGCTTTCACCGATCAGCAGGTTGTGATAGCGGCGGATGTAATTGATGATGGCTTCGTCCAGCTTGTCACCACCCACGCGAACCGAGCGTGAATAGACAATGCCGCCTAAAGACAAAACCGCGACTTCGGTCGTGCCGCCACCGATATCGACAACCATCGATCCGGTCGGCTCAGTCACAGGTAGGCCTGCGCCAATGGCGGCAGCCATCGGTTCTTCGATCAGGAACACGCGGCGTGCGCCAGCGGATTCAGCGGATTCCTGAATGGCGCGGCGTTCAACGGCAGTTGATCCGGACGGCACGCAGATGATGATTTGCGGATTGGCAAAGCTGCGGCGGTTATGCACCTTGCGAATGAAGTGCTTGATCATTTCTTCGGCAACTTCGAAATCGGCGATGACGCCGTCGCGCAGCGGGCGAATGGCTTGGATATTGCCAGGCGTTCTGCCGAGCATCAGCTTCGCTTCGTCGCCAACGGCGAGAACTTGTTTCTTACCTTTGCTGTACGCAATGGCGACCACCGAGGGTTCATTCAAAACAATACCGCGCCCACGCACATAGACGAGCGTATTCGCGGTTCCAAGATCGATCCCCATATCGGCGGAGAGCATGCCTAACAAATTGGCAAACATGATATTTCTGCGTTCCCTGATGCGTTTAACAAAAGTGCGGCTTGTTTTGACACCGTTACGCTTCGGGTGCAAGCCTGTGTTAGGATGCAATCTAACACAATGAATTTATTAGACAAATAAATATATTGGCCTATTTTAGATGTGGAGATTCCGCCATGTATGCCATGCCTTTGGGCGAAAAGCTTGCCTTTTTCCAGATCATCCTGATTGACCTGTCTTTGGCAGGCGACAACGCTATTGTTGTGGGGATGGCCGTGGCTGGTCTGCCACAGGCTCTGCGGCACCGCGCATCATCGCTGGGGATTGGTGCGGCGGCTCTATTACGTGCCTGTCTGGCGCTGTTTGCTTTGGATATTCTGCATCTGACGGGGCTGACGCTGGCGGGCGGGTTGCTGCTGCTGCTTGTGGGGTGGAAGTTGTACCGCGAATTACGCCATCGGCATAAAGCGCAGCAGGTTCAAACTGCGGGGCTGATAGCCGAGCCCCTAGTTACAAAAACACTGGGGCAAGCGATCTTACAAATTGTTGTCGCTGATATTTCCATGTCGCTGGACAATGTATTGGCTGTTGCGGGCGCTGCACATGGCAAGTGGGGCCTATTGCTGTCCGGCATGGCTCTGTCGGTTATCCTGATGGGATTTGCCTCAAGCTTTGTCGTCAAACTGGTGGCGCGCAACCACCGCTTTGGTTATGTCGGCATCGCCGTGATTTTTTACACAGCAATCAACATGATCCATGACGGCATGCCGGAAATTTTATCGTTGATGCAGTAATCAGCTGACCGACTTTTTGCCCATCGCCAGATATTTCTCACGGCGATTGTTCAGCAAAGTCTTGGCGTCATAACGCGACAATTCCTCCAGCGCTTCGCCAATGGCATTGCCGACGCGGGCGATCATTTCCTCGCGATTTCTGTGTGCGCCGCCAAGGGGTTCGGGAATAATCTGGTCAATAATACCAAGTTGTTCCAGATCCTGGGCCGTGAGGCGAAGAGCCGCCGCCGCATCTGCCGCCTGGCTTGCGCTGCGCCACAAGATGGATGCGCAACCTTCAGGCGAGATGACGGAGTAAATCGCGTGCTCGAGCATCAAAACGCGGTCGCCCGCCGCAATGGCGATGGCACCGCCTGAGCCACCTTCGCCGATAACGCAGGCGATAAGGGGCACATTGATATTCAGGCATTTTTCAATCGAGCGAGCGATGGCTTCAGCCTGACCGCGCGCTTCGGCATCGACGCCGGGGAATGCACCCGCTGTGTCGACCAGTGTGATGACGGGCAGGCGGAAACGGTTCGCCATATCCATCAGGCGTTGCGCCTTGCGGTAGCCTTCGGGTTTGGCCATGCCAAAATTATGTTTAATACGGCTTTCTGTATCGTGGCCGCGTTCCTGCCCTATAATGACGCAGGGCTGACCCGAGAAACGGCCCAGACCACCAATAATAGCCTGGTCATCCGCGAACAGACGGTCACCTGCCAGCGGCGTGAAGTCTTCAACCAACGCTTTGATGTAGTCAAGGCAGTGCGGACGGTCGGGGTGACGCGCCACCTGAACCTTTTGCGCGGGTGTCAGCTTGTCATAAACCTGATGCAACTGCTTTTCGACCTTCACCTGAAGTTTGGCGATTTCGTCAGCGATATTGACGCGGCCACCGTCGGACAGGTGGCGCAATTCTTCAATCTTGGTTTCCAGTTCGCTGATCGACTGCTCAAAATCCAACACTTGCATGGGAATCTACCTCATTATTTTCCGGAGACAGGGTTATCACGTCAGGGCGCAGTGTGCAAATCAGCGCCCGTAATTGTTAACGAATACAGCAAAGCGTCCACAAGGCCACTGTGCCGCTGGTAATAATCACGCCGCTTGCCTTGCTGCTTAAAGCCAAAGATTTCATAGAAACGGCAGGCAACGGGATTATCCGCGCCGACTTCCAGCATCAAGGTCTCTGCGCCTTGTTTTTGTGCGTGCAGGATGGCTTGTCGCAGTAATTCTTGCGCCAGACCGCGCCTTTGCATGGGTGGGACAACACAAAGTGTCAGTATTTCGGCCTGATCTGCTGCCATCTGGCACACAATAAATCCTGCGAGATTTCTGTCTTGCTCAACGGCATAACCGAAGGTGGTGTTGAGTGCCAAGCTGTCGGCCAATTGCTGCGCCGACCAGACACCATCGCTAAAGCATGCGGCATGCAGCACCGCAAGGTTGTGGGCATCGTCGATGTGAATAGGCCGTAGCATATCAGGCTGCCGGTTTTGTTTTGACGGTTACGTCAGGCGGACGCACATAAAGCGGTTTGGGCTGATAGGCGTCGCTTTGCAACGGGGCGGATGCAGCCAATTGTGCGCATATTGCTACTTCGCTTAATACAGGTTTGTGGAATCCGGGCGCCCACGTATCACCAATGTCGCCTGTGATGACAATGTCGGGATGCGTGGAGGCGTAGGCCATAATTTCCGTCTGTGTCCACATTAACGGTTCTGAGGCTTGACCCGCTGCGTCAATTGTCATGGCATATAGTTCCGCCCGACGTGAATCGATGACAATCATCTGTGAATTGGCGCAGCCTTCAAATTCGGCGCGATAGATGCCAAAGCGGCTGATGCCGATAACAGGTTTATTGCTGGCGAGGCCGATCCCGCGCGCGGCGGCAAGGCCGATGCGCAGGCCGGTAAAACTGCCGGGGCCACGTGTAACCGCAATACGGTCCAGATTGGCATAGTCCTTGCCCGCACTGCGCATCATTTCTTCGATGAGCGGCATCAGGCGTTGATCCTGGCCGCGCGCCATGTGTTCCTGCGCCTCGGCCAGAACGCGCCCGTCCTGCCAAACGCAAACGGCGCAACCGTTGCCCGCGCTATCGATTGACAGTATCAGCATGGTTCAGGCGGATTGCCGCACTTCCCGCACTTCGGGGATGTAGTGTTTCAGCATGTTTTCAATGCCGGCTTTCAGCGTCATGGTTGAGCTGGGGCAACCTGCGCACGAGCCCCGCAGGTTCAGGTACACAACGCCGTCTTCAAAACGCTGGAAGGTGATATCACCGCCGTCTTGTGCAACGGCGGGGCGCACCTTGAGGTTAATCAATTCGCGGATCTGTGCGCTGACAGCATCATCTTCGCTGTGTGCTTCTTCGGCGCTATCCCCTTCTTGTGCCAATATCGGCTTGTTCAGTGTGTAATGATCCATGATGGCGGCAAGAATAGGCGGTTTGAGGCTTAGCCAATCCTTGTCAGCTGACTTTGTGACGGTAATGAAATCGCTGCCAAGGAACAGGCCCTTAACACCGCTGATTTTAAACAATGTCTCGGCAAGTGGCGAAGCGCTGGCCATGTCCGCACTGGTGATTTCCAGCGTGCCTTGGGGCATTACGCCACGTCCGGGCAGGAATTTCATCGTCGCGGGATTGGGCGTTTCTTCGGTTTGTATAAACATGGCAGTCTCCTTACTGCGTGTATTCTACAAATATCCGCCCTTTAATGCCAGTGTGAGATCTGCCCATTAACGACTTCAAAGAATTGGGCTTTTTGATTAAGGGCGGAGAAAAAGGCCGCATCTGTGCCGCTGAGCCACGCCTGTATGCCTAGGCTTACGATGTCTTCGAACAATGCCGCGCGCCGTGTGTCATCCAGATGGGCGGCGATATCATCCATCAGGAAGAGCGGGTTCATGCGGCGATGGGCACGCAAGGTGCGGAGGTAAGCCAGCATGATGGCGATCAGCAGCGCCTTTTGCTCGCCTGTCGAACACAAATCCGCCGGGCAGTTTTTGGCAATGTGCGTAACGGACAAATCGGTTCGGTGTACGCCACAGGAGGTTGTGCCGCTGTTGGCGTCATCTTGTCGTGTGGTGGCCCATGCTTCACGTAAAGAATCTTCTACCAGCAAAGCGGGCGTGGTCTGCAGTCTTTCTTCGGCCACACCTAGCAGGCGCAAGCCAGCATGCGGAAAAGCCGGATGAATATCCGGCATGACAGTCAGTAATTGTGACAGCAATTGGTTGCGTGCGGCTGCAATTGCGACGCTGGACTGCGCCATTTCATCTTCCAGCGCATTCAACCACTCATGATCGGCATAGGCGCCACGGTCGCGTAGCAGACGCAAGCGCTCGCGCATGGCTTTTTCATAGCGTGTGACGCGTCCGGCGTGGGCGGTGTCAAAACTGTATGTCAGGCGGTCAATCAATTTACGGCGTGCGGTTGTGCCATCCGCCAGAATACGATCCATGTCTGGTGTCACCCAGGCCATGGCAATATGTTCGGCCAATTGTTGTTGGTTGCGTACGGGTTTGCCGTCTACCAGCGCAATGCGGCGGTCATTATCACCGGACTCCGGGTCGCGTCCGGTGCCGACCAGCATAGTGCCGACTTCGTTATGCAACTCTGCCGCAACGCCCCATGGTGCGGGGCTATGAATGTTCTGTAGGTCGGCTAGGGCCGCTTTGCGCATCCCGCGTCCGGGGACGAGCAGGCTTATGGCTTCCATAAGATTTGTCTTGCCGCTACCGTTCGCGCCGAACAGGACAACAGGGGAAGCGTCACAGTCAATGCGCAGGCCAGAATAATTGCGGAAGTTAGATAGGGATAGCCGTGTTACAGCCAACGGTGCCGTGTGGGGCACAGGTGATGTGTCGGATAGAGTATCTTGTAACAAGCGCTGATTCATGAATTAAGCCTATCCTGATTGTTGCCGTTCAGGATAGGCTTAAAGCTTGCGGTCCGGAAATTAGCGGATGTAAACGTGCACTTCCGGTGACTGAGCCGTTTGTGCTTGTGTGTTTGCAACCGAAATACGTGAAGGCGACAGACCCAATTGGATCAGTGAACGCTTCACATTCTCTGCGTTACGGCGGGCGGATTCTTCTTCCTTGGCCAACTCAGCCGGGTCACCGCTGGACGGCGAAACCGCAACAACCGAAAATTCGGCGTTCGGGCGGCGTTCGATGGCCGTGCCAACTGCCTGCGACAATTGTTGCTCGTATTCAACGTTCGGTTGGTTGTAACGGATAAGAACTAGCAGGCGGCCAACCGAAGGCGCTACGCCAACATTGGCAACTGGCGCGGCTGCGGGTACGGATTCCTGCATCAGGTCGCGCGGCGACATCGGTGCCGGACCACCAACAACGCCGGAGGGCATCGAGGCGACAGGTGAGGTATTCACAATAACCGGACGGTTAGACAGGCTGTTGCCCAGCAGTTCACCACGGCTGATGGCAAACGACAGAGCCTGCAAATTGGCGCGTTCGGTTGTCAGGTAGCTGGTCTGACGTTGAATGTCGCCGGTTGTCTGATTGCGGAGGTAATCCAACTGAACAACCATGCGGCTGACTTCGTCACGCAGCAGCTTCAGCTGGTCATGATCTTCGTCAACGGCGCCCGAAAGCTGGAACGCTGCCTGGATGGATTCCAGGAGGTACGAAGCGAGCGAGGCGTCGGCGTCAACCGCGGTTTCCAAACCGTTCAGGCGTGCGAGCGATGATGTGACTTCATCCAAGCTGCTGTTGGCTTCTTCCCATTGGCGCAGCAGGATCGGGTTACCACGTGTGGTGCCGTTTTGCAGGCGTGCCGTAATGGCGGCAACCGTGCTGTGATACTGAACCGCACCGGCGGCGCCGCTGGCGCGCAAGACGGCAAATTCATTCGAGTTCAAATTGACCGAGGCGCGCAGACGCAGAATTTCGTCACGCAGTTCCAGGGCGCGGTTGCCGACAACCGTGCCGCTGGACGGGCCAAAGTTGGACAGGCTGTCCGTGCTGACGCTGGCGTTTGCCAAGGCAAGTGAAGGGTCGGTTGAGGGTGCGCCGCCGAGATCAGCCGCCGCGTCCGTCGCGTTATCACCCGCGCGAATTGAAAGCGGGTGCGTCGCCAGTTCAGCCGCATGTGCGGGCGTCGCGCCTAAAACCAATGAAACGATGCCAGCCAATAAAGCGGAGCGAGCCATCGCGGAACCTGAAATATACATCTTGCCGAGCCTTTCCAATAAGCGCCCAGAGAGGGGACATCGAATCTGTAATTGTTTAGTGGATTTGCGCAGAAATTCCAAGCCCTTGGATAAAGAATTGCTCATGGATTCGTCAGGAACCCATCTTGTGGGCTTGTTTTGTTAATTTTTGTGCCTTTTGCGCGACAGTTTTCCCTTCTTGTGGTGGCCGCGTCGGTCATCCCTTCCTGTGGATAATTCGGTTTTGTGAGGCCTAAAGGGTTTTTTATGTCCTTTGGGGCGGTCGGAGGATCGTTTTTCCGGCTGGTCTGATTCGACAATTGAGAACGACATGCCCCCCGTCAGCCGGTCTGCGGATTCGAGACGTACGGTAACTTTCTGCGCAAGCTGGAAGCGACGGCGCGTGCGCTTACCCAACAGGGCCTGCGATTTTTCGTCGTGGAAATAATAATCATCGGGTAGGGCGTTGATGGGGATAATGCCGTCCGCACCCGTTTCATCCAAACGCGCAAACAGGCCAAAACGGGCAACCCCGCTTATACGCGCAGGGAACACAGATCCGACACGGTCCGCCATGAACAATGTGGTGTAACGATCAATGGCGTCACGCTCTGCTGTCGCGGCGCGGCGCTCGGTGTTGGAGATGTGGTCGCCAATCTCTTCCAGATTCTCTATTTCATTGTCGGTCAATCCGTCGTCGCCAAGTTTGCATGTGCGAATAAGGCCGCGATGGACGATGAGGTCGGCATAACGTCTGATGGGGGATGTGAAGTGCGCGTACTTAGCCAGCGCAAGACCGAAATGCCCGATATTTTCCGGACTATAGATCGCCTGCGACTGGCTGCGCAGCATCATTTCATTGACGACTTGCGCGTGCGGGCCGCCTGCGTGCTTTTCCAATATCTGCGTCAGGAAGCGTGGGTGCAGTTGCTTGGTAGGTACCAGTGAGATATCAAGGCTATCCAGAAAATCACGCAACGCTTCCAGTTTGGCCTCGGATGGTTTGTCGTGTACGCGATAAAGGCAAATGCCACCTTTGTTTTCCAACTGCGCGGCGGCGGCTACGTTGGCAGAGATCATAAATTCTTCGATCAACTTATGGCTGTCATAACGCTCGCGTACCTGAATGGCTTTGACTTTGCCATCATCACCGATTTGTACCTTGCGCTCCGGCAGGTCAAGCTCCAGTGTGCCGCGATTCAGACGCGCTTTAATCAATGCACGGTATGCGCCGTATAGTGGTTTCAAAACAGGTTCGATCAGTGGAGCGGTGGTTGCATCCGGCTCCCCATCCATGGCTTTTTGCACTTGTGTATAGGTCAGGCGGGCCTTGGAGCGCATGACGCCGCGCACAAAGCGCCAACTGAGTAATTCGCCATCGGCATTCAGCCACATATGAACCGCCATACAGGCGCGCTCGACTTGTGGTTTGAGGGAGCAGAGCTCGTTACTCAATGCCTCCGGCAGCATCGGCACAACGCGGTCAGGGAAATAAACGGAATTGCCGCGTTCATACGCGGTTTCGTTCAGGGCGCTGTTATGACGCACATAATGTGCGACGTCGGCAATGGCTACGATCAGGTGCCAACCCTCGTTGCCGTTTTTATCCTTGTGTGGTTCGGCAAATACCGCGTCATCAAAATCGCGTGCATCTTCGCCGTCAATTGTCACAAGCGGTATGTCGCGCAGGTCTGTGCGGTTATTCAGCGTTACCGGCTCGGCGGCGTTGGCTTCCGCCAGTGCTGCTTTCGGAAACTCGGTTGGTATATTGTTGGCGGCGATAGAGATTAAACTAACGGCGCGCGGCGCGTTCGGATCGCCCAGAATTTCCACCAGTTTGCACTCGCGCGGACCAAAGCGGCGTTGGCTGGTGATATCGGCAATCGCCAGCATGCCTTCTTCCAGCGTGAAGCGTGTTTTGGCGTGGAGGACATAGTCGCCTTTGTCGCGTTTGTTAGTGGATTGCAGGCGCCAGCCGTTTGACCCTTTGGTCAATATGCCTACAACGCGTGTTTGTTCTTCACGCTCTTTACCCGGTGTCGCGGGGCGTTCTTTGCGCAAATCTGTGCGACGACCGCGTTTGGGTTTGTCAAAGGACTTGCTGCCCTTTGGCGTGTGCTTCTGTTTGTGTTTCAAATTTTGTCCAATCTTCAGAAAGTATGTTTCAGGTTACCATAGGCGTGGTTTTAGGCTGCTGCTTCAGGTTGAGCCAATGCTGACGCCCTGTCTGGAAGCCAAGGGAACCTGTGTATCCCAGTGAATCCAGAAAGGACTGATAATAATCGCGTAACCCGGTTGGCACGTCGATAGGCAGGGCTTTTTCACTGCGCAGGACAATGTCCAGCTTCTTGAGGCGCGAAAGTCCGTCAATTTGTATGGAGCCAAGGCGGCTCATCTCCACATCCAGCATGAACCGCAGGCCATGCAAGGCGTTGCCAGCAGGCGCGGTGTTGTGGCTCTGCTCATCACGAACATGCAGATAGATAGGGGCCATGCGGCCTTCGGCATACAGGGGCAGGTTATAGGTCCGCCATATATATTGGTCTGCGGCTGTGTCCTGCGTCACGCTGTCGCGCAGCTCGGTCGACAGTTGATGCACCAGTTCAAACTTGCCGGCACGTTCCAGAGCGTCCACGACATTACTGCCGAGCCAGCCGCGCACATCGCCTTGACGCAGGGCGCTAAATATAAACAGTAATGCGCCGCCAAGGTTGGCGGTCGGGTTCGGTAAAATATTCTGCGTAAGCGTTTGCGCAACCCCAGGGTTTGTTTGTTGTAGGGCGCTGATAATTTCGGGCAGGGCGGGTAGAGGATTTGGCTGCGGCGACTGCTGCAAAACAACAGGAGTGACCGCCTTGGGTTGCTGCACGGACAGTGTGACGGTGGCGCCTATGGGCAAGTCAACCGGTTGCCGGACATAAAGGTGCGCGCCGTCGGTTTGTAAAACCATTTGTCCATTAGCCGTTGTGCCGACAACGGTTGCCTGAACAAGCGCAGGCGTTGTTGTGTTCCCAGTGGATGAGGGCGTGATAATGGGCGCGGCTTGCGACTGCGTGGTAGCAATCGGTGATGTGTTGCTGCCAGCATTAACCGCCGCTGCCGCAGGTTCTTCAACATTCTGTACGGTCAGAGGGATTTCCTGACCATAAGAAAATCCAGGCGGCAAGGCGATTTTCTGTGCCACAATGTTGGGTGTCGGGGTGGCTGGCAATGACGTTGACAGAGGCGCGACACTTGGCTGGATTTGAGCGTTGGTTGGCTGTGTTGGTGTTGCGGGGCTGCCCACGGTGCTGGGCTGCGTGGTTGCTTGCGCCGTGGGTTGCTGGTTTGGTTGACTACCAGAAGTCAAGGGTGGTTGTGTTTGTGGTGCATCATTAGCCTGAGATGCTGGCGTTTCCTCCATCAATGGTATGGTTTTTTCAGGCGGCAGGATAATCGCTGTGATCTGATCGCCAACTTGCAGGCGCTGCGGTATAGGCAACGTTACCTGTTGTTGATTCATCGCTGCAATGTCGCTCGCACTCGTCAGGCGTATGGTGTTCGCGGAGCCTTGCTGGTCCGGCAGTAATAATATGGCGTGCGTGGGTGGATTTCCCGGTTGTAACACAACTGTCAGGTTGCGCTGCGTTTGAAACAAGGCGTTCAACTGCTGCTGCAACTGCCGCAGATCACTGCCCACAAGTGCGGGGAGTAATAAGGTCAATTCACCCTGCAACGTGTTCACGGTGACGGTGTTGCCTGTCGGCTGCTCATCAATCACGGCCTTTAACTGCACTTGTTGCAGAAGCTGCTGCAAATTTTCAGGCAGTTCAGTAATCGACGCATTCACGGGGGTGATGACAGGCACAGGGCCAACGGCTTGCGGCGCTTGCTGGGCAGGATTGATGGGGGTGATATCTATCATCCGACCCTTCCGTGGCGGTTACATCCTTGCGGCAATTGCGTCCACGTCCTGTGCCGCTTCGGCTGATGGCGAACGTGTCAGCAGCGGTGTTTGTGCGCGGATGGCGTCCCGGACCTTGGTGTCGCGGCGGACAATGCCCGCCAGCGGCGGCGAGTATTTCAGGAAGGTTTCGCAGGCTTTGCGCATCGTCTCATATGTCTTTTGGCCTTCGCTGGCGTTCGTCGCCATATTAACAACAACGCGCATGTCGGCGCTGGGGTTCGCGGCGCGTGCGAGTTTGATAAAGGCATAAGAGTCCGTCAGCGATGTCGGCTCATCATTCGTAATGACGTAAGTGATGGCTGCCGGGCCCGCCAATTGGCGAACAGAGCGGTCAACACCCGCGCCCAAATCAACCAGCACATAGTCATAGGTTTTGGCGAGCTCAATCAGGTCGCCGCGCAGATCTGAGAGTTTTTGCGTAGACAGTGCGGCCAGATTGCCTGAACCGGAACGTCCGGCCAGAATATCAAACTGACCTTCCTTATAAGGTGTAACGGCATTTTTCAGTTGCAGGCTGCCTTCGACCACGCCACCCAGATCGCGTTCGGGTGTCAGGCCCAACTGAATGTCAACGTTTGCAAGGCCCAAGTCACCGTCGAACAGAAGCACACGCTTGCCACGTTTCGCTAGCGCCTGACTAAGCGTGATGGAAAACCAGGTCTTGCCAACGCCACCCTTGCCGCTGGCGATCGCGATCATGTTCGGGCAGGTCAGAATGCCGGTGCTGGCAATGGCCTTATCGTTTTTCATGGGGATGGGATCGGTCATGGTGTCCTCACGAGGCAGATTTTTTCTTGGTGGCGGGTTTTTCCTGAGCTGGTGCCGGTTTAGGCAGGATCAGTCGCGCCAGCGAGACGGGGTTAAAGGGAAGCAACGGGTCGATGACTTTGCTGGACGCGCTATAGGCCGAGAGCGGCAGGCGTCCTTCATGGGCGAGGCGCAGCAAGCTGCCGCTACGACGCATCATCTCAATGCGCGACACAATCAGGCGGCGCGCGCCGATTTTACCAAAGGCATGGGCCAGATCGACGGCTTCGCTAGCATCGTGGCCTGCGGTGAGCACCAGTGCAGTCTCGCCACCCGCTGCGGCAACCAGATCCTGTATCTGTTTTGCCTCAACCGGGTCAAAGGGGTTGCGGCCCGGCGTATCGATGAAAATGGGTTTGCCCTTGTGCAGGGCAACGGCGTCAGCCAGCGCGTGTGCATCTTCTATCTGCATCAAGTCGATTTTCAGCAAGCGCGTAAATGCGGCCAGTTGTTCCATGCCGCCCGCGCGTTCAATGTCGGTGCTAATAACGGCAATTTGCTTTTTAGCCAGTGTTGCCTGTGTGGCGAACTTTGCAATACACAACGTCTTGCCGACACCAGGCGGGCCAACGAGGATGAGTGGCTTGGTGCTTTTTTCATCATAGGCCGGCTGGAATTTAAAGTGCGTGTCAAGCGCAGCGCCGAGCGTCAACAGAGGATCGTCATTCGCAAACTGGGTGGCAGCGGCCATCAGCTTTTCGGATAAGTAAGCGGGCACCTGATGGCGGGTCAGGCTTTCGGCGATAACTTCAAGCGCGCCCTGACCTTCGGTCTGTTTTTCTTCGGCCAGCTGGGCTTCCTCAACCGGAACATCGTCAATGGCGGCGGTAACGCGTACGCCGCCAGTATCATCTTCGCGCGTCGCAACGATAATGGCATCTTCACCCAATGCCTCGCGCACCTGACGCATGGCGTCGGTTATGTTGGCTCCGTGAAATGATTTAAGACGCATTTAGATCTGCCCCAATGTCTTGATTTTAGCTTTTGCGTAAATTTCGTTTTGTGACAACACGGTAGTAGAGGGGCGGAAACGTTCGACCACAGACCGCACAAAGGGGCGCACCCCGGGTGTTGTCAGCAGAACAGGCGACTCGCCCACGGCGGCCAGCTTGTCATAAATCTGGCGCACTTGCGTAATAAATTGTTGTAGTCGTGACGGCGGCATTGCCAATTGGCGTGCATCTCCTTCACCGATAATGGATTCGGCAAATGACTGTTCCCATTCAGGCGATAGGGTCAACAGCGGGATATACCCCATTTCATTGGTGTTAGAGTCCGATATCTGACGCGCCAGACGGGAGCGCACGTGTTCGGCAATGGATGACAGGTTGCGGGTAATGCCGGTGGCTTCTGAAATGCCTTCCAGAATGGTTGGCAGATCGCGCACCGATATGCGCTCGGCTAGCAAATGCTGTAAAACGCGTTGTAACCCGCTGAGCGTCACTTGTGATGGAATGACGTCGGCGATTAGCTTTTGCTGTTCCTTGTTCAGTTCATCCAAAAGCTTTTGCGTTTCGGCATAGGACAGCATTTCCGCCATGTTGTCTTTAATCAGCTCCGTCAGATGCGTGGTAATGACGGTCGGCGGGTCAACAACGGTATAGCCTTTGAACATTGCCTCTTCGCGGTAGGTCACATCGACCCACATAGCAGGCAGGCCAAAGGTTGGTTCCGTCGTCGCCTCGCCGGGCAGGGCGATCGGGTTGCCACGCGGGTCCATGACCAGCAACATACCCGGGCGCAACTCACCACGGCCGGCTTCGATCTCCTTAATACGAATGACATAGGCGTTGGCCGGTAGCTGTAAATTATCCTGAATGCGAACCGCGGGCATGACAAAGCCCATGTCGCCAGCCAACTGGCGGCGCAGACCTTTGATCTGGTCGGTCAAACGTTGTCCGGCTTCGCTGTTGATCAGGCCCAGCAGGGCGTAGCCCAATTCAAGCCGCACAAGGTCGATAGAGAGTGACTTTGAGATGGGTTCTTCCGAAGGCGTCGCAGACTTGCCTTTGGTTTCTGCTTTATCGCTTTCCTGCTCAGCACGCTCTTTTTGCAAGCGCGCGGTTGTATAGGCTGCGTAGCCTGCAATACCGCTGAGCGTCACAAACGGCAGGAAGGGCATGCCGGGGACGATTGCGAACAGGAACAACACGCCGGAGCTGATACCCAGCGCCCCCGGATAGCCGCTCAACTGACCAAACAGGGCTTTATCAGTTGAACCTGTGCTGGTCGTCTTGGAAACAAGCATACCCGCCGCGACGGAGACCAGCAGGGCAGGGATTTGTGTCACCAGACCATCGCCGACCGACAGGCGGACATATGTGTCTGCGGCCTGAAGGATGGGCATGTCATGGCGCAGGGCACCAATTGTAATACCACCCACGACGTTGATGAGGGTGATAATCAAACCGGCGACAGCATCACCGCGCACGAACTTTGCGGCACCATCCATGGAGCCGAAAAAGTTGCTTTCCTGCTCCAGTTCCTTACGACGTTTGCGGGCCTCGTCTTCGTTAATGAGACCGGAGGATAAATCTGCGTCGATCGCCATCTGTTTGCCGGGCATGGCATCCAAGGTGAAGCGGGCGGCGACTTCGGCGATACGACCGGAACCTTTGGTGATGACAACAAAGTTTACGATGGTCAGGATCGCAAAGACGATCACGCCGATAATAAAATCGCCACCCATCACCAGACTGGCGAAAGCCTGCACCACGTGACCGGCGGCGTCTGTGCCGTCATTACCGTGCGTGAGGACAAGGCGTGTTGTGCCGAGGTTAAGCGATAGTCGGATCAGTGTTGCGATCAGCAGCACGGTTGGGAAAGAACTGAACTCCAGCGGTTTGCCGATAAACAGGACGGTCATCAATACGATGACGGAGAATGTAATAGAAAGCGCCAACCCCATATCGACCACAAACGGGGGGATAGGTACGACCAAGATGGTCAGGATGATCATCAGCGCGATGCCAAGCCATACCTCACCACGGCGGAAAAACTGGCCGAAATCAGTGCCGCCTGCGGTTGTTTCTACGGCAGTATTTGCCTGATTGGTCATGCTCGCGCTATCTCCGCTGCGTCACGCTGTGGATCAGGAAACGGCACGTTCATCGCCGGTGGCCGGGGGAACCGGGACGCCGGACTCGCTGTATTGTTTGAGCTTGTTGCGCAACGTCCTGATGGAAATACCCAAGATATTCGCCGCGTGCGTGCGGTTGCCAAGGCAATGGTTCAGGGTGTCAATAATCAGGTCACGCTCAACATCGGCTACGGTGCGTCCGACTAGATTGGCCGGGGTCGTGCTGCCGTTGCTGGTAGCACTCGCAGCACGCGCGCTGATGCTGTTGGCGCTTACACCCTCCGGAGCAAAGCCCTGGCTCGACAAGATAATCGCGTCCTGGTCAATGTCCGCGCCACGTGCCAGCAGAACCGCGCGATGCATGGTGTTTTCAAGCTCGCGCACATTGCCGCGCCAGTGATGCGATTGCAGCATGCCGAGCGCACCTGCGGATAGGGGCTTGTTCGCTAGACCGTTCGCTGCGGCATATTTGGCGGCGAAATGCTCAGCCAGCGGGACAATATCGCTGGGGCGTTCGCGCAGCGACGGCATATGCACATTCACGACGTTCAGGCGGAAATACAAATCTTCACGAAAGCGTTTTGCTTTGACTTCCTCTTCCATGTCGCGGTTGGATGTGGCGATCAGGCGAATATCAACCTTGATGGGTTGGGTGCCGCCGACACGGTCAATTTCGCGTTCCTGAATGGCGCGCAGTAATTTGGCCTGCAAACGCAGGTCCATTTCACTGATTTCATCCAGAAGGAGCGTGCCCCCATTGGCTTCTTCAAACTTACCGATGCGGCGCGCGACCGCGCCCGTGAACGCACCCTTTTCATGACCGAATAATTCAGATTCCAACAGATTATCCGGAATGGCGGCGCAATTGACCGAAACAAAATTGGCGTTCGCGCGGCGGCTTTTGCGATGAACAAAGCGGGCCATGACTTCCTTACCCGTGCCGGATTCACCGGTAACGAGGATAGAGGCGTCGCTGTTGGCCACGCGTTCGGCAAGTTGCATAATGGGCTGCATAACGCGATCACGTGCGATAAAGGTTGAATCTTCTTCGGCGACTGCTTGCAAAACTGCGGCGATCAGCTCGGCGTCAGGCGGCAGAGGGACATATTCCTTGGCACCTGCGCGAATGGCGCGAACGGCGGCACCCGCATCCGTGCCGATACCGCACGCCACAACGGGAACGTTAATACGTTCGGATTTCAGGCTGCCAATCAGTTCGGCGATGTCCAAAACAATGTCGCACATCACAAGGTCGGCACCCTGACCGTTGCGCAGGGCGTTTAAGGCGCCCGCGACGGTATCAATATGCGCGACTTTGGCACCGCGCTGTGTCGCGATGCGGCCGGCCGTCGAAATATGCCCGGCAAGTTGTCCAACAATGAGTAGGCGCATGGGGTATCCTCAAAAATATCCGGTTAATGCTTCTGCACGGCTTGTTAGTTGACGCGGTCGGATTTGATGATTTCTGTCATGGTGATGCCCAGGCGGTCTTCGACCACCACAACTTCGCCACGCGCCACCAGACGGTTGTTGACATAGATGTCGATGGCTTCGCCAACCTTGCGGTCCAGTTCGATGACGGCGCCGCGGCCCAGTTTCAGCAAATGGCTGACCTGCATTTCCGCCTTGCCGAGCACGGCAGAAACCTCAACCGGAATGCCGTAAACGGCGTCCAGATCTTCAACCGAAACCGGCGGTCCGCCGCTGGCTTCGCCGCCATTGGGGTCCAGTTCGGAGAGAGTCAGTGTGTCCTTATCATCAGCCATGATGTGCTCCTGTTACTAAGCTGTGGTTTCTGCGAGTTCCGGTAGAACGTTGTTTTCTATATCCTGCATGGTTTTGTCTTCGTTGCGCTCCATGCCGCCTTCGGCCCATTCGATGCGGCAGTCGGCGAGCTTCATCGCCTCATCTGCCACAACGACAACCTGACCGGCAAAAGCCTTTTGCGCTGCCATATCCTTGATTCTTTGATCGAGGATAGACATGTAAATGGACGGGACGCGGACCACAAGCCTTGGCATCGTGTTGTGTTCGCTCAGGGCTTCGGCAATAAACTTCTCAATCTCCATAAGGCCAAGCGCTTCGGTTGTGCGCGGCAGGATCTTTTTGGCAATGGCAATGACGGCCTGGCGCATCAGCATGTTGTGCTCGTCACGCAGGGTATTCGTCGATCGAATGAGATTATCGACAGTGCGTTCGATGTGACTAAGGATTTTGATGATCTCACCATTTTGCGCGTCCGTACCTGCCTGGCGACCCGCTGCAAATCCTTCATCGTACGAAGCTTGCTTCAGCGCGTCATATTCATCCGGCTTCAAGGTAACGGGGCGTCGCTCAATTTTCTGCACGGCATTCGGGGAAAACGAACGCTCAAACATAAATTTGCGCGGCTCGCCATCTGCCGAATTTGTTTTTCCTGATCCCGTCGTTGTCGTCATGGGGCCATAACCTTAGTAAATCATCTCGTCTTCTTCGTTTTCCTTGGCGATTTCGATTTCGCCCTTGGCGGCCAGATCCTTCGCTACGCCGACCAGATGACCCTGCGCGTCTTCTACATCGCGTAGGCGAACGGGGCCGAGGGCCGAAATATCTTCACGCAACAACTTGCCGGCGCGCTCCGACATATTCGAGAAGAACAGGTCCTTGATGGTATCCGAGGCACCTTTGAGCGCGATCGGCAGTTTGGCCTTGTCTGCCACGCGCAGGATCGACTGAATGGCCGGCCCCTGAAGCTTGTTGAGGTCTTCAAAGGTGAACATCAGGCCTTTGATCTTCTCGGCTGAATCGCGGTTGCGCTCTTCCAGCGCGGTCATGAATTTGCTTTCACTGGCGCGGTCCAGATTGTTAAAGATTTCGGCCATCGCTTCGTGCGGGTCGCGCCGGTTGGTGCGCGCCAAATTGTTCATAAACTCATTGCGGAGCGTGCGTTCGATATCGTCCAGAACGTCTTTCTGCACCGACTCCATACGCAACATGCGGCTGATGACTTCCATCGCAAAGCTTTCGGGCAGTTGCGATAAAACACGTGCGGCATGGTCAGGTTTGACTTTTGATACGACAACAGCAACCGTTTGCGGATATTCGTTTTTCAAAAAGGCAGCCAGCACGGCTTCGTTGACGTTGGCGAGCTTGTCCCACATGGTGCGACCCGCAGGGCCACGGATGTCTTCCATAATATTGCTGACGCGCGCCTTATCCAGCACCTTGGAGAGTAGGCGTTCGGTAGATTCCAGCGAGCCAACGGTGCCGCCTGTTGATGAAATCTGTTCAGCAAACTCCACGAAAAGCTTTTCAACGAGGTTTGAGCTGACCGTACCCAGGTTCGCCATGACCTGAGACAGCTCTTTAATCTCATCATCATTCATGTGCGAAAAGAGGCGCGCCGCATATTCTTCACCCAGTGATAGGATGAACAGGGCTGCCTTTTCGGCGCCCGAAAGAGACCTCACATCTTCGCGTAAGCGAACGCCCGCCATACCGCTCTCCTGTTACCTGTTTTCCTGATACATCCAGTTGCGGATGATCGACACCGCTTCGTCCGGATGCTTGTCTACAATTTCGCCAACCTTGCGCAGCGATGACGCCTTCACGCGTCCTTCGACGCGGGAGATATCGATCATGCGCTCAATCTCCGTTTCTGTTGCGGCGGCTTCAGACTCCAGATCGCGGCTTAATGCGCCGCCTGGTGCTGGCAATTGGGCTGTACCGCCTGAAAAGCCGCCCATACTGTCGCCCATGGCGCCGCCACCCGTTAGAAGGCTCTGCTCGGCTGAACCGCCTGCGCCTGCGGTATCGAGAACGCGCTTGAGGATAGGACGCACAACCAGCAACACAACCAGAAGAGCGATAACGGCAAGCACGAGTGTTTCGATAGCGTGGAAGATATCGGCCTTCGGTACGCCCATCAGGTCGGCCGGTGAGCCTGTTTCCTTGCCATTCTCACCCTGCGCGAATTGCATGTTGACAACATCGACCGTATCACCGCGGCTAGCATTAAAGTTCACAGCCGAAGCGACAAGGTCTTTGATCTTTTTCATTTCCTCGTCGCTGCGGGGCACATAGGTGGTTGTTTTACCGTCTGCCTCAGTCTTGTATGTGCCATCGACGACAACGGCCACGGACAGGCGGTGTATCTGCCCGCCTTCGCGGACCTGATTGCGCACCGTTTTGTTGATTTCATAGTTGATGGTTTCTTCGCTCTTGTTGTTCTTGTTGCCACCAGCACCGCCGCCGCCCAGAGCATTGGCAACTTGCGCCGGGTTAGCGGGTAAATTATTCGCAACTGAAACGGTTCCGGCCTGGCCATCTGAATTGGAAGATTGCTCGCTCGTATTCTGTGTGGAACGTACAACCTGACTTTCCGGGTCATAGATCTCAGAGCTTGTTGTTATGCGGTCAAAATCCAGTTCGGCGGACACCTGCGCACGTGCCTTGCCGTACCCTAAGGTTTGCGACAGTAAATCCTCAATCTTGCGTGCCTGCGTCTGTTCAAAGTTAATGCGCATATCTTCGGAAGAGTCAGCGCCGCCACCACCCGCTTCACCGTTTGAGTTGGGGCGCGCCAGCAGGTTGCCGCGGTCGTCAACGATGGATACTTGGCCGGGCTGCAACTGGGGTACAGCGGCAGCGATTAAATGCTGTATGGCCGCAACCTGTTCACGCGTAAGAACCGCGCCGTTACGTGTTTTCAGGAAGATGCTGGCCGTTGCCGCTTGTGTGCCGTGACTAAACAATTCACGCTGCGGCAAGACTAGATGCACGCGTGCGGATTGAATAGGGGTCAGCGCGCTGATCGTGCGTGCCAGTTCACCTTCCAGTGCGCGCAGATGATTAATGTTCTGCACAAAGCTTGTTGTGCCGAAGCCTTCTTTCTGGTCAAAAATTTCATAACCGATAGAGCCGCCCTTCGGCAGTCCGTCCGCCGCCATCATCATACGCAGCTTGCCGACTTGGTCCGAGGGGACACGGATCAATCCACCACTACCATCGACTTCGTACGGAACCTTCATCCCGTCCAGCTTCTTTACAATCGCTCCTGAATCCTGTTGGTCGAGGTCATTGTAAAGGAGCGCAAGTGGCGAAGAGGTAATGCGTGTCGCGATAAAGCCGAAGAAGCCCAGTAGGCTGACTGTAACAAGGGCGATCGCGGCAAGTCTTGCGGGTCCTAGGTTGCGCAAAGTCTGAAGAAAAGCGTTCACGTCAGACACTCCTGAAAAAAACTCATTACAAGGTGTCTCGCGACACCCCATGACCACTTGCCGGCTTGCAGAGGGACCCCTCCAGCTTGGTTAAATTCTTAAACTCTTTTTATGAATATTGCCTTAACGGATGCGGCAAAAATTGCCGCATCCGATGAAGGTTTTACGTGAGTTGTTTAAAAAATATTGTTTTAATTCAATATATTGAGGCTGGGTCTGATCTGTCCGTGGCTGGACTTGTTCACTGAGTAGCGGATTTTTACCTTGTTTACAATTATTAAATGGTGTGAGCATTCTGGGTAACTTTCTTACAGCATCCGGGTTGGGGGTATTATGTACGCGACGGGCTTGGATATTGGCGGCACAAAAATAGCTGGAGCAGTTTACGATAACGTCGGCACTGAATTAACGCGTATTATTGAGCCAATACCAAAGGATTACGCATTATTTCTACAGCTTTGCGTGAATATGGTTGAAAGGCTGGACCAGGCTTGTGGTGCGAAAGCCAGCGTTGGCATCGGTATGCCCGGGGTTATATCCCGTGATGGCAATACGTTTTACGCAGTGGCCAATATACCGTTTTTGCGTGACGGACACCCCTTTGCAGATGATCTGACGCAACATCTGCAACGCTCCGTCAGGGTGGCTAACGACGGCCAGTGCGCGACGTTGGCGGAAGCGTTCGAAGGGGCTGGGCAGGGCGCGAACACTGTCTTTGGTATTACGCTTGGCACGGGTGTTGGTGGCGGTGCTGTCGTCAATGGTCATATCATTTCAGGGCGTCATGGCATGGCTGGCGAAATCGGTCACGTCGCTTTGCCACATGCTTCAGCCGAGGATGGAGAGCCGCTTCCCTGTAAGTACTGCCCAACTGGCTGTATCGAGGGGTATCTAAGTGGCGCGGCTCTGGCCAAACGCTATGAACGTTTAACGGGTGATAACCTGCCCGTTGCTGACATCGCGGCACGTGCGGGTAGCGGTGAGCAAGCCGCATTGCAGGTTGTTGACGCCTATTGCCGTGGTGTTGCGAAGGCGATCAGCGCGGTTCTGCATACCTATGACCCAGACATTGTGATTATCAGCGGTGGCCTTAGCGTGTTGCCGAACCTGTTGCGGTTGGTGAATGGGTATGTGCGTGACTATGCGCTCTTCAAGGATATTGAAACGCAGGTTGTAGCGGCAAAGCTCGGTGCGCTGAGCGGACTACGCGGTGCGGCCATTCTCGGGCAGCAGGGTTGAATTTGTATCAGTCAGCCTACCGCATGAAGCGTGACGGTGTTGGGATCAATGACCAGATGGTCGGCCCTGTAGCCGGGCAGTAATCTGCCTATATGTTTGTCGCGGCGGATATAGGCGGCGGGGTAGGTCGACGCCATGCGTAGCGCTTCATCCAGCTCAACGCCCACTTTCTTGACGCAATAACGTACGGCATCCAGCAGGCAGATGCTGGCACCGGCTAAACGTCCATCGGGCGTAGTGCACCGGCCATTATTGACCTTCATGACCGTTCCGCAATAGGTGAAATCCTGCGGATTGTCTGTGGCAGCCGGTGGCATGGAGTCCGACACCAGATAGATCTTGCCTACCGGCTTGGCGCGCAGCGCGAGGCGTATCACGGAATCCGCCACATGAAAGCCATCCGTGATAAGGCCGCACCAACCATTCCTGTCATCCAGCGCTGTGCCGATGACGCCCGGCTCGCGCGCCGACAGCGTGCCCATGACGTTGAATAGGTGTGTAAAGCCCGTTACGCCAGCCTTGAGAAGGGCATTGATTTGTTCAGGTGTTGCGTCGCGCGTGTGACCGATGGAAAGCACAACGCCTTGTTGCGCTAGCTGTGAGACTTGTTCGAAGGCTGCGTTTTCAGGCGCGAGAGTTATCAGCATAACCTCATCGCCTTCGGGGCGGTACAGGCTCAGATCACTTGCCTCCAACGGGCGGATATAATCCGTTTTGTGCATGCTGTGCGATTGCGGGTTGATGTGCGGCCCTTCCAGATGAATGCCAAGTACGGAAGAGCATGTGGCGCGCGCGTCGCGCATGGCGGCAATGGCCTGTTTGGTAATATCCGGCATGTCGGTGACGCAGGTCGGCATGATATAGCTGGTGCCGAAACGTTTATGAGCTGCCGCGATCGCCTTCACGCCATCTGATGTTGGCGTCGTGTTAAATAAGACATTGCCGCCGCCATTGACCTGCAGGTCAATCAGGCCCGGCGCGATCAGTTTGCCTGCATGACTGGTTATTTTGGCGTCGGTCGGAACCTCCTTCTGCGGCACGATGTCGGTGACGATGCCATCCTTGGTCAACAGGGCGTGGCCCTCGACATATGATTCTCCGGTAAACAGTATGGCGTCGGTATAAGCCTGCAAAGGTGCGGTCATGTGCGGTTTGTTCCTTAATATTCCGTATCGCTTGCGTCCCGGGCGTTCGTCCGATATGCCTATGGGGTTATTTATAGAGCAACCTAGGCATCAGTGAAACCCGTCATGACCGACTCTAATCTTTTTCAGGAAGTTCAGGAAGACCTGGAGCGCCAACGCCTCGAGGCGCTGTGGAAGCGCTATGGTCAGTGGATTATAGCGGGTGCAGTTGTCATCCTGCTGACGGCCACGGGATATAACCTATGGACATCGAGCAAGCAGGAAAAGAATGAAGCCCTGACAGCGGCGCTCATTCAGGCTCAGGGAACAGATACTTCAGCCAACGCTGAGGCTGTGAAATCGCTGACTGCTTTGGCGCAGGAACATCCCGGACACGCGCAGGCCGCCATTGCCGGCCTGCATGCGGCGGCGGCTCTGGCGCATCAAGGAGACGTTGCTGGCGCGGTAAAGATCTATGACATGGTCGCATCAGACACCAAGGTCGATGTTGCTTTCCGCCAGTTTGCGGATCTGATGGCCGTTGCCGTACAGATGGACGCCGGACAACCCGCTTTGTTGTTAAAGCGCTTGCAACCGTTGGAAGCGGAAAACGCACCATGGCGTTTTACGGCGATGGAATATGCGGGGCATCTGGCATTTAAGTCCGGCGATAAGGAAAAGGCGCGTCAGATTTTTACCGAGCTTTCGCAGGAAGCTACCCTGCCATCCAGCATGACGGCGCGCGCAAACGACATGTTGCGTTTACTGGCGGAATAATCTGAGGGGCCCATGCGCACGATCGCTTCTTATCAACTGCTGACGCTTCTGGCCATTTCCTTGTTGGTATCCGCCTGTAGTGGGTCGGGTGCTAAAATAGGCAGCACCGTCAAAGGCACGCGCATTGCCGTTATGGAAAACAAGACGGCAGCCAAGGCAGATAAAGACGAGTCCGAAAGTCATCCCCAATTGCCGGATATGCAGGTCAACCATGACTGGCCGCAATCTGGTCAGAACGTTCTTCACGTTATGGCACCGGCGCAAATGGCGGCCCAACCAAGCATCGCATGGCAGACGAATATAGGTTCCGGTTCGGACAGCGATTACAAACTTCTGGCACCACCAATTGTGCAAGATGACATTGTATATACGATGGACGCGCAGGGTATCGTAACAGCGACCAGCGCCAAAGACGGCGATACGCTCTGGGATTTTGACACGACGCCGGAAGAAACGGATGACAACGCGATCGGCGGCGGCTTGGCCATCGATGGGCAGGCCATCTACGCCGCGAACGGGTTCGGAGAAATTCTGGCCATGTCCGCCAAGGATGGCCGTGTTTTGTGGCGCAAATCTCTGTTGGTTCCTGTGCGCGCCGCGCCGACCATCGCCGATGGGCGTGTCTATGCCGTCACCATTGATAATCAGCTGTCCGCACTGGACACCAAGACAGGTGATATTTTGTGGCAACATCGCGGCATTGCCGAAAGCGCTACGCTTATGGGTGCGGCCAGCCCGGCGGTTGATGGTGACAACGTTGTAGTCGCCTATAGTTCGGGTGAAATTTACTGCCTGCGTGCTGAAAACGGACGCGTGTTGTGGAATTACGCGCTGACGACGCCGACACAGGTTGGTGCGCTGCCAGCCATTGCGGATATTCGCGGCCTGCCGGTCGTCGATCATGGGCGCGTTTATGCGGTCAGCCATAGTGGCCGTATTGCGGCGATTGACCTGCGTACGGGTGACCGTGATTGGGAAGCAGATATCGGTGGCATTCACACTCCGGCCGTGACACCCGGCTGGTTGTTTGTGCTGAGCAATGACAGGCAATTACTGGCACTTGATCGTGACAGCGGGCGCATTGCCTGGGTGCATGACATGCAGAAGCTGGTTGACCCAACCGACAATAAATCCGACCCGTTGACGTGGGTTGGGCCAGTTGTGGCTGGGGGTCGTTTGTGGCTGGCCAATTCCGTCGGTAAAGTAGTTTCGTTCAACACGACGGACGGCAGCGAACAAGACAGCGTTGACGTCGATGAACCCGTTTATATTGCGCCTATCGTTGCGTCCGGTACCATGTATGTGCTGGGCGACGAAGGCGATTTATTTGCATTGCGCTGAGACACATGGAATTCACAATTGCCATAGCCGGACGGCCGAATGTCGGCAAGTCCACACTGTTTAACCGACTGGTTGGTCGTTCGATGGCTATTGTCAGCGATGAACCCGGCGTGACGCGCGATTGGCGTGACGGGCAGGGCCATCTGTTTGATTTCAATTTTCGCGTGCTCGATACCGCCGGACTTGAAAGCATCCGCTCTAAGGGCAGCCTGTCGGCGCGGGTGGCCGAGCAAACCCGTAAGGCCTTGTCGCAGACGCAGGCTATTCTACTGATCGTTGATGCGCGTGCGGGTCTGACGCAGGACGACAAAAACGTGGCGCGTGAACTGCGCAAAATGGATAAGCCGATTATCCTGCTGGCCAACAAATGCGAAGGGTCGCATCTGCCCGAAGGTTACGAAGAATTCAGCGCGCTGGGTTTTGGCGATCCAGTTGCCATTTCCGCCACACATGGCGACGGTATGATGGAGCTTTATGGCCTGTTGCAGCCGCATTTTGAAAAAGCGGGCGCCAAGGTAAAGTCGCGCAAGAAATCAGACGAAGATGAGGTGGATGATGAAAACCGCCCGCTTCATGTGGCCGTTGTCGGACGCCCAAACGCGGGTAAATCCACGCTCGTCAACCAGCTGCTCGGTGAAGAGCGTATGCTGACAGGCCCGGAGCCGGGGCTGACCCGCGACTCCATTCAAATTCACTGGCAGTACGGCGAAAAACCCGTGCGTCTGGTGGACACCGCCGGATTACGTCGCCGTGCGCGCGTTACTGAAAAGCTTGAAAAGGCCAGTGGTCACGAAACCTTGCGCAGCATCCGTTTGGCGCATGTTGTTATCCTTGTCGTGGATGCGGCGCAGGCGCTGGACAAGCAGGACCTGACGATCGCCAAGCATGTGGTCGAAGAGGGCCGCGCTTTACTGGTTGCCGTCAATAAATGGGATACCGTCAAGGACAAGCGCGAAAAACTGAAAGAAGTGCGTGAAACGATCGAGGATTCACTGGCGCAGGTCGCGGGCGTTCCCATCATCACCATGTCGGCGCTCAAGGGGACGGGGCTGGATGTCCTGATGCGCAACGTGTTCCGTATTTATGAAGTGTGGAATAAACGCGTTTCAACCGGGCAGCTAAACCGCTGGCTGGAATATATGGAAGACAATCATCCGCCGCCGATTACATCAGGCCGCCGCATCAAGCTGCGCTATATCACGCAGATCAAAAGCCGGCCGCCGACGTTCCTTTTGTGGGTCAACAAGCCGGTTGACCTGCCGGACAGCTATCAGCGCTTTCTGACCAACGGGTTGCGCGAGAAGTTTGAATTGCACGGCGTGCCCATACGTTGGCAGTTGAAAAAGAACGCCAACCCCTTCGATGACAAGAAGGATTAACGGGCGCGTTTATCCTTATGGATTTTTAGGGTTTTTAGTCATAAAATACGCACATGGCGCTTTTAAACGTACGCACAATCCCCGATCCCGTCTTGCGGCAGGTTGCAAAGCCGGTCGCCAACGTGGATGCGCGTGTCCGCAAACTTATGGATGACATGGTGGAAACCATGTACGCCGAGCATGGTATTGGCCTGGCGGCAACCCAGGTCGGGATTTTGGAGCGGATCATCGTTGTTGACCTGACTGACGAACGGGATGGTTCAGAGGCGATACGCATGGTGAATCCAGAAATTATCTGGACAGATACGGCTGAGACTTACAAATTCAATGAAGGGTGTTTTTCTGTCGCGGCGGATGTCAGCGACCGATCAAGCCGCTTTTTCGCAATCGTTGAACGTCCCAAACGCGTCAAGGTTCGTTACCTCGACCATAATGGCAAGCAGCAGGAAATAGAGGCTGAAGATCTTTACAGTTCCGCCTTGCAACACGAAATCGATCACCTCAACGGCATTCTGTTTATTGATCATCTGTCCAAGCTGAAGCGGGATATGATTCTGAAGAAACTTGATAAGGCGCGACGCGAACAAAGCGGCCGCGTGCTGTAGCGCGGTATCATGGCGCGCCATCGCATCATCTTTATGGGAACGCCCGATTTTTCGGTACCAGCCCTGCGGGCCATTGTGGATGCCGGGCATGACGTTTTGGCTGTTTACTGTCAGCCGCCAAAACCCGCAGGCCGTGGGCAGCAAATTCAGAAAACCCCCGTTCATCGTGCAGCCGAAGAATTGGGTATAGAGGTTTACACACCCAAATCCTTACGCAAGGAAGAAGCACAGGCAATCTTTGCGGCGCATAAGGCGGACCTGGCAGTCGTGGTCGCGTATGGTCTTATCCTGCCGCGCCCCGTTCTTGATGCGCCACATTTGGGTTGCATCAATATTCATGGCTCGCTTTTGCCGCGCTGGCGTGGGGCGGCACCAATACAGCGCGCCATTCTTGCCGGTGACGCAGAGACCGGAATTACCATCATGCGTATGGAGGAGGGGTTGGATACGGGGCCCATGCTGCTGCGCGACACATGCCCCATTATGTCGACGACAACGGCGGGCAGTTTACATGACGCCTTGTCCGATATGGGGGCGAAATTGATCGTCCGCACGTTGGCGGATGATCGGGTGTTGTTACCGCAAGCGGTTGCGCAACCTAGCGAAGGTGTGACTTACGCCGCAAAACTGACGCGCGAAGATGGTCGTATCGACTGGACGCGGTCAGCCAAAGACATAGATTTACAAATTCGCGGATTACAGCCTTGGCCCGGCGGTTTTTTTATGTTGGGCGAGGAGATGGTCAAGGTTTTATCCGCCGAATATGTGCCCGATGTATCAGCCAAGGCAGGTACGGCTCTGGATGGTGCGGTGATCGCGGCGGGGCAAGGCGGCATCAAGCTGCTGTCCGTACAACGTGCCGGCAAACGTCCGACTGACGGTATTTCATTTCTGAACGGATTACGCCTTCATGCCGGGGATAGTCTGCCATGACGCGCTGGAAACTGACGATTGAATATCACGGTGGTGATTTCTCTGGCTGGCAGCGGCAATCGCATTGCCTTTCCGTGCAGCAGGTTATCGAAGACGCTATTTTTAAGTTTTCCGGTGAAACAGTCACGTTGCATGTGTGTGGTCGTACGGACACGGGTGTTCATGCCCGCGCGAATGTCGCGCATGTTGATATCGCCAAGGAAACGACGGCGGATATCGTGCGTGATGCCGTTAACTTTCACGCCAAGCCACACAGGGTTGTTTTGGTTGATGTCGAAGCCGTACCCGACACATTTCATGCGCGGTTTGACGCGCAATCGCGCAGCTATGTCTACCGCATCATAAACCGTCGAGCACCTTTGGCGCTTTTGCCGGATCAGGCGTGGCATGTGTATCGTCCGCTTGACGTGGCTGCTATGCAGCGTGCCGCTGATACCCTAATCGGGCATCATGATTTTTCAACCTTCAGGGCGCATAATTGTCAGGCCAATTCACCCATGCGTACTATGGATGTTCTAAATATCACTCACGAAGGCGAAGAGGTGCGGTTGTACACCCGTGCGCGCTCTTTCCTGTATCATCAGGTGCGCAACATGGTTGGCACGCTGGTGATGGTCGGCAATGGGCAATGGACGTATGAACAGTTTGTAGATGCGTTTCAGGCGTGTGATCGCAGAGCAGGCGGGCCGACTGCGCCGCCGCAGGGCCTCATTTTTTGGGAAGTTATTTATCCACAAAATAATCCACAGATGAAGTAGAGCCGTACTCTAGACAAAGCATTGCATACACATGTATTTTCGTAGCCGAAACAACTGGGTCGCGTTAGTAACATGTCAATGGTTCAGGGCCGGTTTATTGTATTGTTGGCGTGTTTGTTGCTTGGAGCTTTAACCGGCTGTTCGGGTTGGTCAAGTAATGGCAAGCAAATAGATCCTGCGGGACATTTATCGCGCGACGACTACGAAGCTCTACGCAGCCGTGAACCTGCTCCTCCAAAAGATGATAGTGACGAAGCCGCGCTGGATCAGCAATTGACACGCAAAGCGCCGCCGATACCGGATTTACCGAAGCCGGCATTAAAGACTGCGGCGCAGGCAGCGTTCGATCATCGCATCAGTGTGAACGTGACTGAAACGGTGCCGTTACGCGACGTGCTGTTTGAAATGGCACGTGACGCCAAAGTGAATGTGCAGATTGATCCGCGCGTAAAGGGTGGTGTTATCTTTACCGCACACGACCAACCTTTCCGCGAAGTTCTGAAAAGACTGTGTGCTATGGCTGGTCTGCGCGCTATCGAGGATGGTGATTTTGTCCGCATTGAAGTGGATGAGCCCTATCAGCAAACCTACGCCCTAGATTACCTTAGTCTTTCGCGTAAGACGAGCAGTCAGACGGCGATCGCAACAAACGTTTTTGACACCAGCATTACCAATGCGACCAGTAACGGCGGCACAGGTGGCGGCACGAACGGATCCACTGCCAGCGAAAACAATTCAACCGCCCGTGTTGACGGGGTGTCCGAAGCCGATTTCTGGCAGGAGGTCGATAAATCACTCAAACAAATCATCGCCTCAAATGGCCGCCGGGCCAACAAAGATGCATCGGTTGTGCAAAGCGGCTACACCATCGACCGCCAGTCCGGCATCATCACGGTTTTTGGCGACAGTTTGCAGCAAGCCGCAGTCGATACATATATCAAGCAACTACGTAAGAAAGCGTACGCCCAGGTGCTGATTGACGCCCGTATCATTGAGGTTGAACTGGATAATAATTACAAAAGCGGCATTAACTGGCGCAGTCTGTCGAACAGCTCATTGAATGTCGCAACCCGCTTTGGACCGTCGGCGGTTGGCGCACCGTTTACATCTGCTTCAACGGCAACCGACGGCGTTTTCACAGGGGCCGTTAGTACGGGTGATTTTGCGGCCATTCTTAATCTGGTCAGCACATTTGGAACGACGCGCGTTTTGTCATCACCCCGCCTGACGGTGCTTAATAATCAAACGGCGGTTCTAAAGGTTGCCACTAATCAGGTGTACTTCGTTACGCAGGCTCAGTTTACGACGGTTACGAACGCCAATGGTTCTTCTGTCAGTACAACGCCCGTGTTTACCAGTACGCCGCACACAGTGCCAGTTGGTCTGGTCATGACGGTGCAGCCGGCGATTGACGCCGATGATGACCGTGTAACCATGACCTTGCGTCCGACCATTTCACGCATTGTGGGCGAAGCGAACGATCCGTCCATTAGTTTGAATGCGGCAGAGGCCAATGTGTCAACCTCGGTGCAATCACAAATCCCGGTTCTTGCCGTGCGTGAAATGGATTCCGTTATTCGCCTGCATTCCGGTGAAGTGGCTGTGATGGGCGGCTTGATGCAGGACAGCTCCATCAATCAGGATCAGGGTGTGCCAGGTTTCGATACGCTGCCCATCGTTGGGGATTTAGCCAAGTCGCGGGATAATCAAGCGACAACGACTGAGCTTGTTATTCTCTTGCGTGCGACCATTGCTGATCAGCCCGCGCCAGATGATGCCGACGCCGACTTGTATCACCACTATAACAACGACCCGCGTCCCGTCCTGCCTCGCCCACAAAAATCATCCTAGGGAGATAAACCATGGCCATCCGCAACCGTCAGTGCCGCGCCTTTACATTGATCGAGCTTTCGATCGTTCTGGTCATCATCGGCCTTATTATCGGCGGTGCGCTGACAGGTCAGCAGATTATTCAAAACGCGCGTATCACCAACGCTATCAACAACCTGCAATCCTATCAGGCGCAGTTCCAGACATACCAACAAAACTACGGCGCGTTACCCGGCGATGACGCCAGCGCCGTTACACGTTTCGGCGTTGGCGTAACCAATGGTGACGGCAACGGTGTGATTGCGCCGAGCGGCCAGACCACAGGACTGGATACATTCACTAACCCGCAAAGTGTTCCCGAAAGCCTTGGCGTGTGGGCTGACTTGCGTGCTGCGGGCCTTGTAAAGAACCAGATACCGTTGAATGCCCAACCCCCCAATCCGTTTGGCGGCGTATACACGTTTCAGAACGGGGCCTTTTCAGGCAGCACCGCCTTCACAACAACAGCTCTGTGCATGAATAATGTACCGCAAGCGGCAGCGCGCGCGATCGATACGCAGTTGGATGACGGCTCGCCTAACAGTGGTATTATTCAGGCATCCACAGCAGGCCTGACGGGAGCGCCCGCTACAGATTACAGCGCGTCCGGCCCCTATGTTGTTTGCGTGAGGCTCTAAGTCATGCGTCGCCATTCTGCCAGGCAAGGTTTTACGCTGGCGGAAATGGCGGTTGCGTTGATCGTTATCGGCCTAGCGATAATGAGCGTGTATCCGGCATTGGCCAGTATGCGCGTGAATGCGCAGCGCAGCCTGACTCAAAGCCGCCTGCAATCACTGATGAATGCCACAGCGGTTTATGCGCAAGTACATGGTTGTCTGCCATGTCCAACGCCAGCCGCAACGCATGGCGCCAATTTCGGTCTCGTGCGCGGTGATGGCGTTGCGCTGGCCTGCAACAGCTGTCCATCGCCGGAAGGTATCGTACCCTATGCCTCTATGGGGTTGCCTGTAACGGCGGCGCAGGATGGTTGGGGGAACTGGATTACAATGCGGGTTGACCCTGCGCTGACGACATCGACAGTTGGACAGATTGTACCGCCGACTTTGCCGCTTGCCTGTACATGCACCTATACCAACAACGCATGCGTGGCTGGCACGTTGGGCTGTAATTGCGGCACACCTAAAGGAACAACATGTCCGCAACCCTTTAACGCCAGCGTACAGGGTATGTGTGCCTCAAATCTTTCCACAACCGGGCGGATTAATGTCATGACGCCGGGGGCAAGCACGCAACAAGCCGCTGTTGTATTCGTCAGTCATGGCAGTGGCGGTTATGGCGCTTACATCAACAGCCTGAATGCCAGTAACTTTTCTTATATGGGATGCAGGCATTTGTTTCCCAGCAACAGTAATCAGCAGGCCTGCACGCAGACGCTTGATTGCACGGACACTCGATCCGGCTTGGGCGCAGCGAAATGTAATGCCTCAGGCACGGCGACCTTTGTGAACGCATCGGCTCAGCAAAATTACGACGACATAATGCTTTTCGCAGACCGCAATACATTAGTGAGCTGGCTTGGTAACGGCAGTTGTCAAACGACATGGTGAGCAATGACTAAGATATTCAAGCTTCATAAGGACCAAGCAGCACATGTGATGCCCATGATTGGCGAAAGATTGGTGCAGCATGGCGATATTACAACCGACCAACTACATATTGCGTTGTACGAACAACAAACGCACGGTGGCCTTCTGGGCCGCACGTTGGCAAAGTTGGGCTTTATTTCAGAAGAGCGTTTGGCAGCCATTCTGGCGGAGATGATTGGAGCAGAGCGATTGGATCTTGGCCGCATCGTGCTTGATGCAGGTTTATGCGCGCTTCTGCCACCTGATTTCAGTGCGCAGCACAGGTTATTACCCATAGCCATGCGTGGCTCAGTGCTGTCCGTCGCCATTGCCGACCCCTACAACGTTCTTGCCATTGATGCGTTGCGGCGTTGTTATCCTGACGTCGTTGATATTCACCTGTTTATTGCAACAGAAAGCCAGCTTGACGCTTTGTTGCACGATTTGTTGGTGCCAAAAGGGCAACTGCAGACTTTGGTTGCGGCCTTGGGGGACAACAAGCCGGTTGGTCATCAAAACATATCTGTCTCCGACCACCCTGTGGTGCGATTTGTTGATGGACTTATTCATGACGCGGCAGGGCGCAATGCTTCCGACATCCATCTGGAGCCTGCTGAAAACGGCGTTCAGGTCAGGTATCGCTGCGACGGTGAGTTACTTAACGTTCTGCAAATACACAAATCACATTGGCAGGCCGTTCTGCATCGCCTGAAGATTATGGCGGGGATGGATATTGCAGATACGCGCAATATTAAGGACGGAAGGTTTCATATACATTATTGCGGTGTAAGGTTGGATTGTCGTGTAGCGATGATGCCGACTATGCATGGCGAAAATGTCGTTATTCGTGTGCTTGATCCGCGCCGGTTATCGATGGGTTTTGCCGAGCTCGGGTTTACAGACGAAGCCCAGCACGCCATGCAGTCACTCATGGCAAAGAAATCGGGCATCGTTCTGGTGGTTGGACCGACAGGCAGCGGTAAAACCACAACCATGTATGCTATGCTGCGTCAGCTGCGCGAGCATAATCTGAACATTATGACGCTTGAGGAGCCCGTAGAATATGATGAAGCCGGGCTCCGGCAGACATCTATCGACGAAGAAAAAGGCTTTGGCTTTGCCGAGGGCGTGCGCGGCCTTCTGCGTCAGGATCCTGATGTTATCATGATCGGCGAAATACGTGATGCGGATACGGCGCAAATGGCAATGCGCGCTGCCATGACCGGGCATAAAGTTATATCGGCATTGCACTGTCGTGATGCGTTGGCGGCACTATCGCGATTGCGTGATCTTGGCGTTGCAAATTCTGTCATGGCGGAGCAGATAACGGGTATTGTGGCGCAGAGACTTGTTCGCAAGCTATGTCCGCAATGCGAAGACGCTGGCACAAATTGTCATACATGCGAGGGCACAGGCCTGCACGGACGCATGGTTATTGCCGAAGTTGTATCGATAGATGACGGTTTGGCGCAGATGATCGCATCTGGCGAACGCCGTGCCGCGCTGGAAGCGCATTGCAGCTCAATAGGTCAGAAATTTATGACAGATGATGCGCAATACAAAATACAATCTGGCAGAATTGCAGAAAATGCGCTTCACGGATTGTTGCGTGAGGGGGCGTAGCGCATGCATCATTATCATTATCGGGCAACTGATACGACGGGTAGGATTGAGCAGGGCACGTTCCAAGCGGCCAATGAGAACGATCTGCAAACCGCTTTGTCTAAAAGGCGGTTGGAATTGATCGCCTGCACAGCCCAATGGTTATCACCGCTGGCCTCGCCTGTAGGCAATGTTAAGCTGCTGGAGGTAGCCCATTGGTGCAGGCAAATGGCTTATATGCTGCAAGCCGGGGTGACTCTGGTTGACGCCTTGAATGATGGTGCTGGCGACGTATCACTTTCTAAAACAATGAAGGCCCGCATTCACGCAATAAAAACGCAAGTTAGCATTGGGCATAGCTTATCAGAGGCCTGCCTGTCCTCTGGTGGCTGGTTAAATCTTGCTTTTTGTGCCGTTCTTTACGCGGCTGAACAATCAGGGGCGCTTGCCGCCGGGTTCGCGCGTCTGACCGACATGTATCGTGGGCAGGCGGAATTACAGGGTATGATTAGAAAGTCGCTGCGTTATCCGACCTTCTTATGTGCGCTGGCAGTTGGGGTTATGGTGTTTATGATGATTGGTGTTGTGCCGGCACTGGCCGCTTTTCTTCAATCACTGCATCAGTCTTTGCCGCTTGCGACGCGACTGCTCATTGCCCTGTCTAACAATTTTCTGCTTATTGGTGCGATCGGCATCGTGTTTGTAACCGTGTGTTTTGTATCGTTACGTGTGACGCGCAGATATTCCGCGCGCGTGCGGCTTTTAACGGACCGAATATGGCTCTATCTACCGATCCTGGGGGGTGTAGCGCAAGATGCTCAGCGCGCGCAATTTTTTAGCTCTCTATCCGGTCTATTATATGCACGCATGAAATTTTTGGACGCATTGCGTCATGCCGCGCCGTCTTTCACCAATGCGTACTGCGTAGCGCAGATTGAGTGTGTCTGCCGAGCGGTGGAAACGGGCTATCCACTGTCATCAGCCATGCATGTATTTGTTGATCCTGCGCGATGCAGAATGATTGCCGTTGCAGAGGCGGGGCACAACCTGCCGCAGGCGGTTGATGATCTGGCGCAATTCTATGCTAGCCGTACCAGCGAAAAACTTTCGGCTCTTTTAAAATTTATCGAACCCACATTGACGTTGTTGGTCGGCGGGATGCTGGCTTGGATTGTGCTTGCTGTTCTGGGCCCAATTTACGGCAGCCTTGGCCATGTGCAGGCGGGTTATTGAGCTATGTTATCCAGTGCACCTTACATCTTGGTTATTGGTACGAAACAGTTACTGCTGTTACGCAAGGGGCTGATCCTTAAACAAGTTGATCGAAACGACAAACGTGCCATAACCGCGTTCCGCGAGTACTGTCTGAAGCTCGTGCCTTCTGCATTTATCGTGGCGTATCATGATGATCGCATTGTGTTGCGCCAAGAAAATTTGCCGCCCGTCTCGTGGTTGGACCGCACCAAGCTGATAGCCAGACGAGCGCATGCGCGGTTCGGCAACAACCTGTGTGGTTGGAGGTTTGTGGGTAGGACGGACGCGCTGCTGTATGGCGTGCCCAATGGCTTTGATGCCCTTGACTTGACGGCATTACGATCACGACATGTTTGTTATGCCGTTTTGTTGCCGATGGAACTAACTTTCCCGCAGGAAGTGCATGATACGAACGGCGCAGTTCTATATGCCATAGAAACTGTGTCATCCGGTTGGGTGCATTATGTTGTGCAAAACGGACGCACTATATTTTATCGCATTGCGCCAAATGAAGATATCACACGGTTGTCAAGCGATGTGCTGGCAACGCGAGATTATGTATCACGCCTTGGCATCAATAAGTCGAAGATCCAGTTTGTTGTTATGGCGCAAAATGACTCTAATAAAAATAATCTGATGGAGGCGCTTGCGGGCCAAGCACGGGTTCATGGCGTGGTGCTAGGGCAACCAGAATGCCAGATGAACCAAGGCTTAGCCGTTGGGCGGATCAATTATCCGCTCGCGAGGCCGGGATTGGTGGCAAGACTATTCGGTTGGTTATCGCCTCTGTGGGCTGCATGGACTTGCCGTGTGGTTGTGGTGTTGTTGGCAATATGTCTATGCGCAGGATACGACGTGGCTGACGCTCTGCGTGAGATCGCGCATATGGAGGCATTAAACGGGTCCTTGCAAACATCCCGTCAGCAGACAGATCCGCGCGTAGCCAAGGCTCAGGAACATTGGCGTGCCTTTAACGCCGAAACACAAAGTCCAGCCGGTATGCTGAGTGCGCTACGAAATGCGCTTCCGCCCGAATGGATTGTGACGCGGTTTGCGTGGCAGAATGGTGGACAAAAGAAGGGGGGCGCGGACATTACTTTGTACGGCCCGCAGGACATGCAGCCATTGTTGCAATCGATGCATGTGCAGCTATCAGATTACAGCATAAGCGAAGCAACACAGGAGTGGCTGCCTGATTTACACACCCAGAATGCGAGCGGTGATGTGGATTCAGTGGAGCACCATTTACGTATGGTGGCGCGATGAAGGGGGTGTTGCTCTGTTATCGCGGTTTGATTGCTTTCATGATTGTGATCGTCGTCGTGTTTGCGGCGGATGTTGTTGTGCATTGTGAATTGGACGATGTAACGAGCAAGCACCAGCAGCTTGTTTCGGCTGGCGGGTTAGGTGGAGTGCGTATTCTGGCTAGCAACGAAGTGGATGACTTATTGCGTCCAGTGAGTAAACGGCAATGGGCGCAGCGTCTCTCGGCACTGTCTGCAGAGATGGCATTAAAAGATTTTGACTATCACGTGACGCAAGGTCGGACCAGTGTGCCTGATTTATCAATGCATCAGATTGTATTGACGTTTGATGCGCCAACAGACCTTTATGCCTACAGGTTCTTTTCGGCATTGCCAAAGGTGGAGCCGGGATGGCTAAGCTTTGACAGTTTTGACATGGAGCGTGCGCGCGGTGACGCTTTAACGCCAGTGCATGTGCGCGCAACCCTGAGCTGGCTGACAAATCCAATTGAGTAGTTGATCATGAAAAAATGCGCCTACATTTTATGCTTTTGGGTTTGTTTGGCGTGGCCTGCTTGGGCGGAGGATGCATGGCCAACCGCGCCGCTGTTTTATACGCAGGATGAAGCGCAACGCGTCGATGCAGCATTGGCGCAGCAGGGTAGCCTATCTAATGCTATATTGCATCTGGATGCGATTATGTACGATACGGATCAAAATTGGGTGTTCTGGCTGAACGGGCGCCGGTGGACGCCGGATGCAGTGGATGACCGCTTGCATGTTTTGGCCGTTAATAAAGATAGCGTGCAGTTAGACGTAAGTGGTGAACAAATTACAATGCGACCGCATCAGACATATTGGCTTGATAAGAAGAAGGTCACAGAGGGCACGGAGTAAGCTTCATTGCTTCAACGCTTGGAGCAAATACGTCATGCGTTCGTTCAATTTTGCGACGTTTTCCTTGTCTGCTGCTTTCACGAACAGGCTTGCGGCGTGACTGTAAGCGTCATAGGCCAAAGCTTTGTCATTCGCGTGGTCGCAGGCGATGCCGAGCGCCATCCAGTACTGGGCCTTGTGATTATCTTTTGCTACCGCCTTGCTATAAAAATCCACTGCTCGCGCATAATCATTCTCATTCATGGCAAAGTTACCAAGCGCTGCAAAAATGCGCGCGTCTCCTGGCGTGGCCTTTTGTAGCTGCAGCAACTCTTTTTCAGATTGCAGAGAGGGTGATTGTCCCAGGGCCTCAATTAAATAACCACGTTCGGGTTCCATGGTCGGATCGGTGCGCAGCAGGGTATGATAGGCGGCTATGGCGTCATCATAGTGTTCATCGGACAACAGTGCGTAAGCGGACTCCGCCGTTACTGTGAGTGTGTTTCCCACGTTCTGCAGATCGTGGCTGGAGACCTGACTTTCTGCATGCTCACGCAGAGTGGGGGCCAAAGCTGAAGGAGGCAGCACTATATCGGTCTCTTCAGGTGTTGTTTGATTTGAGGTCACAACACTACCTGTGGTAGTCGGGTTAGTCTGCTTAGCTGTGGTGGTTTGCACGCATGTCATGATAAGGGCGCCCAGCGCGACGCCTGCCAGAGTGGTGATTAAGTGTCCGAGGGTTAGCGGCTGCTGTAGCGTTTTCTGCACGGTTACGGTTGTTAGAGCGGGCGTATTGTCGCGTGCGTTGGCCGCTTTTGTAATTTTCACGGGGGCGTTTTGGGTGTTGTGCATGACTGCCTCGTAGAAGGGCTGTTTCTACCACAACAATCGTTCTGGGGCAGCAACAAAATCGTACTGATACGACGGGAAATACTTCCGATTATTGTTGCAAATGCGGAAATTAGGTCTACCTTTAGACTGTCACATCTGTTGCAAGAGGACATCATGTCAGTCGATCTTGTTTTAGGGGGCATCACGGCCATCGGCCTTGGCCTCTATCTTGTTTACGCACTTATCCATCCCGAAAAATTCTGAGGCGTCATGAGCGAGTTCGATATTTATCAGCTGCTGCTGTTCGTGTTCATTCTGGCGGTAGTGATGATACCGCTTGGATATTATATGGCGCGTATTTTTCAGGGCGAGCGTGTCTGGCTCAGTCCCCTTGTACGTCCTGCGGAGCGGGCATTCTACGCATTGTCCGGGATAAAGGCGGATGGTCAAATGAACTGGCGCGGCTATCTGCTGGCCGCCGTCGTGTTTAATCTGGTAGGCATGTTGTTCCTCATGCTGATCCTGATGTTTCAGGATTTGCTGCCGCTTAATCCGCAGCATTTTGCCGGCACACCTTGGCATTTGGCCTTTAACGTAGCGGTCAGCTTTATGACCAATACCAACTGGCAATCTTACGCAGGTGAAAGTACGTTAAGCCCGCTTAGCCAAATGGTAGGCCTGACAGTTCAAAACTTTATGTCATCGGCGACCGGGCTGGCTGTTGCCGTGGCGGTTATCCGCAGTTTCACGCAACGCGAAAATCCGAATCTCGGCAATTTTTACGTCGATGTAACGCGCGTTACCTTGTATGTCAAGCTACCGTTGGCCATCATCTTTGCGGTTTTTTTGCTGTGGCAGGGGGTGCCGCAGACATTTAACACATCAGTTACGGCAACAACGCTGGAAGGGGCGCAGCAGACAATCGCTGTCGGTCCTGTGGCCAGTCAGATTGCCATCAAGATGCTCGGTTCAAACGGCGGCGGTTACTTCAATGCCAATGGCGCGCATCCGTTCGAAAACCCGACGGGATTGTCGGACTTTGTCCAATTAGTGAGCATCCTGTTGTTGCCCATTTCGTTTGTCGTGACTTTCGGCTTCATGATTAGGGATAAAAGGCAGGCTTGGGCCTTGCTGGTCAGCATGACGCTGATGTTCGTTATCGGGTTTGTCATCTGTTATGTGGCTGAGGCGAACGGCAGCCATGTTCTGGATGCCCTGGGCGTGGATCAACATATCAGCAACGCCAATATCGGCGGCAACCTTGAGGGTAAAGAGGTGCGCTTTGGTATTATGAACTCCACCCTTTGGGCAACGGCGACTTCGGCAACATCCAACGGTTCGGTCAACAGCATGTTTGACAGCTATACGGCGCTTGGTGGTCTGGTGCCGTTGTTTAACCTGTTGTTGGGCGAGGTTATCTATGGCGGTGTCGGCTGCGGCCTCTACGGTATTATCATTTATGCGCTTATCACCGTCTTTATCGCCGGTTTGATGGTGGGCCGTACGCCGGAATATCTGGGTAAGAAAATTGAGGCGAAAGAGGTCAAGTGGGCCATCGTCGCGCAATTGCTCTATCCGGTGACTGTGCTGGGTGGCGGCATGTTGGCGCTTATTTTGCCGGACAGTGTGTCGTCATTATCTGCCAGTGGCCCACACGGTCTGACGCAAATGCTATATGCCTATGCCTCCGCAGCGGCCAATAATGGGTCGGCCTTTGGTGGACTAAGCGCCAATACGTTGTACCAGAATGTGGCGCTCGGCATTGTCATGCTGGTTGGACGGTTTGGGGTGATTGTTCCGATATTGGCGATTGCTGGTTCATTGGCATCCAAGAAAATTATTCCTGTATCCAACGGCACATTCCCGACACATGGCGGGATGTTCGTCGTCTTGCTGACCGCCGTCATCTTGATGTTTGGTGGTCTGACCTATTTCCCGGTGATCGCGCTTGGTCCGATTGCCGAGCATCTTTCACAACTGTCCCAGTCGGTGATGTAAATGAGCAAAAAGAACAAACAATCTTTGACATTGGCAGATCCAGCGTTGCTGAAAGAGGCCATTGCCAATTCCTTTGTTAAACTGAACCCGACAGAGCTTATTCGTAACCCGGTCATGTTCACTGTTGGTGTTGTAAGCGTTTTGTCGACCTACCTGACGGTATGGGGCAATGGTGCCGGTGAGCATTTCGCGGTCAATCTGCAAATTACTATATGGCTGTGGTTTACGGTTTTATTCGGCAATTTTGCCGAAGCCGTAGCCGAAGGGCGCGGTAAGGCGCAGGCAGACAGTTTGCGCAAAACCAAAACAGAAACTATGGCGAAAAAAGTTACGTCGCTAGAAGACGTGAACTTTGAGCTCGTCCCCGCTACGGAATTGCGCCGGGGTGATCTGGTCATGGTGCAGCCTGGTGACGTAATTCCGGGTGACGGCGACGTGGTCAAAGGGATCGCTACGGTCGATGAGTCATCAATCACTGGTGAATCCGCGCCTGTTATACGTGAATCCGGCGGTGATCGTTCAGCCGTTACGGGTGGTACGCGTATTGTTTCAGATGGGGCCGTTGTTCAGATTGGTGTTAATCCGGGTGAGTCATTCCTCGACAGGATGATCGGCCTTGTAGAAGGCGCCAAGCGACAAAAAACACCCAATGAAATTGCGCTGAATGTCTTACTGGTTGGCTTGACTCTGATCTTCCTTATCGTCTGCACAACCTTACAGGGATTTGCTGCCTATTCTGGCAAGATGGTGCCTGTGATCTATCTTGTAGCGCTGTTGATTACCCTGATCCCCACAACGATCGGCGGTCTTTTGTCTGCGATCGGTATTGCGGGCATGGACCGTCTGGTAACCTTTAACGTGATTGCGAAGTCGGGCCGCGCGGTCGAAGCTGCCGGTGACATTGACGTTCTCTTGCTCGATAAAACGGGAACAATCACTTTTGGCAACCGTATGGCGAGCGAGTTTATTCCGGCCCCGGGCATCGAAGAATCCTATCTGGCGGAAGCGGCCATGCTGTCTTCACTGGCAGATGAAACGCCCGAAGGTAAGTCCATCGTGCGTCTGGCTGAGGATCGCTTTGGGTTTAAGGCAGCCGAGCGTCGCAAGGATGGTATGACGTTCATTCCCTTTACTGCCAGTACGCGCATGAGTGGCGTTGATTACGATGCTATTTCTATCCGCAAAGGCGCGCCTGACTCTATTCTCTATCTCTGTGGAACGAGCGGCAGCACGCAGGTGATCAAGGCAATAGAAACGGTCGCCAAAACGGGCGGTACGCCGCTGCTGGTTGCGCGCGACAAGCAGGTTCTGGGTGTCGTGCATTTGAAGGATATCGTGAAGCCGGGCATTCATGAACGTTTTATGCAATTGCGTCGCATGGGCATTCGCACGGTCATGATAACGGGTGACAACCCTATGACGGCGGCGGCCATCGCCGCGGAGTCCGGTGTTGATGATTTTCTGGCTGAAGCAACGCCGGAGAAGAAGCTTGAGCTTATCCGCCGTTATCAGGCGGAAGGCCGCCTTGTTTCCATGTGCGGTGACGGTTCTAATGACGCGCCAGCGCTGGCGCAATCCGACGTTGGGGTTGCCATGAATACCGGCACCATGGCTGCCCGTGAAGCGGGTAACATGATTGATCTGGACAGCGACCCAACCAAGCTGATTGAGATTGTGATGATCGGCAAGCAATTGCTGATGAGCCGCGGCGCGTTGACGACGTTTTCAATTGCGAATGACGTTGCAAAATACTTTGCCATCATACCTGCACTTTTCACCGGTATCTTCCCGTCGATGCAGCGTCTTAACCTGATGCATTTGGGCAGTCCGGAAAGTGCCATTTTGTCGGCGATTATTTTCAATGCGCTTATTTTGATCGCATTGGTGCCACTTGCCCTTGCGGGGGTGAAGTACCGTCCGGGATCAGCTAGCAGTGTTTTGCAAAGAAACCTTCTGGTTTATGGGGTGGGTGGCGTCGTGACGCCGTTTGTCTGTATCAAGCTGATCGATATGCTGGTCAGCTCTTTTATGGGGGTGTGAGATGCGCGGTCAATTACGGGCAAGCCTGGCTCTGCTGGTTCTAATGACAGTTCTGACGGGTATTCTTTACCCGCTGGCCATCTGGGGTATAGGTCAATCATTCTTTCCCTATCAGGCAGAGGGCAGCCTGATCGTTGCCAACGGCAAGGTGATCGGTTCTGACCTCATCGGCCAAAATTTTGCGGGTGACACGTATTTTCATTCCCGCCCGTCCGCTGCAGGCAACGGATATGATGCGACCCAGTCGGGCGGCAGCAATCTGGCGACAGGCAGCGATGATTTGATCAAGCAGGTTAAGGAACGGATTCAGGCCATTCGTGCCACCGGATTCACAGGTGGCATACCGGTTGATGCCGTTACGGGGTCTGGCTCAGGGTTGGATCCGGACATCTCTGTGGCCAATGCACGCCTGCAGGCTCAACATGTGGCACAATCCCGGCATATGGATGTCGGCGTTATCAATAACCTGATTGCAGAGAATACACGGGAGCGTGACTGGCACGTTTTTGGCGAAACGCGCATTAATGTGCTACAATTGAACCGCGCACTGGATAATCTCGCCAATCACTGATGAATGACGTAACCCAAACACGCCCTTCACCTGATGCCATCTTGAACCAGCTGCTTAAAGAGCAGAAAGGTAAGCTGCGTATTTTTTTGGGTGCGGCACCGGGGGTGGGCAAGACATTTTCTATGTTGCGCGCAGCCAAAGCCCGTAAGGTAGAAGGGGTCGATGTAGTTATTGGCGTTGTTGAAACGCATAAACGCGCAGAAACTGACGCCATGCTGGAAGGTTTGGAGTCTATCCCGAGGCTGGAAATCGGCTATCGCGGCACGCAGTTTCAGGAAATGAATCTGGACGCCATTTTGCGACGAAAACCGCAACTTGTTTTGGTGGATGAACTTGCGCACACGAATATACCCGGTGCGCGTCATTACAAACGCTATATGGATGTTGAGGAATTGCTGGACGCTGGCATCAACGTCTATTCCACCCTAAATGTGCAGCATATAGAAAGCCTGAACGACATCGTCTCGCGTATTACGGGCGTAACGGTACGCGAAACGGTGCCCGACTCCGTCCTCAGGCGCGCGCATTCGGTTGAACTGATTGACCTGACGCCAGAAGAACTTCTGCAACGTCTGAAGGAAGGGAAAGTCTATTTCCCCGAGCAGGCGCGGCTGGCAATGAACCGCTTCTTTACGCAGGGCAACTTGACCGCCTTGCGTGAACTGGCCCTTCGACAGGTTGCGCAAAGCGTTGACGATCAGATGACCGATCTGATGAAGCAGAATGCCATTGCGGGCCCATGGCCGACGACGGAAAGGGTCATGGTATGCATTTCCGAGGATGGGCAGGCTAACACGCTCATTCGCGCGGCAAAGCGCAGTGCCGACAGGCGCCAAACGGCATGGATTGCTTTGTACGTCGAAACATATCGCCATGCGCATTTGTCGGAAGCAAAGCGCAGAAATATTTCACAGGCGCTGCACTTGGCGGAGTCTTTGGGTGGCGAAACGATGGTTGTAACGGGCGACGATATTGCAGCAGAGGTCCTGCGCGTCGCAGCTGAACGTAATGTCAGTATGCTGGTGGTTGGTAAATCACGCCGTACTTTGGTTTCACGTTTACTGCGACCCTCTGCGTCACAAGATATTCTGGAAAATGGACGCAAATTTGATGTTCTCACCATTAACGATAGCGAGCCTAAAAAGCCCAAGCTGCCACCGGTTGTAAGGGACGATGCCAAAACAACTATCGGCTCTCTGTGGCAGCAGATAGAAGGGCCGGCACATCTGCGTTCTTTGGGTTATATAGCGTTAACGACGGTTTTGGCGCAGCTGCTCTCGAACTACGCGCCGCCGCAGACCTTGTCGCTGCTGTATGTAATCGGCGTCATGATGGTGGCCATCAAGCACGGGCTTTCCGTATCGCTTTTTGCTGCTGTTATAAGTTGCTTGTGCCTTGATTTCTTTTTTATCGAACCGCGTTATTCGTTTGTCGTTTATCATCGCGAAGATATTCTGACGCTGCTGTTCTTCATGCTGGTTTCTATTGCGGTTAGCTTTATCGGTGATTATCTGCAAAAGCAGATTAAAGTCACCCGACAAAATGCCATACGCGTGCAGGCGTTGTATGATTTTAATAAAGCAATCGCCTCGGCCTCTATCGTTGAGGATGCCGGTAATATTGTAGCGCGGCACACAGCTGAATCCCTGAACGCCCGTGTGGTGGTTTTCTTGTTTCGACAAGACTCCTTAAAACAGCTGGCCGCCTGGCCGGAGGGGACGCGTTTGGACGCCGTTTCAATGGCGGCGGCTGACTGGTCCGTGCGGCATGGCAAAGTGGCGGGGTACAATTCGGATACTTTACCTGCTGCAGGCTTTTATTGCCTGCCCTTAAAGGCAAACCAGAACCTTATTGGCTTGCTGGCTGTACGACCCAATGAACGCATTATTACACCGGATCAGGAACATTTCCTGAATAATCTGGCCAGTCAATCGGCGGTTGTGCTGGAGCGCGCCATTTTATCCAATGATGTTGAGACCGCGCGTGTTCAGACGGAAGCGGAGAAGGTTCGGTCTACCTTTCTGGCATCCGTCACCTACGACCTGCGCTCCCCTTTAGATGCCATGACTGACACGCTGCGGCGCTTAAAGAACATCGTGCGGTGTATGCCGGAAACGATACCACTGTTGCGCGATGCCGACCGGCATATGCGCCAGCTCAATCACTTTCTGCAGAACCTTATGGATATGACAGCCATCGTGAAGGGTGATTTGCGCCTGTTGCGCGAACCCGCAAGTATTCGCTCGCTGATTGAGGCCTCTATATCCAAGTTGGGTGAGGTTATTCAGGACCGTGATATTGATATCGACGTCGATGCAGATATGCCTATGGTTGACGTCGATATGTCGATGATCGAGCGTGTGTTGGTGCACGTCATAGACAATGCGTGCCGTTTCTCGCCCGCCGACAAACCCATCAAGATTGTTGGCCGCCGTGAGGCGCATTATGCACGTGTGTCGGTTATAGATCAGGGCGACGGCATCAGCGAAGGTGAGCGTGAACGCATCTTTGACATGTTTTACCGCGTTACGTCGGGCGCCCACCATACGGGAGGGTCAGGACTGGGCTTGGCCATCAGTCGCGGCTTTATCGAAGCCCACGCGGGGCGTATTGAGGCGTTGCCGGGACCCGATGGAATGGGCACGCAAATCATTATCCGGTTGCCGGTTGTGTAGAATATTCTTTTAATAACAAGCATAAAAAAGGGCGCCGTAAGGCGCCCTTTTCCTTTGAATTCAGCAGTGGCTTACTTGCCGACGGCTTCCTTCAGTTCCTTCGCCGGACGGAAAGCGATCTTCTTCTTCGCCGGGATCTGGATGGTTTCGCCCGTGGCAGGGTTACGGCCGGTGCGGGCAGCGCGCTTGCGGACCTGCAGGATACCGAAGCCAGCAACGCGAACGCGGTTGCCCTTCTTCAGGTTCTTGGTCAGCGTGGTGACCAGGTCATCCATAATCAGGTTCATCTGCTTCTTCGGCAGCTCATGCTTTTCGGCCAAGTCGGAGGCGATGGTCTTGAGCGTGACGGTCGGTTGAGTCGCTGTAGGCATGTGTTGTTCCTGTAAGTTTGGTTGAACAGACTGTGATTCAATCTGAATCAAAAGTTGCCGCTATTTTTTATCTTTGGCAAGCAAAAAACACTGATTTTATAAGGCTTATTTTAACCTCTGACGTCAAAAGTGCCTGTGGATAGCAGGGTTAGCCACTCTTCCTCACTTATAATAGTAATTCCAAGTGCCTGCGCTTTCACGAGTTTGCTGCCCGCGTCCTTGCCCGCTACCAATATATTTGTCTTCTGGCTGATGCTGCTGCCAACTTGCGCGCCCATGCTCTCGGCCTTGCTTTTTGCCTCGGCGCGACTCATGTGTTCCAGCGTTCCTGTAAAGACGATCAGCTTGCCACTCAGCGCAGTTTGTGAGCCTGAGTCGGGTGGCTGATAATCTTCGACCTGCATTTCTTTCAGCAGGTCGTTCACGACGTCGCGGTTATGTTGCTCCGCAAAAAAGCCGGCAATGTCATTAGCGACAAGTGGGCCGATTTGTTCGATATCCGTTAAGCGCAGTCTGGCTGCACTTTCTGGTACACCCGCGGCGATCATCTCATTGCGCCAATGTGTGCAATTTTGGTAATGCTTTGCTAAGAGGCGCGCCGTAACTTGCCCAATCTGCCGGATGCCGAGGGCGAAGATAAACTTTTCCAGTGGCGCGTGACGACGGGCCTCAATCGCGGCCAGCAGCTTATTGACGGACAGTGCGCCCCAACCGCTACGGCTTTCCAGCCCCGTTTTATGTTGATGCAGACGAAAGATGTCAGCGGGAGACTTAATGAGGCCATCTTCCCACAACTCGCGCATACGTTGCGCGCCAAACCCGTCAATGTTGAGGGCATCGCGGCTGACAAAATGAATCAAGCGCTCAACGGCTTGTGCGGGGCAGATCAGCCCGCCGGTGCAGCGTGTAGCGGCCATGCCTTCTTCACGGATGGCAAGCGAACCGCAGGCGGGGCAGGTGGTCGGAAAAACGTAGGGCCTCGCACCATGCTGATGTATTGAATTTTTACGCTCCACAATTTGCGGAATAACGTCCCCGGCGCGTTGAACAATGACAATGTCACCCACGCGTACGCCAAGACGTTCGATTTCATCCTGATTATGCAGTGTAGCGCGGCTGACCATCACGCCGCCGACATTGACGGGCTCCAGCTCTGCAACCGGCGTTAAAACGCCCGTGCGGCCAACTTGTACAATGATATCATTCAGGCGCGTTTCGGCTTGTTCTGCGGAAAACTTATGCGCGGTAGCCCATCGTGGTGCACGGCTGACAAAGCCCAGCCGTTCTTGCAACGTTCGATCATTGACCTTGTACACAACACCATCAATATCGAACGGCAGACTGTGCCGTTGAGCTTCGATGTGGTGGTAGTAACTCAATATTTCTTTCTCATTAGTGCACAGCTTTGCGGGCTCGTTCAGGGCAAACCCCCACCTTGCCAGTTGCGTGCGAATGCTGATTTGTGTGGGCCATTGGGCGCTATCCATATCGCCCAAGGCATAGGCAAAGAACCGCAAGGGCCGTTTGGCGGTGATGGAGGTGTCTAGCTGCCTGACGCTACCTGCTGCGGCATTGCGTGGGTTGGCAAATAGCGTTTCACCTTTGGCCTCACGTTGCTGGTTCAGGATCGCAAAATCGGCACGGTCCATGAAAATCTCGCCACGCACTTCAACCTTGGCGAGGTAGGGGGCGTGAAGGTTTTTGGGAATGTTGTGAATAGTCGCAACGTTGGCCGTTATGTCTTCGCCCGTTGTGCCATCACCGCGTGTTGCGGCTAATGCCAATTTGCCGTTGTGGTAATGAAGCGCTGCCGAAAGGCCGTCAATCTTTGGCTCTGCGACCACTGGTATTTCTCCGGCATCATCCAAATTTAGGAATCGGCGCATCCTGCCGATAAAATCGTGCACATCCTCATCTGTGAAAGCGTTGCCAAGCGAGAGCATGGGCAAGGTGTGCGTGACTTTCTTGAACCCGGCAGAGGGGGCCGCACCCACTAACTTTTCAGGATCATTGGCAGGGGCCATATCGGGGTGGAGTTCGCGCAGCGCCCTATAGGATTTGCGCAGCGTGTCATAGTCGGCGTCCGATATCTCGGGCGTGTCTTTCTGGTGATACAGTGTATCATGGTGCGCAATAAGGTCGGCAAGGCGTGCCAGTTCTGCCTTGGCTTCAAGGGGCGTCAATGCGCTGGATGTGAGGTTTTTTCTGGGCATGGCACGGGCTGTGGAATCGGTAAAACAGGCTATATCCGGCAAGGCCACAGGGCAATGGCGGTTTGCAGAAAAGGCTCGACCTTTTTCCGGCTTGGGGTTATGACTTTTGCGTTTCCCTCCACAAATATGAGCCTGTTATGAGCAATACAACCTATGATCTGATCGTTATCGGCAGTGGCCCGGGCGGCTATGTTGCGGCTATTCGTGCGGCGCAGTTGGGTTTAAAGACCGCCTGTGTGGAAATGCGGGCGACTTTGGGCGGTACATGCCTGAATGTGGGGTGTATCCCCTCCAAGGCGCTGCTGACCAGCTCAGAAAAATTTGCGGAGGCTCAGCACAGCCTTGCCATGCATGGGGTCAAGGTCGGTAGCGTGTCGCTCGACCTGCCGGCCATGATGGCGCACAAGGATAAGGTAGTTAAGGAAAACACAGCGGGTATTGAGTTCCTGTTCCGCAAGAACAAGGTGGATTGGCTGAAGGGTAAGGGCCGGGTTGTGACTGCCGGTCAGGTGGCCGTTGAAGGCGCATCGGGCACACAAACCTATGCGACCAAGAATATTCTGATTGCCACGGGCTCGGACAGCATGCCGCTGCCCGGCGTTGATGTAGATGAAAAGCGTATTGTGACATCGACCGGTGCGCTGGCACTGGCCGAAGTCCCCAAGAGCATGGTTGTCATCGGCGGCGGCGTTATCGGTCTGGAACTGGGCTCCGTGTGGCAGCGTTTGGGGACTAAGGTCACCGTGGTTGAATTCCTTGATCGCATTTTACCCGGCATGGATGGTGAACTATCCAAGACAGCGCAGAAGATACTGGCCAAGCAGGGCATGGAATTCAAACTTTCAACCAAGGTTACATCTGCCAAAAATGACGGCAAGAAAGTAGCCTTGACGTTGGAGCCTGCTGCAGGCGGTGCGGTTGAAAAGATGGATGCCGATGTTGTTCTGCTTTCTATCGGTCGCCGCCCGTATACGGAAGGGCTGGGGCTGGATACCGCAGGCGTTGCGTTGGATCAGCGCAAGCGCATTGTGGTCGATCATCATTTCCAGACAAACGTCAAAGGTATCTATGCTATCGGCGACGTTATCGCCGGGCCGATGCTGGCGCACAAAGCAGAAGATGAAGGTGTTGTCTGCGTCGAAATGATGGCGGGTCAATCTGGACACATCAATTATGACGCTATTCCGGGCGTTGTTTACACATGGCCAGAAATTGCATCTGTCGGCAAAACCGAAGAACAGCTAAAGACGGAAGGCGTTGCGTTTAAGGTCGGCAAGTTCCCATTTTCGGCGAACGGTCGCGCCCGTGCCATGGGCGATACGGAAGGTTTTGCAAAGATTCTGGCTGATGCCAAGACTGACCGCCTCTTGGGAGCCCATATCATCGGGCCGGATGCCGGCACCATGATTGCAGAACTTGCTTTGGCGGTTGAATTTGGCGCCAGCAGCGAAGATGTTGCGCGTACATGCCACGCACATCCGACACTGAATGAAGTCGTTAAGGAAGCTGCTTTGGCAGTTGATGGCCGTCCGCTTCACGTCTAAGGCGTCAACGGGGTGTTAGTTGCGCCCTGTTTTCTTGCGGATCATCTCAACAATCTCGCCGGGTCTGAATTCTTTCAGAAGGCTGATACTTTTACCAAGTTTCATGACGTCGCCGATGCGGCGGTCCAGAAAATGCCATGTGGACTGATAATCGTCCGACTCGTCTGCCAGCCAATACAGGGCTGTGGCTTTTAGTATGCCGACCAGCAGCAGACGCTTGGTGTGGCGGTTATAATCTGTTGATGTATCACCACAGGCGACCCAGATTTTATCAGCACTGCGATGCAACGCCTTGATGGCTATCGGCCAACGTTGCGGCAGTGTTTGCCATCCTTGCAGACGGCGATAGGCCTCGCGGTGCGGGATCAGGCATTCAAAGCGCGTGCGAACGGCGGTTGTCACCTTGTCACGCGTGCGCATACGCTGAAATCCGCTGTTTGCCTTTAATGCTTTGAGCGTTTGTTGATCGACATAGTCGTGAAACTGCTGAACCAGATCAGCCGGGCCGTCGGGGAACAAATCATCTGCGGCAAAGGGATCCACGCCTAATTCCTGAAGCCCCGCTTTTATCGAGGTATGGCTCCAACCATCAAAAGGGACGTGTTGAATGATCGATTCCAGCAATTTTTCTGTATCTTTTGACGAAGAAGTCACAGCGGGTCGCGGCATGACAATCCCCTGATTGTTGAATCGTTGTTATTTTTCATAAGCTTAGCAATATTAGACCAGTTATGGCGTCAAAAAGAAACTCTTTTCTCTAACCCATTGATCGTGTTATAGCAGCCGCTTCGCACTGCCACAAACAACAGGAGGGATTGGTTCGTGCAAGTTCTCGTCCGTGATAATAATGTCGATCAAGCGCTGCGTGCGCTGAAGAAGAAGCTGCAACGTGAAGGCGTGTTTCGTGAAATGAAGCTTCGCCGTAACTATGAAAAGCCGTCTGAACGCAAAGCGCGTGAAAAAGCTGAGTCTGTGCGCCGCCTGCGTAAGGTTGAGCGTAAGCGCAAAGAGCGCGAAGGCTTCTAAGAAGTTTACCGCGCGCGGTATTCGCTGCGCGCGTTGTCTGTCCATCAGGCCTTCTCATGCCGACACTTTCCATCATACTGCCGTTTCATAACGAAGCCGAAGGTGTCAGGAATCTTTTTCAAAGATTGTATCCTGTGCTGGGCGGCCTTGGCCTGACCTATGAAATCATCTGTATTGATGATGGTAGTCAGGACAAGACCTATGGCGCGCTTTGTCATGAGCGCGAAATGGATCAGCGCGTCAAGATTATCAAAATGGCTCGCAATTTCGGTAAGGAGGCTGCGCTGACCTGTGGGCTGGATGTTGCCTCAGGTGATGCGGCCATCACGATGGACAGCGATCTGCAGCACCCGCCAGAGGTCATCACTGACCTTGTCGCCAAATGGCGCGAGGGTGTGGATCTTGTCTACGCCATTCGCAGCAACCGCAAGACGGATTCTTACCTGCGGCGCCTGCTGTCTCGCGCGTTTTACGCTGTCTTTAAGGCGATTGCCGACATTCAAATGCCCGAAGGGGCTGGTGATTATTGCCTGCTGGACCGCAAGGTTATTAACGCCATCAAGCAATTGCCGGAACGCAACCGCTTCATGAAGGGCTTGGTTGCGTGGGTGGGATTCACGCGCGGCATGGTCAATTTCGACGTGCAGCCGCGTCAGGGTGGTACGTCACATTGGAATCTGTTTCGCCTTGTACGCTTTGCCTTCGATGGCCTGACGGCCTTCAGTACCTTCCCGCTGCGTATTTGGACGTGGTGCGGGGCGTTGATTTCCATCCTGACTTTCTCATACGGCATATACCTGACGGTGCGTACGCTGATTTCCGGCGTAGATGTGCCCGGTTACGCGTCCTTGATGGTCGGTATGCTGTTCCTGGGCGGTGTACAACTGCTCAGTCTCGGCATTTTGGGCGAATATATGGGGCGCATTTTTAGCGAAGTAAAACGCCGCCCGCTGTATCTAATATCAGAACAATCAGGGTTTAATAAAGAATAGCCCTGCGGCCCCTTGGGTTGCTATCCTACGGCCATGGATGATATCTCGACAGAATGGATGATATCTCGACAGAATGGATGATATCTCGACAGAATGGATGGTAGCCGCCCAGATGCGTCTGGCGCAGATGGAAGGCGTTCCATTTGTCGTATTGAGGCGCGGCAGCATGCCAAGCAGCACCATCATTCTGCGCGTTAATCTTTTAAACGGTTCATCGCGTGTATTGTTGCAAAGCCGTCTGGACGACGAACGTGTATGGATGCCTGCAGGCGGGCGTGACCCCATGCCGGACATTGATGCAGATGACGCCATGCGCCGTGAGGCTCAATTTGACCCGGATGCGTGGTTATTGGAGATTGAAGACAAGGCTGGGCGTATATGGTTCCCGGGAAAGGTTGTGACATGAAGGGCAAAACGACACATCGCGGTATTGGCGGCCTGGAGTCAAAGCGTCGCGACGCCGTGCGCGTAAAAGCCAGCAAGAAGCGTAGCGAGTCTTCGCGTCAGTGGTTACAGCGTCAGTTAAACGACCCCTATGTTTCAGCGGCGAAGGAAGAAGGCTACCGTTCGCGCGCGGCTTATAAGCTGATCCAGCTGGATGAGCAGTTTAAGCTGATCGCACCTGCCATGCGCGTTGTTGATTTGGGTGCGGCGCCGGGTGGGTGGACGCAAATTGCGGTGCGCAAGATCGGCAAGAAGGGCAAGTTGGTGGGGATTGATTTGCTGCCTGTTGAGCCCATTGAGGGCGCGGATTTAATCGAAATGGATTTTTTGGCCGACGGCGCGCCGGATAGGCTGAAAGGTATGCTGGGTGGTGAAGCGGATCTGGTGCTGAGCGATATGGCCCCATCGACAACCGGCCATGCAAAGACAGATCATATACGCATTATGGCCCTGGCTGAAGCTGCTGCGCAGTTTGCGACAGAAATACTGACGCCGGGCGGCGCATTTGTTTGCAAATTCTTTCAGGGCGGCGCCGAAAAGACTCTGCTCAACTTGCTCAAGAAACACTTTGCCAAGGTCAGACACGCCAAACCTGCGGCCAGTCGTGCGGAGTCGTCTGAAAACTATATTATCGCACAGGGCTTCAGGCGCTAATTATTCGCCGACCAGCCAGCGCACATCGGATGCCTGATGTTCCGTGCGCATAGCGCTATGGAGTTGGGGGTATAGGGTTTGCAACGTATCGGCCAACTGCCAAGGCGGGTTGATAATCAACATACCCGAACCGTTTAAACGGTCGCTGCGAGTTTCCTCTTGAAATACGAATTCAGCGACTAACTGTTTACGTATGCCGCTGGCGGCCATTTTCTCTTGAAAGCGCCACAGGGCTGGACGTTCCTTGATGGGATACCACAGCGCATAGATGCCCTGTGACCATCGGCCATAGGCAGCAATCGTGCGGTCTGCCATTTCATCAAACTCGTCGGGTTGTTCAAATGGTGGGTCGATTAGAACCAGTCCACGCTTTTCGGCGGGGGGTAATAGGGCACTGAGCGCCTCGTAGCCGTTGCGATGATGAATTTGGGCCTGTGGATAGTGCCACATGGTGTGTTTCAGAGTCTCAGCGTCTTCGCTATGCCACTCACAGCCGACATAACGGTCACCGGGACGCAGCAGGCGGGCGATCAGTGCCGGGGAGCCGGGATATTGCGTCAGGCTACCCAACGGATTGAGTGCTTCAATGACGTGATGATAGCTGGACAGCGCGTCTATGCGCGGGGCTTGCCAATAGGCAATGATGCCATCCTGCGCCTCATTTGTTTTTTGTGCCCGATCATCAGAAAGATTGTAAAGGCCTATGCCCGCATGCGTATCAAGGACGCAAAACGGCGCTGGCTTCTGTTTCAGGTGATCGATGATGAGGCTAAGGGTTGCGTGCTTTACAACATCGCAACGGTTCCCCGCGTGGTATATGTGCCGATAGTTCATTCAAACTATGCCCACGCGAGGGACGGTAGAAGGTGCTTAGTTCTTCTTGCCTTCTTTGATCTTGCCTTCCTTGAAGACAACGTGCTGACGCACAACCGGATCATACTTGCGCAGTTCCAGTTTCTTGGTGTTGTTCTTGGGGTTCTTCTTGGTCACATAGAAGAAGCCGGTATTGGCCGAGCTGACCAACTTGATATCGTTCTTTGTCTTTGCCATGGCGTAATCTCATCACATCTACATATGGGCGGCCATTTCGGCACCCGAAGCGCTGCAATTTCGTGAAAATGGGCCTGAAAGTCAAGCTTTAATCACCCTTTGGGTAGTAATTGCTTGTTTTCTAATGGGTTATTTTTGATCTTGTGAGAAAAAAACGCCCCGGAAAGTGTTTCCCGGGGCGTTTAAAGCACTTTGGATAGGTTGCAGGTGTCTTAGAACTTACCTGTAACACTGACCAATACCTCGCGCTGGATCGCCGGGTAGGGGCTTTCTGAGGTATTTTGACGTGTCAGGTTTGTACCTGATACTGCCGCTGTCAGGTTGTCGAAGATCTTGTACCCGACGCGGGCGCCTTCGCTATAGTAACCGCCAGCCAAGGCCAACTGTTCGCTGTAGCCGCCATTATAGCTACGCAGCAGATTGGTTCCGCTGTCAATCTGGGTGTTTGTGTCAAACTCCCATTTGCCGGTTGTATAACCGAGCAGTACGCGGCCTTGATGTTGCGGAGCTGAGCCTTCGTAGTCTACGCCGCTCTTGATCGCGCCCGCGTCTGTTACGCGCGCGAAGCTGTAGCTGACATCCCAACGATAACCGCTGGGGGAGTTGCCTTTCAGCTCGACTTCCGTGCCATAGCCACTGCTATTGCCAGAATTTTGGGCAATGTACACAGGAACGTCCTGACCGTTAATGCGAACGGTTTGTGAACCAAGCGCCGCAAACGGCTGCACAACATCCTGGTTCAGCGTGTAGAACAGCGAGAACTTGACGTCCGAATTCAACGGCTTGACCACGCGGTCGTAGTCCGCGCTGTAGTCCTGCACAATGGTCGGCTTCAACTGCGGATTGCCTTCATAGTCCGCAAGCGGGGGCTGGCCATAATTCAGGACGATATTCCACGAATTGTTCATCAAGCTGGGCAGTTCCACGCCACGACCGTAACCGAGGCGGAATGTGTCCAGTTCCGTCGGTTTATAAACTACGTCGGAGTTGGCGCTGAGCGCGTTGATGTCATGGCTGTAATTCGCTGACTGCGAATTGGCCGTGTTAAACACCGTGCCGGTTTGCTCCAGACCCGTGTGGTCAACACGTGCTGCATTGGTCCACGACCATTTATCGTTGATCTGCCATAACCATGTAGCGCTGGCTGCCAAAGCTGTTTCATCGACGCTTGGTGTCTGAACTGCGTCCTGAACGCCATCATTCTTGAAGGCTTTGTAACGGAATTCAGTGCCTAAACGCAGCGTATTGGCGGCATCAATCTTCAACTGATCCTGCAACTGGCTGACCAGCACATCGGTTGTCAGACCGTAAGGAACGCCGCCCAGCGTATAATTGCCGCCGCTGGTAGTTTCATATACATCGAGGAAGCTGTGGTTGAAGTAGGTATTGTTGCTGATCAATCCCCATGCGCTTTGCCAATTGAATCCAAGCCCTGTCGAGTACGTGATTGTGTGCTGGTTCCCGATTGTACCAAAGTCTGTCGGATCGGCAGTTGTGGTCAGGCTTTCAGAGTAATTGGCTTCTGTTGTCAGCTGGAAATTAGGGTTTAACTGAAATACAGAGTTGCTGACGATATAACGCTTGTTGGGCTTGGCGGGCGCGACGTCACCACCCAGCGCTATGTCAGAACTGAACGGGTTGGAGTTCATGCCACCAGCAGATATTTTGGTGCCACCCCACGCGCCATTTACAGTCACAGTGCCGTCTAGATTAACATGGTTTTGTGATCCAACACCAACTGACGCTACGTTGTTTTTGTCATAGATGGGGCTGTACGTGACGATATTGATGACACCACCACCCGCGTTCGAGCCGAACAGGGCCGAAGACGCCCCTTTCACGACTTCAATCTGACGGATATCGTCAATGTTGACAGGAATATTATCCCACAAGGTACGGGAATAATCGTCAAGGAAGACTTGGCGGCCATCAACCAAAACCAGCAAGCGCGGTTGGTATGGTTGCTGGAAGCCGCGTACGCCAACATCGTACGAATTCAGGCTGCTCTGGAAAATATCGAGACCGGGCACGCGCGACAGTATTTCCGGAATGTTACGGCTGCCCGATTGACGGATCTCATCAGCAGTAATGATGGTCATGTTGGCAGGCACTTCACTGGCGCGTTGCGGCGTGCCGGTGGCCGACGTCGTGACGGGCTCGCCAAACAGTGTTTGTAGTGAGCCGTAATCCATCGACTGCGCATGAGCGCTACTAACAGCAAGCAGTGTGGCGAAGGCCAACAAGGAACTGCCGTAAAGGTTGTAGTTTTTCATATCAATAACTCCCGTTGTGCTGTTGGCTTAGATTTGTTTGACAAGCATTGTGAAGGCCGGGGCAAAGACGATCTTGCCCGCGTCCGCTGCGGTCTTGCTGTAGTATATGTCCACTGTTGGCGACGAAACGACGCCCAGAACGCATTTGTTGGCCTTGACGCATTCCAGGTCCGCAGAGATTGTCAGCGTCCCGCTGGTTGCTGCCGCAGTTGCGATCGCGTCAAACGATGTTTTCATGCCATACGCCACAAGGGCCAGTTTGGCCTGCCCAAGTTTGGACAATTCCGTCGGCGTTACCATAACGGGAACCAATGTAGCACCTGCTGCCGACGAGTTACCTTCAAGGGCTGCCTTGATTGCATCGGCATCAGCTTTAGATGTCGAGACTGCGGGGTCATAGATGATGGCGACATTGACGTTGCCGCTCAGTTTGTCCTGCAGCAGCGGTAGGGTCTTTTCTGCAACGGCCAGATCTTTTTGATCGGTTGCATGCGCAGTGCCGGTCATCACAAAGGTCGAGATGATAAGGCAGGCCCAAAGGAGCATCTTGGATGTATGCCCAGAGATTTTCATAATTGCTTCTCCATGACTGAAACGGGGGGGGATAGTGACTATTAAGCTTTGATGAGCCACTATAGTCAGAATGAGTGTTTAGTCATTCGGGAAATGGTAAAGAACAACCATTCCTGCGTTATGTGACAGTGTGGCAACATATTTTGTGCAACGCACTGAACGTGATATGTATAAAGCCTATCCCGGAAATGCACACTTAAGCCAAACGCTTCATTTGCCAACTATTTCGAGGCTCGACCAAAGTGCCGAACACGGCTAGGTTGGCGTGTAATGCGTATGCTACGGAGAATATCCTGATGTTTGCTTGGCTTGGGCGATTGTTCGCACTCTTTGGGTTCCTTTTTTTTCTGATTGTTGTCGCGGGTGCTATTATTGCGTACCGCGAGGCGGCCCCGGAACCTGTGGAACCACAAACAGTTGTTCTCAACATCGATTTTACACAGCCGATTGTTGAACAATCAACACCATCGCCTTTTGATATCGCATCTGATGATCAACCGATTGCACTTATCGACGTCTTGCGCGCCATTGCGCATGCTAAGGAAGACCCACATGTCAAGGCGATTATCGGTCATTTTGGCGCAGAACAGCCGGGTTTGGCAGCAACGCAGGAAATCCGCGCAGCCTTAAAAGAGTTCAGAACCAGCGGTAAACCAACCTACGCTTATGGTACCAGTTACGGTGATTTTGGCCTTGGTAACAAAGCCTATTATCTGGCGAGCGCCTTTGAGGCCATTTGGATGCAGCCCATTGGCAGCGTCTCTCTGACTGGGATTGGCTTGCAAGAGCCCTTCTTTAAGACTGCGTTAGATAAAATCGGTGTGACCGCAGACTTTATGCAGCGTGAGGAATACAAGTCTTTCATGGATATGGCCAAGCATGACGCCTTTGTGCCAGAGGTGCGCAACGACATGCAGAACCTGATTGCCGACATCGCCGCGCAGGAAGCCGATGGTATTGCCGAAAGTCGCGGCTGGAAAGCGGAGCAGGTGAAAAAATTGATGGAAGAGGGACCGTATGTTGATGATGAAGCCATGAAAAATGGTCTTGTTACTAAACTGGCTTATCAGAATGAACTCCAGACAGAAATGGAACAGAAATTTGGCAAGGAAGTCCAGGGTGTTGGTATTGACGAATATCTTGCCTACCGTGCGCCGAAAGCCGCGAAAACTGAACAGGGCGGCGACGCGCACAAGCCGGTGAAGATTGCGGTTATCTATTGTAACGGCATGATCATGGACCACGCCGTCAGGCAAGGCCTGATGGATGACAAAGTTGTTGGCGCCGACGATCTGAGTGACGCTTTTGACGATGCCATTAAGGACAAGGACGTGAAGGGTATTCTGTTCCGCATCAACAGCCCCGGTGGCTCACCAGAGGCATCTGAGACAATCCGTCACGCGGTCACAGAGGCGCAGGCAAAAGGCAAGCCCGTTTATGTCTCTATGGGCGATATGGCAGCGTCCGGCGGTTATTGGGTGGCGATGAATGCCGACCACATTGTTGCCGATGCGGGTAGCATCACAGGCTCGATTGGTGTCATTGCGGGTAAATTCGCTGCCGATGGCATTCTGGAAAAAGTTGGCGCACATATGGACTCTGTCAAGACGGCTGACAATGCCGGATTGTGGTCACCTGCTGAGAAATTTACGCAACACCAACGTGATCGCGTGAATGCGCTGCTGGACAGATCGTATCAATATTTCATCAAGAATGTTGCCGATGCGCGTCACTTGCCGCTTGATAAAATGCCGGATCTGGCGAAAGGCCGCGTCTGGTCTGGGCTGCAGGCGCAGCGCGTAGGTCTGGTTGATGAAGTGGGGGGACTCTCAGAAACTCTCGAAGGTCTACGCAAGAAGGCTGGCATTGGTGAGAAAGACATCGTTGCGTTGAGCGTGTTCCCTCAACCTGAAACGCCGGTACAGCGACTGCTGCGTATGCTCAAGTCACTGGGGTTGCAGCAGGCAATGGCGATGCGTATTTCATCTATGCTGGGTAATGCGCAGCATGTCCTTGGTCCGTGGATGCCGTTCGTCACGCATCACGGTGCAACGCAGGCATTGCTGCCCTTCAACGCCGACAGTTTGCGCTGAGCCTAGTTCTTGAAGTGCTTCAGGCTGGCGCGCCAGTAATCCCACGCTGTGACAGCAGTCAGTGTTGCTGCCAGCCACAGGCCGACATCGCCGATTGTCGTTGAGGGGATAAAGTCAGGCGCATATTTTCCGACGATCAGGAACCCGAGCGCCAGCATCTGAATGGTCGTTTTCCATTTGGCTAGGCGGCTGACGGGCATGCTGACCTGTACGCCAGCGAGATATTCACGCAGACCCGAAACAGCAACTTCACGCAGCAAGATGACGACGGCGGGGAAAACGGTCATGCCTTGTATCTGGCCATTGTAAACCAGCATCAGGATAACGGCAGAGACCAATAATTTATCAGCAATGGGGTCCAGAAATTGACCAATCATGCTGACCTGCTGCGTACGTCGCGCCAGATAACCGTCCAGATAATCGGTGATGCCTGCCAAGGTGAATAACCCAAGCGACGTCCACGCTGCCCAGGCCGTCGGTATATCCAGAAACAGCGTAATAACCGGGATGATTAATATACGCGATAAAGTGAGTTGGTTCGCAATCGATGAAAACATGATGGTCCTTCCGGGCGCATCCTAGGCTTATTCATGGAAATAGTCATAAATTTTTTGGGCAACGGCCTTGCTGATACCCGGTACGCGCGTAAGCTCCTCAATACCTGCTGCGGCTGCACCCTTGCCCGAGCCAAAATAATGTAGCAGGGCGCGCTTGCGTGTTGCGCCAATGCCGGGCACGTCATCCAGACTGGACTGGCTGATGGCTTTGGTCCGCTGGGCGCGGTGTGTGCCTATGGCAAAGCGGTGCGCTTCGTCGCGCAGTCTTTGCAGATAATAGAGGGCAGGGTCGTCATGGGGCAGCCCAAAAGGTTCTTTGCCTTCCATGAAGAAGCGTTCACGCCCTGCATTGCGGTCGGGCCCCTTGGCAATGCCGACCAACGTCACACCGTTGATGCCCAACTCATTGAACACGGCTGTTACTTTACCTAATTGGCCTTCGCCGCCGTCGATCAGCACAAGATCTGGCCACAGGCCGGAAACACGTTCGGGGTCTTCCTGTGTCAGCCTTTGAAAACGGCGCGTCAGAACTTCACGCATCATGCCAAAGTCGTCATTGCCTTCAGCCTGTTTGATGTTGAATTTGCGGTATGTTTTTTTCAAAAAACCTTCCGGGCCCGCGGCGATCATCGCGCCGATAGCATGTTGCCCGCTGATATGCGAATTGTCGTAAACCTCAATGCGTTTGGGAACGTCCTGCATGCCAAAAATTTCTGTAACGCGATTGAGGATTTTTTCCTGCTCGTCGCTGTCGGCCAGTTTGCGTGCCAACGCTTCTCCTGCATTTTGGACAGCGTGATCCACAACCCGCTTGCGAACGCCCGCTTTCGGCTCAAGAATGGTGACTTTGCTATCGGCGCGTTGGCTCAGGCTCTCTGCAAGCCAAACGGCTTCGTCAGGCTTTTGGCTGACTAAAATGGTCTTGGGCGGTATTTTATCTGCATAAAACTGGGCCAGAAATGAGGCCATGATTTCATCGCGGCCGGTTTGCGGATCGTGGCGTGGATAAAAAAGACGCGCACCAAAATTTCTGTCCGCGCGGAAAAAGAAAATTTGTATAGCCGTCTTGCCCGCCTGTTGCTTCAGACCGATGACGTCCGCGTCGCCTATGCCCGACACGTTGATATCCTGACGAGATTGTATGGCCGTCAAAACTTTTATTCTGTCACGCAGCTTGGCTGCTGTTTCAAAATCCAGCGTGTCGCTGGCGCTCTGCATACGTTCGGCCAGATTGTGTTGTATCTCGGTGCTGCGCCCTTCCAGAAAACTGCGTGCTTGCCGAACCTGTTCGTCATACTCAGACTGAGTCACTTTGTTTACGCAGGGGGCCGTGCAGCGCTTGATATGGTATTGCAGGCAGGGGCGTGTGCGGTTGACGAAAAGGCTGTCGCTGCAGTTCCTCAGCATAAAGGCACGTTGCATCAACTCCAGTGTCTCCGCGACGGCTCCCGCTGATGCAAACGGCCCGAAGTACCACCCTTTGGCAGTTTTGTTGCCGCGGTGTTTCAGCATTTGGGGGAAGGCGTGGTCGCGTCTGATGAGAATGTAGGGGTAACTCTTGTCATCACGCAGCAGGACGTTGAAGGGCGGGGTCAGCTTCTGGATGAAGTTGGCCTCCAGCAGCAAGGCCTCGGCCTCTGTTCTGGTGACAGTAACCTCAACACTGCGTATTTGCGCAACCATGCGTTGTAGTCTGTGTGGCAAACGGGTGCGCTGGGTGTAGCTGCTCACGCGTTTCCTTAGATTCTTGGCCTTACCTACATATAACACAACACTTTTTTCGCTAATCATCCGGTAAACACCCGGCTTATCCGGTATTGTTTTAAGATGAAAACGCAATATTTCTGCACCTTTTTCAAAGCCGGTGCGACCGTGTTTAATCAGATTTGCGTTAGGTGAGGGCGTTTTGCTCATGGATAATCCTCTTATCCACGGAAATTGTGGATAAGTCTGTAGATATATGGTCATTTAGCACACGAATCAGGCCATAAACAGGCCAGCGCATACTTGTTGCCTAAAAATTATGCATCCATCATAACATATTGATTTATAATATAGAAATTTTGATAAAAATATGGCGAAAGCCTAAATTCTCAAAAGTATAACATTTGCGGCCATATTAGCCCTATGCGTGTGTATAAGCGTTTATTCGCTGCGACAGTTTGTGCAGTGAGTCAATAGACATTTATTACCAGAAAGTAAAAAAGTGATGGCCTAGTGTAAGAAAAAACATCAGAACATGTAGTAATATAATCAAATAATGAACTAGCAGACATAATAAAATGAAGAAGCCTCCCCAAGAAAAACGAAGATGAAATGTTAGAGAAAATAGATTGCGCTCAGCCCTCAACCTGTCGGCTAAACGCTCGCTTTATCGCACACAACCTTGTTACGGCCCGTTTGCTTGGCTTCATAGAGCGCCGCATCTGCGCGGGCCAGCAGGTTCGCCGGGGTTTCCAACTGTTCATTTTGGACGCAAGCGCAGCCGATGCTTACGGTGACAGTGATTTCAGTCTTATGCTCATCAGCCAACGCTATGGGTGTGTCCGCAATGCGCGCGCGCAGGCGGTCGGCAATTGAATGCGCCGCAGGCATGGGGGTTTCCGGCATCAAAATGGCAAATTCTTCGCCGCCCATGCGGGCAACCAGGTCGGAGGGGCGAACGCTGTTAATGACGCGTTCGACCACGGCCTTAAGTGCAACGTCCCCGCTCGCATGGCCATAGGTGTCGTTGATCTTTTTGAAATGATCGATGTCGACCATCAATACGGCCAGCGGTTTGTAGATACCTGTTGTTGGCGACAGCATGCGGGGCAAATGCGCGTCAAAATAACGGCGGTTAAAGGCACCGGTTAGCGGATCCACCATCGCGAGCGCCATGCTGCTTTCGTAATTTTTGCGTAAGCGTTCATAGTAGCGTTTGTGCTTTAGCTGATTGCGGACACGCGCCAGCAATTCATTCGTGTCGAGTGGGCGTACGATGTAGTCATTGGCACCTAAATCAAGCGATTTGGCGACGCGGTCCATCTCCAGTTCATTGGCGGTCATCAGGATGGGAATGTGCCTCGTGGTTTCATTCGAGCGTATTTGTGGGCATATCAACAAGCCATCTTCACTGCGCAAATCCAGGCTGCTGATGATAACATCATAAAAACCTGTGCGTACCATAGAAGCTGCATCGGCGATCTTGTCGACGCAGTCAATTGTCGCGTTCATTGTGCCGGTCAATGTTTGTTTAATAAAGGCCTCATCCGCTTTGTCATCTTCCAACAACAATACACGAAATGCTTCTTGGTCCGTGTCGATGTCCTGAGCGATTGTTTCAGGCGATATAAACTGGTGCGACGTTTTTTCGCGCAGGCGCCATTCATCCATAATCATCTTCATGCGCAACAATGAGCGCACACGTGACATCAGGGCGATGTCATTGATGGGTTTACTGAGAAAGTCATCAGCACCTGCCTGCAGGCCATGCACACGGTCGGTTACATCGGTCAGTGCTGTCACCATAACGACGGGAATATTAGCCGTTGCAGGGTCGCTTTTCAGTTTTTCGCAAACTTCAAAACCGTTCATATCAGGCATCATGACATCGAGCAGGATAAGGTCGGGATTTTCCTGTTCAGCCTTGGCTAGGGCTTCGGGGCCGTTTTCCGCCGTGCTGACGATATAATAATCACGCGCAAGCTTGGCGGTCAGCAGCTTGAGGTTCAGCGGGGTGTCGTCGACAATCAGAATGCGTGCGGTCATCGTAACCTTGGGGTAAGGGATCAGGGGAGTTTGAGATACTGTTTAACGGTAGACAGGAAACTGGCAACAGAAATGGGTTTAGAGATATAGCCTTCGCAGCCGCTGGCGCGAATACGCTCTTCGTCGCCTTTCATGGCAAAGGCCGTGATGGCTATCACCGGAATATGTTTAAGTTCAGCGTCGTTCTTCAGCCATTTGGTCACTTCCATGCCGGAGACTTCGGGTAACTGAATATCCATCAGGATTAAATCGGGTTTGCTTTCGCGCGCCAACGGCAAGGCCTGCATACCATCCTGCGTGTGCACCGAGCGTATGCCGTGTGCCGTTAGTAGATCGCGGAACAGCTTGAGGTTCAACTCATTGTCCTCGACAATCATAACAAGTTTGCCGGTCGCCTCTGTCATTGCGCGCACGGGGGCAGGGGTTCAATGGCGGATAGTGTGCCCAGCACGGCAAAATCGCCGTAATCAATTCTCATGTACTTTGCGACGCCGTTGGCCGACAGGCCCAGATCCATTTCGTAATCCGGTTCGCCCGTTTCGCTGTCCGGTTTAAAGAAGGCCATACGAACGGGCCACGCGGGTTGTCCCAACAGCGGATTGTTCTTAATATCATCCGACAGTTTCACATCAACAGGTTTTGTATCCGTGGGGTCGATGAAGACACTGACATCACTCATACCGTCTTTGTCCGCGCCATCAAACACACGACGCGTAAAAAATTTCTCGTTACTCTCGGCTTTCTGGATAATTTGTATTGTATGGGCGGATGGAAACAGGGTTCCTGGTGGCAGGACGGTTTTATGCGCGTCTGGGGCCGTGTAGTCTGCGTTGCCAGTCGTGTCGGATGTCGCAGTGCCGCGATACACTTCGTTTTCTTTGCCGTCTGTCACGCGATGGACATTAAATTTGAAGTGCGTGCCGTCCTTTGACTCCCATGACAATTCGGTGCTGGAGACTTCGGAGTCCTCACCTTCGGCGTAATTAAAATGCATTTTTAAATGCTGCTGAATGGCCCAGCCGTCACATACATCCGTCCATTCAAAAAGCATTTTGCCGGATACATCGGAAATGTTGCTGCCGTTGCGAACAGAGGCAAGCGTCATGTCATAGATGGCGCGATGCGGTGCAATAGTGACTTTGGGCGATTGCGTGCCGGGGGGGGCAAGAATGTGGGCGTCTTCGGCGGCCATGGCAGGCGCCGCACAAAAAAGCAAAACCGAAAAAATAGTTTGCTTGCGGGTGATGGGCTGGAACTTCAACGTCCTATCCTCATGACTGAAGGCTATTTTGCAGGGTAAAAGACAACAAACACTGAATCATTAGTGGCGCGCGGTTAACAGATTATCAAGATTTAGTGCACTGGGCTGAAATATCCCCCAATGAATAGGTATTTCCTACCGGGTTACAAGATGCAGTCTCTAGGCGCATTTTGGTGTTCTTTATAAAATCCATATATTACAGAGCGTTATGCAGCTAACAATGCTGGCATAGTGGTTGCATATTATTTGACGTTGGAAGAATTACGCCCATTTTTGAGAGGGATTGCCATGCACACTTTAGGATTAGCTAAAGAAACACTGAAGAGCCTTGGATTGGAAATGGAATTGACGCCAAACTGGCGCAAATCACCGTTGACTGTTGAACAGGACGAATCCGAAGTGCTCGAGCATGCCCTGAAGGCATTGTATGAAGCAGATCTTGTCATTCGTTCGCAGGCTGAACAGATACGTCAATTGGAAGGTATGGCTCTGACGGATGAATTGACGGGTCTGTTAAATCGCCGTGGCTTTACCATGGCGCTGCATCGTGAATTATCGCTGGCGCGTCGTGACAAAAGCGCGAGTGGCCTGTTGGTCATGGTTGATTTGGACGGGTTCAAGGCTATCAATGACATGTGGGGGCACAGTGTGGGTGATGACTACCTGCAGGCGGTTGCCCATGCGCTGCTGAGCAGTGTGCGCAACAGCGACGTCGTAGCACGTATCGGTGGTGATGAATTTGCCGTTATGTTCACCCATATGTCGGAAGAAGCGGGCCGTGAACGCGTCAGCCGCCTGGAAAAAACATTCAACAGCCGCTTTATGCAATACGACGACAAGACCTTACCGTTGCGCGCAAGCTTTGGCGGCTGCTTCTACAACGGCATGGATACGCCGGAAGTTCTGTTGTCACTAGCAGATGCCAAGCTGTATGCACAAAAGGCTCAGCGCGTTGTTGAAAGACAGCGCTCGATTTAATTAAGGAGTCACGCCGGCTAATGCTTTTTGCGCATTACTGTCTGCTTCATCGGCTTTCTGCGTTTCTCCGCGTGCCCTGTAAATTTGCGACTCCAGCAAGTATGAACGATAAAAAAGCGGATTAATTTCGATCGAGCGCTTCAGATGCGCCATGGCTTGATCGAGGTTGTCACTATCTTGTGACTTGCGTAAGAAAACCAGAGCCAGATTGTAATGCGTTTCGGCATAGACGTCGCTTTCGCGTATGGCTTCGTTATACTCGTCTATGGCCTTATCGAATATGCCGTGATCGGAATAATACATGGCCAGATTGTTGTGCGCGCGTGCGGTTGACGTGCCGTTTCTGAATATATTCAAATAGAAACTTTCGGAGTCATGCCAGACTTTGTTTTGGTTCCATGTGGTGGCCGCCAGCGCAGCAGTCGCTACCCCAACAAGTACAAGCAACGTCCTTTGAACGATTAGTTTCTGACTGGCAATAACGCTCGGATAAAGTTCAGCCGAAGTGCCAAGTAATAACCCCAGCGTCGGAACATACATCCAATGTTCCAGGAAGACGGCGTTAACGGCAAACAGCAACCCCGTGTTCGGCACATGGCTGATGCCAAACCACAGTAGGCCGAATGATAACGGCACGCGCTTGTGGTTACGACTGACGAACAGCCAGACGAGCGCGAACAGGCTCAGCCCGAAGCCAATTAGAACCGGCGTGTGTGCTATATCTGTATAGGCTTCAAACTGTCGTTCCATGTGCAGATTGTGCGGCCAGAACAGCAGATCGGCATAAGCAGGCAGTGTCGCAAAGAAGGTGTAGAGTCTCAGCATCCAATCCTGACTGTACAATTTATAAGCCGAGAAGGATGGATCGTCGATCATATGCGCATAGGTGGCGGGGCCATCAAAGTTGGTCGATTGAATACGCCATGCCATGTAAGCCGCCGCCAGTAACCAGTGCGGCCAAGTTTTGATATAGGTCTTCCAATTCAATCTTTCCGTGCTTGTGGCATAGATGCAGGCGCACAAGATCGGGGGAAAAATCGACGCACTTTCTTTGCTGAGCATGGCCATCATCAGTAATGGTGTCGTCAGCAGGATTTTTCTTCGGCTAAAATCCGGCGCCATGTAAACCAGCGCGTTCAGCCAGAATGCAAGATACAGGGGATCGGCAGTGCCACTGATGTAGGTTATGGCTTCCACATGCAGGGGATGAACAGCCCATAGCAGTAGGGCGCAGAGCGTTGGCCATTTGGGAAATTCAAATTTCTCAGCGAGCCTGTAGGCGAGTGCGGTGTTCGTGATGTGTAGAATAATATTCGGCAGATGAAACCAGAATGTGCTTTGCCCGGCGATCTGGTAGATGATGAAGTAAATCAGAACCTGTATGGGCCGGTAAAAACCGCCGACAATATGCGCGCCTGCGGTTGTAGATGACGTCAGCAGGTCGCCCAGATGCGACCAATCCCGCAAATAGGTGTTGAGTGAGATGATGAGGTCATCATCAAACAAAAACGCATTGTCATATATATTCCCGTAAGCCAGCAATATCGCGATGGCTAGTAACGCATAGGGCCATAGTCGCAACATTGCCTGGCGTAGGGCTGCAGGCATCCGGGGTCAGCTCGCCTTCTTGACGGGCAGCGCGAGGCGAATATGCAGTTCGTTCAAACGCTCCGGCGGAACGTTATTGGGGGCCTGCATCATCAAATCTTCGGCCTGCTGGTTCAGTGGGAAGGCGATAATTTCGCGGATGTTCGGTTCATCGGCCAACAGCATGACGATGCGGTCAATGCCGGGGGCTGAGCCGCCGTGCGGCGGTGCGCCGAGCTTCAATGCCGACAGCATGCCGCCAAAGCGTGTTTCCAGTTCTTCACGGCTGTAGCCGGCGATTTCAAACGCCTTGTACATCACTTCCGGCAAATGATTACGAATGGCACCGGATGATAATTCAATACCGTTGCAAACGATGTCGTACTGATACGCCTTGATCGTCAGCGGGTCTTGTTTCTGCAACGCTTCAAGGCCGCCCTGCGGCATTGAGAACGGGTTGTGACAGAAATCAATCTTCTTCAACTGTTCATCATATTCGTACATCGGGAAGTCGACGATCCAGCAGAAGCGATAGGCATTTTTTTCAATGCAATCCATGTCTTGCGCGATTTTGGTGCGCGCTTGACCGGCCATTTTCGCAGCCTTGCCTTTTTGATCGCAAACAAAGAAAACGGAGTCGCCATCCACGCAACCCGTTAGGGCGCGTAGTTCGACCTGTGCCGCTTCACCGACAAAGCGGGCGATCGGCCCCTTGCCAGCGCCGGCTTCAAAGGTGATGTAACCAAGGCCGGGGGCGCCGATTTCCTTGGCCCAATCATTCAGCTTGTCAAAGAAGCTACGCGGCCTATCGGAGACAGCGGGGGCGCGTATGGCACGAACAACGCCGCCTTGGTCAATAATTTGACGGAAGGCGCGGAATTCAACGTCGCTGCGGCTAAAGACACTGGTGACGTCCGTGATGCGCAACGGGTTGCGCAGATCCGGCTTGTCTGAGCCATAGGTCAGCATGGCTTCGTCATAGGGAATGCGGACGAAGGGAAAGCTGTCGACGATGGGCTTTGTTTCCTTGCCGTAGCTGCCAAACTCTTCGAACACGCCCTGCAGAACAGGTTCAATCGTGTTGAACACGTCTTCCTGCGTGACATAGCTCATTTCAAAATCGAGCTGATAGAATTCACCGGGGCTGCGGTCAGCGCGTGCGTCTTCGTCGCGGAAACAGGGGGCGATCTGGAAATAACGGTCATAGCCTGCGATCATCAACAACTGCTTGAACTGCTGCGGTGCCTGCGGCAGGGCATAGAACTTGCCGGGATGAATGCGGCTTGGCACCAAAAAGTCGCGCGCGCCTTCGGGCGACGATGATGTCAAGATCGGCGTTTGGTATTCGCGGAAACCGGCGGCCCACATGCGGCGGCGGAATGAGGCAATAACATCCGAGCGCAGGCGCAGATTGTTTTGCAGCTTCTCGCGACGCAGGTCGAGGAAGCGGTAGCGTAGGCGGATTTCTTCGCCGGTGTCGGCGTCGGCGTTCACCTGCATGGGCAGCGGCTCGGCAGCGCTCTGTACCGTAAATTCTGTAATGTCGATTTCGACTTCACCCGTGGGCAACTTGTCATTCGCCGTTTCTTCGGGGCGTTGGACGACTTTGCCGGTCACGGTCACGACGCTTTCCAACTTAACGTGCTCAATGACATTCAAAAGCGGGCTGGAGCGGTCAATCACGCACTGTGTCAGGCCGTAATGGTCACGCAAATCGATGAACAGCAGGCTGCCATGGTCACGCTTGCGATGCACCCAACCGGACAGGCGTACGGTCTGGTCTTTTTGAGAAAGGCGAAGTTCGCCACAGGTATGGGTGCGGTAGGGATGCATGTTATTTCCATTGAAAACAGTCGTTTCCACGCAGATTAGCGGCGGGATCGCAGCGGTGCAAGCATCATCCTGCACAGCCACTTGTTGTCATAACTATCAGAATGGCTTATGAAAGCCGAATGACAATGATTACGACTACCGCCGCCCTTGCGGCCTTTTGTGACGCGCACCGCCAGACCGAGTTTGTGACCGTCGATACCGAATTTATGCGGGAACGGACATATTGGCCCAAACTATGCCTTATCCAGCTGGGTGGCCCCGAGGAAACGGTCGCGGTTGACCCCCTGGCCGAAGGCATTGACCTGTCGCCGTTGTTCGAGCTTTTGCAAAACGCAAGTGTTTTGAAGGTATTTCACGCAGCACGGCAGGATATTGAGATTTTTTACAACCTGACCGGTAAAGTTCCGACACCGATGTTTGACACACAAGTGGCCGCCATGGTCTGCGGCTTTGGTGAGGCAGCCAGTTATGAAACGCTGGCCGGACAGTTGGCTAACGCCAAAATCGATAAATCCAGCCGGTTTACGGATTGGGCGTCGCGCCCCCTGACGGACAAGCAGATCGATTATGCACTGGCGGATGTCAGCCATCTGCGCGTGGTGTACGCAAAGCTGCATGAGCGGTTGCAGAAATCTGGCCGCGAAAGCTGGGTTTCCGAAGAAATGGCGGATCTGACTTCAGTCGATACATATCACATTGAACCATCGGAAGTCTGGAAACGTTTCAAATGGCGTGCCGATAAGCCAAAATTACGTGCTTTGTTGAAAGAACTTGCCGCCTGGCGGGAACTGGAGGCGCAACGCATTAATGTGCCGCGCGGCCGTGTGATGCGCGATGAATCTGTAATGGAAATCGCCTATCACCCGCCAGAAAGCGCACGGGATCTGGCGCGTATTCGTGGCTTGGGGCAGGGGTTTGCGGATAGCCGCCAGGGTAAAGAGGTTCTGGAGGCCGTTCAACGTGCGCTCGCAATCCCTTTAGATAAATGCCCGGTGGGCGAGCCAAAACGCACAACGCCGCAGGGTTCGGGGGCTGTTATCGATCTTCTGAAGGTTTTGCTGCGTCATGTTGCGGATGAAAATGACGTCGCCGCGAAACTGATCGCTACGACTGATGATCTTGAGAAAATAGCGACGGATGACCAGGCTGATACGGCCGCATTAAGGGGCTGGCGTTACGATCTTTTTGGGCAGCAGGCTCTTTTGCTTAAGAGCGGCAAGCTGAGCATGGGATTGAACAAGAAGAAACTTAGCATCACCAAACTATAACCAACCATCATTTTGCTCCTGCCAGGACTGATTTCACTGCGGCGAGTTCCTTGATATGGGCGACATTCATCGGCACGAATGAATCCTCAACATTAACCGTTATATTCAGCGAAATGGCGAGTGTGGGTGATCCGCTGATGACGGCATAAGACTTTCTACCGCTGCGCGGCAGCATGATGTTCGTGGTGATACAGAAATGTATTAACGGCTTCAGGACATCCATATCGCGGAACACGAAACTGGTGACACGCCGCTCTATACCAAATGTTTGTTGCAGGTTAACGGTTACGGTACCGTCTGCGTTAACATCACAGCCAACAATTTTGCCGTTGGGGAGAAATCCTTCGTGATCGCGAGCATACATGTCAAAGGCTGAAGTCAGCTCTTCATAAGACAGCATTATCTTACGTACTTCCTGAACCATGACCTCTTATGTCCTCGCATTACAGGTAGTTAGTCCTACCTATTCTGATTAAACTTTAATCTAATCTGGTGAAATACTCCTTAATATGCGCAGCACAGCGTTAACGTAGTTAAGTTGTTGACTTTTCATTATTTTGCTCACAAAAAGGGGCGCTAATGACGATTCAGGAGGCCTCTAACTACCTGAATTTTCTGCTTTTACTGAGGAACTAAGATGCAGGTTGATGCCAATACAATACGCAAGGGCCACGTCGTTGATTACAACGGTAAGCTTTGGAGTGTTTTGAAAAGCGAAATTATGATCCCGGGCAAGGGCGCCGCGGTTGTACAGGTCGAAATGCGTGATGTGCGCACGGGCGTCAAAACCAATGTGCGTTTCAGGACTCAGGAAACGGTTGAGCGCGTCCAGTTGCACGACCACGAAATGCAGTTCCTGTTTGTAACAGACGATGACTACACCTTTATGGATCAAGTCAGCTATGAACAGCTGATCGTGCCAAAGGACGTTATTGGTGACCCGGTTGTCTTCCTGCAGGAAGGCATGGTTTGCAATATTCAAACCTATGAAGGCGCTGCCTTGTCGGTCGAATTGCCTGCGACAGTTACGCTGGAAATCGTCGAAGCTGATCCTGTCGTTAAAGGCCAGACAGCTTCGTCGTCCTATAAGCCTGCCAAGCTGTCGAACGGCGTCAAGGTTATGGTGCCGCCTTTCATCGAAGCCGGTACGCGCATTGTCGTGAACACCAGCGACTCCAGCTACATCGAACGCGCGCGGGACTAAGACTAATGGCTCTTCGTTCCGCTCTTTTGAATGTCATGGTTAAGGCTGCCGATAAGGCTGCCAAGTCGTTGAAGCGTGACTTCGGCGAAGTCGAACATCTACAGATATCCCGCAAAGGTCCGGCTGATTTTGTCAGCACCGCCGATATGCAAGCACAGCGTATTTTACGCGAAGAACTTGGTAAAGCCCGCCCGAATTTCGGCTTTCTGGCAGAAGAAAAAGACAGCGCGCCTGACACCTCCGGAAAATCCGAGCGTTGGATCATCGACCCGTTGGATGGGACAACAAACTTCCTGCACGCTGTGCCGCATTGGGCTATTTCCATCGCAGCCGAGCGCGAAGGTGAAGTTATCGCTGGCGTTGTTTATGACGCGGCAAAAGATGAAATGTTTGTGGCTGAAAAAGGCGTTGGTGCTTACCTGAACAACAAGCGTTTGCGCGTTTCCTCCCGCTCGGATCTGGCTGATTGCCTGATCGCTACCGGGACGCCATTCAAGGGTACGGTGGCGCGTCAGCCCCGTTATATTGAGAAATTAGCCACCATTATGTCGCAGGTATCGGGCATTCGTCGCTTTGGTTCCGCAGCGCTTGATCTGGCCTATGTGGCTGCCGGTCGGTTTGACGGCTATTGGGAAGAGGGGCTGGGCACCCATGATGTCGCCGCTGGCATTTTGCTGGTTAAGGAAGCCGGCGGCTTTGTTGTGCCTGTGGATACAACCAAGCAGCCCGTTGCCGATGGAAACATAATTGCAACGAACCAGGGCATTCATGCCACGCTGGTGGATTTGCTACGCAAGGCCTAACTCTAAGCGATTGTTTTCTATCGACTGTGGCGTTTCTTGCGGGTAAAACGTTTAGACCGTCGATTCGTAGCGAGTTTGTCGTTCTCATGCCCGTGATTCCGCTCATGTCCAAGCCTGTTGTCCTGAGATTTACATCATTCGCACGTTGCGCCGTTCTCGCAATTCTGACGTCATTGATGTCCGCGCTGCCAGTAGGCACAACGCAGGCTGATGACGCCGTACAGGTTTACACCGACAACGGTGCGGATCAGGCAAGCCATCCTCTATCCGCCGGCCAGCTGTCACTCAAAGACATTCTGAAACCGAAGACGCAGCCAAAGACCGCATTGCCGGATATCACGGCCGGTGGTGTGGCCACGTCCGCCCCGGCTTCGCTTGGTGCACCTGCATTATCCAAAACCAGCCAGACGGGCGCCACCAGCAGCATGATGCTGCAAGGCATGAAGTCGGCCATTCAGTCTCCCTCGTCGGGAGCCTTGGCGGCCCCCAGCTTGGCGAATGTGCCTGTGCCTGCCGCCGCGTCTCTAGATATGGCAAGCGCGCCTAGCGAAGAAGCGCCTGCAGCCCAGTATGTAAGCGATGATAATCAGGGCAGTTGCGTGCCACACATCACAACATGGACGAAGACATGTGCCGAGGCCGGATACCCCGACAGCATAAACGGTTATGTAAACGGTGAAACGCGCACCATTTGCCCGTCCGGCGCAAAGCAGGATGTACTGGTTGCCAATAGCTGTGGCGGTTCGGAAGCAGTTGATCGCGCCATGAACGAAGCCATACAGAACACTGGCGCAGCGCCAGCCACACCATCCAGCAATGTGGGCATGGCAGGCTTTGACCAACCTGTAAATTTGCAGGCAACGGGTGACAATGAAGGTGCTGCGATACCAGCGCAAGCCGCTATTGCACAGGCGACGAATGAAGAATTGACGACAGGGCCGCGTGCCGCAAGCTGTGGCACCGCCAACGGTCTGGCTGCGACTGTAAAGCCTTTGACTGAACTTTGTGCAAGCGGCACAGCAAGCGACGTAGCCGGCGAAGGCCCGTGGCATTGGAGTTGTGCAGGTGTAAACGGCGGCATGAGCGTCAGTTGTGCGGCACCTGTCGGCAACGTCGCCGCCTATGCCCGTTCCCGTTCTGAGCGTGTGCGCCAAGAATTGCAGATTGATGTTGAAGACGGCCAGTGCGGTATTGCTTCAGGACAACCGGCGGGGGCTACCCCGGCAACCGGTCTTTGCGACCATGGTGTGCCCAGCCGCGTTAACGGCAGTGGCCCTTGGTCATGGGCTTGTTCTGGCAAAAACGGCGGCGCGGCGGCGGCGTGCTCGGCGCCACATAAGACAGACGGCATTTGCGGCACGGCGTCCAGTACAGGATCGTCGACTATGCCGACGCATGACCTTTGCGCTGCGGGTTATGCCAGCGCGGTAACAGGCACCGGCCCGTGGAACTGGACTTGCTCAGGATTATATGGTGGGCAAGCCAACACTTGTGCGGCGACGCCCAGGCTTAACGCTGTATGTGGCGCCGCTACGACGGTTGGCCATAAGCAGCAGCCATTGGAAAATCTTTGCAGCGTTGGTGAAGCGTCTGCAGTTAATGGTACGGGGCCGTGGAATTGGACTTGTACAGGTGTTGGCGGCGGCTCGTCCGTTACGTGTGAAGCGCGTGCGAGCCTCAGCGGTATCTGCGGTGCGGCAAACGGCGTGACTGTTGTCTCAGCACCCAAGGGTGAATTGTGTGCAAGCGGTAAGGCAAGCCGGGTTGTTGGCGCTGGTCCGTGGACATGGGATTGTTCGGGAACCGACGGTGGTGATATCGAAAGCTGCACGGCACCTGTTCAACAAGCTGTTGCTGCTCCTGTGGCTGATGCCGCTAAAATACCTGCCACGCAGCCGCAAACTGCAACGGCATCTGCAGCGTCAACACAACCTGCGCCAACAACGGTATCAGATCTTTGTGGTGGTGCTGCGGAAATGGTGGCCTTCAGTGCGCCAACCTATGGCCTATGCAAAAATGGTACGGCAAGTGCTGTGGCAGGCGAAGGCCCATGGGCGTGGACGTGCAGCGATAATGCCGGGCATCAGTCCGCCTGTGCAACACTTACCCCCACGGGTGTTGATGCTGATGGACTGGTTACGCCATCGGCGGCGCCGCGCGCCTCAGTCCAAAGCACGGCAAATGCAACAAAGGCTGCGGCACTGGCCGCACCAGTTCCAGAAGTTACTGCGACTTGCGGGCCATCTGCGGGACACAGCACACAAGAAGCACCGTTGGACGGTCTTTGCTCGGTTGGCAAGGCTGGCGCAGTACGTGGCGGCGGTCCATGGAACTGGACCTGCAGCAAGGCTAAATCAAAAGTTGAATGTCAGGCCGATAAGTTGACAGACGGCCAATGTGGCACCGCTAATGGCACGTCGCAAAAGGCCGTGCCAGTATCAGGCCTGTGTGCTGCGGGCACTGCGACCGAAGTCCAAGGTGATGGCCCGTGGTTGTGGTCATGCGTCGGCACCGGCGGTGGTGCGAGCAGCAGTTGCTCAGCCGCTTCGCAGGCTCAGGTAAGGGTTGATGGTATATGTGGTGCCGCCGCAAACGGCAACACAACCGGCGCGCCGAGCCAGAACCTGTGCGATTCAGGTGTCCCCAGCGCCGTGTATGGTGATGGCCCATGGACTTGGACCTGTTCGGGCGCAAATGGCGGCGTTGCCAGCTCATGCTCGGCCCAACGTAATAGCCCCGTCGCCCCGCCGCCGCCCGGACCGGCTATCAACGGCCTCTGTGGTGGAGCAAATGGCGTCGCACAGATTGTACAGCCGATGGATAATTTGTGTGCGACCGGGACATCTACGCCGACCAGCGGCAATGGACCGTGGAATTGGAACTGCTTGGGTGAAAATGGCGGCATGACGGTCAGTTGCACCGCGCCTTTGCAACCGCCTGAACCCATATCCGGTGCTTGTGGTACGGCCAATGGCGTGACGACCCTCGTTATGCCGCGCAGTGGTCTTTGTGACGCCGGCATTGCCAGTGCGGTAAGTGGGCATGGCCCGTGGACCTGGAGCTGCTCCGGCGTCAACGGTGGTAGTGCGGTTGGTTGCGTAGCTCCCTTGGCTGGCACCGATAAAGTTGGCGCCTTGCCATCATTGGTAACGCCGTTGTCTCCGGAACTGTCCGCGCCGCAGATCGCACCGGTTCCCGTTGTTAAAGGCAGTGCCCTGGTTACGCCGAAACTGACCTCTGGCACGCTGCAACCGCTTGATACGGGCACACTGCCTGCCGTGCCAAGCATGGATGCGACCGCTCATATGGTGCCTCCGCAAATGCCGGATCTGCCCGCTGAAACACAAGAAGTCACGCCACCACCTGTGCGGGATACGCTGCAACCCAGCCCGGCATTGCGCCCCGCCGGCTATGATGATCAAGGCAATCTGATTGCAGGAAACCATGTCGTTCTGCCGGATGCCTATAGCACCATCAGTTTCCAGACAGGCGTTGAGAACTTTGATAATGCGCAGGTACCTACACTTGACGGGCTTGTGTCATTCCTGAAGCAAAGCTCGGCCGTGCGTATTACGCTGACAGCCTACGCAGGTACAGGGCAGGGAGTTACACCGCGCGATGCGCGTCGTATCTCGCTGTCGCGCGCCTTAGCGGTACGCGACTATCTGACGACCAAAGGGGTGTCCAGCAGCCGCATTGATGTGCGTGCCTTGGGCGGTAATGTGCCCAGTGGTGACCCGGAGCGTATCGACGTCAAGGCGAACTGAGCGTCCTTCAGCGATAACTAGTGGTTTAGACTTATCTATGATTTTGTGGGTGTACGTCTGGGCCGTCTAAGGCTGGATTATGCCGCGCGATAAGCTTTGATGTCGTACCGCTTAGTTCTTCGGCGATTAAGTTCTTCACGACAGCCTTAATATCGATCCTGTCTGCAATCCTGAGGTCTGAGACGGGCACAAAAGACTCGTCAAACAAGTCGGCCATGCGGCATCCGTCATTGGTGCCGGCATTGTAGGAGCTGACGAAGGTCATCTGTGCCGGATCAAAGACCATCAGGCCAATGGACGTTGGCGGTAAATCCTTGGGCACAGGGCGGCTCGGGGATACGGAATAGGTTGCGTAAAAGCCGGGTTCTGCGTCCATCTTTGTGCGATTAATGTATTCGAATATATTGTTGATGCTCTGGATCGCGCTGGCTTTCGTCAGGATCGTGATGATCTGCCTGCGGTCGAGATTTAACCCCTTGGTGCTGCTGACGACATATTCCAGTAAATCGCCATGCGTTCTCCACCACGTTAATTGGGATGAACTTAGTTTCTTGTGCGGAACGCCATAGGTATCAAGAAAACCGCCTATGGCGGCGCAATCGCGGTGGCATTGCAAAACAATCGTGGTGTTCTTGTCGACATCCTTAGTCAGGTCCAATGTTTGGGACAGGCCACCATCTTCTGTATTGTGGATCAGAACGCCGGGCCTGCGCGGGCCATAGGGCTCATATGGATTAACCTGGTGCTGTAGCAGGGCCAGATTTTCACGAGGATCAACACAGCAGCACAGAATGCATTTACGCCCGGGGGTTGGCTGGCCCATCAAGATCCTCCTAAACCGATTTGTTACTTTACTGTATAAGTACTATATATCCGGTGTATTACGCAGGTGCGATAAAAAAGAACCGCGCTTGTAGCTGTTACAGTTGCAGGCTGTGCAGGCCATCAGTGACAAATTGTACGGACATAGCGGCCAGTATGACACCCATAACGCGTGACATAATGTCTATACCGTTATTGCCGATCGTGCGTTGTAACAATCTTGCAGACAGCAGGCACGCAAGGCTGGCCGCAAGTGTCACAAGCAATGCCAGAGAAATACTCATTTTTTCGGCTATGTCTTGTGTCCGGCTCATCAAAAGGATGGTGGCCGTTATGCTGCCAGGACCAGAGAGCAGGGGGATTGCCAATGGGAAAACGGCTATGTCCCCTGTCTGCTCCTTGTTGGCCGTATCTTTGGCCAGATCCGGAGCAGGGTGATAGCCAAACAACATTTTTGATGCCGTGATGAACAACAGAATGCCGCCTGCGATACGGAAAGCAGGCAGGCTAATGCCAAGACTTTCAAGAAAAGCGTGCCCACAGAAGCCAAAAAAGAACAAAAGACCAGCAGCGACAAAGGTAGCGCGATAGGCTGTGCGCCGAAATTGTTCTTCTGAATAGTAGGGTGACAAGCCGGCAAAAACAGCTGCGGCTTCAATGGGTGAGATAATGACAAGCAAGGTTGTCAGCGCGTTGGCAAAAAGCGTGATGAGACCGTGCATCGAAAACCCCTGTAACACAAAAAGCAGCCTACATGGCTGTTTGGCTCTTTATAACATTTTTGAGGAAAAAGTATGGCGTAGAAAAGTGTGGATTACTCAACATCCGGCTTGAAGACCTGGCGGCGACTTACTCTCCCGGGCCTTAAGGCACAGTACCATCAGCGCTGGGGGCTTTCACGTCCGAGTTCGGAATGGGATCGGGTGCAGATCCCCCGCCATAACCACCAGGTCGTCAAGCCGGATGTGAATGAATAAGTCAGAAGAAATGAAGCCAGATATTTGGCCTCTGATAAGGATCAAGCCAATTGAGCTATTAGTACCGGTAAGCTACACGTGTCGCCACGCTTCCACACCCGGCCTATCAACGTGATGGTCTGTCACGGCTCTCGAGGGAGTACTGGTTTCGAGGGGAGTTTCACGCTTAGATGCTTTCAGCGTTTATCTCGTCCGTACTTAGCTACCCGGCTATGCCGCTGGCGCGACAACCGGTCTACCAGAGGTACGTCCATCCCGGTCCTCTCGTACTAGGGACAGCTCCTCTCAATACTCCTACACCCACGGCAGATAGGGACCAAACTGTCTCACGACGTTTTGAACCCAGCTCACGTACCACTTTAATCGGCGAACAGCCGAACCCTTAGAACCTTCTTCAGCTCTAGGATGTGATGAGCCGACATCGAGGTGCCAAACGGTCTCTTCGATATGGACTCTCAGAAACCATCAGCCTGTTATCCCCGGCGTACCTTTTATTCGTTGAGCGATGACCTTTCCGCAAAGAATCACCGGATCACTATGGCCGACTTTCATCTCTGTTTGATTTGTTAATCTTACAGTCAAGCAAATATATGCCATTACACTTTATGTTAGCATTGCTAACAAAATTTGCCTTTGCACACCTCCGTTACCATTTAGGAGGTGACCGCCCCAGTCAAACTACCTTTCATAAGCTGTCTTAAAAAAATTTAGTAAAATTAAAAATTTAGAATGGTATTTCATTGTTGCAAATGCTCCCATTTATTCTACACAAAAAGTTTAATCTTACAACTTAAAATCATAGTAAAGGTGCACGGGGTCTTCCCGTCTAATTATAAGTAGCCCGCATCTTCACGGGCATTTCAAATTCACCAAGGATGTGCTGGAGACAGTGAAGAAATCATTACACCATTCATGCAGGTCGGAACTTACCCGACAAGGAATTTCGCTACCTTTGGACCGTCAGAGTTACAGCCGCCGTTTACTGGAACTTAATTTCATAGCCTTAGCTACTCCATGTCATCTTACAGCACCGGGCAGGTGTCAGTCTCTATACATCTTTTTTAAAATTTGCAGAGACTTGTGTTTTTGTTAAACATTTGCTTCTT
>JAFALY010000019.1 GCA_019233975.1 Alphaproteobacteria bacterium | reverse complement strand
GGTGTGGTGCGGGCGGCCGGAATCGAACCGGCACAGGTCTTTCGACCCTACGGATTTTCATACCACTTCGGCTTTCGCCGCCGCCATCAGGCGTTCGTGGTCTGGACTATACCTTCACCCTGGCGGCGTCCGCCGCTTTAGGTGCTGCCCGTCTAGTCTCTACACCTTCCCTGGCGACTTTCGCCGCCGGGGCTTGGCTCGGGATTGCCATCTGACAGGGTTCCCCGAGTTTGGGCAGTTCTACGTCCCGGGTTTCCCCGGGCGCACTCAAATTCGGTGGCTCAAGTCCGTTGCGTCTACCAGTTTCGCCACGCCCGCATGCCACGCCCTATCTATAGGGCTCTAAGGCTCGCCCGCCAAGGGAGATTTTAGGGGGCGGCGAACATTCGGCTGGTCTTGTGCAGCATCTTTCTTAGATGTCGGCTTAATAAATTTCGGCTTTCGGACGTTAATGGCCGAGGCGTCGAGTGTGTTTTTCAAATGTGACGCGTAATATTTCTCGATCATTTCGACGCTGGTGCGGCAATTCTTGGCGATCTGATAGATGTCTGCGCCCTCCAGCAGCCGGAGGCAAATATAGGTGTGGCGCAGACTGTAGGCCGTGCGGGGATTGCCATCACGATCATGCGTGAGGTTCTCCTCCTGAAGCACGGTCTTCAGCAATTCGTTATGGGGCTTCGGAAAGAGACGGTCCGTCAGCCCCGGCTTGACGAGCCCTTCGGTCTTCGTGGTAGCCGTTCGGCCTGAGGTCGTCGCGGCGTCCGCCGGACGGAGACGATCGCGCAGGCGTTTGAACGGCAGCACCGCGCCCGGCATACTTTTACAGTAACCGACGCTGCGCTTGCCGAAGAAGGGCAGGAGGTGGGTCTTGAGGCGCATACGCAGCTCACTCGCATAGCGCGGCGAGCGTTCGTCGACCAGCAGCGCATCAACCTCGCGCAGGAGTTCGTCGGCGGCTTTGGCGAAAGTGACCCCGCCGCCTGAGACCCCGCCGCCTGAGACCTCGCCGCGCTTCACCTTGCCCTTGAGTTCGAGGAACCAGTCTTCGGCGAAATCCTTGGCCCGCCCGAGACTGTCTTCCTTGGTGCTGACGCGGTGATTGCGCCCGTTGACGAAAGCCGAGCACTGCCAGAAACGGGAGTTATCCCGTTTATAAACATGGAGTTTTCCACCCAAGAGGTCGTGTGTCTCGGACATACGCGTACGCATACGCGCTTTTTGCTCAAAAGTTTGGTACGTCTACCAGTTCCGTCATGCCCGCGGGACCGGATAAGGGGCCTTTGTTAGCAAAATCAGAGGAATTTTATAAGGTTTTTTATTGCCTAGGTAAAAAATCGGGGGGAAGGGCTAAAAACACCGCTTGCGCAGGGGCGGCGAAACTATTATGAACACTCCCTCTTTTCCCTGGTAGCTCAGTTGGTAGAGCAGGTGACTGTTAATCACCGGGTCGGCGGTTCGAGCCCGTCCCAGGGAGCCATTTTCCACGTAATATCCGGTTTGTTTTACCGATTTTGTGTGCATTAGCACCTGAATTTGTGCATGTTGGCGGCACACTACTGTGCACAATCACCAATATATGGAATCTGGGTCATGACGAAAATACGCCATGCAGACTTGTTCTCCTCCCTCATCATGATCGCCGGTTTATTTCCTACCCTTGCGGTCGCACAGGAGGTGTCGACCTTTGACCCATATGCCGCCAGTGACGCGCAGGGGCATTACCTGAACCCGCCCCTCGTTTATCACCGGGAGGTAGTACCGCAACCAAGTCCCGTCGTGCCAACGCCGACACCCGTCAGGGCCATGCCGGAAACAAAACCCGTGCCCAGCATCGCGCCTGCACCAAAGCCTTACACCTACACAGACAACACACGTTCTTATACTTACGATAACGCCCCGTCTGCCTTCACGCCCATTACGGACAGAATTTTAGCCGATCCAACCTTTTTAACCATGAAGGGCCAAGTGTTGGGCAACACATCGTATAGTTACTCCAATTATGCAACAGCCCAACAAAGCAACACGGGCGAAAAAAACCTGAATGACGTGACGCGCGGCAATCATGTTCTGCAAAATATAGCTTATGGTCTGACGAACAACCTGAGCCTGCGCGCCTCTATCGGCTATACATCGTCAATCTATAAAGATTCCTTCACGGGCAGTTCTGCCCAGCGCGTTGATAATGCCGGCTTCACCGATCCAACCGTCGGCGCCACGTATCGTATCATCGACCAGACGCAAGCACCCCTTTTGTGGGATGTCAGCGGATATTACACGCCCGATCTTTTCCCCGATAAAACCGGCACAACTGACAACACGGGCACGATTGCTGACGGCAGGCAAAGTGGCGAGCTTTCAACATCCATCAGCCGCGTTATGAAAAGCCTGACTGTACAGGCAACAACGGGAGTGGATTTTCTGGGCAAGCAGAAAGCCCTGCACCTGGGTGACGGTTCATCAACCGATGTACGTCCGACAACGGATTACTTTATCGGACTGCGCACACAAACACGCCTGACATCCAGGGCGTCCATTGACCTGGGCAGTATTTATACGATGCATGATGATGAGAAGGCACAAAATCTGGTTGATGGTTATGCTTATGTTATCAAACCCGGCGATGTGACCGACCTGTACACATCCTTCAATTATCACCTGATACCCAACAGGTTTGTTGCAACGGCGGACTACGAACATTTTCTTGGCGGTTCGACAAAATATGAATACAGCCAACCTTCCGCCTCGAACAGCGTCAGTTGGACCATGTCTAATGAGAATCTGTTTCTTGTAAGGCTCCACTATTTGTTCTTCTGAGGTCGTTCGTGCCGCGCCACCTTGTTATTGTCCGTGCCGGAGACAATTCCCTGCATACAGACTGGCTGGGCGCGGAAGGTGAGCGCAACTGGGACATCATTGTCAATTACTACGGTGACAACCCCGATCTCTATTATGACCGCGAACAGCGGCGCATCGACTCCAAGGGGCCGAAGTGGCCAGCACTCTACCGACTGATCGCGGATTATAGAGCCGACATTCTGGCCTATGACTACATCTGGTTTCCGGATGATGACCTGGTGACCAATGCAACCGACATCAACCGCCTGTTCACGGACATGGCCGAATTTAACCTGCAACTGGCGCAACCTTCGTTGACACATGACAGTATTGTCGGCCACCCCATCACCCTGACAAACAAGTCGTTCCGTCTACGCTATGTGACATTTGTCGAGATCATGGCACCCTGCTTCAGCCGCGCGTTTATGGAGCATTGCTGGCATACCTTTAATGAGAATGTCAGCGGTTACGGGTTGGATTTCCTGTGGCCTGCGATGCTGGAGCGCAAGGATCAGGTCGCGATTATTGATGAGATAGCCGTCAAGCACACGCGTGCGCGCGGCGCGCAATACGCCTTTTTCCAAAATGGGCAGCCCAGCCCCGACGATGAGTTAGTGGCTCTGGTTATGAAATACAAAATACGGACAATCCAGATGACCTATGCTGGCATCGACAGGGAAAACAATCTGGATGCCATCTGGAACGACGGGCGCAGACGATTGATAGAAAAACTGATAGCGGGTTATTTACCGGAACTCGCCAACCATCCGCAGATCATCTATAAAGCGATTGAGCCCTTGTTCGGCATATCCAACTAGAAATCCGCCCCGCATGATTGATGGCCTGCCTGCCAAACCCGCATTCAGCAGCAAAGCCCCTGCGGCTCTGGTCCCCCTGGCAGGGTTCATCGTCGTCGCTGTTTTTTTTCACGCGCAGATACTGGGGCATGGTCAGTTGCTGTTCGGTAATCGCTATGATGCGGTGATAGAGGCGGCCTTGCTGGAACATTGGTGGAATGCACTGCGCGGCCTGCAGCACTGGTCGGACGCCGCCCTGTTTTATCCCTATATCGGGACACTGGGCTACAATGATGCGTTCTTTCTCTACGGGCTACTCTACGCGCCGTTTCGCGCCATGGGCCTTGATCCGTTTCTGGCGATGGAGGGCGTGAATGTTACGATCAAGTTCGTCGGCTACTTTGCCTCCTACGCGCTTTATCGACGCCTGATATCGCCATCACCTTTGTGGGCCGTTGTTGCCGCAACTTTGTTCACCCTCAATCACGACAACCTGCTGGCCTCCGGTCATGCGCAGGTTTTCAGTGTCGCCTTTGCCCCGATCGCCATTTTGTTATTGCATGCCGCAAGGGCGGCGTGGCGTGCCGGGCAGTTTGAAAAATGCATTGGCTGCGGCACTGGCCTGGGCCTGTTGATTGGCGCATGGTTGATGACCGGTTTTTATATGGCGTGGTTCTTTATCTTTTTTACCTCGATAGCGCTGGCACTTTATGCCCTGCCGCGCCTTGGTATCTTGCGCAGCCGGTTGCGCCCACCATCCGCCCGTGAGGTTTATGCGGGCGTGGCTGTCATGATAGTGGCCGCGCTCGCACTGCTACCATTCCTGATGCTTTACCTACCCGGCTGGCACGAAACAGGGGGCCATGATTACAGCTATGCGCTGTTTTACACCCCCACACCGATAGATATCGTCTCCCTGCCGCCCACGCACTGGTTGCGGGATGCGCTGCCGTCATGGTTGTCAGACATTCTGCCCGCTGGCGCGCCGCGCTTTGCCAGCACGACCTTGATGCCGATACTGCTGATCCTTTTTGTGGGGGCAGTCTTTGACGCATGCCGCGCACGCACCCCAAGGTGGCTACAGGCCGTGACAATGGCGTGCCTGCTGACCCTTATATTGGTTATGCAATGGCATGGTGTGTCGGGCTGGTATGCCGTTTATCACCTCGTGCCCGGGGCTGCGGGGCTTCGCGTCATATCGCGCCTGATTCTGTTTTTGTCATTTCCCCTTACAATTGTGGTTGTACGCAAGGCCGAGGGCATGACGGCAAAATGGCCGCGCTGGGCCTGCGTTTTGCTGATCGCCGCTTTATTGGCAGAAGAAATCGACCTCAGCCCCGTTGCGACATTGGACAGGCAGCAAGCGCTGGCTGAAGCCACAGTGCCGCCCCCTCCTGCATCCTGCGCTTCTTTTTACGTGAGTGCCCGCGACGATAGTACCCGTGGTTTAGTGGGAGCAACTTTCCCGCATAATGTCAGCGCCATGATGATCGCGCAGTTGGTCCATATACCAACACTGAACGGTATTGCGAGCTTCACACCGCCCGGCGCAGGGCTCAATGACCCGCTGGCGCCGGATTATGAACCGCGAGTCGAGGCCTATATCACCGCCCATCATTTGACGCATGTATGCAAGCTGGATTTACACAATAAGGTCTGGCAGGAAAAGATAAGCCCCTGAATTTGCGGCACAGCCTGCATTTAAGGATGTATTAAGGCAGAAGTGGGATTCTGGCAGTGGATCGAAAAATTGGATGGATTGCCTATGTATCTGGGATCACCAAACGCGCGCAGAAACGCAGGGCTACATAACCTGCGCGTTGAAACGGCGGTGCGGATTCTAAAATCGCTTGAGCAGGCGCTGGCTCCGCTGGCGCAAGTCGTTGCGCCGGTAACACAGGCGCTCAGTCGCACAAAACAGAACAGGGGCGCTCCGGTCGCCATGGCCGCCCCCGGCATGGGATTGGGATTTGGTCGCTTCGGCTCAGCCCAACCGCCCGAAGGCGATCCTACCTGATTTACACACGCGGCAATTTGGTTCCGGCCACGGCACGGTCGCGCAAAATCTGACGACGGAAAGCGAATAATTTTGCAGGCCTGCCTGATGAGCCGCGGGCCATGCCGCCTGTTTCTTCGACAAGGCCTTGCGCTTCCACCAAACGGCGGAAATTCTGTTTATGCAGGCGCAGGCCAGCCAACGCTTCGACGGTTTCCTGAAGCTGCAGCAGCGTGAACTGATCCGGCAATAATTCAAAAACCACCGGCCTGTATTTGATCTTGGCGCGCAACCGCGCGATGGCGGTCGCAACAATCCGGCGATGGTCATGTGGCAAGGGTGCGCCGAGCGCGTGATGCACATCCTTTTGCTTAACGCCAGCCTCCGGCACCAGACCGGCTTCCCACAATAATTCGTATCGCTGCAAAACATATTCGTCATGCCAGTTACGCATGTCGGCGGGAAACGCGCTGTCTATACGTTCGGCCCGGTCACGCTTCATCTGCGCCGAAGACGCCTGCCCCTTCCATTCGCGCAAACGCGGCATGATATGTTTGCCGATGATAGTCGGCACGCCCTGACGGTGATCTTCCCACGGAAAATGGCGGTACCAGTCCGACCACAACGGGTCATGCCCCGCCTGTTTGCCTGTTTGCCTACCCGCCGGCGCTTCCTGACGCACGAGCGCCACATAGCCGATCGATACAACGCGCCGCCCGTCATCCGTGCGGTCACGGTCGGCAAAGGTATAAAGCTGTTCGACGTAACCAAGCTTCATACCGGCCCAGGCGCGCAGCCCCTGCTCCATAGTTCGGTGACCCGTTTCAAACGGCCCGGTAGGCAAAGCCCCGTCTTCCGCCAGCGCCAGTTGCGGTTGCCCCTGCGCCACGCGAACAATGACGGCGCTCAGCTCAATCTTCGTAGAAAGCTCGGTCATGCCCGTTCCGTTAAAAAGCGCATTTTACAAGGGCTTTATTAGGTCAAATTTTAGCAAAATACCACCCGTCAAATGATCATCTAAAACTTGCCGTATAAGTAACATTTTGGCAATATGCCGCCCATAGGATGAGGTCTGTTACACGTCGAATCTGGCCCCTTGAGTGTTGGATCATGAAAACTACGACTGCCTCCCTGCTTGCTTTATTGGCTGGTTTTTACCCGGCGGCTTCTTATGCAACCTCAACACCTGCCGGATATCAGTTAGGCATAACGGGCGTAACGTCAGCCATCCAGTCACAGGCTAATGGCGGGCAAGGCATAACCATCGCGATTGTCGATACTGGCATCAATCCTGCGATCACCGGCTTTGCCGGACGCATTTCATCGCTCAGCACCTGCGTGGCCACCAACAATTGCAAAAACGGTTATGCGGATGATTTCGGACATGGCACCTTTGTCGCGTCCATTGCCGCCGGCGGCCCCGGTAATGCGTATATCAGCACTGGTGTTGCGCCGAAGGCCACCATTATGGCGGTCAAGATTTCACAACCGGGCGGCACCGCCTACACAACAGATGAAGATAATGGCGTCATGACCGCCGCCAGAAATGGCGCCAAGGTTATTAATCTGAGCTTTGGCAGTTTCTTCGCGCCGCGCGATACATCCGCCTATGCCGTTTATAATGCGCAAATGGTCAATGCTATCAACGTTGCGGCATCCTATGGCGCCACGGTTGTCATCGCGGGCGGCAACAGCAGCACGACCTTTATGCAAAACGTCAATCAGGGCGGTTTTACCAGCACAGCCCTGAGCCACCTGATCTTTGCCGGTGCCACCACACCGACATCCACCCTGTCATCCTACAGCAACACGCCGGGTACATCGAATTTTCTGGCGACCAACGGCCAGTCGAAATTGTTGGAGTCGCTCTGGATTATGGCCCCCGGCGATAATCTGCAGGCCGCATGGTATCAAGGTAACGGCTATTACGCGATTGGCAGCGGCACGTCGTTTTCAGCCCCGCAAGTATCAGGGGCGCTGGCACTGTTAGAAGCGCGCTGGCCAGTCCTGTACCGTAACGGTACAGCCACGCAATTACTGCTGTCCACCACGACAGATCTGGGTGCCAAAGGCACAGACACGACCTATGGCACCGGCATGATGAATGTGACGCAGGCGTTTCAACCTGTGGGCAACCTGACCATCACCAACGCCAAAGGACAGGCCGTTAATGTCAGCACGATCACCGGCAGCATGTTGGCGAGTGGCGCGTTCGGCTCTATGTCGAGCTTGACCAGTCAGTTGAAAAACATGACCGCGCTGGATAGCTACAGCCGTGACTTCCCGGTTGATTTATCAAGCCTTGTGACAACATCCAAAGCGGCATCGCTGATTGTATCGCAAGTGACCGCGCCGACGATATCGGCAACCAAAGCGCATTTTGCGGATGGATCATCCTTTGCCTTCGGCGAAAGCAGTGCCAGCCTGACCGGCACGCCGTCCGGGTATGACACGCCCGCCAAACAACGCGGCTGGTATATGTCGATTACGGATAATCAGGGGTCAACACTGGCTGCAGGCAAGGGTTTTCCGGCCGCCGCTTCCTTTGCCGAAGCGATGTGGGGCAGCGATAGTTTGGCCTCAGACAGCGTGAATACGCTTGGTATATCGAACAGCCTGATGGGCATTGCCGAAGGCGGCCCCTTTACCGCCTATGGCAAAAAGATCGGTGATAATACACGCATTGCCTTTTCGTGGTCGCAGACAGAAAACACCTACGACCCTATGGCCATGCCGTCACAAAGCATCAACGCCACCGCTGCGGGCGCCGGTTTGACCACCCGCCTGAGCGATCAGTGGACAACGGGTGTCACGCTGAATTCACTCAGCGAAAGCAACGGACTTCTGGGTTCCACATACGGCAACAGCTCCATCGGCCTTGGCAACCAACATAACAGCTTCTCAGTCGGTGTTACCGCCTCCTATGACGTCACACCGAAAACCAACCTGACATTCGATGCCGCGTGGGTGCGCAGCGATGGCGCGGATATTGCGGGCGGCTTGATCAGCCACGTCTCGGATGTTTATGCCCGAAGCATGGGCGCAGCCCTGACCCAAAGCGACGCGTTTCATGACGATGATAAACTAAGCTTTGCCCTGCGCATGCCGTTGCAAGTGTATGCAGGCAGTGCGGACCTGAACACGATGGCGGTTGATTCAAACGGCTTTGCCACAACGACGACGCAGCGCGTCAATCTGGCCGCCGATGGTCAGGAAACGGATTTGTCCGTCAATTATGCGGCCCCTTGGAAAATGGGTGTCAACTGGACCGCTTCGTTCGAGGCGCGGCACGATGCAGATAATATCCGCGGCAATCAGGCGGCCGATATACTTGTCGGCGCAAGACTTTCTTTCTAGTATAAACCCCTATTACCTCTTAATATTTATTAATCTTTATCTGATTTATATTTGCGGCTATTGTCTATCCACAATCGTGATAGGTGTCCTGCATGTTTGCAATCCCCAACAAACACTTGAAACTGGAAGGAACGGCACTGGAAAACACCAGCCTGAACATCATGATTGCCGACAGGCATTACAACATCGTCTACCTGAATCAGGCGCTGAAGGCTTTTTTGAAACACGCCGAACCAGAAATCAAAAAAGGCTTGCCGCATTTTAACCCCGACATACTTGTTGGCACCAATATCGACACCTTCCACCAAAACCCGGGGCATATACGCAAAATCCTGGATGACCTGTCCGCGCCGCGCCTTTCGAATGTGCAATTGGGTGAGGCCATTTTTTATCAGCGCGTTGTTCCGCTGTTCAACAAGACAGGCGAGCGCGTCGGCACGATGGTGGAATGGGATAATCCCAAGACGTTAGAAAATGACGGACAGATTAAGGCCCTGAATGATTATTTCTGCGTGGTGCAGTTCGACCTGAACGGCAACGTGTTGGATGCCAACGCCAATTTTCTGCACGCCATGGAATATGAACGTGCAGAGATCAAGGGCAAACATCACAGCATGTTCGTACATCCCAACGAACGCGACAGCGAAACCTATAAACTGTTCTGGAAAAGCCTGTCACAAGGGCACGCCAAGGAACAGATGGTTCGGCGCGTCAGCAAAGGCGGCAAACAGGTGTGGCTGGATGCTTCCTATACCCCCCTCTTCACCAACACAGGGCGCGCCTACAAGGTTGTTAAATACGCGCGCAATGTAACCGAGCAGAAGTTGAGCGCCATACGCCTGAGCCATAGCATCAAGGAACTGGCCTCCATCCTCGCTTCATCCTCCACTGAATTGCAGGCCACGGCACAGTCACTGGCCAGCGCAAGCTCTTATAGCCAGATCCTGGATCAGCTCAGCCATTCCGACAAAACCGTCACCGACGCCACGCACGAAGCCAGCAATTCCAAGGAAAAGGTGTCTGAACTGCTCCACATGGCAGAAAAGATCGGCGGCAGCACCAACACCATCGCGCAAATTGCAGGCAAGACCAATTTGTTGGCGCTGAATGCAACCATCGAATCGGCACGCGCGGGTGAAGCCGGCAAGGGTTTTGCCGTCGTCGCATCCGAAGTCAAAACACTGGCCAACCAGACGTCGCGCGCGACCGAAGACATCGCGCAACAGGTCGAAGGCATCCAAAACGCCAGCCAGCAGGTGGCGCAAGCGATTGACCAGATTGTGGATGTTGTCGCCAAGATACGTCAGATCAGCAATACCGTGTCAGAGACCGTCAAACTGCAATCCGGCACGCTGGAAGAAGTCACATCCAATCTGGTTATCGTGTCGCGCGACGTCGCGTCGCGTTCGGCCATGCTGGACACAAATATCGAGGACTTTATCCAGCATTTGTAACGTCGGCATCATAACCGACATAAAACCATTCCCCACCCAAGGGAACGTTAAAGAACGGCAAGACAATCACGCCGTCTATATCGGCATAGAGCTTTTCGCCATTCGCGCGTGTCGCCAGATGCTGGCCTTTCGTCACCGGCGAGAAATTCTTCCATTCCTGCGTGTACACACCGTCATCCGTCCTGAAATAAACTTTATGCGTGCGTATCAAACGTTGAGGTTGGGCAGATGCGGCATTCGCCACCGTCATCCCTAAGTGGGAAAGCGCACCCAAAATAGCGCGATAGGCGATGTCTATTGTCGCAGGGTCGCCGTTTTTTCCGCTTTCCAGCAGCACAGCCTTCGCCCCCATGCGGCGGGCATAAACGGTCGTGCCAACCGATTCATCCGGATGCACGGGCTTGCCCGATTTTTCGCTACGTTCATACGCGTCCGCCATTTCAATGAGCGTCGCATCCGCGCCCAGTGACGCCGCCAGCCCCAACTCCCCCGCATCCAGACTACCGGCAATCGCAAAGGCGGGCCCACCGACGGTATAGGAATGAATATCCAGCATGTAATCGCAATCCGCCAGCATGGGGCACAAAATGTTGCCCAGTTTTTCTTCATGCAATTGTGGGTCTGGTGTCGGCACCAGAAAGCGGTTCAGGTTGCGATCGATAAAACGCTTACCCGCAGCAAAGGCGCGGGCATTCGCCTCCGGCACAAAGGTCACACGCCCTTTGGCGATCATCCGGCGTCCGGCATGCAGATCATCCATGACACGGCGGATGGCATGCGGCCCGCACATTTCGGTGCCATGAACGGCGCCCAACACAAGAAAACGCGGACCGGGCTCTGTTGCTGCAAAGGTAATGGACTCAATCATACGGGATTTAGTTCAAGCGTACGGGTTGATAAGGGCTGTCGAGTGAGAAAGCGGGAATGACGATATCGAACGGCTCGCCTTTTTCGTTCTGCATTTGGTAAGCGCCTTCCATAATGCCGGACGGCGTGGCCAGCGGCACACCGCTGGTGTACTGATACGCGTCGCCGGGTTCCAGCGTCGGCTGCTCGCCGATTACGCCCATACCACGCACTTCGTGCACTTCGCCATGCGCGTCTGTAATGCGCCAATAACGGCTTATCAACTGCACGGTCTCTGGCCCATGATTTTCGATCACGACATGATACGACCAGACAAAATGGCAGTCATCCGGAGCCGACTGTTCCTGCATGTAAAAAGGCTGCACACCGACGCGGATCTGCCGCGTAACGGCGTTATAGGGCATGTTTTCTGTGGCTTTGATCTTGCTCATACGCCGCAGTCTACCCAACCTTTTGGGACGGGGCCAAGGCTTTTTCGCGTGGATTCCGGCCCGCGTTCTTGCTACGCCTAGGGCGTTATCGCTCCCTTTTATCTTTCAGGATTGAATGTCCGCCCTCACAGCCGCGTTACGAAAAATTAAGCTGGATGCAGGGCTGAATTTTGCGCTGTCGGATGTTTTTTTGTTCGCGCAGATCCCGAACCCGGCCGTCGCCATTCCGTCCGCCCTAATCGCCTTCTATATTGTGCTGAGGGCCGTAACGCCCGACAGCCTTCTGAACCGGCTGACCATCCTTGAAAAGCCGGTGGCAGGTCTTTTCTGGCACGTGCACAAGAACATTCCTTTCCTGAACAAGATCGACCGCCACGAATTTGAAGCCTCCCAACCCGGCTCAACCTTGCTGATTGTCGGCGTGGTGCAAATTTTTATTTTTCTGGGCAGCGTTCTGGCCCTCATGTTCGACCCGACATATTTGCTCAGTTGGCTCGCGGCCATTGCCGCCGGACTGTTTGCCGGATGCAATATTCAGTTCGGGCGGCATATGAATGACCGCTCCCGTGTGCAACCACACAAAACATGGCTCGATGTCGTAGGCAGCCCTCAATTTCTAGTGGCGGCGGGGTCTTGCTGCTCCGGCCTCATGGCCGGGTTGGCGACCAGCTTTGGCCCGTTGTCGCTGATCCCCATCGCGGCAGCGTTGACCTCCGCCGCGCTTATATGCCTTGGCAAGGTCGGGCGCATGAAAATTAACACCGGCATACCCATGGGCATATTAATGTTGGTGGCGGCACTGAACACCGTCGCCGGGGCCATGAACGGGCTGATACTGGGCATGATTACCAACGCCCTGTCGGCGCATGGCGAGTTCATCCTGACCGGCTTTGCCCTGCAGGCTTATGCCGAAACACGCCCACGCGATGGTAAGGGCCTGTCCCGCCTGATCAGCCTCTTTGCCTATCGGGAAGACACACCGCGGCAGAGTGCTTGAGATTGCCGTCACGCTGGTATAGTGTTTGGACATTGGTTAAGCGGGTGTAGCTCAATGGTAGAGCAGGAGCTTCCCAAGCTCACGACGAGGGTTCGATTCCCTTCACCCGCTCCACTTCACGGCAACCTCGCTTGCTGCCTGCGCAGCAAGCCCTTCACCGCTCCACTTAGCCACAGGCTAGCCGCCCAACGGTACATCCAGTAACGTCTTCCAGGCCATGACATGATCGTTGCTTTGCAACGGCGAGGTTCCCTGAATGACGCGCAGCGAGTCAAAGCGTAATTCCCCGACCAACGACGGCGCGAGGCAATGGCTGGCCGCCGCCAGCGTTTTCTGAAAATCGCCACTGTATAAAACGCTCATATGCGGGTTGGGCACGTAATAGGGTTCGGGATCGGCCAGTTCGATAATGCGTTTGCACAGCGCAAACGGCGTTTCATGCCGTTCAAATTCGTAATACAGGTTTTTGTTAAACAGCACGCCATGGACCAGTTGCGTCACACGCAGCGTGAAGGGCGCATGTTCTGCCGCCGCACGCCGCACCGCGTCCAGCGTGACATCGTCACCCTGCTTGCCGCAATAGACCGTAATGTGCGGGTCAAAGGGTGCCGCACCAAAGGCACCGGCGATATCCTCAATACGGCGTCGCCATTCGCCCAATGACGGTTTGGCCAACATAGCCCATACGGAAAGCTCGCGTCCCATTTTAACCCCCGGTTCTGAATGGGCCGCAGCATGGCATAATCCTCCACGTGCGCAAACAAAAACGGCCGATTTTACCCGGCCGTTTTGAGCAATGGCGATTATGTTTAGTGATTAACGAAGCCGGCCGTACGCAGGGCTTCCAGCTTTTCCGGATGCTCGGCCAACTCGGACGGGATCATGCCGCCCGCGGTCGCGCTGCTCAGTTCCTGAGCGATTTTGTTCAGCAGGGGGGTGGCGTCCGTCGGGTGCTGCAACGCATCGCGCACCAGACCGCACAAACCCAGATAAGCTACGGGTGATAGTTCAACCAACACTTCTTGATTCCTTTCAAAAACCGTTCCGTTGACGGTTCTAATCTCAACTCGTTAATTCAAGCTTAAACGGAAAACCTGAAACTAAAAAACTTATTCAGCCCTATTTTTTCGTTATAAATCATGAAAGTAATTCACGTCCAAGTGTTGGTTTTAATTAATCTTAAAACCACATTTCGTTGACATTATAGACCAATAACCAAATCCATTGCCTTCCCGTTGTCGGGATGTTACGCGATAGGCGCACGTTCAAAACACCAACACAAAGGATAAACGGTCCCATGAATATCAACGTCATGATGCGCAAGGTTCAGGAAATGCAGGCCAAGATGGCCGATATGCAGAACAGCCTCGACTCGGTTGATATTACCGGCCAGTCAGGCGGCGGTATGGTTGTTGTGCAGGCGAACGGCAAGGCAGAACTGCGCAAAATCACCATCGACCCGCAGTTGATCAACCCGGCTGAGAAGGATCTGCTGGAAGATTTGATCGTCGCCGCCGTGAATGACGCGAAAAAGCGCGCCGAAGAACATATTGCCGGCGAAACGCAGCAGATCATGGGTGACATGGGCCTGCCCCCCGGCATGAAGCTGCCCTTCTAAACATTGTTGCCCGCGCGATGCTGTCGCCGCTTGAACAACTGATACAATTACTGGCGAAACTGCCGGGCCTTGGCCCACGTTCGGCAAGGCGCAGCGTTCTGCACCTGCTGAAACGGCGCGAAGTCCTGATGCAACCACTCATCGACGCCATGCAGAATGCCGCAGAACAGGTCAAACCCTGCGGCACCTGCGGCAATTTGAGCGACAGCGATCCCTGCCCCATCTGCCGCGATCCTGCCCGCCAGAACGGTGTTTTGTGCGTGGTCGAAGATGTGGCTGATATTTGGGCGCTGGAACGCAGCCATGCGTTTCGCGGACGCTATCATGTTCTGGGCGGCACCTTATCGGCACTGGAAGGCATACGCCCCGAAGATTTGCGGATCGATGCATTAATCACGCGCCTGAACCAAGGTGACCTGACCGAAGTTATTTTGGCACTGAACGCCACGGTCGAAGGACAAACAACGGCGCATTATGTGGCGGAAAGACTGGCCGCCACGGGCGTAACCATCACGCGTCTGGCACATGGCCTGCCGGTTGGGGGAGAGCTGGATTATCTGGATGACGGCACGCTCATCGCCGCTTTTCAATCACGACGCAAGACGGGATAGCTTTACGCGCAGTCTTTGGTTAGAATCAGTGTTGATTGGTTCACTTTTGGTACACGAAACCCATGACGCGCTCCGGCCTTCACCCTCTTCGGCAAATCACCCTTTTCGGCGGCACGGGCTTTATCGGTCGTCATCTGGTGCGCAAACTCGCTGAAACCGGCGCACGCATTATCATACCGACACGCCATCCTGACCTGGTCCTGCCGCTTAAGACCTGCGGTGACGTTGGACAGATTGTCGCCCTGCCCACTAACATCCGCCACGAATCCGCTGTAGCGCGAGCCTGCGCAGGGTCTGATGCCGTCATTAACCTGATCGGCATTTTGTACGAAAAGAAGAACCAGAGCTTCCAATGCCTGCATGTCGAAACGGCGGCGCGTATCGCGCGACAAGTACATGACGCAGGCGCCAGCCAGTATATTCAGATGTCATCACTGGGCGCGTCGCCTAACGCAGCGGCGGCCTATGCACGCAGCAAGTTTGCGGGCGAAGAAGCGGCGCGCACCTTTTTCCCGCATGCCACCATCCTGCGCCCCAGCATTGTGTTCGGCGCCGAAGATCAGTTTTTCAATCTGTTCGCCCGCATGGCTCAATTCGCGCCGGCGTTGCCTTTGATCGGTGGCGGGCAAACGCGGTTCCAGCCTGTCTATGTCGGCGATGTCGCCGCGGCTGTGATGAACATCCTGCAAAACGCCAACCTGCAAGGCAGAACTTATGCCCTGGCGGGCAGCGAAATTGCAAGCTTCAGCGACCTGATGCAAAAAATGCTGTCTGTGACCGGACAGAAAGTCGCGCTTGTCCCCGTTCCATGGGCCATTGCCTATCTGAAGGCGTTCTTTCTGGAGTGGATGCCGCACCCGCTCTTGACCCGGGACCAAGTGACATTGCTAAAGACAGACAATGTTCTGGACATTGCGTCCGGGATCGGTACGCTGGCTGACCTTGGCGTTACGCCCGTGACGCTCGACCTCGCGCTGCCTTCGTATCTGACCCGTTTTCGTCGGGCGGGATAAACGTAGCGATTTGCGACAGCATAGCATCGGCCCCCTGCCCATACACGTCACGCAGCACGCGATAAAGCCGCCGCGAGAAGACGCGTATGCCTTTGTGCTGCAATTCATGGGCAAGAATAAAGGCCAATTCATCGCGCGTGACCCACGGGTGTCTGGCATGCGCCCGGTATCGACGCAGGGCCGGCAATGCTTTTCGGCGGGCGGATAAATCTGAATAATCAAACCAACACGACATCTGACAACATAACATCCTGATCATAAGTATATGGGATTTATCCTACATACTATGGGATTCAGACGTTATCAAGTGTTTTATCAGCGAGCGCGGTCTTGCAAGTACAAACGTGCGGCACGAAAATCCGCCAGGTTCATATCCTCAAGGTTGACAATATTCAGATGGGCCGCGACCTCATGCCGCAGTGACGATTCATCAAGGTTTTTTTCATGCGCCGCATAGAAAATCAGCGCGTCCAGTTCCGTACGTTCATAACGGTTAATGGGGCGGTGCAATTCAACAATCCAGCCCGTCATCATACTGCCGGCGGCCGCGCTCAGTACCGTCGTCAGGCACACAATACTCAGGGAAAGTTTTTTGTTTTCCTGCCGCACCGGCTGTTGCTTCGTCATCATATCGGAACGCAACATTTCACGCGCCAGCGTAATAATCTTCTCACTACGATCAGTCATGACTATACCTGTCCTGTAATAACAATCCAAAGGCACGCCATCTTGTCGGATACAAGGATGGTAGCACCAAACCATGAAACTAAATAATGCCTGCTGAGCCCAATAATTATGGTTTCAGAAGGTTACCGACGACCGCCCTGCTTGCGCAGTTTTTCATAATCCAGCAAGTCGTATATCTTGGCGCCGATATTCTGTATCGCCGACGCGGCGCCATGTTTTTTCTCTTCATCCTGCATGCGTCGATAGATGGTGGCCGCCATGGCGGCAAATTCACGGGGCGAGAGCGGATGTTCCAGCTCTTCGCTGATTTCCTGCAGGCGCGCAATAATTTCCGTCAGCAGGCCTGTGTCATCCATCGTGTGCTCTTCGGCGCTGTCATTGCTCATCAGAAAGGCGGGCGTCGTGCCTAGCGCACGCGCCAAAGCCTCTGCCGTATCATAGCGTGGGAAGCGCGAACGCCCTTCCAGCATATCACGCACGGCTGTCGGGCTAAGCCCGGCCTTCAACGACAGGCTGCGCGGGTTTAACCCTTCGCTTTCCATCAGGTCACGCAGGGTTTCGACCCAGCGCGGCATTGTTTTGTTTTTTGAACGCGGCATGGCGCGGATTATGCGGAAGGCCCCCCCGGCTCGTCAATGGGAAAAATACTATCATGCAATGTTTTTATCCCATTTTGCACAACACCCTGTCTCAAAATGATAAAACAGGCCCATGCCACGGCAGCGGCCATAAAAATATCACTGACATAATGCGCGTTAACGAGCACGCGGCTGAGCGCCAGCACAAACCCGCCAACCGTCCACAAGACCGCAAGACGCGGCCAGCGCGCCGATAAAATAAGAATAAGGGAAAAGGCCGTCGTCGCATGGCCGGAGGGCATAGCGTTCCACGCCGCCGTAAAGCTGAAAGGATGGAAGCCGTAGACGCCGTCACGCAGCCATTCAACGGGACGGGCCTGCCCTATCAATGGCTTCAGGATATCGGTGATAATGCCGGACGCGGCTATGTACAGAAAGAACTGCAAAAGCCAGCACGTGTTCCGCGACAAATTCTCGGTTGGCTGCACAATACGCGCGCGGCAAAGACAGGCGGCAACGATAAGGACGACACCCGCAGGCCACAAATACCATTTCGATTTGCCAAAATCCGTGAACGCACGAAAAGCGTCGATCAACGCGTGATGCGATTGATCCAGATTCCGGAAATAGAGCGATACCGGCAGATCGACATACAGAACGGTCAACACCACCAAAGCCGCAAAGGCCGCACCCGCCGCCACTGTCCGCAAAACTTTGGGCAAGTGTTGGTGTGTCATGGCAAGGTATAAACCCCATAACGCGCCAAATGGCCATGGCCCATATTCAACCCTTCAACCGTGGCCGACAGGCGGGGCTTAACGGCACCCGTAAATGCATTCAGGAAAGCCTCGCGGCGGCTGTCGTCAATAATGGCAATGGCGCAATGGTCGTTTTGCAGGGCCTGCGCCGCCGCCGCGCCGTCATTCAACAAGAGGCTGTGCGTGCCGCCCATGAAGACAAGGCTGGGTTCGTTATAGGAAGCGGTAATAAGCTGCAACTGCCCGCAAGGCTGTACCGCCTCTGCCGCCTGCACCAACTGGCGCGACATCCATAACGGCTTGAGGTTCGGTACTGTCATGCCGAATGCCAAAGACATAAAGAACAGGCTGCCGATAACCATCAAGATAGGTGCGCTTTCGGTGCGCGATGTCGTCAGTTTATAGAGTACCGCCGCCTGTAGCAGGATCAAGGCGACACTGACACCCATTTGTGGCCACGACCACTGCCCCTGCGCCACGACCGGCAGGGCGACGCCAGCAACCGCCAGCGCAAAGCCGACGATCAACCACAAAAAGACAACCAGCACAGGCCAAGCGCGGAACCAACCGCCATCGGCCAGCTTTTGCCGCATGACGGGGTAGCCGTCGCACACAATCTTGGCGGCCAACAAAGCAAAGGCCGGAAAGGTCGGCATGGTGTAGTGCGGCAGCTTGGTCAGCGACAGTTCAAAAACGATCCATGTCGGGATAATCCACCCCCACAGGAAGGCATAGGATGGTTGCCGCCGCAGCCGCCATCCATCGGGCAAAGCCAGCAGCGCAAACAGGGATGACGGGAAGAACATCGCCGTGAATAGCACCGCATGCGCGCCCGGCGGCACGATCCCGCGATTTTGTCCCTGCCAGATTTTGGCCAGCATATCATGCCCGGCAGATTGTTCGGCAAACGCGCCATGGCTGGCATGCATAATGGCCACAAACCACGGCACAACGATCAGCAGCATCCAGGGCAGGCCGATGACAGGTTTTGTCACGCGCAGCCATTGCCATGTGCTGGCCCCTTCGGCGTTATCCCGACGCCACAGCCAGAGCAACGTCGCGGCAACCGGCAACAGGACCATCGGCCCTTTGATCAATATACCGATGCCAAGCGCCGTCCAGAAAGCGAGGCGCACCCCCCATTGCATCGCCTCACGCCGATAGGCTACCGCCAACCCGTATTGCGCGACCATAATGGTTGCCAGCAACGACGCGTCTGTCTTTGCCAACCGCGCTTCGACATTCGCAATCAGACAGCCTGCCAGCATCAAGGCGGCCAGAAAGCCAACCCGCGCATTGAACAGAACACAGCCAAGCGCCGCCGTCATCAGCACGGCAATCGTCATGCCGATGAAGGACGGCACACGATAAGCCCAGATCTCATTCAAATGGTCGCGGTCCAGCAGGCGCACACTGGCCGCCTGCAACCAGTATATACCGATGGGTTTCTGATAACGCGGTTTGTCCTGCAACCGGATATCGACATAGTTACCCGTCTCGACCATCTGCTTGGTCGCCTGCGCGAACGAGGATTCATCGCGGTCGGTCGGCGGCAAGGCCGCAAGGCCGGATAAAAACATCGCCGCGCATAAAAGCAGCAGCATCAGCCAGCCGACAGGCGTCAGCCTTTGACCCTGCGCTACTTTATCCAGCAGGCGCGTCATATGTTAACCCTGCGGCGCGGCTTTTTTGTGCCGCCAGATGAAGTACATGTTGCGCAGATAGATGAACAACCCCAGCCCCTGCCCCAGAATAAAGACCGGGTCGCTTTGATGCAGAGCATAGACGAACAGAACGACACCGCCAGCCAGACTGAAATACCAGAAAAGTTCCGGCACAACGCTCTTCTTCTCTTTTTCGCTGGCGATCCATTGCACGACAAAGCGCATCATGAACATGGCCTGACCGCCAAAGCCAACGACCGTCCACCAGTTGAAATGCGCCTGCACCCAGGCGACCAGATTTTGCACAATTTCCGACATTTTTAGTTCCCGTTTTAACAAACGCCGTTTATAGCCGCCCCGTTCGCGTTTGGCGAGGGGGTGGATTGTTTGTTGCCTTTCCCCCCGACGGCCTTATGATCGGGCCATGCTTGCTTATATACTTCGTCGTATTCTGCTGATCATCCCGACCCTGTTCGGCATCATGGTGCTGAATTTCCTGATTGTTCAGGCGGCACCGGGTGGCCCGATCGAGCAAATTGTCGCCAAACTGCATGGTAATGACGTGGCCGCCACCGCCCGCGTGGGCGGCAGTGCCGCGGGCGAAACCGCCGCGCCGCAAGGCCAGATGATGAAAACCGCCGAGGACAACAGCGCCAGCCATTACCCCGGCGCGCAGGGCGTTGACCCCGAATTGATCAAGGAACTGGAACACCAGTTCGGGTTCGACCTACCGCTCTGGAAGCGCTTCACGATTATGATGCAGCATTACCTGAGTTTTGATTTCGGCAAATCCTATTTCCGTGATGAAAGCGTGATGCATCTGGTCATCAGCAAAATGCCGGTTTCGGTGTCGCTTGGCCTCTGGACCACACTCATCATCTACCTGATCTCCATCCCGCTTGGCATCCGCAAGGCGGTCAAGGACGGCACGCCTTTTGATATATGGAGCAGCGCTGTCATCATCGCCGGATACGCCATCCCCAGTTTCTTGTTCGCGGTGCTGCTGATCGTCCTGTTCGCTGGCGGCCGCTATCTGGGGTGGTTTCCACTGCGCGGCCTTGTGTCCGACACATGGTCGGACATGGATTGGCCGCATCGTATTCTGGATTATTTCTGGCATATAACATTGCCTATAACGGCGATGGTGATCGGCGGTTTCGCCAGCCTGACAATGCTGACCAAAAACTCGTTTCTGGATGAGATTAACAAGCAATATGTCCTGACGGCGCGCGCCAAGGGCCTGCCCGAAAGCCGCGTTTTGTACGGCCATGTTTTCCGTAACGCGATGTTGATCGTCATTGCCGGTTTTCCGTCGGCTTTTATCTCGATCCTCTTCACTGGCTCGCTGTTGATCGAGGTGATCTTCTCGCTGGACGGCATGGGCTTGCTGGGGTTTGAATCCGCCATCAACCGCGATTATCCGGTAATGTTCGGCACGTTGTATTTCTTCACGCTGCTGGGACTGGTGATGAATCTGCTGGGCGACATCGCCTATATGCTGACCGACCCACGCATCGATTTTGAATCACGCGAGGGATGACACCCGCAACACCAGCGGCGGTCTGTGCACAAAAAATTAATCCACATTCACATCGAATCATTGCATTCATGCAACACGCATGATTTTCTTAACAAGTCGTTTCCATGATTCGCAGACAGGTGCCTTGTGAACGAGAAATTTGCCGAACTTGGCGCTCCGCGCCGTATATGGGCTGTCGCCGCCATTCATGGCGATGTTGACCGACTGGCCACCCTGCATGACCATCTGGCCACGCGCTTTCAGGTGCGTGACAAGCTGGTTTACATGGGCAATTACCTGGGCGTTGAGGCCCGCAATAACCGTGCCCTGGTCGACGAAATACTGGCTTTCCGCGCCGCGTTGATGTGCAAACAAGGGCTGGAGCCCTCCGACATTGTTTACTTGCGTGGCACTGCCGAAGAAGCATGGCAGCGCCTGCTGCGCCTGCAATTCGCGCCCGTGCCGACACAGGCACTAGAACGCACGCTGGCATCGGGGGTTGAGGCTTATCTGCGCCTGTATGGCGTCAGCGTTAACGACACGCGCTCTATCGCCCGCGCGGGCAGCATGGCCATCACGCGCTGGACCAACCAGTTGCGCGCCCTGCAGCGCAATACAGCGGGCCATGAACCCCTGATGTGCGGCATGCGCCGCGCCGCCTATACAGGCATGGGCACCGACCAGAAACGTACCTTGTTTGTACCGGCCGGTTTTGATTGCTCGCGCTCGCTCGATGACCAAGGCGAAGCACTGTGGTGGACGTCAGCGTCTTATCGCCTGTCGGGCCGCGCGCAAGGCACCTATAACCGCATCATTCGCGGCTTTGACTCCGTCAATGGCGGCGCATGCCTGGATGAAGCGGCCGTTACGCTGGATGCCGGTTGTGGCCGCGGCGGTCCGTTGATGTGCGGCAGCTTTACGCCCAGCGGCAAGCTGGTTGAGGTAATCGCGGTCGGCGGTCAGGGTGTTCTGGAATCAGCGCCATTCGAACGCGAAGCCGCGAACGACACGCACCATATGCCCCTGCCCACCAATACGGTGCCGGCGATCGATACCGTTCTGGCCGCCAGCAGCCAAAGCCGTCCGCCCTATGTCATTCCGGGCGATATCGGCCGCAGCCTGTCCCGTCAGGTCAGCGCCTGAACCGGGCTTTGGGCTCTCTTCACACTGGCGGGAAGCATGAAGAATCGCTAGGCTGTCCCGTTCTTTGGTTCCGTCAGTTTGCGATGCTTTAACACCGATGCCCAGCCCCTTTGTCCGCCCCCAACGTCCTGAAAAATCCCGCAAGCGTCGCTGGATGCCCGACAGTATGCGCGACGCCGTTGGCCAATTCCTGCAAACCACACTGGGCGGGGCGCTTTTTCTGGTGGCTTTCGCGCTGGCACTGGCGCTCTTCAGCTATGACGCGGCAGACCCGTCATGGAACACGGCGACCAATTTAAAAGATCTGCATAATTGGATGGGCGTGCCCGGCAGTTACATCGCCGACCTGCTGCGCCAAAGTTTTGACTGGGCCGGGTTGCTGATGATCCCTATCATTGCCGCCTGGGGATGGCGCGTTATCAATGGTCAGGGGTTGGAAAAACTATACTGGCGCGTGCCTGCCTGTTTGGCGGTCATGATATGTGCCGCTATCGCCATTCATTGCCTGAGCGGCACCACGGAACATGCCCTGCCTGCGGGTGGCACGTTCGGCTTTATGCTTGGCGGCGGCCTGTTATCCCTGTTACCGCACGAGTGGTGGACCACATACGCTGTCAGCATTCCGTCTATATTGCTGACGCTTGGCGGCCTCTATCTGGCATGCAATCTGTCGCTGGACGAATGGCACGGCTTTGGGCTGGGCCTGAAAGACGGCATCGTCTGGATTTATGGCAAGGTCCATGCTTTCGCGATGAATATCTGGAGCCTGGCGCGAAACGACCGCAGCGGTAATCTAGACGAAGAAGCGGAAGACGAAGAGATACCCGAAGAACACGAAGCCGAAAATCTCGAAGAAGAAGCGGATGAGGTTGAGGAAGAATCTCCACCGCCGCGCGCCGCCAAAAAGAAAGAGCCCAAGATCAAGGCCCCTGCCATCAAGAAACCCGCCGCCATTGACCGGCAGGGCAAGATGCAGTTGTCGGAACATGACGGCACGCTGCCGCCACTGGATTTGTTGCAATGGCCGGAGCATGCCTGGCGCAATACCAACAATGTTTCCGAAGAAGCGTTGCAGAAGAACGCCAAGCTTCTGGAAGCCGTTTTGAACGATTTCGGCGTCAACGGACAGATTACCAACGTGCATCCCGGCCCCGTGGTCACGCTTTATGAACTGGAACCCGCACCGGGCACGCGCGCGTCACGCGTTATTTCGCTGGCCGACGATATCGCGCGCAACATGAGCGCCGCCTCGGTTCGCGTCGCCGTGGTGCCGGGCCGTAACGTCATCGGCATCGAATTGCCGAACGCGAAGCGTGAAACCGTTTATCTGCGTGAATTACTGAGCTGCGACGAATATGTGAATACCAAGGCCAACCTACCGCTGGTGCTGGGCAAGGATATCGCGGGCACAGCCATCATTGCGGATCTGGCGCGCATGCCGCATTTGCTGATTGCCGGCACAACCGGTTCCGGTAAATCGGTCGCCATTAACACCATGATCCTGTCATTGCTGTACCATCTGCCGCCGCAAAAATGCCGCTTCATCATGGTTGACCCGAAAATGTTGGAGCTGTCGGTCTATGACGGTATTCCACATCTGCTGGCCCCCGTGGTTACAGAGCCGAAAAAGGCGATTATGGCGCTGCGCTGGGTTGTACGCGAAATGGAAGACCGTTATCGCGCGATGTCAAAACTAGGCGTACGCAATATCGAAGGTTATAATGTGCGCCTGCGCGATGCCGCCAAGAACGGTGAAAATCTGACGCGCACGGTGCAAACCGGCTTTGACCGCGAAACCGGCAAGCCCGTTTACGAAGAGCAACCGCTGGACCTAACCGAACTGCCGTTTATCGTCGTTATCGTCGACGAAATGGCCGATTTGATGATGGTCGCGGGCAAGGAAATCGAAGCCGCCATTCAACGTCTGGCACAAATGGCGCGCGCGGCTGGCATTCACATCATGATGGCCACACAGCGCCCGTCCGTGGACGTCATCACGGGCACCATCAAGGCCAATTTCCCAACGCGCATCAGCTTCCAGGTCACCTCAAAGATCGACAGCCGCACGATTTTGGGCGAACAGGGAGCCGAACAGCTTTTGGGCCAAGGTGACATGCTGTACATGGCGGGCGGCGGGCGCATCACCCGCGTGCACGGTCCCTTTGTGCGCGATCAGGAAGTTGAGGCCATCGTCAAATTCCTGAAAGCACAAGGCGAACCGCAGTATCTGGACGCCATCACCGCCGATGAGGGCGAAGGCGACATGGGCGGCGAAGGCGGAGATATGTTCGCAGGCGGTAACACCAGCTCAGGCGACGCACTTTATGACCGCGCTGTCGATGTTGTGTTACGCGAACGCAAAGCCTCGACGAGCTATGTGCAGCGTCAGTTGCAAATCGGCTATAACAAAGCGGCGAACCTGATTGAACGCATGGAACGCGAAGGGATCATCGGCCCCGCTAACGCCATGGGCAAACGCGAAGTTTTTGGCCGCAGCCCCGAAGAGGAATAATGCTGCGCCTGCACAGTGAGCAGTGCAAAAACTGTACGCTATGGCGTGACAGGCAACGCGGTCTGGTTTAGAATCACGGTGATTGGCTAACATCGCCTGCAACACGCAACCGACAGGGGCCGCGATGCCGTTTGAAGATCCAGCGCTTAATATCGACACCGCATCGGACGGGTTGATTGCTGGCAGCCGCAAACACCTTGGCACCGTCAATGAAACCTGGGCCCAGCATGCACGCATGTCGCTGGGCTTTGCCTTTAAATTCACCTGTTATGCAGTGCGCAGCCTGTGGTGCACCATAACTGCGCAACCCATCGCGCCAACACCCGTCGGGCAGGCGATCAAAGCGTTGGCTGAACAGATGGCAACGCGCAATCCCTGCGCCCTGAAGGCAGCACTTGCGGCACCGGTCCTGAAAGACCGTGACATCTGGGACCACATGTTACGCGCCGCCCTTTGTGCCGTTGTACATGCCCTGTGCCCCGGCGCACACTGCAACAGCGCGTCGGTTTGCATATTACGCGCCGCGCGCGGCCTGTATCCTGATAGTTTTATATAACAACGGGAGCAACTAGCTGAAAAGCTTTGCCGCCTGACGAATAACCACATGCGCACCCGTTACATTCATGATAACGGATGCGCCTATCGGCAACGTGCGTTTACCCACCATGTGTCCGAACGGCATATTCATAACAACGGGGATGCCCCTGTTCGCAAAATATTCAGCAAACATAGCGTGTTCGTCATACATAAAGGGGCGTGATGCCTGTTCAGTCGCGACAAAGGTGCCGATGATAACGCCTGCAAGGCCATCGAACGCATTTGCCAACTTGAGGTGGCGCAGCAGACGGTCGATGCGATAGGGCACTTCACACACATCTTCGATCAACAAGATTTTACCGCGCATGTCGATCTGATAATCCGTACCGACAACGCTGTTGATCATCGCCAGATTGCCGCCACAGATGGGGGCCGTGACACTGCCTGTCGCCACTATATCGGCGGCGGGCACATCAGCGTCGAAATAGGTCCCCGCCCCCTGCATCAGAATATCCAGCATGGCATTGAATCCATCCGGTTCCTGCCAGTCGCGCGCCATGGGCCCATGGAATGTGGGGATGCCAAGGCGCGGCAGGTAATTCAAGAAAGGCGTCAGGTCGCTGTAGGCGACAAAGGGTTTCGGATTGTTACGGATCAGGTCAAAATCAATCCGGTCGATAAAGCGCAGCAAGCCATAGCCACCGCGCGACAGGATAACCGCCTTGATATCCGGATCAGCAAACACACGATGCAGCGCGTTCAGACGCGCGTCATCCGTACCCGCCAGCGGGCCCCATCTGTCATGATTGACGGGATCAATAACGGGTTGCAGCCCACGCGCCTGTATCAACGCCGTGGCACCCGTCAGTATTTCATCGGTCGGCCAGTAACTGGTAGAAACAATCGCTACCCTGTCGCCTGTGGATAAAGGGTGGAAGGGCACATGTTTCATAACGCCTCACGCAGGGCGAGCGTTTTTGTCACGTTCCCATTCGTCTATTTCCCACGGGAAATAGACCCAGACATTCTGGTCAATACGGGAAACAAATTCATCCACCGCATCTTCGCCGTCCGGTTTGGCATAAATTGTTGCGTAATACGCCTTGGGCAATATCTGACGCAGGAAACGCAAAGTGCGGCCACTATCCGCCAAATCATCGACTACCAGCCACCCGTCACCATCTCCCACATAAGAGGGCGCTTCCTTCACAAGCGTGATGGTAGGTAACGGTTTTTTATCCAGGTCGCGCGGATCGTAACCAACGGTGCCGATGGTTTCGATCACATAAATATCCATTTCCCGCGCCAGTGTCGTGGCGGGGATAAGACCACCGCGTGTCACGGCAATAATGCCCTTCCACGCGCGCTTGCCTTTCAGTTTATGTGAAAGCTTGGCGGCTTCGTTTTGAATATCAGACCAGCTGACGTGAAAAAACTTCTTGAGTTTCTGCATCAGCCTGAACCTGATTACTTGGCCGGGGTCAACTTGCCGGGCAGTGCAGGCGCAGCAGGTGCTGCGGCAGTACCCGCCGGAGCGTTTTCACCGATGTTGATGCCGGCCTGCTTCATACGGGTGATGATGGTTTGCGCATCCTTGTCACCACCGTCGGCCAGTTTCTTGGTACCAAGGGCCAGCGCGTTCAATTGCGCCTGAACCTTGGTGGTTTCTTCAAGCGGTTTGTCCTGCTGGCTCTTCACGCTCTGCAACACCGTGTTTTCACGCACGATCTGCGTTGTCTGAAAAGCGAGCGACAGGGCCACCACAAAGGCGACCAAACTGACTGGGAACAAAACATGCGCGGCGGTCAATTTGCATTCGGTTGTCATGATACGCTCCCTTACTTCTTGGATTCAGTGGCGGCGTCTGCTTTGTCGGCGCCCTGTTTGACGGTAATGCCCTGTGCAGCCAACAATTCGCGAATACCATTGTCGCCATGCGTCACAACGGCTTCGGCCAGCGCCTGCACCAGCGCCTGATTAACCTGGCTGAGCGTCAAGCCCTTGTTCAGGTCCGCCTGACGGGCGTTGACTTCTTCCTGTAACTTGCGATTGCTGTCAATAAGAGAGACATCGGCGATCAGCAAACCAAGGGCTACAAAGCCCAGGATAACAGACGCCCAATAAGTAATCTTGCCGTTCATGTGATAACTCCCCGGAGGTATCAAGAGATGATTCGTTATAGTTAACATGCGATCGCACGTTTGACAACGAATTGGGCCTTAAAAAGATTAACTACGCATTAACATGATGGATTTATTTTTAAGGCACTTCTCACTGCGCCAAGGCAGGCGTAGCATCCCGGAACCACCCCGCCCCTGAAGGAACACCGCCATGACCGTGACCCCCACCCGCACCGTGACCCTGACCGATGACGCCACGGGCAAAAGCTGGAAATTGCCTGTCCTGCCCGGCACCGTGGGCCCGGACGTTATCGACGTCCGCAAACTTTATACCGATACGGGCATGTTTACCTATGATCCGGGCTATACGTCGACCGGATCATGCGAATCCGCCATCACCTATATCGACGGTGAACAGGGCATTCTGTTGCACCGCGGCTATCCGATTGAGCAACTGGCCGACAAGAGCAATTTTCTGGAAGTCGCGTATCTGCTGCAATACGGCGAACTGCCCAATGAAAAGGAACGTGATGATTGGGTGAAACACATCACCTATCACACCATGGTGCATGAACAGCTGATTAGTTTCTATAACGGCTTCCGCCGCGACGCGCACCCCATGGCCATCATGTGCGGTGTGGTCGGCGCCCTGTCCGCTTTCTATCACGACTCCATCGATATCCACGATGAGCGTCAGCGCGAAATCGCCTGTCATCGCTTGATTGCCAAAATGCCAACATTGGCCGCCATGGCTTTCAAATATGATCGCGGACAACCCTTTGTTTATCCGCAAAACAGCCTGTCATACGCGGAAAACTTCCTGTACATGTGCAACTCGGTGCCCGCCGAACCTTACAAAATCAACCCCATTCTGGCGCGCGCCATGGATAAGATCTTTATCCTGCACGCCGACCATGAACAAAACGCGTCAACATCGACCGTTCGTCTGGCCAGTTCGTCCGGCGCGAACCCGTTCGCCTGTATCGCGGCGGGTATCACATCCCTGTGGGGTCCGGCGCATGGTGGCGCCAACGAAGCGGTTTTAAAGATGCTGATGGAAATCGGCACCAAGGATAAGATCCCGGAAATTATCCGCCGCGCGAAGGACAAAAACGACACTTTCCGCCTGATGGGTTTTGGTCACCGCGTGTACAAGAATTACGACCCGCGCGCCAAGGTCATGCGTGAAACCTGTTACGAGGTTCTGTCCGAACTGGGCATCAAGAACGACCCGCTTCTGGAAACCGCCATGGAGCTGGAACGCATCGCGCTGCAGGATGAATATTTCGTTCAGAAGAAGCTGTATCCGAACGTTGATTTCTATTCCGGCATCATCTTGCGCGCCATGGGCTTCCCGATGAGCATGTTCACGGTTCTGTTCGCGCTGGCGCGTACCGCCGGTTGGGTCGCGCATTGGCAGGAACAACTGCGCGAGCCCGATTCCAAGATCGGCCGCCCGCGTCAGCTTTACACAGGCGCCGCCGCCCGCGATTACGTCTCGATCGAGAAGCGCTAAACCCGCCTTTCGGTTTCATTGATCGGGATCAAGACACCCTTTGTCACGAAAGGGTAAGCCTGTGCCACCGGTACAGACAAGGGGTCATGCATGTCGTCACAGGCGAAGAAGATATCGGCCAAACTCGCGGTTGGCGCCATCGGTGTCGTGTTCGGCGATATCGGCACCAGCCCGCTTTATGCCGTACAGGAATGCTTTGCGCACGGCCTGCGCGCCGACCCTGAAAACATCATCGGCGTTATCTCCCTCATCCTGTGGGGACTGACGATTGTCGTTTCCGTCAAATACGCGCTCATCATCATGCGGGCCGATAATCAGGGTGAGGGCGGTGTTTTTTCGCTGCTGGCCCTGGCGCTGCGCACCGCACGCCGCGCCGGCGAAGACAAGGCAAAGGATGGCAGCCCCCAGTCTGCAGGCAGCGTCCACCTGGCACGCGCCATCATGGTAGCGGGCATGTTCGGCGCGGCGCTGTTCTTTGGCGACAGCATGATAACCCCCGCCATATCCGTCTTAAGCGCGGTTGAAGGTCTGAATGTCATTACGCCACGACTGGCGAACTTTGTTATGCCCATCGCCATCATCATTCTTGTGGCCCTGTTCGTGCTGCAACGTTTTGGCAGCCAGAAAATCGGCAACAGCTTTGGACCCATCATGGTCGGCTGGTTCCTATGTCTGGCCCTATCCGGCTTTTATCACATCGTGCAGGCACCCGGCATTCTGACCGCCCTGAACCCGGCCCACGCCCTGCATATGCTGGCCACACATGGCGCGTTGTCGCTGGCGATCCTCGGTGCCTGCCTTCTGGCCTTCACAGGCGGCGAGGCTTTGTATGCGGATATGGGGCATTTCGGGCTGAACTCCATCCGGCTGGCTTGGTACGGGCTGGTGATGCCCACCCTTGCCGTCAATTATCTGGGACAGGGTGCGTTATTATTGTCGCACCCCGAGGCCAGCAGCAACCCGTTCTATATGATGCTGCCGGAGGCTTTGCTCGCACCCATGATTGCCCTTGCCTCTGTTGCCACCGTCATTGCGTCGCAGGCGGTTATATCGGGAACATTCTCTCTGGTTCGGCAAGCGATCCAAATGGATTATCTGCCGCGCTTTTCGGTTGTTCACACATCGGCACTTGAACAGGGGCAAGTTTATCTGCCCAAGGTCAATATGATCCTCTGCCTGGGCGTTATCATGATCGTCCTTTTATTCCGGTCATCATCAGCGTTGGCGGGGGCTTATGGTTTTGCCGTCAGTGGCGCGATGCTGGTTGACACGATCATGGTCGCCTATGTCGCCCGCAACGCCTGGCATTGGACAACGCCGGTTGTGCTGGGCCTTTTTCTGCCCCTCTTCCTTTTCGACACAACCTTCTTTGTCACCGCAACCGCCAAGATACCGGAAGGCGGTTGGCTACCGCTTAGCGTCGGGTTGGTTGTTTTATCAATCTTTGCCACATGGCGACGCGGGCGCATATACTTGCGCACCAGCCGGCAGGGCCATCATGAAAAACTGGAACAATTTGTGCGCGGCCTGCAACCCGGCGCTGTGACACGGTCACCGGGAACGTCCGTATACCTGACTGCCCTGCATGATGATGTGCCGCCATCACTGCACAGCGATTATCAACGATATCGCGTTTTGCGTGAGAACATCCTGATCGTCCGTATCACACGCACGGATGAAGCGGTTGTTGAGACCAAACATCAGGCCCATGTAGAAAAACTTGGCAAAGGTTTTTGGCAAGTCACGCTTTATTACGGCTTTGTACAGCACCCGCATGTGACGAATGACCTGCGCCGCACCATGCAACGCTATGCCGATGTCGATATGGCAAACCCAACCTATTATGTAGGGCGCAGCATCTTCATCAACGGGCCAAGCCAGTGGAAACCCGCATGGCGTAAAAGGCTGTTCCTCTGGCTCGCGAATAATGTCGAGGAAGAATATGATTATTCCCCCATGCCGACCGACCAGATGGTGCAGATCGGCACGCAGATCGAGGTTTAATTAAACCACGCGCATCCGGAACAACGTCCCCTGCCCCTGATGCGTCAGCATTTCCGCAAGAATGGACCAGGGCACAAAACCGTCCAGAATGACAACGCCGCCGACCCCGTGTTCGACGGTGCTGAGCGCGCTTTCGACCTTCGGGATCATGCCGCCGCTGATGACGCCTGTCTGGATCAGATCCTTGGCGATATCGGCATCCATGACGGGGATGCATTGCCCCTGTTTATCAAGCACACCCGCGACATTGGTCACGAGCAGCAAGCGTTTTGCCTTCACGCCGATGGCCACGGCCATGGCGTAATCATCCGCGTTGGTGTTGAAAACCGTTTTGCCGTCCGTGCCGATACAGACACAATGCAGCACGATAATCTTATCCTGCGCGATTAATTTCCCCAATTCCGGCATGGTGGTCGGTTGCGGCACGCCGACGCGGTTTTGCTTGCCGCCATCAACAGGGTCGGACGGCTTGGCTTTCACCAACAGGGATTTGATCTTTGCCGCAGGCACAACACGCGCTTTTTCACACCCGACCTTCACCAGCGCATCGGCGATTTGCAAGTTCAGCGCATTCATCGCCTTATGCACGACACGCACGGCCTTTGGCGTCGTGATACGACGGCCATCCTTACCCTTGGCGGTCGGAATATTTGCGAGGCGCAGCGCTTCGTCAATCTGCGGGCCACCGCCATGGACAACAACCACACGCACGCCGTTCGACGTTAAAAATCGCACCTGCTTACCGATTTTGGCCAGAAACTGATCATCCTCGGCAATGGCGTTGCCGCCAATTTTCATAACCACGGTACGGTTGCGGTACGCCTCAAGCTCATCCATCACTTCGGCGACAAATTCGGTTTGGCTGGAACGCGTCATGGTTGCCTCTCAGTTTGCTTATTGATTCAACATTTGCAGAAGGGTGACAAACACCTCATCCACGCTGAGTTGCGACAGCGGATTACCCTGTATCCACCGGCTGTTTTTCGCGGCCGGGCATGACCAGACCGTGGCCGCTGTCTCATCCATCAACATAATGGTCGGCGCACCAACAGCGGCCGCCATATGGGTCGGGCCGGAGTTATTGCCGATGACGGCGCGTGCGCCGCGTGATACACGAGCCAGCTGTTTTAAATCCGTCCGGGCGCAAAGATCCACAACCGTCGGTGCCGCCGCACACAGCGCTTGAATGGCGGCGCGGTCTGCCTTTGTACCCACGGCCACCGCTCCCACACCCTGTGCGTGCAGGCGTTGCGCCAGATCAGCATAGGCTTGCGGCGGCCACCGTTTATACTCGCGACCGGGACTGCAGCCCGGCACCAGCAGCACATAGGATTCAGGCAGCGTGATGTTTTCCAGCGGCGCATCCAGCCAGGACAGATCAGGCTCAATAGCCGCAGGCACGCCTGCACGGCGTAATTGGGCCTCGACAAAATCCGTGTAATTCATGTTGGGTGTCGGCGGCCAGCGGCGCGGATGGCTACAGAAAGGGGCCGCGCCCGACCATTCGGGTCCAAAGGGCCCGCCCAACCCCATATACAACAAAGTCTGACGCAATTTACCCTGCAGGTCATAAACGCGGTGCGGGTGATAATCACGGATTGTATTCAGCAATTGCCGCCAGCGCGCCGTGTCACTGACTGGCGCGCGCTCATCGACAAAAACCGTATCGAACCACGGCATCATCCGGCCAAACGTGGCATAGGCAGGCATAGTGAGTAGCGCGATCTCTGCCGTCTGGTGATGCTGGCGGATTTCTTCAAAACCTTGAAAGCAGAGCACAAGGTCGCCCAGCGCGCCGAGGCGGATCACCAATATTCTTTCGCGTTCGGTCTTGACGGGTGGCTTCGTCATAGCGCCCTCTTTGGCAGGGCAGCATCGTAGACGCCAAGCGTAGTGGCAACCATGGTTTTCTTATTGTAAAGTTGCGCCACACTGTCACGCAGTGCCTGCCGCGCAGCAGCGTCAGGGGCAGGTGTTGATAATAGCGTATCCATGGCTGTGGCCAAGGCCGCCGCGTCACCTGCGGGAACCAGAACGCCGTTGTCGCCATCGCGAATAGTTTCGATATAACCACCCAGCTTTGTGGCGATGACGGGAACGCCCATAGCCATTGCCTCAACCGGCACACGGCCAAACCCTTCGGGTACCAAAGAGGGTGCCACGACCAAACGCGCCAACGCATAGGCGGCAGGCATATCCTGCGTGTGATCGATCATCCGCACACGCGCCGTCAGGCCTTTGGCGGCTATTAAATCCTTTAATTCCTGCCGGTAGGCAACACGCCCCTGATCATCACCCAAAATGACAGCGACACAATCCGTCCGCTGCATGCACGCCAACGCTTCGATAAACACGGTATGACCCTTGATGGGGCTCAGGCGTCCGGGCAGCAGGATAACGTTGTCATCTGCGGAGACCCGCCAAGCATCGCGGGTGTCGGTACGGCTGCGCGCCATCACCTGCGCTGGATTAAAACGATCCATATCGATGCCGCGCGGGATGGTACAAATACGTGACGCTTCGACGCCATAGGTTTCACGGATATGCTGCGCGATGAAATCAGAAATGGCGATGATCTTGTCCGCTCGCGCCATCACGCTGTTGTAAAATTTCTTGATGCCGCTCGAGAATTTATACGCGGCATGAAATGTGCTGATAAAAAAAATACCCGTCATGCGTGCGGCCATGAAAACGCTCCAAGCAGGCGCGCGGCTGCGAACATGCAGAATATCGGCCTTGTGCCGACGGGCATAGCCAGCCAGCCATATGCCGTTGGCAATAATGGTCAGCGGGTTCTTGCTGTGCACGGGGCGCAGGATGTGCTCCACCCCGGCTTCTTCGACCTTACGCACCAGACCACCGCCCGATGAAATAATGGTCGCGCGATGCCCCGCTGCCTTCAACGCAATGGCGATATCGACGCAAGCCTGTTCGGCGCCCCCGGCGCTAAGCGACGGAATAATTTGAATGACATGGCGCGGTTGTGTTGTCATGGCGCCACCCTGCATCCGCGATCAGCCACAACTTGCAGCACAGTTTCCGCCGCACGTTCGGACGGCACAAATTGTCCCTGTCCCAACCACGCGCCGACCTGATGCAGCCCTGCCTTTTGCGCATCACGCACAGACGGTTTTGTCAGCAATTCATCGAGTGCGTCAGCCAGCCTGTCCGCCGTACAGGTTTCCTGCAACAACTCCGGTACCAGCATTTTCTCATGCATAATGTTGACGAGATTGGCAAAGCGCGTCTTGATCAACCGACGATAGAAAAAGACCGTCACCGGACTCAAGCGGTAAGCAATAACGGCGGGCAATTCCGCCAGTGCCAGCTCCAGCGCAACCGTACCTGAACAGGCCAGCGCCGCCGCCGAAGCGGCAAAACCGTCATATTTATCCTGATCGCCTTCGGTCAAAATGACGCGTGCGGGCCAGTTTGCGATCGCCGCCTCTAGACGGGCACGCATGCCGTGGGCAACCGGGATGGTCAGCGTCAGGTTTTTATGTCGTGCCGCCAGCAAACGAACCGCATCGCCGAACACAGGCAGAAGCCGTTTGAGTTCACCTGCACGACTACCCGGTAAAACGGTGACCAGCACATCATGCCCTGTCACGCCATAACGTGCACGAAACCGCGCGGCATCGCCATGGTCAGCCCCGCCTTCGACAATCGAATGACCAACGAAAGTGCAATCCAGTCCTTCACGCGCGAAGTAAGGCGGTTCAAACGGCAGCAGCACCAGCAGATGATCCAGAAACCGCGCGATTTTAGCGGCGCGTTCAGGCCGCCAAGCCCAAACAGTCGGCGCCACATAGTGGATAAGGGGGATGCCCGCATCGCGCACCTGCTTTTCAACGCGAAAGCAAAAATCCGGCGCGTCGATACTGATAACAGCAACGGGTTTTTGCGCACGAATAGCGGCGGCGGTTTCACGGATGCGGCGCAGAATGTTGGGAATGTGGCACAGCAGTTCAAACACGCCGAAATGCGCCAATTCCGCCTGCGGAAAAAGCAGATCCATCCCCTCGGCCTGCATCCGCGGTCCACCGATACCGGCAAAGCGTATATGGCCGCCAGTTTTTTGCTTGAGCGCATGCATCAACCGGCTGCCTAACAGGTCACCCGATGCTTCGCCCGCCATGATGAAATAAAGCGGCGCTTCTGATGCAACGGCGGGCATCACGCCGAAACCCCGACAATGAACAAACCCGCTTCGTCGGCCAGACGGATGGTTTCCGCACGCTCGACAATCAGGGCGCGGCCTGCTTCGACGGCAACACCGCGCAAACCGGCGGCCTGCAACGAACGGATGGTATCCGGCCCGATGGTAGGCAAGTCATAGCGGTCATCCTGCTGCGGCTTGGCGCGCTTGATCAAAACGCCAGCCTCACCTTCACGACGCAGGGCGCCGCAACGGGCAATGAGCGCATCGGTTCCTTCAATCGCTTCGACGCCCAGCACGAGCCCCTGCTGCACAACAACAGACTGACCGACGTCCAGCGCACCGAGTGTCGCCGCTAATTGCATACCGCGTTGAATATCCGCCTCAGCCACTGCATCGGGCTTATGGCGCCCCAGACGGCCGACCGGCACGACCAGATCGCCGAATATATCCTGTACGCCGATGACGCGCGCACCCGTTTCCTCGGCCAGCGCCTTGCCTATTGCACGCAACAGCGCATCGTCACCCAGACTGTTGATGCCGATTTTCGTCAGAATTTTAAGTGCCAACCAGTCAGGCTTAATCTCAAGCAGTGACGGGCGACGCACATGGCCGATGAGAACCAGCTCCTGAATCCCTTCGGCCCTGACCGCATCGCGCAGCCGGATAAGTGCGCCGAGCGGTTGCCATTGGTGCGCGCCCTGCGCGGCCAATCCCGCATCCGCCTGCCCTTCCAGACAGAAGATGAAATAGGGCCTGCCGTCACGACGGCAAGCCTCAATAACGGCCTGTGGCGCCGTGCCGCCACCCGCGATAATGCCCAGTTTCGGCAATGCGCTCGTCATGGATGACCGCCTTCCGCCCTGTAGGTGCGGTACCAATCGACGAATTTCTGAATGCCGGTCTGGATACTGGTCGTGGGATGGAACCCAAAATCGCGCGTGCTGGCGGCAATATCGGCAAAGGTTTCGGGCACATCACCCGGCTGCATCGGCTGGAAGTCGTAAACTGCTTTTTGCCCCAAGGCACTTTCCAGAACGCCGATAAAGTCCATCAGGTTTTCAGCCTGTGAATTACCAAGGTTATAAACCCGCGCGGGAACGCTGCCTGCGGCGACCACGGGCGGTTTGCTCAGGGCAGCCAGAATGCCGGCCACGATGTCATCGATATAGGTAAAGTCGCGGCGCATATCGCCGTTGTTGAATATCTTGATCTTCTCACCCGCGACAATCTGCCGCGTAAAGATATAAGCGGCCATGTCCGGGCGCCCCCACGGGCCATACACAGTGAAGAATCGCAGGCCAGTGCAAGGCGTGCGGTACAGATGCGCATAGGTGTATGACATCAGTTCATCCGCGCGTTTGGTCGCGGCATAAAGCGATATCGGTTGTTCAACCGGGTCATCAACACTGAACGGGATTTTGGTATTGCCGCCATAAACCGAGGATGAACTGGCATAAACAAAATGCTGTAACTGCGGTAAGGCGCGCGCCAGTTCCAGCAGCACAACATGCCCCATCAGGTTGGATTCAACATAGGCATAGGGGTTTTGCAGCGAATAACGTACACCCGCCTGCGCCGCCAGATGGATGATATGCGTAAACTTCTCGGACGCAAGCGCCAGCATCGCGTCGTGGTCGGCAATGTTGATTTTATGAAAAGTGAAATTCGGGTGCGGCGTCAGGCGCGATAGGCGCGCTTCTTTCAGGCGAATGTCATAATAGTCATTCAGGTTGTCGACACCGACAACCGTTACCCCTTGCGCCAACAGGGCCTGCGCCGTATGAAAGCCAATGAAACCGGCGGCGCCGGTGACCAGCACCTTCATCATAAACTCCAGTAGCGCAATTGCGCCGGCACCTGACTGGCGTTCAGCGCGGATTTCACATCCACGACCCAACCGCCGTTACGCACACCGCCGCACAAAGCCTTTATGTTATCCAGCAGCACCTTGTGCGGTGACGCCAGAATGAGCGCGTCCAGATCACGTAACGCTGTGGCATCCTGTGTTGCCAGCCCATATTCATGTTGCGCATGTGCGGGGTCAACCACAGGGTCATGCAGAATAACTTCGGCGCCAAAGCTTTTTAATTCGGCGATGATATCTGGCACGCGACTGTTGCGGATATCGCGGACATTTTCCTTAAATGAAAGGCCCAGAACGCCAATGCGGGCCGGCCCACGACCGACACGTTGTGCGTCACCATTGACCAGTTTGATAGTCTTTTGCGCCACAAACACGCCCATATGGTCGTTGATGCGACGACCCGCCAGAATAACCTGTGGGTTATAGCCCAATTCCTCGGCACGCGATGTCAGGTAATACGGATCAACACCAATGCAATGCCCACCGACCAGCCCCGGCGTGAATTTCAGGAAATTCCATTTTGTTGCGGCGGCATCCAGAACATCGCGTGTGCGGATATCCATACGATCGCAAATCAACGCGAGTTCGTTCATCAATGCAATGTTCAGATCGCGCTGCGTGTTTTCCAGAACCTTGGCCGCTTCGGCGACGCGGATATTGGCGGCACGGTAAAGACCGGCGGGGACCACCTTGCCATACACCTGTGCAAGGCGATCGAGGCTTGCATCATCTTCGGCGCTGATCACCTTGATGATCGTTTCCAGCTTGTTCACCTGATCGCCGGGATTAATGCGCTCCGGCGAGTAGCCAAGGCGGAAATCCTGCCCGCGCTTCAACCCTGAATGTTCTTCCAGTTTGGCACCGCATAATTCTTCGGTCAGGCCGGGGTAAACCGTCGATTCAAACACTACCACGGGAACCGGATCACCAGCAGCGCGGCGGGCGAGCTTCAACGCTTCGCCCACGCTGCGGCAGGCCCCAAGAACGGGTGTCAGGTCGGGACGCTTGGCGTCATCGATCGGGGTCGGCACGGTCACGATGAAAAAGCTGCAACCGGCCATATCGGCAACCTTGTCGGTACAACGCGGCCGAACCTGTTTCAGGGTGGCGTCATCCACCTCACCCGTCCAATCATGTCCCTCCTGCAGGGCTTTGACACGACGGGGGTCGATATCGAACCCGATAGCAGAGTCGAAATGGCGCGACAGGCCGACCAGCAAAGGCAGCCCGACATAGCCCAGACCAATGACGGCAATTTTCTCAGACATGGCATTAATCACAACAGGTTAACGACCATCATGCATAGGATAGTGACGGAGATAAGGCAACCCGCTCAAGGCCCAAAAGGTTGATTTTTATTGCGGTATCAACCCCAAACACCAGCAGATGATGGCTTTTTGTGCATGCATGCGGTTTTCGGCCTCATCCCAGACGGCAGATTGCGGGCTGTCGATGACGCCGTCCGTTACCTCCTCCCCGCGATGAGCAGGCAGGCAATGCATGAAAAGCGCATGCGGGGCGGCCAGACGCATCAGCTTTTCATTCACCTGATAAGGCTGCAATTTGTCCATACGCGCCGCCGCGTCACTATTATGCATCGACACCCAACAGTCGGTGATAACGACATCGGCACCCTTTACCACCTCAATGTCAGCCAACGCGCGCAGTTTGGCGCCCTTGCGTTGCGCGTCGATCAACAGGGCAGACGGCACCGTAAATTCTGGTGGTGCCACAACGCACAGCTCAAGATCAAACAGGCAGGCGGCATGGATCCAACTGGTCAGGACGTTATTGTCGCCATCACCGACCCAAACGATTTTCTTACCCGTGATATTGCCCAGTTTTTCTTCAATCGTCATCAGGTCGGCCATCACCTGACAGGGATGCGATTGATTGGTCAGGCCATTGATGACGGGCACACTGGCACCCTCAGCCAGTTCATGCAGTTTGTGTTCAGAAAAGGTGCGCAGCATCATAATATCGACAAAGCGCGACATGACGCGCCCCGTATCGGCAATGGTTTCGCCGTGGCCCAATTGCATTTCCGCGCCTGACAAAGTAATGACCTCACCCCCTAGTTGCTGCATGCCCACATGGAATGAAACACGCGTGCGCGTGGACGGTTTTTCAAAAATCAGCGCCAGCACCCGCCCTGCCATGGGTTGATGCGCCTTGGGATCTTTCTTCATCGCCACGGCCAGGGACAGGATCGTACGCACATCGTCACGCGTCAGTCTGTCCAGATCGATAAAGTCACGTGAGACGGTCGGCGCGGCGGGAAAGGCAAGGGTCATAGCATCCATCAGGCAAGCAATGGGGTGGCGACCGCCATCAATCTTTGCTATGACAACGGATAGTGAGATATGTAACCACAATGTCAGATACAATCACAATACCGGAAATCGGCACACCCCATCCCTTCGCGATTGAAACGCGCGGCCTGACCAAGCAGTTCGATGAAATGCTGGCGGTTGACCATTTGGACCTGTCGGTTACGGCGGGAACGATAACCGGCCTGCTGGGCGGCAATGGTGCTGGCAAAACCACGACCATGTCGATGTTGCTAGGCCTTCTGGAGCCGACAGACGGCACCATCACGATGCTGGGCGAGGATATGCGCCATCACCGCACGCGCATCGCCGGACAGATCAACTTTTCATCCCCGTATGTCGATCTGCCGCAAAGATTGACGGTGCGGCAAAATCTGGTGATCTATGGCCTGCTTTACGGTGTTGAGGACCTGAAGGGTAAAATCGCCGCGCTGGCCGATGAATTGCAGATGACCGCCATGCTGGACCGCCGTTACGGCAGCCTGTCGGCAGGGCAAAAAACACGCGCAGCACTGGCTAAATCCCTCATCAACCAGCCACGCCTTTTGTTGCTGGATGAACCGACCGCCTCGCTTGACCCCGACACGGCGGACTGGGTGCGAACACTACTGCTACAATACCGCGACCGTACGGGCGCCACCATTTTCATGGCATCCCACAATATGGTTGAGGTCGAACGCATGTGCGACGATGTCGTGATGATGAAACAGGGCCGGATTGTCGCGCGCGGCACGCCTGCCGCGCTCATCGCCACCTATGGCCGCGATAATTTAGAAGAAGTGTTTCTGGATATCGCCCGCAACAGGAGTTTGCATGACTGACGCCGCCAACCCTGTACCCCGCATGCTGGGCCGCCTGCGCGCCCTGATGTTGCGCCACCTGTATTTGTATATGGCGTCGTGGCCACGCATGGTCGAAGTCATTTATTGGCCGATCGTGAATATGATCAGTTGGGGGTTCACCAGTTCCTACCTGCTGAAAAAAGTCGCGCATGTCGAATTTGTCAGCAGTACCATGGTCATCGGCACTTTGCTGATGGAGTTTTTCATCCGCATGAATATGACCATGCTGGTTTCCTTTATTGAGGAAATATGGTCGCGCAATCTGGGCCATTTGTTCGCAAGCCCTATCGGCCTGCGCGAATATATTGGCGGCATTACGATTGTAAGCATCATACGTGTTTTGATCGCCATCGTGCCGGCCATCCTGCTGGCCGATTATCTGTTCGGCTATTCGCTGTTCAGTCTTGGTCCGCCGCTAATCCCCATCGTCATTTTGCTGCTGATGGCCGGCGCATGGCTCGGCATGCTGATCGTCGCCATGATGCTGCATTACGGTCTGGCCGCCGAATGGGTAGCCTGGATGGCGGGGTGGTCATTTTCGGCACTCTTTGCACCCTATTACGCCGTATCTGTTCTGCCGCCTGTTATGCAATGGATGGCCCGTGCTCTGCCCGGCAGTTATATTTTCGACAGCGTCAAATCTATTTTGGCGGGCGAAGGCGTGCAGGCAGAAAATCTCTGGATCGCATTCGCGCTCAACTTGTTTTATCTGGGATTGGCCAGTTGGATCCTCAGCCGATCCTACCGCAGCGCGCGACGCCGCGGCGGCCTGATCCAGATGGGTGAGTGATCAGCGAACTGGCTGATCTTCTGATATACTAGTCTTTGGTCGTGACAAACGCGAAGCAATACGGCCTCCTGCATAGCCGCACGCCAAAACAAAGAGTACGGTCAATATCAATATTGGCAAAGGAACCGTCAACAAAAGTGTATGACCTGCAGCCGCCACCTGTCCGGCCGCATGGGCCACCGCAGCTAACGGCTTGGCCAGTGTCATCGCGGCAAGACCGTACAGTATACCAAGAGTGCACAACGCAGTTACTGGTACAACCCCATAGCGCATAATCGCGTCATGTCCATCCTTCGCAACCAACATTTTAGGCACTGTAAGCTTCATGCGCACACCCTGATTATTTAATCGTCCAAATACCCATGAAATTTATACGTGTTTCCCCTCGACGTCCAGCCATGGGCCAAAGGCCCATCTCCATAAAATCGCCCCAATTGGGTCGTGGAAGATTGTTTGCGATTGTCGTGGTGAATCACTATAACATGAAAACATGACTGAGAACGGCGATACTCCAGAATCCCAACAAAAGGCAGCTCCGACACCCCGTCCGCGCGGGCTCGGCGGTTATCAGTCCGCCGTGACCATGCGTCCGCCCAGCGCTGAAAATCTGTGGGTTGAGCTGTCGATCGCCATTAATTACCTGACGCGCTTTAACCTGCCCTTTAAGGAAGAGCCTCGTCCACGCCTGATCCGCAAATCGATGAGCTGGTTCCCACTGATCGGTGCCGCCATCGGCATGTTCGGCGCGATGATCGACTGGATCATGACCGAAATGCATATGCCCGGCATCATCACGGCGACCTTTGCCGTGGTCGGCATGCTGTGGTTCACGCGCGCCCTGCACGAAGAAGAGTTTGCGAGCCTGATCAACCAATATGGCCGCACGATGGATAATGAAAAGAAGATCGGCTGGCTGCGCGAAGAACGGTCTGTGCGCTATGGCACGCTTAGCATCATCCTGATTATCATCATGAAAATTGGTGCGATCGCCAGTCTGGCCGACAGCACGCTGGTTTTTCAGGCGTTGATTGTAGCCGGAAGCTGGTCACGTGCCCTGATGGTTGTGGCAGCCGCCTGGTTACGCCCCATTGAAGGTGACCCGGTCGCCGACCATTTCCTGCAACCGCCCGGCGTACGCGTGGCGCTGGCGCTCGGCCTTGCTGCCGCCATTACCTTTGTGGTGTTTGGCGAAGACACGGCCACCATCCTGATGACGGGCGCGCTGGCGGGCCTGATGGTTGCCATTATCGGCGCCAATCAGTTACGCGGCTATAATGGACCCCTTTTGGGCACCCTGCAGCAGGTTGTTGAAATAACCGTCCTTGGCATGGTGCTGGCTATCCAGTAATCAGGGCCATAAGCCAAAGAAACTATTTCTTTCTGCTTAGACTCAACCTAATATCCACCTATAAAGCCCTGCCAAACACAGATTTGACAAGTTTTCATGTCATCTGTAGGCAGTATGGTTAAGAAACAGGTTGTTGAGTTGACGATGAAAAAACTGCACCGAACCCTTGCTCTGGTCTTTACGCTCGTGCTGAGCCTCGCAAGCTGCCGTAGCTCGGGCGAATTCGGCTCGGAAGCTGAACAGCTGGTTGACCGCGCCCGCGGCACCTTCCAGAGCATGATGTCCGACAACCAATATCCCGGTCTTGTTGACCTCGCGACCCGCGCCAAGGCCATTATCATCGTACCGAACCTTATTCGCGCGGCCTTTTTCTTTGGCGGCCGTGGCGGCAATGCCGTCATGCTGGTGCGTGGCGAAGATGGTAAATGGAGCGCGCCTGCCTTCTACACACTCGGCGGGATCAGCTGGGGCCTGCAATTCGGCGGTCAGACATCGGAGCTCGTGTTAACCGTTATGACGGATAAGGGTCTGAACGCCGTCATACACCGCGAAGTCACGCTGGGCGGGGATGCGGGCGTTGCAATTGGTGAACTCGGTAAAGGCGTTAACGCCGCCACCGGCATGGGCTTAAACGCTGATATGTATGCGTTTGCACGCTCGGAAGGGCTGTTTGTAGGCGTTTCCCTGGAAGGGTCGGTTATTGCCCCGCGTGAAACCTGGAACCAGCAGCTTTATGGTGAACAGGCGACGCCAGAGGCCATTTTGGTGGACCATACGGCCACGTCGACCTCTAAATCGGTCTCGGATATCGTCGCCGCAATGCCGTAATGGGCACATAAGGGGCAGGTATAACCTAATTAGTTTGATTCCAGAACTAATTTATTTAGCCTAAAACACGAATTATTCTATTGCTTGCACCCCACCCGGTTGGTAATCACACACCCATATTCTTGTGGTTATTAGGGCTGTGGTTATGTCAAGTTCTATCGCAGAAGCAAAGGTACGCGCCAAAGTTACAAGGAACGACACTCCGAATATTTTTAATGAACTTTCTGGATCTGCGGAGTCGAGAAAATTATTCAGAAAATACTGGCTCTCGCCAGGTGGATGGATTTTGCGGTTTAAGGCAGCCGCCGCATCCCTGCTACAACACTCGAATCCTACCGGCAGCAGTATATACAAATTCCAGAACAGACGCCGAGAATACAGACTCGCACAGAAGCGCATTCTTGAGGACAGGCGTAGCCGCAAAGCCAAGTACGCTTGGGGACACCCGATAGAAGTTGAACAAGCCTATCAGATCAGCAAAGACGGCCATGATAAGTTTGTAGAGTCGGTTCGCGCAGGCGCACCGTCCAGCTTTGGCCGCGTTGTTTCCGTGTACCTCGACACGCCAGTCGACAGTGGTGACCCCTGGGTCGTCGCAAGAATGGCACGTTCACTGCGCTTCCGCCCCGGCAACACGGACGATGCTGGTAATGTTTACAAGCGCCTGATCGGTATGAAGACCCTGTGCAAGGAAGAAACCGCAGAAGCGCGCAAGATTGCTATGCGCATAGATCAGCAAAGCGACGACGAAGCCAATATTGACTACCCCATCAATCGTAAAGAAGTCGAAATTGAAACAAAATACGCCAATGTCGAGGAAGGTGTCGATATCGGCAAGATGACCGAGGTCAAGGTCGGACAACTCGCCAACGAGCATCGCGATGAATTGCTGAACAATTCAGACGGCCATCTTACCGAAAACTCTGTTCTTAAACCGCAATTCATAACACTGTCTGAACGCACGATGTTCTATATCCGCTATGACACGGAGGATAAGACGGGGGAGTCCATGCGGTTCCTGTCGAAGTTCTTGGCGGGAGAGCCTGTGACGCAGGCAGAGAAAGATCGTTTCCTGGTGACAGGGCACACTGAGCCGGGGCCGACAGAAATCGTTTATGAAGCGTGCCTGGAAGAACTGAGAATATTCATGCCCAAGCCGGGCATTGAAGCTCAAACGCTGGAACAATTGACAGACGCCGTCAGAAATAACGACACGCGATACATCGTAGAACTGCCCAAGTCAGACCATACCCGCGATAACCTGTTCCTGTTTGAAATGGAAAAGCACCGGGCTGGTGCTCTGGTTTCAAACTGGGGTTACGTTTCATCATGGCGCAAGATCATCCACCAGATCGACGTGGCGCTTGAACAAACAGGTCAGTTCATCACAAGGACCGCCTACAGCAAAGCCTATGAAGGTTACAGGCGCCTGCACAAGTGCACGACGGAAAAAACCAGCCGCGACTGGTTCCGTCATACCCCCTGATCCTGTTATGCGCTATTAAACCTTTTCGACCTGGCTGTATTCCAGTTCAACCGGCGTGGCGCGGCCAAAGATCGACACCGCGACCTTGAGGCGGGCCTTGCCCTCGTCCACTTCTTCGACAACGCCACTGAACGAAGCAAACGGGCCGTCTGCGACGCGGACCTGTTCGCCCACTTCGAAGACGATAGAGGGCTTCGGATGCTCCACGCCCTCGGTGATCTGGTTCAGGATGCGTTGCGCTTCGGCTTCTGAAATCGGCGCGGGCTTGCCGCCGCCGCCCAGGAAACCCGTAACCTTTGGTGTGTTCTTGACGAGATGCCAGCTTTCATCCGTCAGGTCCATCTTGATGAGCACATAGCCCGGGAAGAACTTGCGTTCAGCATTGACTTTTGTGCCGCGACGCACTTCGACCACTTCTTCGGTCGGCACCAGAATTTCCGAGAAAAAGTCCGCAAGCCCTTTTTTCAGCGCGGTTTCGCGCACGGCTTCCGCCACTTTCTTTTCAAAGCCTGAATAAACGTGAACGACGTACCAGCGATGTGCCATGTTGACCTCTTGATCTTTCTCTTACGAATTCATGCCCAAAATACGGCTGACGACGGCGCCCAGCACCGAGTCGACCGCCAGAAAAAATACGCCCGCAGCAACGGCCATAACCACGATGGCGACGGTCGTCATCAGTGTTTCCTTTTGCGACGGCCACGTCACCTTGGCGATTTCCTGACGCGTTTCGCGCACGAAATCGGCAAAGCTGGTTTTACGTTCGGCTTTTTCAGCCTTGTTTTGTTCATCTGCCATAAATCGTCTTTCCAGTAATGGCAGGAGTGGAGGGGCTCGAACCCACAGCCCCCGGTTTTGGAGACCGGTGCTCTACCAATTGAGCTACACTCCTACAACTTAAACCCAAACAGCGGAAATGCGGCCCGACGGCTGCATGCCTGCACGTTTAACTTCCAGTTACACTTCCCCGTCCACCGCTTGCGCGTTGGACTAAACTGTTTACTTTTAAGGGAATAGGGTTGAAATAAACGAAATCGCGCCAAAAGGCCAGCAAAAAGTCCATGGCGTGTTGAGCCGGAAACTTTCTAGCCGTCAAATACGCTAACCAACTCATTTTCAAAGGGTTTTTATGCTCTTCCTGCCGTCAGACGCTCCTATCCCGAGCCATGGACAGCCGCTGCTGCGCTCATTTTTCGGAGCACAGATGATTGACCAATGGGTGGCTGATGGCGCGTCGACAATGGTGGTCGAACTCCATCAAGATTACATCGTCCGCGTGACGAATGATTATCTGGTCGCTGAGGCTACACTTGAGATACCGCCCGGCGATGCCGTCACCCTGCAGGCAGCGACATACAGGCTTTACCGGGGATTGTTTAACCTTCTGCATACCCACCCATCCTATAACCTGACGCGCATCTGGAACTTTGTTCCGCAGATCAACCTGCCAATCCCACCACCCGCCGAACATGCCGATATGTATCAGCACTTCAACGCAGGCAGGCACCAGGCTTTTCAGGAATGTTTTGGCAACAACAGACAGGGTTGGACACCGCCGGCCGCATCAGGCATGGGCAGTGCCGATCAACGGCTCCACCTCACCCTCTTCGCCACAACAGCAAAGCCGATCTTTATTGAAAACAGATTGCAGACACCCGCCGCCCATTATTCCTACCGCTACGGGCGTACACCGCCCCTGTTTGCACGCGGCGCTTTTGTTACGCTTGATGATACGCCTACGTTTCTGGCATCCGGCACGGCGGCCATCCGTGGCGAAGATTCATGCTTGCCTGATGACGCCGAAGGGCAGTTGACGATGGCGCTTGATAATCTTCTCACGCTCGTCAGCGCAGAAAACCTGCTGCCCCAAGGAGTGCCCTGCAGCTTCAAAGCGCGGGATATCCGCCTGCTGCGCCTCTATTACCGGCACGCACACGACCATGACAAACTGCAGCGGCTTGTACAGCCCCTGACCCGCCATAGGGCAAACATCACTTTAATTAACACAGCCATTTGCCGCCCCGAATTGCTGGCGGAGGTCGAGGCTGTGTTCAGCATAATATAAAAACTATCATTTGATGCCCTGATATAGGCTTGATAGTATTAAACATCTTGCCAACATAAAAATTTGATTATTAAAATAAAAACCATAAATACGAAAAATTAGTAGTCACTGTATTGTTGAGTTGGATTCATGAAAACGGTTGGATTCAGTGAATACGTCCGTCTGCACATAAATGCACGACGCGCAGAAGATGATCAGTTTATCCCCCCCGCATGGTACAAGCAGCACACTATGCGAGATGATTTATACGCGTTTGTGGAACAGAAATTACCCACCAAAGAGTTGGAACAAGCCCTCTTTAACGGCATACCCGTAGAAATTCATGGCACCCACCCGCTCTATGCCACGGAAATCATGCTCAGTGTGGGATATACAGACATAGAGGAAATACACACCGAGAGAACAGACTTTTATGTTGGTTTTAGCCCATTGCCGCCGCGCTTCTTCTGGGCAACGGACAAAACAGGTCAAAGAAAATTGCTGATGGCCGTCACGCCAGGCAAAGATTATGTGGCACATTTTGCTGAATTGGTTCGCTACTTCTGTCATCAGCATTTTTACGATCCATCCAAGACCCTACAAATCGTGCGCTACCCTGATGTCGAGACAGAGCTGACAAATTGGTCGGGACTGGATCACGGATTTGTCACACCTGGTGACCGCATTATCATGGGGCACGTGACCGAACTCGAGCAAGAAATGCACGCAGCCGTGGCACAGGGTGAAGTGACATTGCTAAGCAATGCCCAGAATCCGTTTTACGGATCCAAGCGATATCGGACGAAGACAGGTGAGGTGATCAATCTAGTAAGTGCTCACTATAGTTACTGGGGGAACATGGCCGGTCTTATCGCCGAACGCCTCTGTGAGCTAGGCGCCAGTGAAATTATATATGTCAGCAAGGTCGGCACACTGACAAATGCAGATGACGTCTATAGCCGTGTGTTCGCTCCCGTGCGTTTTGCGGCTCTGGACCGCGAGCAAATTTCAACCGTTGTTCAGGTGGAAAACACATTATGCAATTCGTATCCGGAATTGAACAGTAACATGCATGTATCGGTTGCGACGATCATGGAAGAGACATTCCGTCAACGTGAGATAGCCTCGACAATCGGCAGCACAACGATTGACATGGAAACTGCGCACATTGCCTTGGCAATTGATAAGTGGAACAAGAACTCAACGACAAAGGTAAGATTTGGCAGTCTGCATTTCGCGAGCGACTACCTGCACCCTGATGATAAGCCTTGCGGTTGCAAGACTTTTAATCTAGCCACCGATAAAACGGCGCTGGCCATGGAAAAACATAGCGTTGTGGTTAGCGAGATGATGCAGTACATGTTGGGACACATCGGCCTGACGACCTTAAAACCTTTAAAAACGGTGCCCGCTCTCGATCATCAACTGCAGTTACTGGCCGCAGCGGCATGACTTGCCCGGTAGGGCATAAGATTCTATGGTAGGGCCGTTATTTTATTAAAGGCCAAGCCATGACACATCCCGTACTGCAAGAAGTGACCCAACGCATTATCGAACGCAGCCGCACCACGCGTGCCACCTTCGAAGAACGGTCCAAGCGTTACAGCAGCCACGGCAGCCCACGCCGCAAAAAATTATCCTGCGCGAACTATGCCCATGCTGTTGCAGCGGAAACGGCGCAGGATAAACTGCGTATCGCCATGGAATCTGTACCGAATATCGGCATCGTGACCGCGTATAATGACATGCTGTCGGCGCATCAGCCCTATGCCCCCTACCCTGACAAAATCAAAGATGCGGCCCATAAGCACGGCGCCACGGCACAGGTGGCAGGCGGCGTGCCCGCCATGTGCGATGGCGTGACGCAGGGCCGCGAAGGCATGGAACTGTCGCTTTTCTCGCGCGACGTGATCGCGATGGGCACAGCCATCGCCCTGTCGCATGATGCGTTTGACAGCGTTTTATGCCTTGGTATCTGCGACAAGATTGTGCCCGGCCTGTTGATCGGCGCGTTGAGCTTTGCGCATCTGTCGACGATTTTTGTGCCGGCCGGCCCCATGCCGTCAGGCATCCCGAACGCCGAAAAGGCTAAAATCCGCACGCAGTACGCGCTGGGCCAAATCGGGCGCGATGAATTGTTGAAGGCTGAAATGTCTTCGTACCACAGCGCGGGCACCTGCACTTTCTACGGCACGGCCAATTCCAACCAGATGCTGATGGAAATTATGGGACTGCATGTGCCGGGCGCCGCCTTTGTGCCGCCGAACACGCCGCTACGTGATGCGCTGACGGCAGCCGCAACGGAGCGCGCCGCCCTGACCGCAGGCAATGGCAAGGCCCCGTCCTGTCTGGCCGATATCATGGATGCGCGCGCAATTGTGAACGGCGTTGTCGGCCTGCTGGCCACCGGCGGTTCTACCAACCACACACTGCATCTGCCCGCCATTGCGCGCGCCGCAGGCATCATCCTGACATGGGAAGATATCAACGCCCTGTCGGCAGTAGTGCCGTTGCTGGCCCGCGTTTATCCGAACGGTCAGGCTGACGTGAACCATTTCCACGCCGCAGGCGGCATTGGTTTTGTCATCCGCGAATTGTTGCAGGCCGGGTTGTTGCATGACGATGTGAATACCGTCTGGGGCAAGGGTCTGAAGGCCTATACGCAAGAACCGGTTTTGCAGGATGGCAAGCTGATCTGGCGCGACATTCCGGCCCAAAGTCAGGATGAAGCCATTTTACGCGGTGCCGCCAATCCGTTCAGCCGCGAAGGTGGCCTGCGCAAAGTCAGTGGCACCCTTGGTCGCGCAATCACCAAAATATCGGCCGTACAGCCGCAGCATCAGATTGTCGAAGCGCCAGCCGCCGTGTTCAACAGTCAGGATGAATTCCTGGCCGCGTTCAAGGCCAAGACATTGCCCGAAGGTAATTTCGTCTGCGTCGTGCGTTTTCAGGGGCCAAAGGCCAACGGCATGCCGGAATTACATAACCTGACACCCGCGCTGGCCAGCTGCCTTGATGCCGGAAAACTGGTGGCTCTGGTCACCGATGGCCGCATGTCGGGCGCGTCAGGCAAAGTTGCCGCCGCCGTCCACACCACGCCGGAAGCCGCCGAGGGCGGACCGCTTGCCCGTCTACAAAACGGGGACATCGTGCGTCTGGATTGCGTCAAAGGGACGCTGGATTATGTCGGTGACGTGGCTGCCTTCAACGCCCGCAAACCCGTTCCGCAACCCGCCGAGCCTGACGGTATGGGCCGCGAACTGTTCGCCAACTTCCGCCGCGTTGTCAGCACCGCCGACACCGGTGGCGCGGTGTTTTGATCGCCAGATCAATCACGTGTTATCTACGGCGTCCCGACTGTGACATCAGGATCGCCATGATAAGGATGAACCAGAAAAAGCCACTGCTGTCCGCCAGCATCAGCGTGCCAACTTTTCCGTGTACGGCCATTGCGCCGACGCCATAGCGTCCGGCTGCTGACGGCAAAAGGTGTGGTGTGGTTGCGAGAGGGATTTCCATGACGACCTCGTGTAGCTAAACAAATGAATCAGTAGTCAAATAAACAGTTCAAAAATGCTTGCGCAGAAGCAGTTCATCAGCGTCCCGGATTTTTCTTTGCCGTGCGGCTGCCTCATCCGGTCCGGGCATTGCCAACACGGGACGACGCAGAAGCGATGCCTGCGCTGTTCTAACCCCGACCTCGGGTCCTGCAAAAGACTGTCCTTGTGCCGCTGACATTGTGAACCCCTTGGAACACGGAATGTGAATCTATTATGTACAAGCCCAGCCTTTAAGGCCAGAGATTATTAGTGGTTAACGCGCTGCCGCATCCCACATCAGGCCTTGGCCTGTGCGGTAAAACGCGGCGTCAATTTCTGCCATCGACGCGTTAACGCCCAGTGCCGCCATTGAGGTAACCCCATATTGCGGCAGGCCACACGGCACGATGCCTTTGAAATGGTTCAGATCCGGCGTGACATTCAGCGCAAGGCCGTGAAACGTCACCCAGTGCCGGACGCGCACGCCAATGGCAGCAATTTTTTCTTCGCGCCCGCTCGTGACGACCCACAGGCCCACGCGGCCTTCACGACGTTCGGCGATAATGCCAAATTGCTGCATGGTGCGTATGACCCATTCTTCCAACCGCCACACATGGGCACGCACGTCACGCCCGCACGTGCGTAAATCGTTGAGCGCATAGAGAACACGTTGCCCCGGGCCATGATAGGTGTACTGCCCACCACGCCCCGTTTCAAATACAGGCAAACCGTCAGGGTCCACCAGATCAGCGGGTTTCGCGCTGGTGCCGGCGGTATAAAGCGGTGGATGCTCCAAAAGCCAGAACAGTTCCGGCGCTGTGCCGTTTTCGATACAAGAAACCCGTGTCTCCATCGCCGTAACGGCATCAGGATAAGACACGGGTTTTGTCTCGACCCGCCATTCTGGTTGGCGGTTTATGGTATCTGCTTCCGTCGGGCAAAGGGCGCCCAACATGGCAACCCTTAGGCCTTCGCCTTCAGGGCGGCCTGCGCCTGATCGACCAACGCCTTGAAAGCGCTGGGTTCGGTCGCGGCGAGTTCGGCCAAAGACTTGCGGTCCAGTTCGATACCGGCGCGCTTCAGGCCATTGATGAAACGGGCATAGGTCAGGCCGTGTTCGCGCACGCCTGCATTAATACGTTGGATCCACAAAGCGCGGAATTCACCGGCCTTCGCCTTACGGTCGCGGTACGAATAGCGCAGAGCCTTTTCGACCTTTTCGATCGCGATGCGATAGTTGGTGGAGGAGCGACCGCGATAGCCCTTCGCCAGTTTAATAACTTCTTTGTGACGAGCGTGCGTCGTAACGCCGCGTTTTACACGTGCCATGGTTTTATCTCCTTAAAAATCAGTGTTGGCGCAGAAAATGCTTGACGACATTTTCACCGTCAGCCTTGAACAAAATGGTGCCTTGGCGCGCTGTACGCTTCATCTGCTGGGAACGCTTGCGCATGCCGTGACGTTTGCCTGCGGCGCCAGCCTTGACCTTGCCGGTGGCCGTGGTGCGGAAACGCTTCTTCGCCCCGCTGTGGGTTTTGAGTTTGGGCATTTTCAGTCCTTTGGTTAAATGTTTGCCTTATCTTGTGGCCGGGCATGCCAAGGGCACCGGCGCACGAAGGAGGGGTTCTATAACGCCCACGGGCCCATATTGGCAAGAAAAATCGTTTAACCCTTTGTAAACACTTAAAATCATTGGTGTGTTAACCTTTTTCAGTGGCGGCCCGCCATGAATTAGGGTATTATGGGCACCGAGAGAGACGAAGTACCCCATCTTGAGAGGATTGGGGCAGTTATGACGAGTGCATCTGATCTTGGCGTTACCGCTGCCAGCAGCGTCGCGCAAACTTTTTTGCTTGGCACAAACTATGTGTTCGCCAGCACTAAGAACGCGCCCTTTATCGGCGGCCTGTCGGCCGACACATCAGACCTTAGCGTCACAGGACAGTTAACGACGCAGGTGTCGACCAACATCTATAAATTCAATTTCGAGCAAGGCAGCGCGCTCAAGCTCGCCTTCAACAACGAAACCAACACATCCACCGTCCGCACGCAGATTCTCGACTCAAACGGTAATGTGGTGGCCGATAATTTTGGTACCGCCGCCCAGCAACAGGCATACACAGACATAACATCTTCCTCAGGCCTAACAGCCGACACGGGCACTTATTATGTCAAGGTAGGCTATTACTCGCCCACCGATCCAAACAACACCAGCCAGGCTTACGACTTCCAGCTTTATTCAGGTTCGACCTACTCAGATTCAATCATCACCACAACGCTGACACAGTCCTACGACCCCAATTTATTTACATCGGCAACATCGTCGGTGACCGCTGCGTCCAATGTTACGGATTACGATAAGACATCCCTGCTGTCGCAAACGCCATCCATTGCAAACGCAACGGATGTGGGCGACCTGACGCAAAACGTGTCCGAGCTGACGGTTGTGAGCGGCCTGACCAGCGCCGTCCCCGCCGCCTATTACAGTTTTAACAACACGGTAACCGGCGCGATTAAATTCAACCTGAACAACACAACGTCGAATGCCGACCTGCAGATTACGCCGCGCGTTCAACTTTATGACAGCAGCGGCAACATCATCGCCGACAGCCAGGGCACCAGCGACCAGGTGGCCGCGTACCAGGCCTTTAACTCGGGCGCCGGCCTTTATCAGACGGCCGGAAAATACTACGTCAAAGTCTCATACCCGCCCGGTTCAGACACCAGCATCGCACAGAACTACAACCTTCAGCTTTTTGCGGGCAACGGCTACAACTCGCTTTATCAGACAACCGCCTATGTTGCCAAAAGCGGCACATCGTCTACTGATGGGTTGGATGTCGGCGTTTTCACAAACTATAACGCCCTGAAATTTTCGCGCTCGGCCTATCATACGATAGGCGAGAAACCGGCAAATGGTGTCAACATTGGCTGGATCAGTGAAAACCTTTCATCCCTGCAGGTCAGCAGTCAATTGACCAAAGATGACAACAGCGAGTCTTATTCGCTGACATTGCAGCAGGGTGATAATCTGAAATTAACGGCAACAAACCAGACCAACACAGCCAATTTGCGCATCAAGATTTATGACGCGTCCGGTCTCCGCGTGTTGGCCGATAATCATGGCACCGCAGCCCAACAGCAGGCTTACAATGACTTGATATCGTCAAATGGCCTGGCAGCCGCGCCTGGTGCCTATAATGTTAATGTCAGCTATGCGCCCAACACCAACAACAAGACAACACAGACCTATAGCCTGCAATTCTTCTCGGGCAACACCTTTACCAAAGAATATCAGACAACGGCATCGGCCCAGACATACGGTAACGCCGTACTGACGGGCAACCCATCGGTTGTCGGTTACAGCAGCAGCCTGGCGGCAGCTTCGTATTTGAAGAGCAGCTTTGAGACCTATAACGGCGACGGCACGTTGGCCAAAGACGCATCGGCCTCAAACGCAATTTCCGGCGTTCTGCTGGCGAATGTCTGATTATCCGCGCTTGGCACCCAGTTGCTCATCAACCAGCCAGCCCTGATAAAGGCTAACCCCGCATTCGCGACCCAGCTTGAAAGCGTGCGGATTGTCACAGCGGAAGAAAATCAGCTTTTCGGGCGGGATTTTGGACAATGACTGCCGTGCGGCGGTGATGTCAAAACCGCCGACTTTTTCTTCCGACACATTAACCTTGATGGCGTCAAAACGCAGGGAGGAAAGGTCCGCCAGCGCCAGCAGGTTTGGTGTCACGCTATCCAGAATAACGCGGAAGCCAAAACGGCGAAGCTCATCAACAACCTCAAGCGTGCGGCCCACATCCTGAAACAAATCGCTGCGATGGATTTCAAACCCGATATTCTTGCGGTCGCTTTCGGGTACGCTGTGCACAAACTGCGTAAATCCCTGCAACGGCACCATCGAAACCGACAGGTTGAAGTTGAGCATCAACCCCTTGATAACATCATAGTGGTTGGCGAAGTGCGCGATCAGATGCGTATCGATAACTTCGCACAACGCTTGGAATAAGTGCGTTGGCGCGTCGATATCCAGCTTGGGGAAACGCTCCTTGCGGAACCGCGTAAAGCTTACGTAACATTCTTCCGTCTGCTTCTTCCATATGCCGTTGGGCTGCTGCGCGCAGATGGCCTGCCGTTGCGCATAGGGGGCAATGTCGATTTCCGACAGCAAATGGTCAATCTGGTCCACACCCCAGGCCGTCAATGGGCCGCGCGCTTCGTTGCTGTGCAGACGCGCAGCGGCGGTTTCATGCGCGGCGGATGGACTGCTGCTACGCAGTAATTCGATATAGCTGTTGATGCGTTCGCGCAATGCCGTGTAGTCGGCGGGCATGTGATAGATATGCAGGTAATTGTCGCGCGGCACGTCATGTTTGCCTGCCATATCAATAACGGCAACCAACTGATCGACAACGGCGTTGGCGCTGGCCGTGTTTTCCCAACTCAGAAAAACGTCACCGTTCGACATTTCTGCAAAATGTGCGTTGGTCACGCGCGCAAATTCCTGCAAGGCCTTGTGCATACTTTCCAGCACCTGCAAATGCGCCGCCACAAAAGGCAGGGATTGCAAGGCGATATTAACCGCCAGATGCGGTGTACCAAGTCTTTGCATACGGCGAACGCGCAGGATAAAATCCTGCTCCCGGACGGGGTCCGGCTGCAACAAACGGCCGTCTTCGACTTCCCAACTGCGTGACATGGCCCAATCCCCCTGCCTGCGCCGCTTTCCTTGCGATTAACGGCAATCTTTATTATACCATAGATAGTTACTTCATTCTGAACAGTAAGGCAAAATTCATGAAAAAACTGCGTGTTGCGGTCGTCGGCGCCACAGGTAATGTCGGGCGCGAAATGTTACAAATTCTGGCGGAACGCAACTTTCCGGTCGCCGAGGTGTATGCCGTTGCTTCAGGCCGTTCGGCAGGCAGCGAAATCAGCTTTGGCGAAGATGATGTTCTGACCGTGCAGGATCTAGCCAGCTTTGACTTCAAAAAGGCTGATATCTGCCTGTCGTCGCCCGGCGGCAAGATCTCGGCCGAATTTGCGCCACGCGCGGCCGCGGCCGGTTGCGTGGTCATCGACAACACGTCGCATTTCCGCATGGACCCGGATGTACCGCTGATTGTGCCGGAAGTGAACCCATCAGCAATCGCCGGTTACAAAAAGAAAAACATCATCGCGAACCCGAATTGCTCCACCATACAAATGCTGGTCGCGCTGAAGCCCCTGCACGACATGGCGAAGATCAAGCGTATTGTCGTTGCGACCTATCAATCCGTATCGGGCGCAGGCCGCGAAGCGATGGATGAGTTGTTCAGCCAGACGCGCGCCATCTTCGTCAATGACGCGGTTGAAAAGCAGAAATTCCATAAACAGATCGCATTCAATGTCATCCCGCATATCGACAGTTTTATGGATGACGGCGGCACCAAGGAAGAATGGAAAATGGTTGTGGAAACCAAGAAAATTCTGGAACCTGCCATTAAGGTGAGTGCCACCTGTGTGCGCGTGCCGGTTTTCATCGGCCACGCCGAAGCGGTGAATGTCGAGTTTGAAAATCCGATCAGCGCCGCCGAAGCGCGCGCCGCCCTGAAGAAAACCAAGGGCGTTACGGTTATCGACCACCATCATGAAGATGGCTTTGTGACGCCAGTGGAATGCGCGGGTGAAGATTCTGTTTTCGTCAGCCGTATCCGTGAAGATATCTCGGTTGAAAACGGCCTGAACCTGTGGGTTGTCGCTGATAATCTGCGCAAGGGTGCCGCACTGAACGCAGTGCAAATTGCCGAAGTTCTGGCGAAGGATTATCTGTAATGCTGCGCGTCGGCTTGCTGGGCTATAGCGGCCGCATGGGCCAGCAGATCGCCGATATTTTATCGGCAGGCCCTGACGTCACCCTATCGGCGGCACAGCTGCGCAATGCATCGACACAGATAGCGGCCCAACATGGCGGCGATGCCGTTGCAACAGCCGCGGACGCCGCCGCCATTTTTGCGCAAAGCGACGTTGTGATTGACTTCACCCTGCCCGCCGCAACGACTGCGCATGTGCAACTGGCTGCCGCAACCGGCAAAGCCCTGATGTGTGGCACGACGGGGTGGGATCAAACAACGCAATCCCTGGCGCGTGAAGCATCATCGCATGCCGCCATCATGCTGGCCCCCAATACCAGCCTGTCGCTGGCGCTCACGGCGCATCTGTCGCGCATCGCGGCGGGATTACTGCGCGGATATGATTATGATATCGCGATTACCGACGAGCATCACCGCATGAAGAAAGACGCACCATCCGGCACAGCCAAATTTCTGGCAGAGCAGGTTGCCGCAGGTAACGGCAAGCCCCAGCCCCCCATATCATCGGTGCGCGCAGGCCACATTGTCGGCGAGCATGCGGTGATTTTCGCAGGCGAAGGTGAAGTCATCCGCCTGCATCACAGCGTGACCGACCGCCGTATATTTGCGCGTGGCGCCGTGCAGGCGGCACAGTGGCTCAGCCGACAAAAGCCGGGCCTTTACACACTGAATGAAATGCTGGGCATCGGCGGTTAGTAACCGCCTGAGATAACGCGATATCCTTTTTCACGCATACACCGGTCCATCACACCGGCATAAGTGTCCTGATAATCCATCGTCATATCGGCAATTTCATGATAGGTCACACAACCCAAAAGGACGCCACCGATGATGAGTGCGTAAACCGCGCCTCCATTGCCGCCACCGCCACCAAGATTGCCCCCAAGATCACATGTATCGTCGGCTTTTTCGGCCACGCCGGTGCAGGCCTTCAGGTCTTTCTCGTAACGTTCCTGGTTAATGCCGCGCATATCAACCTCAGGCTCATAACTACAAGCTGTCAGAAGCGCCAGCGCAAGAACACCCAGCATCTGCACACAGCAGAGCAAAGCGGCGATAGGCCGCCTGTTAGACTGCGCGCTTGATCGTGGCCACATTGTCGAGCAACCCGGCCTGCAGCATGGCGGCGTGAACAACGGCCTCCGTCGGCTTGGCCACCGGCACCAACGGCAGGCGGAATTCATTACGGCATAGCCCCAGAAGTGACGCCGCAAACTTGGCGGGGCCGGGCGAGGTCTCAAAGAACATCGCGTCATGCAGGGGCAGAAGCTTGTCATTGATCGCCTGCGCCTGCTCCAGATCACCGGCGGCATAGGCATTCTGCAGGGACGAGCAAAGGCCCGGTGCAATATTGGACGTGACCGAAATAATGCCATGGCCGCCCAGTGTCAGGTAAGGCAAGGCCTGGCTGTCTTCGCCAGACAGTTGCACAAAATCATCGCCGCAGGTCGCGCGCGTTTTGTGTACACGCGTCAGGTCACCGGTGGCGTCTTTCACGCCCACGATGCGCGGTAACTGCGCCAAACGTTCCATGGTTTCAACATTGATGGAGGCAACCGTACGGCCGGGCACATTGTAAAGCACGATCGGCAGATGGCTGCTGTCATGAATGGCTTTAAAGTGTTGATACAAACCTTCCTGTGTCGGCTTGTTGTAATAAGGTACAACATGCAGCGCGGCGCTGGCGCCCAGTTTTTCTGCCTGCTGCGTCAGGTAAATGGCTTTGGCCGTGTCATTTGATCCGCAACCGGCGATAACAGGCACACGCCCCTTGGATGTCGCAATCGCGATCTCGATCAACCGTCCCTGCTCTTCCGCCGACAGTGTTGGACATTCACCGGTTGTGCCACAGGGCACGATACCGTGAATACCTTCGGCAATCTGCCACGCCACAAAAGAAGCGAACGCTTTCTCATCAATCCTGCCGTCAGTAAAAGGAGTCAGCAAAGCCGTGAAGGATCCATGGAAGGGTGCGCGCATAATCGTGATACCTACAGGTTGTGTTGGGATTCGTTATATCGTTATCCTATCGCAACTAATAGGACGTTGTACACATGCCACAGTGTGGGCAAAAGATCGCGGCACTGCACAATTCAATAGAAATTTAACCATATTGCTATACAGTAGGGGTGTAGGCTAAGGCAGCTTGGGAGAAGGAGTTAGTTATATTAACACCCTCAAGAACCTCACAAAAATACGCCAATCAGCGATTGGATTATGGGTTTTGTGTCCGTTCGACAGCCGCCTGCAAAGAAGCCTTCCGACACTATCCGCACTTCTCAAGATTTTATCAGGCCCGTCGCGTGGTGCGTCGGGTCAGGGCAACGTCTGGTTTATAGCCAGACAGAAAAGGGGTGAGTATGTCCAAGCGTCGTCAGTTTGAAAGTTCTAATCGCAACGACAAATACGACCATAAGGGGCACGACCAAAAACATAATGTTGAACCGATTTATTCTTCCGGTTCGCCCTGGGACCCGCTGAACCAACCCGCGTTTGACCGCCGCGATCAAAGCTATACCCGCAAAATCAAGCCACAAAACGCCAATCAGGCCGCTCTGTTCGAAGCAATGGCCAAAAACAGCCTGGTCGTGGCCTGTGGCCCTGCCGGCACGGGTAAAACCTATCTGGCCATAACGGCCGCAGTTGAAGCCATGGAAGCGGGCAAGGTTGACCGCATCATCCTGTCACGCCCGGCGGTTGAAGCCGGCGAAACCATCGGCTTCCTGCCCGGTGATTTGCAGGAAAAGATGGCACCGTTCCTGCGCCCCCTCTACGACGCGCTGAACGATCGTTTGGGTGGCAAGCGTCTGAAGCAATATCTGGCTGATGGAGCGATTGAAATCGCGCCAATCGGTTACATGCGCGGTCGCACCCTGAACAACGCATTTGTGGTAATCGACGAAGCCCAGAACTGCACCTATAACCAGATCAAGATGTTGCTGACACGCCTTGGCTGGCATTCCACCATGGTGCTGACGGGCGACCCGGATCAGAGCGACCTGCTGGAAGGCATGTCGGGCTTTGCCGATATCGCGCGGAAGCTGGAGCAGGTTTCAGGGATCGCCGTTGTGCGCCTGACGGAAAAGGATATTGTACGTCATCCGCTGGTGGCCAGTATGCTGGGCGTTCTGTAACAGGTATTGCCGCAAGACGCTTTAACGATGCGCACCTGCCTGCTATCCTGCATCAACAGCCATTGACGCAGGTTTCCATGACGAGCATTGACCCAAAGACTGTTGATCCGCAGACATTACCTTATCGCGCCTGCGTCGGCCTGTGCATTTTTAACGACCGGGGCGAGGTTTTCATCGCCGAACGCACCGACAAAAACGGGGCGTGGCAGATGCCACAGGGCGGCATCAACAAACATGAGGAGCCGCGTCTTGCCGCGCTCCGAGAATTGAAAGAAGAGATCGGTACGGCCGCAGCAGAGATACTGGCCGAAGCGCCGGAGAAGCTGCGTTACGATTTTCCCAACTACCTGCAATACAGACATGGCCTATTCCGCGGCAAATATCGTGGGCAGGAACAAACCTGGTTTGCTCTACGCTTTACGGGATCGGAAGACGATATCTGCCTGTCCGGTCATGACGGGGCCGAAGCTGAGTTTTCCAACTGGCGCTGGGCCACCTTACAGGAAGCGGTCGATCTGATTGTGGAGTTCAAACGCCCGGTTTACGCGCGTATGGCCGAGATTTTTGAGCCCATCGCTGCCGCATTGGCCAAAGGAAAAAAACCGCCGACCCTTTAAGGCCGGCGGTTACTCTACATTCCGTACTGATACCAAGGGACGGTATTAATCGTCGTTGGATTCCGCGTTTTCCGAAGCGCCCATCATGGCATCCGCCACAAGGCCTGCGTTGGCGCGGATTTTCTGTTCGATCTCTTCCAGCATGACGGGATTATCGCGCAGGAACTGCTTGGCGTTTTCACGCCCCTGCCCGATGCGCTGACCATCATATGAAAACCAGGCGCCAGATTTTTCAATAACACCGGCCTGTGAACCAAGATCAATCAGCTCACCGGTTTTCGAAACGCCTTCGCCGTACATAATGTCAAATTCAACCACGCGGAACGGCGGCGCGAGTTTGTTCTTCACGACCTTAACACGCGTCTGGTTGCCGACCACGGTTTCACGATCCTTGATGGCGCCAATGCGGCGGATATCAAGGCGAACAGAGGCATAAAACTTCAGCGCATTACCACCTGTCGTTGTTTCCGGGTTACCGAACATGACGCCAATTTTTTGACGGATCTGGTTGATAAAAATCACCATACAACGTGATTTGGAGATGGAGCCGGTCAGTTTGCGCAGCGCCTGGCTCATCAGACGCGCTTGCAGACCCACATGGGCATCGCCCATTTCGCCTTCTAGTTCAGCGCGCGGTACCAGCGCGGCAACCGAGTCAACCACCAGCACGTCAATCGCACCAGAACGCACCAGCGTATCGGCGATTTCAAGCGCCTGCTCACCGGCATCCGGCTGGGAAATCAGTAAATCGTCGATATTGACGCCGAGCTTGCGCGCATAAACGGGGTCGAGCGCATGTTCTGCATCGACAAACGCGCATGTGCCACCGGTCTTTTGCGCCTGCGCGATAACGTGCAGCGCGAGCGTTGTTTTACCAGAGCTTTCCGGCCCGTAGATTTCAACGATACGGCCGCGCGGCAAACCGCCGATGCCGAGCCCGATATCGAGCCCAAGCGAACCGGTTGAAACCGTTTCAATCTCAATACCCTCGGCATGGGTGCCGAGCTTCATGACCGAGCCCTTACCAAAAGCACGCTCAATCTGGCTAAGCGCTGCATCAAGGGCTTTCTGGCGATCCGCTTGCATATCTTTGTTCTCTTTCTCGACAATATGGAGGTTGGAGGTGTTACGGCTCATATCTATCTCCTTCGGTCTAGCAAGATTGCGGGGTGGGGTTAAGTGGCTCTTTGTTTCTATTTTGTTCTCATAACATGCGGTGAATAGTGGTTGCAAGTTCTATTTTTGTTCTAATCTCTAAAAAATGCATCAACTATTTGATATTGTTAAATAATTATTTTTTAGCGGGTGTTGGCGCGGCCTTTTTGGCTTCCTCTGCCGCTTTAGCGAGCTTTTTCTCCTGATCTGCCACACAGGAATCAAGTTTCTCGCTCAACTCAAACAGGACACTCGCCGGAATTTCCAGCTTGTTGTCATCAAATTGCAAAGCAGTTTTTTTGCCTTTTTTCAAACCCTGCTCAAAGGCTTTGACATCAGTAATGTCAATCGTGGCGCCGCGCATGTAGTTACGCGCTGCGATCTGCGTCTCTGCTTTCTTATCATCAACCAGTACCCCGATATTGGATTTCTCAGGAGCCACATTCGATGTCAGCATGATTTGCAACTTGTCGGCCAGCGGTTGTCCCGGCAGGGTGGCTCCATGCACGCGAATAAAACTGGCCGTCACGTCGGGAACGATACCGGGCATCGTTCCGCCATGCGCGGCTGTACACTGTGCCTGCGTTTCACCGCCCATGAGTGATTGTTCTATCACAACCCATGTGGCTGTGCCGTCTTTAATCTCCGCATAATTTGTGACCGTTGGCCCAGAGGTTGGCATACCGGGTGGGGGGCCAGCCGGCACTGCGGCGGGCGGAGTCACCGGCACAGTCGTCGGCGTGGCGGGTTTGGAGGAGGCCTTTGGTTCGTCTGATTGCTTATCAAACCAGCCAGCTTCTGCCGGCGTCGTGAGAGAGCAAAGTGCAGTCAGTGTTGCGACACATGCCAATCCAGGTCCACGCCATGTCTGCTTCATCGGGTCACCCATCCGTTGTATCTGGTCGTTTAATGCTAGCTTCGCCTTACAGGCGGGGCAAGAATAAATACTGTCACCTTACACAAGCCTTGCGGATATCGGACAGTTCTGTAGTGTGTGTTTTGCTGCAAGGCTAGGCCACACGCAATGGACATAAATCATGAATAAACTTTCACTTGCCACTGCTTTTCTGGCTGCAATGTTGGCCACAACCCCTGCCCTGTCGAATGACGGCGGCACAACACCACCCATGAATTTCGATACGCAGATACTGCATGTTCTGGAAGTATCGCTGCAGGCACAGGGTGAGTATGCACAAAATGTAACGGATAAGGAGCGCGCCGTCCTTGATCGTATCCTGAAAAAATTCCGTGACCATAAAATGGCCCTGAAGAACGTCGTGTATCGAACCGATATGGGCGTTATCCGCATTACGTGGGCGGACGATAAAAATATCGACGTCGTCAAAACCGCCTATAAGACCAGCAAAGATCCTATTCTGGGCAATTCCGCCTATGCGGATAAGGACCAGATTGTCGACGTCAAGATCATGTACCGCAAAACGCCGGACAGTTACGACTATCTGCGCCTGCAGAATATGAAGAACACCATGGATGCGTTTATCCAGAACGGTTACGACCAACCCATTGCCGACCCGACATGGGACTATATGGTGCAGGGCAAGCTGAGTAATGAGAAATGCGGCTTCTGCCACATACTGGCGCGCAATGACGGGTCGCCAAGCGGCGTGTTCTTCCCGCGTTATCAGGAAAATGGCGGCACGCATGACATTGGCGAAATGGGATCTGTTTTCCACCTTGATGGTTTTTCGAAAAAGAGCGCGAGCGATGCCGAGGATCTGGGCCTCGCCGAAATGAACGAGGATTTCCTGTACCGGAAAATCATCTTGAATGGGCCAGACGCCCCAGAAGACGCGAAGCGATATGCGCGGACGATCATCGAGCTGCCTGAGTTGATCGAGGTCATGGCGCGCGATAACAAGACAAGCATTTGCGTCGCCGTCGATTTTGGCGAGATGAAGGTAAAAGAAGGGTTTGGCCGTAACGACTATGTCTGCGCCGACAACACAGCCCAGAAACTAAGCGTACGCTTGACCAATACCATGCTGACCGTCAATCACGGCGCCAAGGAATATACCGAACCGTATTTTGAGAAGAAGTGATGATATGAACGCTACTTCTTGAGCGTCGCGCACTGATCAAGCTTATCCAGTAATTGCAAAAACAAAGTGGCTGGTAGTTGCGTCGTTTTACCGGCCAGGCTGAATTTGACAGTGGTGGCACTCTCTAACCGTGCCTTGAGGATTTCCGGCTTAAAACGCTGCACGACACGCATCATCTGCCTTCTGTTGGCAGTCACAGAAACATCGTCAAACATAATGGCTTTATCATAAATACTGGGGTCATACTCTGCATAAACTGAAAGGACAACCTTGTCGTCTGTGCCCGTATCCTGTCTGGTTCTGGCAAAGTCCATCCTGGTAGCCAGATCACGGGCACTCTGCAGGGCGTTAGGCCCCGCCTTGGAATAAGCGGCACAAGCAGCATAGTTAGCTGTGGGATCCCCTGCCTCTACAACCCAAATATTCCCAGCATAGGCTATTTCGGCAAAGGGGCCTGTCACAGCATTATCTGTCGAAGCTGTTTGGCTTGAGGTCGCAGAGCGCCCCGCATTAGCTGGCTGATCTTTCGTTACAGCAGCCTTATCTGCTGCGAATACAGGCATGGCGGCAATACAGAAAACCGCAAGAAAAACTGCCGTTAATCTATGGCCACGCATCAAGTTCTCCCTAACACTGGACGCACTTGTTATGCACAAGCAGGCCGTTGGCAAAATAGGTGTGATCCCCATCCGTCATGGGGTTATATACTTTGTGCGGTCCCCCAGGATAACGCTCTATGCTACGTACCTCCACCGACCCTGTTTCAGTGAGCAGCCTATCTCCGATCTGCAACGGCGTCGTATCAACCGCATGACCTTCCTTGGATGTCAGGCTGGGGTCAATAGATTTCCAACCCTGATCTGTCCTGAATGGATGTCCACCGGTAACGAACGCCTGGCCCCCATTAAAGCCATAAAGGTCTTCGGAAGTTTCTATTGTCTTGACCTCCAGGACTTCGTTGTCAGACGTCTCGCCTTTGACAACATCCCCCTTTTGTATTTCTGAGATAAATTTACGACTACCATCAGACATCAAGATTGACACGTCTGAAACAAAGCAACCACCGCTACTGTGGAGGGTACAACTTGTATAAGTAGGTGAACAACCGGAGTCACCATACCCGTCATAACATGAAAGAACCGCAGAAGCGCTGCAGTCCGCTGTTACCTTCACGCCGTTACATGAAATAATGTTAGGACAACAGGCATTTACATAAACGTTTTGTTTGAAATAGCGCCCCGTATCAACGCCGGTCGTACCACAGGCCTGCGTCCCCCCCCAAGGGTACGTACAACTGCAACATGAACCGACACTCACCCCGCTCCAGGGCGTGCTGCTGGCGGTAAAAGTACTCCATTCACTGCTGGTGCCGGTCATCACGCAGATTGTGGCACCCGTGTTGTTTGTCACGGTGTGGCAATTACTGAAAATGTTATATGTGTACGCCGCACCGTCGGATGGCTGCGACGTACACAGATTGGTTTGAGCCTGTGCGTTGTGGGGATAGGCCAATCCAGTCAGAAGGGCCAGCAATAATATAAGCGGAGCGAAGCGCAGCGTCATACACCCTTCCAGTCGAGCAATAGAAGTACGAGGCCAACCCTACCCTGTCAGGCGATTATGTCAAGCAAAACAGGGCTTTACTTCTTCTGTGCGCCCGTCACCAGTTTGCGCAATTCGTCATTCTGGTGCGCCAGATTGTCATTAGCCGCCTTAAGCGCCTGAATCTCGGCCTGCATGGCGTCCAGACGCTTGTCAGTATCCGACTGCCATTGCAGCAGGCCTGCAACCTTGGCCTCGAGATCAACAATCATGGCATGCAGTTCCTTTACGGCTTCGATGACCGGCAGGACCAGCTTGTCATACTGCACGCTTAACATACCGTCATCACGATGGCCGATGACTTCGGGCAGTACCTTTTGCACTTCTTGCGCGATGACGCCATAGTCGTCCTTGTTGGTATCGTTCCAACGGAAAGTGACGGTACGCAATCCATCCACAGCCGCAAGCCCCTTATGCGCAGCCTGAATATCATGTTTCAAGCGCATATCTGAACTGAGGTAATATCCAACCGCCAGAA
>JAFALY010000009.1 GCA_019233975.1 Alphaproteobacteria bacterium | reverse complement strand
CCCGAAGCCAAGGGCGGCAACCAAGGGGGCATATGCTCCAGATGTGGTGGTCCCAAGGGCTACTGTGGCTGTAAGAGAGTGACCGGGGAAGCCGAAACGACAACAGTCGTCGCCCAAGCCGCTACACTGGCTCTTATGTAATAAATTAAAGCTCACCCTCCTTCACGGCATCAAGCGATAGGCTGATGCCGGAGAAGAGGGGTAAGATTTCTTTTTTCTTTCGATTTTTTAGCTAAACAAACTTGAGACCGAGCGTTCCTGGCTGATACGCACAACGGCTTCGGCCAGCAGTGGCGCGACCGACAAGACCTTGATCTTGTCGCAGACTTCGACCGCAGGAACTGCGCCAATCGAATTGGTAATCACAAGCCGTTGCAAGGGTGACGCCTGCACGCGTTCAACCGCATTACCCGACAGAACACCGTGGGTCACATAGGCTTCCACCGACACGGCGCCTGCCTTCATCAACGCGCCCGCAGCGTTGCACAGTGTGCCCGCGCTGTCGGCCATGTCATCGACCAGGATGCAGATACAGCCTTCCACGTTACCGATGATATTCATGACCTCTGATACGCCCGCTTTTTCACGGCGTTTGTCGATGATGGCCAAACCGGCGTTCAGGCGTTTGGCCATGGCGCGTGCGCGCACCACGCCCCCGACGTCGGGCGACACGACCACAATGTTGTTCGGCAGTTCGCCCTGCACGGCGTAACTGTCGCGGATATAGCGGGCAAACACGGGTTCGACGAAAAGATTATCAACCGGGATATCGAAAAAGCCCTGAATCTGACCGGCATGCAAATCAAGCGTCAAAACACGGTTTACGCCCGCCTGCGTCATCAGGTTAGCGACCAGTTTCGCGGTGATGGGGGAACGGGGCGTTGATTTGCGGTCTTGCCGCGCATAGCCATAATAAGGGACGACGGCGGTAATACGGCGGGCTGACGAACGGCGCAGCGCATCGACCATGATCAGAAGTTCCATCAAACTATCATTGACGGGGTACGACGTCGGCTGCACCACAAAGACATCTTCGCCGCGCACATTTTCCAAAATCTCGACATACACTTCCATATCCGCAAAGCGACGGATGCTGGCCTGAGCCAGTGACATACCCAGATTTTGCGCAATGGCTTCGGCCAAGGGGCGGTTACTGTTGCCGGCAATGATTTTCATGACTGACCCTCTGACACCGTACCATGGACCTTTATATAAGGGCGGTTTTTAACGCCGGGATCACTCAATACCAGCCCGCCCAATATCTGTAAATGCCTGGCACAAGCTTATAAAAGGCAGGGATATAGAATTCGTTAACTTCGTTTCGGTTGGTTGATCAAAAAACTTGACCCCAGGGGTCCTTCCGCGTATGGGTAGCACCCTCGCGCGCCTGAAAGGGTAGGCTGCGCAGAACTGTTACAATCTTAATAATCAAGTGAAAGACCGCATTCATGGCCAACCATAAATCTGCTGAAAAGCGCGCCCGCCAAACCGTAAAGCGCAACACCGTAAACCGCGCACGTCGTTCGCGTATCCACACCGCCGTCAAGGCCGTTGAAACCGCCGTCGCCGCCAAGGACGCCGATACAGCGTTGAAGGCGCAGCGCAAAGCCGAGTCCGTGCTGGCGAAGAGCGTCAACAAGGGCACGTTGCATTGGAAGACAGCCGCACGCAAGGCGTCACGTCTGGCGAAGCGCGTCAAGGCGACCAAGAAGGCCTAATCCTCTTCGCATTCTATGCGAAAAATCTTTAAAGGCGGCGCCGTTTTGCGCCGCCTTTTTTCGTTTATACGCACGGGCTGCAATCACCATAAAAAATCGTCAAGAGAAAACGCGCGCGACCTGCTCTTTTTCTGCGCGCAGAAAATTTCTCGCATGCAAATTTTTTAGCGATGCCGACCAACTTTTTTAGTTTCTTCAAGCGTGATCGCGTGGAGCATTTTTTCAAACGCGAGTCAAAAAAAATATCTGCACGAATGTATATTTCTTTTTGCGCTGTTCTTGCTTCGATCACTGGACAAGCGTGTTTTAGCTGTTCTAGTGTTACCTCACTCAAGCACTACTGCTGAATAACGGAAAGCACTTCATGCACACGCGTTCGAACAGTTTAAACACAGATCACACTGTTCAAACGTCACCGGAAGTCCCCCACATTCTGCGGTCAATGTATTGGGGTTTCCTACCAAGTTGATGTTGGGTTTTCGTTCACAAAACGACGCCATTCTTTAAATGGTGCCGTTAAGAGTTTTGTCATTTTTTTGTGGCGCGTCCGCGCAGCTGCATTGAGCAACGGAGTGTTCATGAAGATCGAAGGCAAGACAGCAGAAGCTTTTGTTTCAGAAGTATCGCAAGACATCGTTTCCCACACGCTGCACGAAGCGCCTGAAAGCTGGCCCGCTTTGCGTCAGGCCTTGCGCGAACATTTCGGTGAGACCGCTTACCGCCGCTGGTTTGAAAACCTGCACGCGAGCGGCAATGATGATGTGATGACACTCAAACTCCCCACGCGTTTTATGCGCGACTGGGTCGAAGCACATTACGGTGACACCATCCGCACATTGTGGCGTCAGTTGATCCGCAATGGCCGTATCGAATTCGGCGTGTCCGCCCCCATTTTGAAAAAACCCGATGCAGCGCCCGCGCTTAACCCCGCCGCCATGCCAGGCATGCCTGCGGGCGACGCACTGGCAGCGCCGCTTGCCGCCGGCGAATGCGATCTGGATCCGCGTTTCACCTTTGACAATTTCGTCGTCGGCAAACCAAACGAACTGGCTTATGCCGCCGCGCGTCGCGTCGCCGACAGCGACACGCCGGGCTTTAACCCGCTGTTCCTTTATGGTGGCGTTGGCCTTGGCAAAACTCATTTGATGCACGCCATCGCCTGGCACATCCGCCGTCATTACCCGCAACGCCGCGTGATTTACATGTCGGCTGAAAAGTTCATGTATCAATTTGTCCGCGCCCTGCGTTACAAGGACACGGTCGCATTCAAGGATCAATTCCGCTCGGTTGACGTGCTGATGATCGACGATGTGCAATTCATCGGTGGCAAGGACACGACACAGGAAGAATTCTTCCATACCTTTAACGCGCTGGTTGACCGCAACCGTCAGGTCATTATTTCGGCCGACAAGTCGCCGCAGGACCTTGATAGGATGGAAGAACGCCTGCGCTCGCGCCTGGGCTGGGGCCTTGTAGCCGACCTGCATCCCGCCACGTATGAACTGCGTCTGGGCATCCTGCACGCCAAGGCTGAAAAGCTGGGCTGTCAGGTACCGGACAAGGTCATGGAGTTTCTGGCGCACAAGATCACGTCCAATGTCCGCGAACTGGAAGGTGCACTGAACCGCATTGCGGCGCATGCCCAACTGGTCGGTCGCACCATCAGCCTGGAAATGACGCAGGATGTTCTGGCCGACCTGCTGCGCGCAAATGACCGCCGCATCACCATCGATGAAATTCAGAAAAAGGTGGCCGAACATTACAATATCCGCCTGTCGGATATGCATTCCGCCCGCCGTGCGCGTCAGGTGGCGCGTCCGCGTCAGGTAGCCATGTATCTGGCCAAGCAACTGACGCCCCGCAGCCTGCCGGAAATCGGCCGTAAATTCGGCGGTCGCGACCACACGACCGTGATCCACGCCGTGCGCAAGATCGAGGAATTGTCAGCCTATGACGCGGCTTTCAAGGAAGATGTGGAATTGCTGCGCCGCTTGCTGCAAGGCTGAGACAGGGTTTCGGACGCGGATAGGCTAAAGCCTCTAGCCTTGTCCAATATTCTCTGCTATCTCTTTGAATTGCACGAATCTTTCCGCAATTCGCGAGGCTGTTCGCCATGAAATTGACCCTTGAACGCGCTGCTCTGCTTAAAAGCCTTGGCCATGTCCAAAGCGTAGTTGAACGCCGCAACACCATCCCCATTCTGGCGAATGTTCTGATCCGTGCGCAGCAAAACGCGGTTTCCTTTGCCGCGACTGATATGGAAATCGAGATTAACGAAAGCGTCGACGGTCAAGTCGGCAAGCCCGGCGCCCTGACGGCACCCGCGCATACGCTTTATGAAATCGTCCGCAAATTGCCAGAAGGCGCGCAGGTTGACCTGACTGCCGCGAACAGCAACCAGTTGACCCTGTCGTCGGGTCGTTCGCACTTCAAGCTGGGCTGCCTGCCCATCGATGATTTTCCCAAAATGCCGGAAGGCGACCTGAAGCAGAAATTCACTCTGTCGGCCGCGGACCTGCGCACGCTTATCGACCGCACGCGCTTTGCCATGTCGACGGAAGAAACCCGTTATTACCTGAACGGCATTTATCTGCACACCGCCAAGAACAAGAATGTCGAAGTCCTGCGCGCGGTTGCAACCGACGGCCACCGTCTGGCCCGCGTTGAAATGCCCGCGCCCCGCGGCGCCAAGGACATGCCCGGCATCATTATTCCGCGCAAAACCGTGAACGAAGTGCGCAAGCTGATCGACGAAGCCAGCGGTGATATCGAAATCGCGCTGTCAGAAGCCAAGGTCCGCTTCACCTTCGACGGCGTTGTCATCACATCCAAGCTGATCGACGGCACATTCCCCGACTATGAACGCGTTATTCCGACCGGCAATGACAAGCTGATGCAGGTCGACACGCGCGCTTTTGCCGCAGCCGCCGACCGCGTGGCCACCATTTCGTCGGAAAAATCACGTGCTGTGAAGCTCAGCCTCACCCCCGGCCATATGGTCCTGTCGGCCCACTCACCCGAAGCCGGCAGCGCCACCGAAGAACTGGAAGTCAAGTATGACGGCGCGCTTCTGGATGTCGGTTTTAACGCGCGTTATATGCTGGATATTCTGCAACAGATCGAAAGCGAAGGCGTCAGCTTCTCGCTCGCCGATGCGACGGCGCCCGCCATCATTCAGGATGTCGCGGATGCAAGCGCGCTGTACGTCCTGATGCCGATGCGCGTCTAATCGCCAGAATAACACATAACCTATTGAATTAAATAAGTATTTTTGTTTCCCTGCCTGTGGTTGTAAGCAGGGATAGCGTTTACTATATCTTTAAGCAGATAGCGGCATCATAGGACTTTGCCCATGCCGTTCTGCTTTTTGCCCGAAAGGCCGCCCCCGTGAATAATAAAATGAAAAATGTCGCCCTGTTTGCCATCATTGTTTTGATGTTGGCGCTGCTGTTCAACATGTTTCAGAACGCGGGCAGCCTGCCGGGCCAGACCATGATGCCGTTCAGCGACTTTATGGCGCGCGTGACCGAAGGCAAAGTGGCGGACGTCTCTATTCGCGGTCATATCGTCAGCGGTCACCTGACCGATGGCGGCACGGGCTTTAACACCTATCTGCCAGACGACACCAATATCACTGACAAACTTCTGGCCAAGAACGTCAAGATCGTGGCCCAGCCCGAAGACCACACGCCGGGTTTTATGGATATCATGATGAATTACGGCCCCATCATCCTGATGGCGGTCATCTGGATTTTCCTGTTCCGGCAAATGCAGGGCGGCAGCAGCCGCGCCATGGGTTTTGGTCGCAGCCGCGCGCGCATGCTGACCGAAAAAACCGGCAAGGTGACATTTGATGACGTGGCGGGCATTGAAGAAGCCAAGCAGGAATTGCAGGAAGTCGTCGACTTCCTGAAAGATCCGCAAAAATTCCAGAAACTGGGCGGCAAGATTCCAAAGGGTGCGCTGCTGGTCGGCCCGCCGGGTACCGGTAAGACGCTGATCGCACGCGCCGTGGCAGGTGAAGCCAATGTGCCGTTCTTCACCATCTCAGGTTCCGATTTTGTTGAAATGTTCGTAGGCGTAGGCGCAAGCCGCGTGCGCGACATGTTCGAGCAGGGCAAAAAAAATGCACCCTGCATTATCTTCATCGACGAAATTGACGCCGTTGGCCGTCACCGTGGCGCCGGTCTTGGCGGTGGTAATGACGAACGCGAGCAGACATTGAACCAGTTGCTGGTTGAAATGGATGGCTTTGAAGCGAACGAAGGCGTTATTTTAATCGCGGCCACCAATCGTCCCGACGTGCTGGACCCCGCCCTGCTGCGTCCGGGTCGTTTCGACCGTCAGGTTGTGGTGCCGAACCCCGACATTCTGGGCCGTGAAAAGATTCTGAAGGTCCATATGCGCAAAGTGCCGTTGGCAAACGATGTCGACGCGCGCGTCATTGCGCGTGGCACACCCGGCTTTTCGGGCGCGGATCTGGCCAATCTGGTCAACGAAGCGGCCTTGATGGCTGCACGCGCGGACAAGCTGGTCGTCAGCATGCGCGAATTTGAACTGGCCAAGGACAAGGTCATGATGGGCGCCGAACGCCGGTCCATGGCCATGACGGATGATGAAAAGAAGCTGACCGCCTACCACGAAGCCGGTCATGCGCTGGTCGGTTTGGCCATGCCGCAAAGCGACCCGCTGCATAAGGTGACGATCATCCCGCGCGGGCGCGCGCTGGGCGTGACCATGAACCTGCCGGAACGCGACAAATACGGCATGACGTTGACCGAACTGACCTCCAAAATCGCGATGATGTTTGGCGGCCGTGTTGCCGAGGAACTGATTTTCGGACGCGACAATGTCACGACGGGCGCATCCAGCGACATCCAGCAGGCAACTGCCCTGGCACGTCGTATGGTAATGGAATTCGGCATGTCCGATAAACTGGGTCGCGTGCGTTACAACGCGAATGAGCAGGAAGTTTTCCTGGGTCACGCGGTCACGCAGCAAACCAATATATCGGAAGCGACCGCGCAGATGATCGACAACGAAATCCGCCGTTTGATTGAAGAAGGTGAATGCGCCGCGCGGCGCATTCTGACCGACCAGATGGATCATTTACATCTGATCGCGAACGCGTTGCTGGAACATGAAACCCTGTCAGGCGACGAAGTGCGCGGCCTGTTGCGCGGTGAACCCGTCAAGCGTGACGAAGGAACGCCGCCACCCACCCTGTCAACCCCGGCGGGCACACGTCGTGCCTCGGTCCCCGTGACGGCACCGGACACAGGTACGGGCGGTCTGACACCGGCACCACAGGCGACCTGAACACACGGCCGGCGCCAATAATCAGAACGGCAAGTCGTTTCCGCGCAGGTCGCGGAAGAAGCCCCATGCCGCGCGGTGCGTGTGCAGAAATTCCATATCAAAGCTGGCTTTGATGAAGCCTTCTTCTGTGCGGTTCATCTGCGCGACCAAATCGCCGCGATGATCGGCAATGAAGGAGGAGCCGTAGAAATGCTGGGGCGCCCCCAGACCCTGTTCAACGCCAACGCGGTTTGACGCGACGACCGGTACAATATTCGACACGGCATGCCCCTGCATGGCGCGCGTCCATGGTTGTTGCGTATCCAGCGCAGGATTATGCGGCTCTGAACCGATAGCGGTCGGATACAAAAGAACCTCCGCCCCCAGGCGCACCATGGCGCGCGCGCATTCCGGAAACCATTGGTCCCAGCAGATGCCCACGCCCACATTGGCAAACCGCGTATGCCACACGCGGTACCCCGTATCGCCCGGGCGGAAGTAATATTTTTCCTGATACCCCGGACCATCCGGAATATGGTGCTTTCTGTAAAGACCGAGGATGGAGCCGTCGGCGTCAATCATCACCACGCTGTTGTAATAAGTGGGACCTTCGCGTTCGAAAATGGACACAGGGATAACAATGCCCATTTGTCTGGCCAGTGGCTGCATCGCCTTGACGCATGGATGATCATCCGCCGGATAGGCGTGCGAGAACCAGTTTTCATCCTGCGTGGTACAGAAATAGATATTTTGAAACAGCTCAGACGGTAAAATGATCTGCGCGCCTGCACGTGCGGCCTCGGCCACCAACGCCTCGGTCTTGCCGATATTTTCGGCCATATCGCGCCCGTAACTGGTTTGCAAAGCGGCAACGGTGATAATGCGTGACATGATCGCCTCCTGATACGGTATGGGAACTGCTAAGCCGGTTGTTGCTGCGTGATACAGTGGAATGATCCGCCGCCCGTCAGGACGGAGCGCGCCGATAATCCGACCACAGACCGCCCCGGAAAACAAGGGGCCAAGGCAGCCACAGCGCGCGCGCCCTGATCGTTATAAGTCGGCACAACGACGGTTTTGTTGCCGATAATAAAGTTCATATGGCTGGCTGCCACGGGTTCTTCGTCTTCGTCAGTCACAAGCCCCGGCGACGGGACAAGGGTGACACGCAAGGCCTTGCCATCGGCATCGTGCGCATTGCGCAGGGCTTCTTCGATTGCCTGCAAGCGCGTGGCGTTCAGGTCGTCCGCACCATTGGCGCTCTGGCACACAACATGCCCCGGTCCCACAAAGCGCGCGATATTATCGACATGCCCGTCTGTATGGTCATTCATCAACCCATCCGGCAGCCACACGACATGCCGCGCCCCATAAGCGGCGGTGAGCGCCCGTTCGGCATCAGCCGCAGTCCACCCCTGATTGCGATTGTCATTCAACAAACATTCGCGTGTGGTCAAAACGGTGCCAGCACCGTCGGCATCAACCGATCCGCCTTCCAGGATAAACCCATGATTGTGGGTCGGTAATGTCGCCAAGACGGCCAGCCGCGCGGCCACGCTGTCATCATGCGGTAATTCATATTTCCCGCCCCAGCCGTTGAAGCGGAAAATCTCGGCACGCAAATGACCAGCGGCGTCGCGACTGAAAACAGGGGCCGTGTCGCGCATCCATATATCGCCGAAATCAAACGGGATGACTTCCGCTACATCACCAACCATCGCGTTGGCGCTGGCCACAGCATTTGCACCGCAGGCCAGAACACGAACGGCATCGCCATCCGCCAAGGCGCGGATCATGGCGGCGACCTCTGCCTGCGCAGGCGTCAGATCATCCAGCCATAAATCTTCGGCAGACGGCCATGCGGTCCACAGGGCCGCATGCGGCGTCCATTCCGCCGGTACGATAAAACCACCAGACATCAGAGTTTAGCCGAACAATTTGCCCCAGGAGCGGCGCGGACGGTTTTTCCACGCACCCTGATGGTAGGCGTCGCTGGCGAGCAGCGGAATGACGCTGGTTGCCTCGGCATAAACCATCTGCTCAGCGGCGATATCAACCTTGCCCCATGAGCACGCTTCCTTGAGCGTGGAAGAGCTGCACGCGCCGTCGCGCACATCGGCCACGGTGACCTGCACCGCGTATTTGTGCATGGCGACTTCGTGGCCCAGAACTTCGGCGCACACCACGGTGTCCTGCGCAAAATTCTTCGGCACACCGCCGCCGATCATCAGCAGGCCGGTCGTGCCCGCCTTGATTTTGATGTCCGTCAATTCACGGAAATCACGGATGGAATCGAGCGTCATGTGACGGTCCGGGTTCTTCGCCTGATGCACGACCAGGCCGAAACCGGCGCTGGAATCCGTGAAGGCCGGGCAGAAAATGGGGACGTCATGGTCGAACGCCGTTTCAACCAACGAGCCTTTCTTTTTGCCATGCGTCTTCAGATAGCGGCCCATTTCCTTGATGAATTCGCGGCTGGAATAGGGGCGCGGGTCAAGGCCGTTGGCGATTTCAGCAATCGCATGGTCGCAAGCCTGCAATTCTTCTTCGTCAATATAGGTGTCATAGATGCGGTCGATATACAGGTCGCGCAGGTCGCGGTCATTCACCTGGCTGGAGGCCTGATAGTGCTTGAAGCCCAGCCCTTCGAAGAAATCCATATCCACGATGCTGGCGCCGGTGGCGACAATCGCATCCACCATGTTGTATTTGATCAGGTCGCGATAAACATGCATGCAGCCACCGGCCGATGTTGACCCGGCAAGCGTCAGAATGACCGAGCATTCCGTATCGCGCAGCATGTCGTTGAAAATTTGCGTCGCCCGCGCCAGATCACGCGAGGTAAACGACATCTTATCCATCGCGGCGATAATCGGACGCGCGTCAAAGCTGGTGATGTCGATATGTTCGACCGGCTTCGACAGCAGGTCGCTTTTCAGATTATGGCCTTCGGCGGGTTTCAGTTGGGCGTTGCTCATTGTTCCTGTATCTCCTGTGATGGGGTTGTGAGAGTCAGTTTACGACGCGTTGTGCGACGCGCGGGGAGCGTTGGGTCGATTTCTACCGACATATAATCGTGAAAGCCATTAAAATTCGTGCGGAACGCGCTGCCATAGGCGCCCTGACGACCGATCACGATCCAGTCGCCTTCGCGCGCATCCTTCGGCAAAACAAACGGGCCCGGCATGTGGTCAATCGAGTCGCAGGTGGGTCCATAAAATTCAAAGGGTTGCATGATCTGACTGGCCTTGCGGCTGACGCGGATCAAGTGAACCGGAAAACGCTTCTTGTCCGTGTATTTGGCCGCATCAAACAGGCTGCCATAGGTGCCGTCGTTAATATACAGCGCGTTGCCCTTACGCAGCTCAACACGCACGACAAGCGATTCACTATCGGCCGCCAGCGCAAGCCCGGGTTCGCACCAGATCTTGCAGCCCTGTGGCAAGTGGAGGGTCGCAAGCCCGTCCTTGATGGTTGTGAAATAGTCACTGAGTGCGGACGCTTCCATGCCCGGAAACGTGCGGGCGAAACCGCCGCCGACATCGAACACATCCAGCTCAACACCCGCCTGTTCGATAATCTTCGCGGCATAGTCAATCGCGCGACGATATTGGACATGGTCGGTGCACAGATGGCCGACGTGGAAACACAGGCCAACCTTACTGGCGACCTTGGCGGCATCCTGCAGCAACAAAACGGCTTCGTCTGCCTGTGCGCCAAATTTCTTCGACAGGGCGTGGTGCGCCATGTCATCCGGCATGGCCAGACGAATAACCAGCGTCAGATCTGTTGCCGCCTGCGTTTCTTCGAGGATTTTGTGCATTTCCTCAAAGCAGTCGATCGCGAAGGTACGAATGCCGTATGTGTGATAGGCGGCATGGATGGATTCGCGGCTTTTGATCGGGTGCATATAGGCCATAAAGGCGTCAGGTGACACGCCATGCACCAGTTCGATTTCCTGCAATGACGCGACATCAAACCGCGTCACGCCTGCCCCAAATAATCGTGCAATGACGGCGGTGTTGGGATTGGCTTTGACGGCATAGAGGATATCGCCCGGAAATCCTTCAATAAATTCGGCGGCGGCGGCATCAATCGCCGCAGGGTAAAAACAACGTACCGGCATGGACGGGCGCAGGCTGCGCACCATTTCTTCCACGCTGCCGAAACGCAGCACGCCATCCGTAACATTGTTACGACGTCGTTGTTTAAAAGCGACCAAGTCGCGGCTTTGGGTCAAGGCAACCATGACGCACCCCCTTCTGGACAACAATGCCAAACAGCGAAGAGTGATGGGATTGGGAATGAGGAACGAGGAAAGGCGTACGACCCCGCAAGACGCAGGCGCACCAACGGCCACCCCCTGAACACAAGGGATACAACCGCCTTCCATCAACAGGAACAGCCCCGCCTTGTCATCTTGTCCGCAAGAACCAGATAACGCCGCCCAGACCCGCCTTCAGCACCGGCTTCTTTTCTTTTGCCGGCTCTGGCAGATCTTTCTGCCCTGCCTTCT
>JAFALY010000001.1 GCA_019233975.1 Alphaproteobacteria bacterium | reverse complement strand
GCTCGCGGATCACGGCCAGCCCGTTCTCGCCGATGGCGCGGTTGATCTCGACGTCCTCGTCGGAAATCTCGGCCGCCCGCCTCCATGCGACGTCCGGGCGCGAGGCCGGCGACAGCCGCTTGAGGCGCTGGCGCATGGCATCGAGCGCCCAGCGCAGGTTGACCGCCGTCGGACGCGTGGCCAAAAGGGTGTCGTAGGCTGCGCTGAGGGCTGCATCCGAAGGATCGGCGCGCATGGCGAGCGCCACTCCGTAGGCCGCCGTGGCCCCGATCAAAGGCGCTCCCCGCACCTGCATGGATTTGATCGCGTGCGCCGCTTCGGCGAGGTTCGCAACACGCCGCACCACGAATTCGTGCGGCAGCTTGGTCTGGTCGATGATCTCGACCGAAACGCCGTCGCTCGCCGCCCAGATGCTGCGGTAGTGCTTGCCGTCGACCTTCATCTCGCCCTGCCCATGCGGAAATAGCGGTATGGCCTCTGAACCGCTCAGAGGTCCTGCAAGTGGTGGGCGATGAGGGTTTCGAACCCCCGACCCTCTCGGTGTAAACGAGATGCTCTACCGCTGAGCTAACCGCCCGATATAGAAAAACCGTCTAAAACCGTGTTTTTCATCGAAGAATGGGCTTACTAACAGAATTTAAAAGAAAAAACCAACATTTCGTTGACAGGGGTGGGGTATTTATCCTAATCGTTGCGCCCTGTTGTGACAACGCCGTTAACGCGGCGATCAAGGAAGCGGGTGTAGCTCAGTTGGTTAGAGCGTCGGCCTGTCACGCCGAAGGCCGCGGGTTCAAGTCCCGTCACTCGCGCCATTTTTCACACATACAGGTTTTCCTTTATCCCGCAGCGCAAGATTAGCCCTTGATTTTCTTCTGCAACAGGCGGATGTTTCCGACCTGAATCAATCGGTTATCACTCTGGTACTCCCATGATCAGCGGTCTGGTGGCAGACTATCTGCCCATTTTACTCTTTCTTGGCATTGCGGCGTTCGTCTCGGTTGCGGCGGTGGCCCTGTCCTTTATTCTGGCTAAACAAAAGCCGGACAGCGAAAAGCTGTCTGCTTATGAATGCGGTTTCCCCGCCTTTGATGACGCCCGGGCGAAATTTGACGTTCGGTTCTATTTGGTCGCTATTTTGTTCATCATTTTCGACCTGGAAATCGCGTTTTTGTTCCCGTGGGCCGTGGCGTTGGGTGACATCGGCTGGGCTGGCTTTGCCTCGATGATGCTGTTCTTGGGCGTGCTGACTGTGGGCTTCATCTACGAATGGAAGAAGGGGGCGCTGGAATGGGAATAATCGATCCAAAGCGCTTGGCGCAGGCCGAAAAGACGGCCCGCCAGTTGGGTGAGGAAGTGCAGGATAAGGGCTTTCTGCTAACCAAGCTGGATGACCTGTTCGCTTGGGCGCGGACCAGCTCGATGTGGCCCATGACCTTTGGTCTGGCCTGCTGTGGTGTGGAGATGATCCACGCCTATATGAGCCGTTATGATCTGGACCGTTTTGGCATGATGCCGCGTGCCTCACCGCGCCAGTCAGACGTTATGATCGTTGCCGGGACACTGACCAATAAAATGGCTCCCGCGTTACGTAAGGTTTATGACCAGATGCCGGAGCCACGCTGGGTAATTTCCATGGGCAGTTGCGCCAATGGCGGCGGTTACTACCATTACTCCTACTCCGTTGTGCGTGGGTGTGACCGCATTGTTCCGGTGGATGTCTATATTCCGGGCTGCCCGCCATCAGCCGAAGCGCTGTTGTACGGCATCATGCAGCTGCACAGAAAAATCCGTCGCGGCAACAAGATCATCAGCAGGACTTAACATGACCGAGATGTCATCACTTGAAACCGAAGTCAGAAGGGCGCTCGGCGGCGATGCTTTGAACACGGAAGATTGCCGTGGCGAGTTGTCCGTCTATGTCCCCGTTAACCGCATTGCGGACTGCCTGAAGATACTGCGCGACGATAGCGCGATAGCGATGCAGCAACTACTGGATATATGCGGCGTAGATTATCCGGATCGCGCCGCGCGCTTTGATGTGGTTTATCATCTGCTGAGCCTCACAACCAACCAGCGTTTGCGTGTCAAGGTTGCGGTTGTTGAAAACGTGCCTGTGCCGACCGTTATTGGTGTTTACAGCACGGCAGGGTGGTTTGAACGCGAGTGCTGGGACATGTATGGCGTGCCGTTTTCGGGTAACCCTGACTTGCGCCGCATTTTGACGGACTATGGCTTTGAAGGTCATCCGCTGCGCAAGGATTTCCCGCTGACAGGCTATGTCGAGGTTCGTTACGACGATGAGAAAAAGCGCGTTGTTTATGAGCCCGTTAAACTGACACAGGATTTCCGCAATTTCGATTTCCTGAGCCCATGGGAAGGCATGACGAATGTCAATATGCGCCTGCCGGGTGACGAAAAAGCCAAAGAGGTTAAACAGTGACAGACGCTGCCAGAAATTGGGATGAAGAATATACGACACCCGAAGGTAAGCGTGTGCGCCCCTTTACCGTCAATTTTGGCCCGCAGCATCCGGCCGCGCACGGCGTGTTGCGCATGATTTTGGAAATGGACGGCGAAGTCGTTGAACGCGCCGACCCGCATATTGGCCTTCTGCATCGCGGTACGGAAAAGCTGATTGAGCACAAGACCTACACACAGGCGACACCGTATTTTGACCGTCTGGATTACGTTTCGCCGATGTGTCAGGAACACGCCTTTGCTTTGGCAGTTGAAAAGCTGTTGGGCATCAAAGCGCCGGAGCGCGCGCAATATATCCGCGTAATGTTTTCGGAAATTACGCGTATTCTGAATCACATTCTGAATATCACGACGTTCGCGATCGACCTGGGTGCTGTGACGCCATCCCTTTGGGGCTTCGAAGAACGTGAAATTCTGATGGAGTTTTATGAACGCGTCAGTGGCGCGCGGATGCATGCCAATTATTTCCGTCCGGGCGGGGTGCATCAAGACCTGCCGGATGGTTTGGCGGATGACATCTGGGCCTACACGGAAAGGTTCCCGAAGTTCCTTGCTGATATAGAAGAGCTGCTGACCGAAAACCGTATCTTCAAACAACGTACGGTTGATATCGGCATTGTCAGCAAGCAGGAAGCCTTGGACTGGGGCTTTACCGGCCCGATGCTGCGCGCCTCAGGCGTTGCATGGGATTTGCGCAAGAGTCAGCCCTATGACGTTTATGACAAAATGGAATTCGACGTGCCCATCGGCAAAACGGGTGACTGTTATGCGCGTTACCTTGTGCGTCTGGAAGAGATGCGTCAGGCCAACCGTATGATCAAGCAGTGTCTGAAAGAGCTGCCCCAAGGCCCCGTAATGGTGGATGACCACAAGATTTCACCGCCCAAGCGTGCCGACATGAAAATGTCGATGGAAGCGCTGATCCACCATTTCAAGCTTTATACCGAAGGTTATCACGTACCCGCCGGTGAAACCTATACGGCCGTTGAAGTACCAAAGGGCGAATTCGGCGTCTATCTGGTTTCAGACGGTACGAACAAACCCTATCGTTGCAAGATCCGGTCGCCGGGTTTCGCCCATCTTCAAGGCGCCGACTTCATGTGTAAGGGACATATGCTGGCAGACGCCGTCGCCGTTATCGGCAGTATGGACATCGTGTTTGGGGAGATCGACCGGTGAGCAGTGGTTTGACAATAGATAAACCTGTGGAACAGCCTAAAAGCTTTGGCTTTACCGAAGCCAACTTGACCAAGGCTAAGGCGATTATCGCCAAATATCCCGCCGGACGTCAGGCAAGTGCCGTCATTCCGCTTTTGGATATTGCACAGCGTCAGTCCGGCAACTGGCTGCCACAGGTGGCTATGGATTATGTTGCCGACTTCCTCGAAATGCCGCGTATCCGTGTGTACGAAGTCGCAACTTTCTACACCATGTTTAACCTGAAACCAGTCGGCAAGCATTTCGTTCAGGTTTGCACAACAACCCCGTGCTGGCTGCGCGGTTCTGCCGACATCATGAAGACCTGCAATAACAAGCTGGGCATTCATGACGGCGAAACAACCGCAGACGGCAAGTTTACATTGAAGGAAGTTGAATGCCTTGGCGCCTGCGTCAACGCGCCGATGGTACAGATCAACGACGATTTTTATGAAGACCTGACACCCGAAATCATGGAACGCGTTCTGGATGAATTGCAACATAACCGCCCGGTTACGGTTGGTTCACAAACCGGACGCCGTGGTTCATGCGCGCAAAGCGGGCCGACAAGTTTGAAAGACAGGGTGAAGAGCCATGCTTGAGGATAAAGATCG
>JAFALY010000025.1 GCA_019233975.1 Alphaproteobacteria bacterium | reverse complement strand
CCGCCCTACTAGCACGCTGGGAGAGGTCAAATCTCGATACCCTCGCGCCGTATTGCGTACATCAGAGGGATTTCCTGGCTGGCATATTCCTCAACCAGAAATATCTGTGGGGAGATAAGCTCACCAGTGTCCTCAAGGATTTTGGTTGTTACGTCTGTAACCCGATCCAACTCCACCAGCAGACCGTCAAAACTTCTTAGAAAAACCGCTACATCCCAATCCGATCTTGCATCATAGTCGCCACGTGCCCGCGATCCATACAGCACCAAACGGGCCAACTTGTCGCCATAGATCGCGGCAAGCCCGTTCCTTAGTTCCATCAAGAGGGGTGTATATGCATTCATGCGCTAATGATAGGTCGTGATATCGGTTCATGGTTCAAACCTAAAGCAAAAATCCAAAAAATGGCGCAGTTTTCGAAAGGCATCCCGAAATTCAATTCTCCCGTCCAATAGGCCGGACGTTCCCCGAGTTCGCGCGGGGCGGAAAAAACCGGGATATTGGCGGCATCCTGATAATCGGGGCGGCAAGTGAAATTAGCCACGAAAAGCCATTAATTGCGGCACTGACGTTTTCGCATCGGACTGAAAATCAACGTAATTTATTGAAAATATTGGTTGCGGGGGCCAGATTTGAACTGACGACCTTCAGGTTATGAGCCTGACGAGCTACCGGGCTGCTCCACCCCGCGTCACCAAATGGCATCGGAAATTTCGTTGGAGCGGGCGACGAGGATCGAACTCGCGACCCCGACCTTGGCAAGGTCGTGCTCTACCGCTGAGCTACACCCGCATTCCTCGGAAATCCGGCGACCGGTCATAACCGGCTTGCCAGAGGGATGGCACTATACAGTCCCCGCCTGACATTTCAAGCCCATAATCGCAAAACCGTAAACTTTCAATAAATGCTTGCACTTTAGGGGGTTTTCGCCGACTCTGCCTCGGTTATCACCAACACTTTTCAGGCACCCCATGTCGCATACCCTTTATGCCAGTGATGCAACACCCCTGCCCACCAATACGGCAACAGGCGCCACGGGTGCATGGATTAAGGATACCGACATTAACGGCTTTATGACCGACGTCATCGAAGCATCCGTTCAAGCGCCGGTCATCGTCGATTTCTGGGCCCCCTGGTGCGGTCCATGCAAACAATTGACGCCCATCCTTGAAAAGACGGTCAACGCGTTTAACGGCGCCGTGCGGATGGTCAAAATCAACATCGACCAGAACCCCGAGATCGCACAACAAATGGGCGTGCAGTCGATACCCGCCGTTTTCGCTTTTGTACACGGCAGGCCGGTTGACGGTTTCATGGGTGCGCAGCCTGAGGCGCAGATTAAAAGCTGGGTCGAACGTCTGGCCAAGGCAGCGGGCGCATCCGCGCCAGAGGCAGAGGGTTTGGAAACTGCGTTGAAGCAGGCAGCGGATTTTCTGCAGGCAGGCGATCATGCGACTGCCCATTCCATTTATGCCGATATTCTGGAGATGGACCCCGCCAACGCCATCGCGACGGCAGGACTGATCCGCTGTATGATGGCCGCCGGACAAACCGAGCAGGCGCAAACCGCCTTTGCCCAACTGCCCGCTGACATGGTGAAAAACAAAGCCTTTGATGCCGTACGCGCTGCGCTGGAGCTGGCCGCCGCCGCGCCCGCAGTTGCCGATACAACAGCCCTGCGTCAGGCGGTCGATGCCAACCCTGCCGATCATCAGGCGCGCTTTGATCTGGCCATGGCGCATTACGCGAACGGCGCGCGCGAAGAGGCGGTGGATTGCCTGTTGGAAATCGTGCGTCGTCAACGCAACTGGAATGACGAAGCGGCGCGTAAACAACTGGTCAAATTTTTCGAAGCCTTTGGCCCGACGGACCCATTGACCATCAGCGCGCGCAAACGCCTGTCCTCCATCCTGTTTTCATGAGGAGCGGCGCGTGAGCACGACCCTGTCAGCCACTGCTTACGCCCCATCTACCCTGCCGGATGTTTTACCTATTTTCCCATTGGCAGGCGTCATTCTGTTGCCGCGCGCGCGGCTGCCGCTCAATATCTTTGAGCCACGTTATCTGTCGATGGTGGAAGACACGTTGGCCACCTCTGGCCGTCTGGTCGGCATTATTCAGCCGCACATGCCAGAAGGTTTGTCAGGCGTGGCGCCGCCGGTTTATTCGGTCGGCTGCGCAGGACGCATCACATCATTTGATGAAACGGATGATGGGCGTTACCTGATCGGCCTGACCGGCGTTGTGCGTTTTGAAGTGAAAGAGGAATTGCCGCTGGAGCAACTGTATCGCCGCGTGCGGCCATGCTGGGAAAAATATGGCGATGACCAGACGCAACCCGATGAAACCAGCTTTGACCGCGACAAGCTTCTGCCCGTCTTGCAGAATTATTTTCGCCTGAAGCAGATCGAAGCTGATTGGAAGGCGATACAGAACACGCCGGGTGAATTGCTGATTTCATCGCTGGCCATGATCTGCCCGCTGGAGCCGAACGAAAAGCAGGCACTTCTGGAAGCCGTCGGGTTGAAAGAACGCGCCGCATTGCTGACCAGCCTTCTGGAAATGGCAACCGCCGGCGGCGACGACAGCGACGTGAAACATTGACACGCGAAACATTGTTCGAACCATGACCGACGCACCCGCCCCCACGAACAACCATCCCGAAGCGCGGCGCATTGACCCGCGCCTGCTGGAAATACTGGTGTGCCCGATTACGAAAATGCCGTTGCGTTATGACGCGGCGTCGCAAGAGCTTATCAGCGACAAGGCCGGTTTGGCCTTTCCCATTCGCGACGGTATTCCGATTATGCTGATCGACGAAGCGCGTCGTATCGAAGCCTAAGCCCCTGCTGCAAAGCAGCGCTGTGCGAATTGCAGGCCAACCGCCAGACCGCGTTCATCAATGGTGTGCGGTGCGCCGGGACACGCGATTGCTTCAACCGCAATGTGTGCATGGCGCAGCCCTTGCTCGGCCTCCGCCATACCACGAAACGGCACAACATCATCGGCGGTACCGTGCACCAACAGGACGGGCGGCGCGCATCGTTTTTCCTGCGGCAAGCTGTCACCCGCCACCAACAATCCGGAATAACCGATAATGCCTGCAACACCCTCGGCGCGACGCAGGGCCGTATAAAGCGCCATCATCGTGCCCTGCGAAAAACCAACAAGTAATATCTGCGCGGGCCTGAGCCCGCGCGTCGCCATCACATGGTCGATATACGCATTCAAATGCGGCGCGGCACTTTTGACACCCGCGGCAATACTATCAGCCGTAAAGTTTTGCAGACTGAACCACTGACGACCGCCAAAGTCAGGTGGTGCCATATCAAATTCGAATGGCGCGTCGGGACAAAGACATTCCGTGTCCGGTGGCAACGCTGGCTGCCACATCTGCCCCAACGATAACAACCCGCCGTCGCCGCGATCACCCAAACCATGCAAAAAGATAACAGCGCGGCTTGTCTTACCGTTCAACGGCGGTATAGTGTAGTCATTTAACGTCATGGATGCTTGGTTTCCGGCAATGCGGCATAGACGACCTGCGCCGTCAGCCTGATTTTCTCCGAACGCTCCATACCTCCACCATTCATCACCGGCGCAGCAGCTGCATCTGCCAGCATTGCCTTTGCCATATAGGGCTGTGGGATACCGGGGTTTTCATTATTACCCAGTTCAACATCGGCAATACGGTAGTTGCGACCGGGAATGGCACTATTCAACGCCGCCAGTTGGTCCTGCACCTTTTTATAAAGCTGGACACGAAGCGCTGCGCGCGTGGCTTCGACCTCATCCAAAGTCGGGCTGAAATCGACCGTATTAATGGTGATCTGCATCCCGGCCTTGCTGAGTTTTTTGGCTGTATCTGCCAATGAACCGAGGTCGGATTCAGGCAAACGCGCTTCAAAATGCGCGCTCCAACGTTCCAGTCCGGTCTGGTCCATCATGCGGTTAAATTCCGTCAAACGCCATTCAGCGGGGGCCAGATTATTAACCGCCTTGACCATTTCAGCGCGGGCTGAGCCCGTGGCCGTCGCCGCAACGGCACTGTCAACACGCGCGACAACCCGTGCTGTCTTGGTGGTCACCCAATCTTCTGCCGTCAGGGTAAAAGCGACGCGGTCATCCGGCTTCGCTTCATCGGCATGAGCAGTGGAAAATATCGAACACAGGGTCAAGATGGTAAGACAAAGCAAACGACGCATAACATCCTCCTTTGCTGGTGACAGGCTTAGAAATCCAGATCGGCGTAATGTTTGGGCGGTGGGAACCCGGCGATATGGTCACCCAGAATACCGCGGAAAGCCGGGCGCGATTTCAGACGCGCATACCATTCCTTGGCCAGCACATGCTGGTCCCATGGCACATCGCCCATATAATCAATGACCGACAAATGTGCGCCAGCGGCCAGATCAGCAAAGGTGATGACATCCCCCGCCAGCCAGTTGCGGCGTTCGGTCAGCCACGCGATATAATCCAGATGGCCACGGATATTCTGACAGGCGCTGCGGATCACCAGACTATCCGGTTGCCCGGCACCACGCAGACGCTTAACCGCTTTTTCGTTAATGAGCGGCATACTGACTTCGGCATTAAATTTGTCGTCGAACCAGCGGACAAGGCGGCGCATTTCGGCGCGCATCATCGGGTTTTTGCCGGTCAGGCTGCTGGCGGCGTGGGTTTCATCCAGATATTCGCAGATAGCCTGCCCATCCGAGAGGACATTATTTTCGTCCCCCTCCTCAATCACCAGCACGGGCAACTGCATGGCCGGGTTCAGGGTAGGCAGGTCAGGACTGAACGCCCATGGTTTTTCCAGCACCAGATCGCACGCAACACCCTTTTCCGCCAAAGCCAGGCGCACACGGCGCGAGGGCGGGTCAAGGGGATGATGGTACAGGCGATATGTTGTTGTCTGATTCACGACACAAGGGGTATCACGGATTGCAACGAAGTGCTAGGGTATGCCCACAGGATTCTACACATGCTTTCGCTTCACAACCTTACCTGCCGCCGGGGATTGCGGACCGTCTTCAAGGATGTTTCGCTGACAGCCCCCGCAGGCAGCCTGACGCAGATCACCGGCGTCAACGGCAGCGGCAAGTCGAGCCTCTTACGCTGCATTGCGGGATTACTGCCCGCAAGCACAGGACACATCGCCTGGCAGGAAGCAGACATTGCGGATGACCGCGCCCAGCACCAGCAACGCCTGCATTACATCGGACATCTGGACGCGTTGAAACCGGAATTGACAGTGCGGGAGATGATCGCCTACTGGCGCGCACTGCGCCCCATGGATGCCCCCACGCCGCACGAAGATGATATTTTCGGCCTGGCCCATCTGATGGATAAACCCATCCGGTATTTATCGGCGGGGCAGAAACGCCGATTGTCGCTCAGCCGCCTGTTACAGGGGCACGCGAGCTTGTGGCTTCTGGATGAACCGTCGAATGCGCTTGATACCGACGGGCAGGAAAGGTTGGCGCGCGCCTTGCGATGGCATATCGATCAAGGCGGCATCGCACTGGCCGTGACCCATCATCCGCTGGCGCTGGCACCGACACACCGTTATGCCATGCCCGAAAAAACGCAGAAAAAAGACGTGGCCGCATGATGGAAATGCTGAACCTTTTGCATTATGAGCTGCGCCTGCATACCCGCCAGATGGTCGAGTGGGTGGCGCTCGTTATGTTTTTCGTGATCGTCATCCTGCTGCTGCCTTTCGCGATAGGGCCGGAGCCGGATCTGCTGCGCCGTCTGGCGCCTGGTCTTGTCTGGTTGGCGGCATTGTTGATGAGCCTGCTGGCACTCGACCGCCTGTTTGTGCAGGACGCACGGGACGGCACGCTCGACCTTATGCTGCTATCGCCGTTGCCCCTGCCGTTGGTTGTTTTTACAAAAATCGCGGCGGTCATCATCATGATGCTGGCCGCGTTATTGCTCATGCTCCTGCCCGCCATGCTGCTGCTCGGCATCAGTTTTGTGGTGCTGCCTGTCTTGGCGCTCAGCCTTATCCTCGGCGTTCCGGCGCTCGTGCTGCTGGGCGGGATTGTCGGCGCCATCACGGTTGCCCTGAACCGCAACCCGGCTCTGTTGACCCTGCTGCTGGTTCCGTTTTACATCCCGATCCTGATTTTTGCCGTCGCCGCTTGCGATGCCGTCGCCATGGGCGCTGCGGCCCTGCCGCACCTGCTGTTGCTGGGCGCCATTCTGGCGATATTGCTGCCGACCGCGCCGTTTGTCATCGCGGCGGCCCTGCGGCATGGTCAGGGATAAAGGGATAGAAAGGTTATCCAATGAAACTCACCACTCGTTTCGCCAACCCGGCCTATTTCATGCGTTTGGCAACACCGTTGGCGCCGTGGCTCGGGCTTGGCGCGTTGCTGACCTTTGCCTATGGGCTTTACCTGTCGCTGTATATGTCGCCTGCTGATTATCAGCAGGGTGAGACGGTACGCATTATGTACATCCATGTCCCCGCCGCGTGGGTCAGCCTGATGCTGTACGCCGCCATGGCTGTGGCGGCGGGCGTTGGTCTGGTTGCGCGGCATGCGTTGACGGATGTTTTTTGTGTTGCCGCCGCGCCCGTGGGCGCGGTTCTGGTCGCGCTGTGCCTGATGACGGGCAGCATTTGGGGCAAGCCCACATGGGGCACATGGTGGGTGTGGGATGCGCGGTTGACCAGTGTTTTGGTGCTGTTTCTTCTGTATTGCGGCTACATCGTGTTGCGTCAGGCCTTTGACGACCATGAGCGCGGCAGTCGTGCCGCTGGTATTTTGCTGCTAACCGGTGTCGTCAATATTCCGATTGTGCGCTTTTCTGTCGATTGGTGGCATACGCTGCATCAACCCGCCAGCATCATGCGCCCGGGCGGCAATGCCATCGCGCCGGAAATGCTGAAACCCCTGTTGATGATGGCGCTGGCTTATGCCCTGTTCACCGCCTATCTGATTTTACTGCGCATGCAGTCCGTCATGATCGCGCGCCGCATCGAAGCCGCCGCGATGATGGAGGCGGAGGA
>JAFALY010000018.1 GCA_019233975.1 Alphaproteobacteria bacterium | reverse complement strand
GCAACAGATGGGCGCAAACTGCTCCATGCCCTGCTCATCACTTCGCCTAGACCCAAATGGACGCTATCTTGTGTAAAGGCCGGATGGTTGCGAGGAAACATGCCGCTGGCCGCAAAAATCATCGCCAACAGATTTACGAACATGCGCACGGTATCGCGCAGCGGGTTGATACTGGCCGCTATGTCAAGGTTCAGCAGCATCCCCATCGTAGAACGATGTTTGGCAACGGACGCGCTCTGCTTGACACTGCTTTTATCGAATAAGGCCATCGGCAACACCTGATAAGAGATTATCCTTTATTTTCTAACGGTGATTCAGAAAATAATCGTTAATTTCCGTTGATCATCCCAACTGAAAAATAAGGAGTTATTTGAAAAAATGACGGGCATAGGTGGATGATAGTGCATTTAGCCCCATTATCCTAAAGAAAGAATGGTTTCAGCCCGTTATCCGCACCCTATACCCTTCCCAAAACACAAGAATCCGAGCAATCTGGCGCGCGTAAATAATAAGTATTCAGGGCAAGCCGCATGGCAAAATCCTTAACAGTCTATGTCTGCCAGAATTGCGGTAGCAGCGCACCCAAATGGTCGGGCAAATGCGAAGCCTGCGGTAGCTGGAACAGCATGGTTGAAGAAGTAGCACAATCTGGCCCACCCAAGGGATTAGGCGACATGCGTGCTGCCGGCAAGGCCGGTCGTGGCAGCAAGGCAGGCAAGATAGAATTTGTGCCCCTGAAAGGTTCGTCGGAGCAGCTGCCGCGAAGGTTAGCGGGCATCAGCGAGTTTGACCGCGTCGTGGGAGGCGGCCTTGTACCGGGATCCGCAACTTTGGTCGGCGGTGATCCGGGCATCGGTAAGTCCACCCTCTTATTGCAGGCTGTGTGTCATTTGGCCAAGCGATACAGAACAGCCTACGTCTCAGGCGAAGAAGCTGTGGACCAGGTGCGCATGCGTGCTGCACGTCTGGGACTGTCAGAATCCACCTGTGAACTGGCATCAGAAACATCAGTGCGCGATATTGTGGCGTCTATTGATCACGCGCAGGCACCGGAAATTCTGATCATCGACTCTATTCAAACTATGTATGTCGATACACTCGACAGCGCACCCGGCACAGTGGCGCAGGTGCGCACGTCGGCGCAGGAGCTTATTCGTGTTGCCAAAAAGCGTGATATCTCACTTATCCTCGTCGGGCATGTCACGAAGGAAGGCACAATCGCAGGCCCGCGCGTTCTAGAGCATATGGTGGATACGGTTTTGTATCTGGAAGGTGATCGCGGCCACCAGTTCCGTGTTCTGCGCGGTGTAAAAAATCGTTTTGGCGCCACGGATGAGATCGGTGTGTTTGAAATGACGGACAAGGGGCTTGAGGAAGTCCCCAATCCATCCGCCTTGTTCCTGGCTGACCGCCGTGGCGATATGTCTGGTGCCGCCGTCTTTGCAGGATTGGAAGGCACACGCCCTGTTTTGGTGGAGGTGCAGGCACTTGTCGCCCCAACCGCCTATGGCACACCGCGCCGCGCAGTCATTGGCTGGGACAGCGGCCGCCTTTCAATGATCCTTGCTGTACTGGAAGCCAGATGCGGCATCGCTTTCGGGGCCCATGACGTATACCTGAATATCGCAGGTGGCCTGCGGATCAGTGAGCCTGCGGCAGACCTTGCCGTTGCCGCAGCGTTGCTTTCATCCCTGTCCGGCGAAGCAGTGCCCGCCGAGTGCGTCATATTCGGTGAAATCGGCCTCTCCGGCGAAATCAGGCGCGTCAGCCAGCCTGATCTACGCCTGAAAGAAGCTGTCAAGCTGGGCTTTACACAGGCACTCCTACCGCAAATAAAGGACAACAGAAAAGGCCAACCACCTGTCACACTGCGTCGGACAGAATTAAGGCATATCAGCGAGATATTGCCCCTTTTCACGATAGCTCAGCGCAGCAAACGCGCCTAAGCGTCGTTAATAAAATTTGCTTATCATTCTGGACCAGTATGGTAGAAATCGTCTCCAGGTTTAGGTGAGGGTTGTCATGGAAATGCATATGGGGCTGAACACGTTCGATTATGTCGTGATCGGCACGGTTTTGCTGTCTGCCATTACGGCGTTGTTCAGTGGTTTTGTCAGTGAGGTTTTGTCACTGGTGAAGTGGTCGATTGCATACTGGATTGCCGTACGCTTTTCCTATGTCCTGAAACCACTTGTTCTGAAATACGTCAAAAGTGCCTCTGCCGCCGAAGACATCGCCATTATTGGTATGTTTGGTCTTGCCTTTATCCTGCTGACAATCGTTTGCGATCTTCTAGTTAAACAAATTCAGAAATCCCCCCTTACCGGCATTGACCGAACATTAGGTTTTATATTCGGCGTGCTGCGCGGCGCATTGATCGTCAGTCTCTTCTACATGGTCTTTACCTATGTCATGTGGCCGGATCTGGACAAAACGCCAACGCATACCGCAAACACGGAACAGGCCGAAGCTCAGCCAGAAAAGCCCCCTGCCCCGGCCTGGCTGATGCAGGCTAAGACACGCCCATGGGTTGCAAAAGGCTCTGCCTTCCTGAAGGGATTTATACCCTTCGACATCGTTGAAAAAACAACCAGTGAATATATGCAAAAGAAGTCAGACGCCACGCGCATGATTGAGCAAGGCGATCTGGATACCCTGTCAGTGCCGGCTATTGCCAATCCCTCTATCACGCCAGCGAGGTAACCCATGCAGCCGTTTGCCCCACAACATGACGACAAGTTTCATGAAGAATGCGGCGTTGTCGGCCTGAATAATCACGATCTGGCGTCCGCCATGGTCGCCCTTGGACTGCACGCGTTGCAACACCGTGGACAGGAAGCGGCTGGCATTGTTTCCTATGATGGTCATACATATCTGTCGCATCATGCCCTGGGACATGTTGGCGAAAATTTCCACGCTAACTCCATGGTCAATACCCTTAAAGGCTACACAGCCATTGGCCATACACGCTACGCAACATCGGGCGAAACAGCGCTGCGCAACGTACAGCCTTTCTTTGCCGACTTTGACTTTGGCGGCTTTGCGCTCGGGCACAACGGCAACCTGACCAACGCCTACACACTGAAGCGTGAGTTAGTCAAACGCGGCTGTATCTTCCGTTCGACCTCCGACACTGAAGTCGTTATCCATCTGATGGCCGTCGCGCGGGGCCATGATCCTGTTGCCCGCCTGATCGAAGCCCTGAAACAAGTCGAAGGCGCTTATTCGCTAGTGGCGGTTTGCGCCATGGGCCTGATTGGCGTTCGCGACCCGCATGGTGTCCGCCCCCTATGCCTCGGCAAGGTTGACGATTCCTACGTACTGGCCAGCGAAACTTGCGCACTCGACATCATTGGCGCCGATTTTGTTCGTGATATTGAACCGGGTGAAGTCATCCTGATTACCAAAGACGGCAAGATTACAAGCCAGTTCCCCTTCACTAAGGCCGATAAGAAATTCTGCATCTTTGAATACATATATTTCGCCCGCCCGGATTCAACCGTGGAAGGCCATTCTGTATATGAGAAACGCAAAAACATCGGCGTACAACTGGCAAAAGAAGCACCGGTTGCGGCTGATATTATCGTACCGGTTCCGGATTCTGGCGTGCCATCTGCCATTGGTTATTCGCAGGCCAGTGGCGTTCCCTTCGAACTCGGCATCATCCGCAACCACTATGTTGGCCGCACCTTTATTCAGCCGACCAGTGAGACCCGCCATCACGGCGTGAAGATGAAACACAACGCCAATCGCCGCTTTATAGAAGGCAAGCGCGTCGTGCTGGTTGATGACTCCATCGTACGCGGCACCACCTCTATCAAAATTGTGGAAATGATCCGTCAGGCTGGCGCCAAGGAAGTGCACATGCGCATCACCAGCCCGCCATCCAAGCATAGTTGCTATTACGGCATCGATACGCCAGAGCCCACAGAACTGATGGCACACAGCCACAGTGTTGAGGAAATGGCCAAGATTATCGGCGTGGATTCGCTGGCGTTTATTTCCCTGGAAGGGCTATATCGCGCTATGGGTGAAACTGGTCGTAATGACAAGAACCCGCAGTACTGCGACGCCTGCTTCAGCGGCGACTACGCTATCCGCCTGACCGACCGTATCGCCAATGAAGGTCACACAGACCTGAGCTATAAGCACAAGGCTAGCAAATAATAACAGGAAACAGTAAGCGTGTGCGCATAATGCGCCGAGTGTATCAGGCCGCGTGCGACTTCACGTTTGAGGACTGACCAAGGCCGGCAATGGCCTGATCCATAAGATCAGACGAAGCCTTGTCATCCAGCTTTGCCGCCAATGTCTTCTCAGCCGCGGCGACAGCCATGGCAACGATCTTGGTACGCACTTCCTCCAGTGCTTCCATTTCCGCCACGCGGATGCGTTCCAACGCTTGCTGTTCATGGCGTTGCAGCGACGCCTTCAGGTCGTGCTCTGCACGTTGGCGTAGCATTTCGGCATCCTGTTTGGCTTGAGCAATAATGGCTTCGGCTTCTTTCATCGCTTCGGCTTGCTTGGCCTTATAGGTTTCGAGCGAGGCTTCGGCTTCCTTACGCAGGGCTTCCGCCTGCTCAAGATCCGAACGGATTTTGACAATCTGACCGTCAATCCAGGCCAGCATTGGCGCGCGCCCATACTTTACTGCCAATGCCAAAAAGATGGCAAAAGCAATGCCGTAGAAAAACATCGGGTCATTCATCAATTCGGTCATGCCGACACCTTGCGTCCCAAAGCCTTATCCGCGAGCAACCCCGCCAGTTCGTTCGCCTGCGTTTCAACGTCACTAAAGGCCTGCGTACGCATGGCCTGAATACGGGATTCCGCTTCCTGCAGCCTTGCGGCCAAAGCTTTGTTCTGTTCCGCCTGCTGCACGGCGGCTTCCTTGGCCGCATGTTGCGCGATTGTATTTACTGTTGCGGCGGACTGCGCCCGCGCATCGCTCAATGCTTTTTCGTATTGGTCAACACGCGTCTTGGACTCGTCATTGGCCGAACGGGCGGCACGCAGGGCGTGGTCCAGCACCTGACGGCGATCCGATTGGGTCGCATTCACGCGCGGCAACGCCACATAACGCATCATCACGTAAAGTGTGACAAAGGTCACCACCAGCCAGAACAATTGTTCCGGAAACAGCGACACGTCAAACTGCGGCAAGCCGGCCTTTTCAGCTTCTTCGGCACGGACAGCCGTCAACGGCGTCAACAATGACGCCGCCACGACCATACCGTTCAAATACGAGCGTATCTGGTTCATTTAGCCACGAACATGATGAGGACTGCGACGACGAAGCACATCAGCAGGACGAGTTCGGTCACGGCGAAGCCGATGAAGCCGACTTGACGGAATTTGCCTTCGGCAGCCGGGTTACGGGCAATGGCCGAAATCCATGCCGAGAAGATGAGGCCGAGGCCAAGACCCGCACCCAGCGAACCGATCATCGCGACGCCGGCACCGAGCAACTTGAGGGCTGAATTTTCCATTTAGAACTCCTGATAAGCTAGAGGGTTAGTAGTTAAACTTCATGTTGATGCTTCAGTTGAGGCAAAAGACTCCAACCTAGTGCATTTCCAACGCATCCCGCAGATAAACCGACGCCAAAACGGTGTAGATATAGGCCTGCAGGAATGCGACGAAAAACTCGAAACCGGTGATAGCAATGTTAACCGCCAGTGGCAAGATGCTGAAGCTGCCTGTGAGCCAGCCCGCAGCCACCAAACTGACGCTCATGCCCGCGAAAACGCCCAGCAAAATGTGTCCCGCCAGCATGTTAGCGAAAAGACGGATAGAAAGGCTGAAGGGGCGCACCAAAAAGGAAAATACTTCCAAAACAGCCAGAAACGGCGCCATGAAGAGCGGCGCGCCCGGCGGCACGAACAAATGCAGGAAATGCAACCCATGGCGGGCAAAGCCGGTGACCAAAATCACGAGGAACAGCACCAGCGCTATGGTCAGATTAATCAGGATATGGCTGGTTACTGCCAATGAATGGGGCAGCATGCCGAACAGGTTACAGAAAAAGATGAAGATAAAGATCGAGAAGATGAACGGGAAAAACGGCTTCGCGTCTTCGCCGGCCGTGCCTAGCAACATGTCGTGGATCATGTTGTAAAAGGATTCAGCCACCATCTGCCAACGGCCCGGCACAATGGCACGCGGGCGCATGGCGAAAACCATCAACGCCGTTGCCGACGCGATAGCCAGAAACATAAACAGCGCAGAATTTGTAAAAGTGATGTCATGGCCGCCTAATGTAAAAAGCGGTTTGCTGAGCGAGTGAATTTCGAACTCTTCTAGCAAAGAAGCCATGTCTAACCTTTCCGTCAGCCTTGCGGCTTATCCTTATCGGCAGGCGAACCGGCATCGGCCGACATCGCACGCCATACATTCATAATTCCGACGACGAAGCCGATCAGCATCATACCAATCAGCCCCCATGGAGACACGGCAGGCATAAAGTGGTCAATCAACCACCCGGCCAGCGTGCCACCCAGAATGGCAGCCAGCAGGTCATACCCGGCACGGCCCATTCCCATAGATTCCTGCTTGGCGGGACCGAGCGTCCTGGGCGCTTGCGCTTCGTTGATGCGCGCGGCCTGCTCGTTCAATTTATCCTGTTCCGATGCCGGAGACATAAGATTACCAAACACGTGAATCCGCGCGCAAAGTAGGGGGCGGCAGCCCGTTAGTCAAGCCCGATTTAACCGGCAAACGCCTTGATTTTACAGTTTAATCTCGCGCTGCGGTTACGCCCTGGGCCAACAATTTCAGGGTATCAGCCACCCTGCCCATAACCCCGGCCCAATCCCCCGGTTTTTGCTGCCTGAACTGACGCAGAATATGGGGGTACCACGGGCTGTCATCCCGGTTTTGTAGCCAGCGCCAACAGCTGTCGAACCTGTTCAACATCCATATCGGTTTACCCAAGGCCCCGGCCAGATGGGCAACCGCCGTGTCGACACTAATGACGAGATCAAGGTTCGATATCAACGCCGCCGTATCGGCAAAGTCATTACAATCATTCATCAGATCTATCAGATGAAAGTCAGCCGGAGCCTCCACACCCTTTTGTAGGCTGTAATAACGAACCCCCGGAATACCCATGATTGGCACCAAGCATTCAGCCTGCATGGAACGGCGGCTATTGACGGCAGACATCTCGGGCGAATGCATACGCGGGTTTCCAGACCAGACCAGACCAACCCTGAGGGATGGCTTATCACCCATTTCCGCAGTACTCAGTTTTTCCTTCCAACGCGTAACGTCATCCGGTGTCGCCTGCAGGTAGGGAATGTCAGCCGGGATATCGGCGACCGTATTGGTCTTGCACCCGATCGGCAGGCTCATGGTCGGACAATGCATATCAAAATCAGGTGGCGCATCACCTGTTGCAAGAACCTGCGCCACGCCCTGCAAGGATTGCATCAAACGCAGCAAAGGTCTTTGCACTTCAAGAACAACGCGCCAGCCCTTCTCGGCGAGGATCGGCGCATAACGACAGAACTGTATCGTATCGCCAAACCCCTGCTCGGCATACACATACAGAGTCCGCCCCTGCCCTGCTTCACCGCGCCATACCGGCTGTTTGTAATCACGTCGCACATGCGACAATTGCCCGCCATACCAACGCGCTTCGTAAACACGCCAGCCTTCTTCCAACTGTCCCGTCGCCAGCAACGCCAGTGACATGTTGTGATGATAATCCGGCGTGTCACGCATCAAAATGGCTTGGCGATAGCGGATAATGGCCTCTTCTGACTCGCCGCAATCATGCAGGGCGTTGCCCAGGTTATTCAGGGCCTCGTCATAATGGGGACGTAGCGCGAGCGATTTTTCATACCACGCCCTGCTTTCATAAAACTGCCCGCGCAACCGGCAGATGATCCCAAGATTGTTCAAGGCCTCGGGGTAGTTCGGCTCCAGCTCTAACGCTTTGTGGTAATGCTTCTCAGCTTCGTCCAGCAGCCCAAGCGATACATAGGCGATGCCCAAATTGTATTGTGCCCGCGCATAGGCAGGGTCCGTGGCTATCGCTCTTTGATACAAAGCAATAGCTTTATCAAATGCGCCTTCGTCTTTCAGAATATTGGCCAGATTGTTCAGAGCCATGACGTGCGTCGGTTGTTTATCAATGGCAATCTGATATTGTTGCTTGGCTTCTTCTGTACGACCGAAATGCTTTAGGGCATTGCCCAGATTGTAATGCACGTCTGGATAGTCAATGCCGTGCGCCAAAGCCGTTTCAAATAATTGGCGCGCTTCGTCAAACCGTCCCAAACTGGTTAAAACAACCCCGCGATGATAGGCGATGATTTTGACCTGTGGCGCCAGATTTTCAGCCTGCAACAGGTGCGTCTCCGCTTCCGCCCAACGCCCAAGCTGGGCCTCCATCATACCCATAACATGCAGTAATTCATGGTTACCGGGATTGTTGCGCAGCAATATACGGCAGTTCTCAACCCCCTGCTCAATCTTCACCCGCTGCTGCTCCGGCGACAAGTTTTGCTCTGATGATGCTGACGTATCTGTCATGGTGGGTCCTGCCTGCCACAAGGCTACACAAAACCAGACAATATCGCCAGCAAGGTTTGCCATAACCCCGTTTTTTTGTGTATTCTAGTAAAAATTGCAGGGAGACATTGACGATGCGTAAAACACTATGCCTCACGCTTATTGCCTTAACACTAGCCGCCTGTACGCACTGGGAATGGCAACGCCCGGGATCAACTCAAGCGGATCTCAGCCGCGACAATTATGCCTGCATGCAAAGCGCGATGGCGGCGGCACCGCCTGCCTACGCAACTACGACTAGCTATAAAGCGCCGAGCATGAACGGCGTCTGGAACAGCTCAGCGGGTATTGCAGGCTTCAACGGCGGCAGCACAACAACCAAGACCGAAGATGTGAACGCCAAAACGCGCAGCGCCCTGACGAACGCGTGTCTGGAATCGCGTGGCTGGCAACAGGTTGAAGTATCCAATTAAGCCGTACAGCCTTAGTCTTCGTTTTTCTTTTTGCTGAATGCCTCGGCAATACGGCGCATTGCAGAGGCTTGGCGTTCGGTTGTCTTGGGCGGCGGCAGGTTTGACTTGCGACGCTTGTCACCCGACACGCGCATGGTAGCGGAAGCAACCAGATCATCAATCGCCGTCCGTCCGCCGGATTTGCCACCGCCGCCGTTATGCGCGGGCGCGTCCTTCTGACGCACGGCATGGTCTATATGCCCGGATGCAATGGCTTTCAGATGCGGCTTGGTCAGTTCCAGCAAAAGCTGTGGATCGCGCACCGCCCAGGTGATGAGCAGTTTTTGCGCATCATGTTTGTCGCCGCCGGCAGAGGTCAGCGCTTCTTCAATCTTATGACGCAGTAATGTATCGGTCATGCCATCCTCCAGACATCAGCAACACCACAAGCCTAGGAGAGATGGTGATTCTAGGCAACGAGCAACTGCAGGCGCAATTAGGGCTGACCAAACTGTATTTTGGCAAAGCGC
>JAFALY010000014.1 GCA_019233975.1 Alphaproteobacteria bacterium | reverse complement strand
TCTCAATTCTTTTCAGACAATCACGGGCATAGACATGGCAACAGTACAGGGCGCGACGGGCGAATGGGAAATGGTTATCGGGCTGGAAGTTCACGCCCAGGTTATTTCCCAATCCAAACTGTTTTCCGGCGCGGCCACGGCCTTTGGTGCGGAGCCGAACAGTCAGGTCAGTCTGGTTGACGCCGCGTTTCCCGGCATGCTGCCCGTCATTAACAAGGTGTGTGTCGAGCAGGCGGTACGTACCGGCCTTGGTTTGAAGGCGGAGATCAACCTGACCTCGGTCTTCGACCGCAAAAACTATTTTTATGCTGACTTGCCCGCGGGCTATCAGATCAGCCAGTTCAAGCAGCCGATTGTCGGCAAGGGCGAGATCATCCTCGACATGCCGGACGGCAGCAGCCGCACGGTCGGCATCACGCGTCTGCATCTGGAGCAGGATGCGGGTAAGAGCATGCATGACCAAAGCCCGACCGAAACCTTTGTCGATTTGAACCGCGCGGGTGTGGCGCTGATGGAAATTGTGTCGGAGCCCGACTTGCGTTCCGGCGACGAAGCTGGTGCGTACCTGAAGAAACTGCGCGCGATTTTGCGTTACCTCGGCACCTGCGACGGCAATATGGAAGAAGGCTCCATGCGCTGCGACGTCAATTTGTCGATGCGCCGCATGGGAACGGAAAAACTGGGGACGCGCTGCGAAATCAAGAACGTCAATTCCATCCGCTTTGTGCAACAGGCGATCGAATACGAAGCGCAGCGTCAGGTCGAAGTCCTGGAAAACGGTGGTGCGATTGTGCAGGAAACACGCCTGTGGGATACCGGCAAAGGCATTACACGTTCCATGCGGTCCAAGGAAGAAGCGCATGATTACCGCTATTTTCCGGATCCGGACCTGCTGCCGCTGGTGCTGGATGCCGCATGGGTTGACGGCATCAAGGGCACGCTGCCGGAGTTGCCGGATGAAAAGCGCGCGCGCTTTATCAAGGATTACGGTCTCAGCGCCTATGACGCCTCTGTTCTGGTGGCTGAGCAAAACACCGCGCATTTCTTTGAAAAGGTCGCCAAGGGCCGCGATGGCAAGCTGACAGCCAACTGGGTCACCGGTGAGTTTTTCGGCGCCCTGAACCGTTTGGGAAAGACGATCGAAGAAAGCCCCATTTCGGCAGAGGGTCTCGGCGGCCTGATCGACCTCATCAGCAACCAGACAATCTCTGGCCGCATTGCCAAGGATGTGTTCGAAGCCATGCTGGAAACCGGAAAACCGGCAGCGGTTATTGTCGATGAACGCGGCCTGAAACAGGTGACCGATACCGGTGCGATCGAAGCGGCGATTGACGCCATACTGGCGGCCAATGCCGACAAGGTCGCGGAATATAAATCTGGCAAGGATAAACTGTTTGGCTTCTTTGTCGGTCAGGTGATGAAGTCAACGGGCGGCAAGGCCAACCCGGCGATGCTGAACGATATTCTGATGAAGAAACTGAAGGGATAAGGCATGTCGGCACGCGTTCAGATTGATGCGCTGGAGGGATTTATTTCACCGGCCGACGATCTGGGGCAGCTGAAACTGGTGGATGCCGCCGCCGTTCTGAATCTGGCGCAGGAAATCAATAAAATCGACACGCAGGCGCAGGGTAAGCGCAAGCTGACCATCGTGTTGGCGACAGGCGGGACGCTGGCTATGCGGTCGTCGCCTGACGGCGTACGTACACCGGCGCTGGACGTCGGGTTCCTGATTGAAAAACTGCCGCCCGAACTGCACGACCATTTCATGGTGCAGGGTTTGCAGTTGTTCAATGTGGACAGCGCGCAAATGTCGTATCAGCACAGCCGCGAACTGGCGATTGTGATGACATACCTGTACCGCCATATCCGCATCCCCTTTACCGGGTTTCTGGTTATGCATGGTACAGACACGATGTCTTATGGTGCGGCGGCCATGTCGTTGATGATGGGGCAGGGCTTGCCTTTCTCGATTGTCTATACAGGCGCGCAACGCCCGATCGAAGAACCCCTGTCGGATGCGCCAACTAATATACGCAATGCCCTTTATACCCTTGAATCCCTCTACCTGCGTGAAATGGCAGAGGTGCTGATCGTCATGGGTGACCGCGCCATGTTAGCGACGTCATCCGAGAAAGTCGATGATGCCAGCGTGAATGCCTTTGCGGCGCCGCGTCACCAATATGTGGCGCAGTTTACGCGTATGGATTACCCGGTGCAGCTTGCTACATGGTTGAAGCCGCGACGCAGCATGCCGTTCGAACCCACTATTATACCGGGTGACTATGGGCACACGCTCGTTATCAAATCGACGCTGGGATATGACCCTACGCTGGTTGAGCGTCAGGTTGCCATCGACACGGTGCGCGCAGTTGTTTTGTATTCTTATGGTGCCGGCACGGTGCATGAGCGGTTGTTGAGCGCGACGATGAAGGCCGCGTCTTTGCGTGACATTCCTGTTTTTATCGTTAATCCGGTTCATTCGGGCTATCGCGTTGAATATTTATCTAACCAGAAGGCCATAGAGGCGGGGGCCATACCGCTTGATATGACCTTGTCCGCTACGCTGGCGAAGATAGAGATTGCACTGCGTCTACACGGACATCATCGCCAGTTGCTGGCCGACTTTATGACGGAAAGTTATGTGGGCGAAGTGCCAAGCCATGACTCGCGCTTTGTGCGCTGAGGCTTAGACAAAATCTTTCGATGCTGGCGAGAAATGCATCATATACGCGCCAAAGCGTGGCGTTTTGGGCTTCAGACCTGCGGCCTGCTCGATCATATCCATAACAAAGGCTGCGCGTTCTTCGACGGTGCCAAAGGGGACGGGGATAACCGTGTGCCCGTGCGCCAGATATTGAGCGCGTAACGCTTCCTGAATTTGTGCCGTCTGGGCCATGTCGTCGCGCATGCCGTCCTGAACCTGCTCTGGCAAGGGGTCGAACAGAAAAACCAGATTATAGCGGTTGGTTAGTTGTTCATCTGTCGCTTCTGGTATTGTTTCGCCGTCCATGGATTTGTACCCAAGGGGGTCCAGCAGGCCGCGGTCGAAAATACAAATTCTATCGCGATCGACGTATCCC
>JAFALY010000027.1 GCA_019233975.1 Alphaproteobacteria bacterium | reverse complement strand
GTCCTAACCCGCGTAAATGCGCCTGAAGGCTTTGAGTCCATCTGGACACGCATTGTTGATATTCCCTTTGCTCTGGTTATTCTGGTGGCACAAAATTTTGTGGCACAGCGCGTGGCGGCTTTGATTGCGACCGTCGTGGTGTCAATGGCCGCCATGGTCATATTGTTTTACGCATCGCGTTACGCCGTGCGTCCACTTGTTGGAAAGCGCCATGCGTGGCTTGTGGTGTTATTTCTAGTGTTCACAACGGTTTTGGACCACAAGCACCACACTTTGGCCGGATACCATTTAGGTGAAGCCAGCCACCATGCATGGTACGGTATTTTGAATGTGTTGATGTACGGTGCCGCTGCACGCCTTGCACTCAATCTCAAAACCCGCAATGCCGACGTATGGCTGGCGGTTGCCGTCGCCCTGCTACTTGCTGTCGGCATTGAAGGTTTCCCTATGATTGCGGGCACCGCACTCGTGCTATCCGTTACCGCATGGCTGTATAACAAGCCAGTCATAACCGAACGCGGTTCGCAGGCATTTGCTGGGGCCTCACTGCTCGCACTTGTCATGCTGCCCATACATGCACCGCTCGATAAATTATTCGACGTATCGTTTTCGCAACCTTCAATACTTGGTCCCATTCTGGTGGTTGCGGCATCCATCTATTTATTTGCGCAAACCGCCCTGCAAAAACAGTTCAGCGGCAACCGTTGGCTCAGCCTGATGGGCATGGCCGTATGCGGTGCTGGTATCGCGACCCTTCTGTTGCTGGCGTTCCCCCAAATTCAGGATGGCCCTGCGGCGGCCCTGTCACCACTGGAGCGAAAACTGGCGTTTTCGGAACATCCTGAAGCGTGGCCTATGTTCGTGGAGTCGACCGACATTATCGAATATATCGGTTTTATCATGCCTTCGCTGCTGGCCATAATCGCTGGCATCATCGCCATCAAAACTACACGCAGCTCACGCCGCAGAATTTATTACACAGCCAGCCTTGGCTATACGGTTATAGGCGCCGCGATGGCGCAGGCCCTGTGGCGTTATTATCATCACGCTATGACAGGTGCCTGCTGGTGGCTGCTTTGGGCCTGGCAGAATTTGAAGGCCCGTTGGCGCAAACGGAACAATGCCTCGCTGAAGGCACTGCTTGCTTTTATCATGCTTGGTCCGTTCTGGATGATCCTACTGCCAGCCATTGATGAGAATGGGCCGTTTGTCAGTCACGTCCTGCTTTATCCTGCCAAAGTATATGAAGCGCCAGACGGCTGCGAAGTTTTGGGCTTTGCCGATTATTTAAACACCCATTACCCGCCCGCAACACTTATAGACGTACCTGATTGGGAAACGGCAAGATTTGTGTATTACACAGACCTGCGCGTAGATTTTTTGTCCAACTATCCTTCACACGACAAATTCGTGGATAACAAACTCTTCTTCCAGACCCAGAATGAAGATATTGCACGTGATATTGCCATTCGCCACCGGCTCGACCTGGTTTCGATTTGCAGTTCCATCCCCATGTCACGCGAGACAGCCTTATCACGCCCTAACCGCGAACCCTATATGATAGAACGCCTGCGCGAAGGCAATCCGCCAAGCTGGTTGAAGCCCGTGCCGCTGCCCATTCCGACACAATACATGCTGTTCGAAGTTGATAAGAACGCCCTGCTGAACAACAAGGATTGACTATGAGCAAAGCCGTTGACCGCATTGTTGAAGTTATGGCCCGCCTGCGCAATCCTGATGGCGGGTGCCCGTGGGATCTGGAACAGGATTTCAAGACAATCGCGCCGTTCACAATTGAAGAGACTTATGAGCTTGTGGACGCCATCGAAAAGGGCGACCCCAAAGCCATGCAGGATGAGCTGGGCGATGTCCTGTTTCAAGTTGCGTTTCATGCACAGATGGGCGCGGAAAAAGGCTGGTTTACATTGGACAGTGTTGCCAATCATGTGTCCGATAAAATGATTGAGCGTCACCCGCATGTTTTTGGCGCACGTGATGTCGCGGACGCCGCCGACGTTTTACGCAATTGGGAGAATGACAAAGCTACCAAACGGCAAGCAGCAGCAGGCAACGGCCCGGTCAGCGCATTGGATGGCGTTACGAATACATTACCCGCCATGACATTAGCGGTGAAATTACAGAAGCGTGCTGCGCGCGTCGGCTTTGACTGGAGCAAGGCCGAAGATATTTTGGACAAAATGAACGAAGAAATGGACGAATTGAAAGCCGAGATGGCTATTCCCAATAACAAAGAACGCCTGCAAGACGAACTGGGGGATGTGCTGTTTGTTATCTGCAATCTGGCCCGCCATCTGGATATTGACCCGGAAACGGCTTTGCGCAGCACGAACCGTAAGTTTGATCGTCGTTTTCGTGCAATTGAGCAAAAATTTCACACAGAGGGTCGCGAGTTGAAGAATGTTACCCTGGATGAAATGGAAACGGCATGGAATGTCGTGAAGCGGGCAGAAAAGGATGCTGCCTAAAGTTTTAGCCGCACATCTGCGCATCCTTGCAAATAATTATTTCTGATTCTTCCTTGACCCGCGAAACGCATACTTGCTAATGCAACGCTATGCGGTGACATGAATCATCGCTGTTTGCAGCGCAGGCGGTCAATGGTTGATACAACGACGAAATGCTACGGCGGCCCCGGACTAATGGCCTTGTTACGTCATCGCGATTCAGAAAACGCAAAGAGTTTCCACGATCACGACAACGCAGCACACGATGATGCCGAAGCACCTCCCGCGCCTGCTATCGCTGATGAGATACAGCCCGCCGTTAATTAGGCAGACAGCCCCAGCATAAGTTCGAGATTTTGCACGGCGGCGCCGGAGGCCCCCTTGCCCAGATTATCTAGGCAAGCTGTTACAACCGCCTGATGCTTGCCCGCATTCCAAAACACATGCAGTTGCAGGTTATTGGTATCAGCTTGCTCCAGCGGTGTCAGCACGCCATCTTGCGGCGGCCCTTGATGTAAGTCTTCGACCCACACATATTTCTGACCTTCATAGTGTTTGGCATAAGCGGCATGAATATCAGCGCCTGTTACATCCCGCCCAACAGCGTCGCTCAGGTCATCAAGGCGCAATGCAATGTGGATGAGCATCCCTCTATAAAACGCACCGCTGTAAACTGGTAGAAAAATTGGATCATGCTTCAGACCTGTATGCACGCGCATCTCCGGCACATGCTTGTGCTTCATATCCAGCCCGTAAAGGCAGTATGGGCTACCACGCCCTCTGCCTTTTGTTTCAGGATTTTCACAAATCGCGATTAAATCCTTGCCGCCACCGGAATAGCCGGAGACTGCATTGACGGTGACGCGATAATCATCCGGCATCAAGTTGCGTTCAATCAAGGGGCGCAGCAGCGCGATAGCACCGGTTGGATAACATCCGGGATTGCTCACGCGCTTTGCCTTACGGATGGCATCCGCCTGCGCCGCATTTAATTCAGGAAACCCATAAGCCCATTCCGGCGCCGTGCGGTATGCCGTGCTGGCGTCCAGAACGCGTACGGTCGGGTTGTCGATCATTGACACTGCTTCCTTGGCAGCCTCATCCGGCAGGCACAAGATGGCTACATCACACGCATTCAGCAGACGTTTGCGTTCATCAGCATCCTTGCGTTTTTCTGGCGCAATGCTCACAAACTCAATGTCCGAACGCCCAGCCAGTCTTTTGCGTATCTCGAGACCAGTCGTGCCGGACTCGCCATCAATATAAAGAACAGGCTTTGACATAGGGACCTCGCTGGAAAGAACCCATCATGTCACTAATGCATCTTAATGGACATGGCAGATCGTTGACACAATTTACATAAAGAAATTGATATATCTATATGATTTTTATAACTATTATTTCTTATGATAATTTTATGGTTGAGGATTGTGTCGCGTGCAGAACGATTCGAGATTGATTCGACTAAGCAGTATTAATTTTAGACAATAAGGTACAAAATTTGCCAATTATATGCCTAAATTAGAAAAAAATGGCCAAATATAACGTCATTAATACAGAAAAATGGGCCTATGAACCTCATAAATACCCCCTTCAATAGTCAAATCAGGCCTTAAGTGCCTCAATCAACCCATTAAACCTATGACAAAGCATGTCTGAGTGGCTTTTGTCACGGCATACAAATAAACCACCCTTGAATAGCCTATAGTCATAAGGTTGCCCTGCCCAATTGGACGCATAACCACCCGCTTCATGGACTATAAGTGTGCCAGGCAGGTGATCCCACGGATTGGTGTAGCGGTAAGCCAGAAACTGCGCAGGTGACACTACACGTCCGCCAAAGGGCTGTTGAATATCCAGCAGGCGCGGATAGTCAAAGGCAGAACATACGCCATATTCCACGCGCGGTAAGCCTTCCGTTGGCATGGTAACACCGGACTCAACAGTCTTTCTTAAACGGCTGCCCAACAGGCCAACACTATTCTCCCTATTTTGCACCATCGACAGTTTCTGGCCGCGCAGCCAAGTGCCCGCCCCTTTTTCAGCAATAAGCGTGTCGCCGCTGTTTGGGTCATGTATCCATGAAGCAATCGCCACGCCGCGAAGCATAAGGGCAATCATAATACCAAACGTCGGCTCGCCGCGCGTAAAGGACGAAGTGCCATCTATCGGGTCAATTGTCCAAACAGGCGCATCGCTGTCCAAAACCTGCAAAGTACTGGGATCAGCCTCATATAACTCCTCACCGAGAACCAGTGAGCCCGGCAAAGCATCCTGCAACCGTACGATGAGCGCGCGTTCAGCATTCTTATCCGCAATAGTAACAAGACTGCTGTCCGATTTTGCTTCGATATCCGCGTCTGTCAGATGCCTGAAATAGGGCATGATCTCGGTTGCACCAACTTCGCGCAAAATTTCCGTAACGCGGTCCAGATCAACTTTCATGTTTGTCTGCCTTACGTCCAAAACGGCTTTGATAACGCCCATAATCGGCAGCGGACATTTCCAATGACAGGTGCGATTTGGTTTTTGTATCGCGTATCTTTAAAACCTTGCCATGCGCATGCAACCACGACAGTGCCGCGCCGTCTGTTAACGGGACTTCAATCTCATAAACCTTGCGGCTGGCCGATAGCTTGCGATCCAGGAGCTGCAGCAAAGCTTCTATGCCTTCGCCGTTCATCGCCGAAATGGACGCAAAACCACCGGCTCCTTCGGGTGCCATGCCTTCATGATGTTCCAACAACACGGCGTCATCGGTTGAACGGTCGGCGTAACGCTCCAGATTTTCGCGTTCGTCCGGCGGCAGAAGGTCAATTTTGTTCATGACCTCAATCAAACGCTTGTCGTTATGACCAACGCCAAGTTCAGCCAGAATGTTCAGCACCGCCTCTTTCTGAGCACCAGACTCAGGGTGCGTGATATCACGAACGTGCAGGATAATATCCGCCAGTTGGACTTCTTCCAGCGTAGCGCGGAACGCCTCAATCAAATGCGTCGGCAAGTCTGAAATAAACCCGACAGTATCGGACAACACAGCCTCACGGCCACTCGGCAGCTTGATGCCACGCATGGTTGGGTCCAGTGTGGCAAACAGCATATCCTTGGCCATGACATCCGCGCCTGTCAGTCGGTTAAACAGGCTGGATTTACCAGCGTTTGTATAGCCCACCAGGGCAATCGTCGGATGTTCGGCGCGCACCCGCGCTTCGCGTTGCAGTCCACGCGTGCGCCTGACCTGCGTCAGCTCTTCCTTGAGCTTAGAGATACGGTGATTAATTAACCGTCTATCGATTTCCAACTGGGATTCACCCGGGCCACCAAGAAAACCGAACCCGCCGCGCTGACGTTCAAGATGGGTCCATGACCGCACCAACCGTGACTTCTGATAGCTCAAGGATGCAAGCTCGACCTGCAACTGACCTTCCTTGGTGCGTGCTCTGGCGCCAAAGATATCGAGGATCAGGCCGGTTCTGTCGATGACCTTACACTTCCAGTCTTTTTCCAGATTGCGTTGCTGTACCGGCGACAGGGTATGATCGACAATCACAAGCGTAATTTGTTCCTGCGCGATCAATTCACCGAATTGCGCCACCTGCCCCTTACCCATCAATGTCGCGGGCACAGGGCTATTGACTGTGACAACGCCGGATTGCACGACCTCAAGCTGAATAGCTTCCGCCAAACCAACGGCTTCTTGCCTTACGTCCTGCGCTTCGCGATGCGTACGCTCGCCACGCAATATCGGCACGACAACCAAGGCGCGGTCGCCGCGGCGAAAACCATCAATATCGGTAATAATGTCAATCATGCAGTGATTTAAGCAGGTCCAGCAAGACCGCGCAATCGGCGCAAGCAAAAGTAGCGCCATACTCGACATAATGCGGAGCGTTTGTGCCAACAAGCACTGGTGTGCATTCGGCATTGCGCGCGCACAGCATATCTATCTCACTATCGCCAACCAGCCACACATCCGGCCCAGCCAGCACGCCCGATCCGTTTAAGACATAATCAACATGTTCGCGTGCGGGTTTATCTTTTTCGGCATCCTGCGCCCCCGCCACGCCAGCGAACAAATCAGACCATGCCGCATTCGCAACTTCCAGTCGAAGATATTTGTTTAGTTTATTGCTCACTACAAAAGCCGGAATATTGCTTTGCTTTAACCACTGTAATAGATCTGAGGCACCATGCATTTCCGCCAGCGGGCGCTTTTGGCGGATGACTTCAAACCCTTTGTAGTATATGTCATACGCCTCCCGCCAACGGTCACCGAACCAATCAGGAAAGCTTTCACGGGCAGCGCGTTTGCAGTTATGACGTACTTCATCCAACGTCCATTCCGAATACCCCATGGCCGTGCGCATGTGGTTCATGGCTTCCGCGATCGTCGGCCATGTGTCCATCAAAGTATTATCCCAATCGAAAACGACGGCTTTGGGGCGACGGGTTGGCAGCTGCATCCTTAGATCATCGCCATGCCGCCATTAACGTGCAGGGTCTGGCCTGTCACGTAACGCGCTTCTTCACTGGACAAATAAAGCGTTGCCGAGGCGATATCTTTCGGCTCACCCAAATAGCCAGCCGGAATATTCTCCAGCATCTTATTACGCTGATCTTCTGTCAGAGCATCCGTCATCGCCGTCACAATAAAGCCAGGGGCAACACAATTGACGGTAACGTTACGGGCCGCCATTTCCTGCGCTAACGACTTGGTCATACCGATTAGGCCAGCCTTGGACGCGGCATAGTTAACCTGACCGCCATTGCCAGTAACGCCGACAATGGATGTGATGTTCACAATACGCCCCCAACGGCGTGTCATCATGCCCTTGAGACAGGCACGCGTCAGGCGGAACGCCGCTGACAAATTAACGTTTAAAACAGCATCCCAATCTTCGTCCTTCATGCGGACGGCAAGCCCATCACGCGTCAAACCTGCATTATTGACCAGAATGTCAACGCCACCTCCCAATTGAGCCTCGGCGTCCTTAATTATGGACGCGGGAACGGCAGGGTCCGATAGATTACCAGTAACGACAAAGCTATTGTCACCAAGCTCAGCCTTCAGTGCATTGAGTGGTTCAACACGCGTTCCAGCCAAGACAACCTTGGCGCCTGCAGCATGCAGTTGACGCGCAATTTCGCCGCCAAGACCACCCGATGCGCCTGTGACCAGCGCGTTCTTACCTGTCAGGTTAAACATTCCCATACCCTCAGTTTTTCAAAAAGTTTTCGATATCTTCGGGCGTTTGTAAGGACAAGGCTGTTATTTCCTTATCGATGCGCTTGGTCAGGCCTGCCAACACGGCACCTGCACCGCATTCAACCAACTGTTCAACGCCCAACTGCTTCATGGCCAAAACGGATTCTCGCCAACGTACTGCCCCGGTTACCTGTTGTACCAGCAGAGAACGAATGGCTTCAGGCTCCGTTACCGCTGATGCAGTTACATTCGCAATCACAGGCACGCTCGGCGCACGAATGATGACTTCGGACAGTGCGCGTTTCATGACGTCAGCTGCCGGTTGCATCAGGGCACAATGGAACGGCGCGCTCACGGGTAATTTAACACTGCGCTTAAAGCCGCGCTCTGCGGCGATAGCCATAGCACGGTCCACGGCTGCCGCGTGACCACTGACCACAACCTGCCCCGGTGCATTATCATTGGCGGCGGCGCAAACTTCGCCCTGCGCTGCGGCAGTGGCAATTTCCTGTGCAACAGGTAGATCAAGCCCGATCAGCGCCGCCATTGAACCAACGCCAACGGGGACAGCCTGCTGCATCGCTTGGCCACGTTTACGTAATAAACGCGCCGCATCGGGCAAGGCAATGCTACTGGCCGCGCACAAGGCCGAATATTCACCCAGGCTGTGTCCGGCGACATAACTGGCAATCTGTGACAGAGATTTGCCGCCTTGCTTCTCTAAAACGCGCATGACAGCCATGCTGACCGCCATCAAAGCGGGCTGTGTATTTTCCGTCAGTTTGAGGTCATCAGGAGAGCCCTCAAAAATAAGCGTCGAAAGTTTCTGGTTTAGGGCGTCATCGACTTCCTGAAAAACTTCCCTGGCTTCAGTGAAGGCGTCATAGAGGGGTTTGCCCATGCCAATAGACTGGCTGCCTTGCCCCGGGAATACGCATGCTCTTTTCATTCAGATTCTCCTGTTTCGGCTACCAAAAAGCCGGATTTTGGCGCACTTGTCAAATCAGACCGAAAAGGCTTTATTGCTAAGGTTAAAGGAGCGACTCTTATGATTTTAGTTACAGGCGGCGCGGGCTTTATTGGCTCGAACATTGCAGCAGCGCTGGAACAGCGCGGTCAGCGTGTGGCCGTATGCGACTGGCTGGGTTGGGAAGATAAATGGCGGAATATTGCCAAGCGCGATCTGGAAGAAGTCGTTGCCCCGGAACAAATCGTGGACTTTCTGGACCGTTGCGAAGATGAAATTGAAGCCATTGTTCATATGGGGGCGATTTCCAGCACAACCGAGGTCGATGCCGACCTGATTGTTGAAAGCAATCTGCGCCTGAGCCAATTCTTGTGGCGCTGGTGTGCCGAACAGGAAGTTCCTTTTATCTACGCTTCATCCGCTGCGACCTACGGCGATGGTATAAATGGCTTTAAGGATTTTGAGGGGCGCAAGGATCTTGCCGCCCTAAACCCGCTTAACGCCTATGGGTGGAGCAAACATTTATTTGACCGCTGGGTCGCGCATCAGAAAGAATCTGGTGCCGTACAACCACCACAATGTGCAGGTCTTAAATTCTTTAACGTCTATGGCCCGAATGAGTACCACAAAGGCGGGCAACGCTCAGTCGTTGAGCAAGTATACCCCTACGCAGCACGCGATGAAGCGTTCCAGCTGTTTAAATCCCATAACCCTGATTATCAGGACGGCGGACAGCTGCGTGACTTCATTTGGGTTGGTGATTGCGTAAAAGTCATACTATGGCTGCTCGACAATCAGAAAGTCAGCGGCCTGTTCAACGTCGGTACCGGCAAGGCACGAAGCTTCGACGACCTCGCCAAGGCCGTATATACAGCGGCAGGCAAACAACCCAAAATTGAATACCGTGATATGCCGGAAGAACTGCGTGGTAAGTATCAATACTACACGCAAGCGGATATGAGCAAACTACGCGCTGCGGGTTACGCAGAAAGCTTTACCGAATTGGAAGAAGGCGTTCGCCGTTACGTGCAGAACTATCTGATGCAACCTGATAAGTATTTATAAGCCATGACAAGCTCTCTTCTCACCTGCCTTGAGCGTTTTGCCGGTCAGCGCGTTTTATGCGTTGGCGACGTGATGTTGGATAAATTTATCTACGGCGAAGTCAGTCGCATCTCGCCGGAAGCGCCCGTTCCCGTTTTGCGTATTGTGCGCGAAAGCAACGTTATTGGCGGCGCGGGCAACGTTGTACGCAACATTATCGACCTTGGCGGTATGGTCGATTTTATCGCTGTGGTTGGCGAAGACAACGCAGGCTACGAGGTTGCACGGCATCTAAGCGTGTCCAAGCACGTCTCCTCCTACCTACTTACCAACCCCGGCCGCCCGACAACTATTAAAACCCGCTTTGTAGCCGGAACGCAGCAATTACTGCGCGCGGATTATGAAACATCGTCAGGCATTACTGAAGACATTGAAGAACAGGTCATATCGCGGATTAAGCTGGCGGCTGTCGATTGCAGGATCATTGTCCTATCGGATTATGCCAAAGGCGTCCTGACTGAACGCGTTGTCAAAGAAGCCATTCAATTCGCCAGGCAAAAAAATCTACCCATTCTGGTGGACCCAAAAGTTAGCGACTATTCGCGCTACAGTGGCGCCACACTCGTCAAACCAAACCGCAAGGAGCTGGCGGAAGCATCAGGCCGTACAATTGAAAACGTGGAAGATGCGGAAGCCGCAGCACGCGAACTGATACAAACCTATAATTTGAACGGGATCATGGCGACATTGGGCGCCGATGGCATCTGTCTAGTGATAAAGGGCAAGCCAGCGTATCATTTTGAACCCAAGGCGCGCGAAGTTTATGACGTCTCTGGCGCCGGTGACACCGTTATCGCCGCATTGGCGCTCGGCATCGCTGGCGGCGCCAGCTTTAATGAAGCGGCAGAGATTGCAAACTATGCAGGCTCGATTGTTGTCGGCAAAATCGGCACGGCAACCACCACGGTTGATGATCTGTCCCAAGAAATCATGCGCAGCCATAGCGAAAACAGTGCGCAAAATGTCCTGCAATTGCAGCAGGCCAAAGACCTTGTTGAACGCTGGCGCGCCAAAGGCCAAAAGATTGGCTTTACCAATGGTTGTTTTGATCTAATACACCCCGGTCATATTTCATTACTGCGTCAGGCACGCGCTGCCTGCGACAAACTAATTGTCGGCCTGAACACCGATGCATCGGTACAACGCCTCAAAGGACCAACACGTCCTGTTCAAAATGAATTGTCACGCGCGACCATCTTGTCTGCCTTTAGTGATGTTGATGCTGTTGTCCTGTTTGACGAGGATACGCCGATAGATCTTATTAAGGCCTTGCGCCCGGACGTATTGATCAAAGGCGCTGATTACACTGTTGAAACGGTTGTAGGATCTGATTTGGTTCAAGGTTGGGGCGGCAAGGTTGTGTTGGCTGATCTTGTAGCCGGACAAAGCACAACTTCGACCATCACACGCATGCAAGACCCTCGGAAGACAAGCAAAAACTGACCATGCAAGTTGCTGTACAATACGCTCGCCCGGCATCCGGACAAACAGATGGTGAGATTTTCGGACTGGATGTTGCCGTCAACAATTTACTGCGCGCCTATTTTAAATACAGCACCCAAAGCGCGTTTATTTGCCGCCCGGTTGATATGCCAAGCCTTGAACATTTCAAGACGCTCGCGACATCTGCCGGACGTAATGCCGATGAACAATGCATTGGGTTGGACCCACGTTATCCCCAACACAACCTGGAAAAGGTAGATTGCCTTTTCCGCCCCGACCCCCTTCTGTCAGAACTTGTCTGGCAACGGCAACAGGTAAGCGGCAACGGATTTGCTACTTGTGGCGTCGTTCATACCATGAGTGGCGAGCGCATTGCGCGTGCCGTGGGGGATTTATGTTATGCGCCCACAAACGGCAGCGACGCACTGATCTGCCCCTCAGACGCCATACGCGACGCTGTCAGAACACTATGGGACATTCAATCAGACTATATCCGTCATAGATTTGGCGCTACTGCAGCCTGCCCTGTGCAAACACCGGTCATCCCGCTGGGCATCGATACACAAAAGTTTTCCGCCCTCTGCACAGCAGAAAACAGAGCCGCGCAACGTGAAGCCTTGGGGTTGGCAGACGATGAGGTTTGCCTTTTATTCGTTGGGCGATTGAGCTTTGCAACCAAAGCCCACCCCCTGCCCCTGTGGCTTGCCGCTGAAGAAGCCGCTCAGAAAGCCGAAAAGAAATTCAGGTTGGTGATGTACGGCTATTACAAGCCGCAGGATATGGAAGCACATTTTAAGGCATTGCTGACCGATGTGGCCAGGCATGTGCGTGTTGATATTATCACAAATGATGACAGTCGTTTCCCGAACGGCCTATGGGCGGCCGGTGATGTGTTCGTATCACTTGCCGACAATATTCAGGAAAGTTTTGGCTTAACGCCGGTTGAGGCCATGGCCTGCGGCATGCCCTGCATTGCCACAGACTGGGACGGCTATCGCGCCAGTGTCAGGTATGGCGAAGATGGCTTTCTAATCCCAACTTATCAACCACCCGCCGAAGCCGGCCTAGATATAGCGCAAGCTTATTATAACTACAGCAACTATGGTGTTGCTTTGATGGGCGCGGCGCAATCAACCGGTATAGATATAGCCGCCTGCACGGACGCTATTATAAAACTTGTTGACCATGATGATTTGCGCAAGCAAATGGGTCGTGCGGCACAGCGACATGCACAAACTACGTTCGACTGGCAACGCATCATCCCGCAATACGAACAGTTGTGGGCAGAACTTGCGACATCACGTTTGCAGCAGCCGCGCGGCGTACCGGACGGATGGCAAGCTGTTCATGCTTCCTATCCCAACCCTTATGAGATGTTCAAGGGATTCCCCACAGCCATCCTGCACCCCCATGACCAGATAGAGATTTTACGCAGTCGGGAAGAGATCATCGCCATTCTGCAGCATGAGATGAATTTCTTTATACCGGAGTTGCTGCCACAACGAGAAACACTGATCGCTGTTGCAGAGGGCATACGTGGTGCAGGCGCGCCCCATATACAAAACATCATGGCTGCCCTGCCGGTTAGTGAACATAATCGTATATGGCGCTGTTTGGGCTGGATGATCAAGCACGGCGTTGCGCGCCTGATACGGCACACCTGATGCCCACCGACTTGTTCCAGATTGTTTGGGTAAGAGTTGCCTTGGGCGGCATTCTAGGGCTGATCTTTGGCAGCTTTATAACCATGCTGGGTTACAGACTGCCACGCAGGCTGAGTATCGTACGCCCAAGGTCATCGTGCCCCGCATGCCATCATGCCCTTGGCATGAAGGACTTGTTTCCCATTTTTTCATGGCTGATGAGCGGTGGTCGATGCAGGCACTGCAAGGCCCCGATAAGTGCTCGCTATCCAATACTGGAAGTCTTGACGTCACTTGCCTTTATGGGCTGTTTTTTTGTCTCCAGCACACCATCCTGCATTACCATAGCTTGTCTGTGCAGCATGCTTGCGCTCACGATACTGTCGATACTGCTGAGCCGTTAGGCAGCTTTCTGCGCGATGGCTGTTGCAATCGCTTCGACCGCCTTCGGCATGGCGGCGACATCGGCACCACCTGCCTGCGCCATATCAGGACGGCCACCGCCGCCTTTACCACCGACAGCTTCGGCGGCCAGCTTGACCAGATCAACCGCGCTAACGCGGCTTGTCAAATCTTCGGTTACGGCCACAACAACAGAAACCTTGCCTTCAAAGCCTGAAACAAGGGCAATGACGCCTGATTTCAACTGCCCCTTAAACGCGTCTGCCATGGGTTTCAGGTCTTTCGCAGGCACATCATTCAAAACGCGGCTAATAAAGCTGATACCGTTGATCTGTTGCGCTTCCGGCGATTGTGCCTGCCCACCGCCGCCAGCGAGCGCCAACTGCTTACGCAGGTCGGTTACCTCACGCTCCAGTTTTTTACGCTCATCCAAAATCTGGACAATACGTTCAGGCAGTTCAGCCGCAGGCGTCTTGAGCGCATTCGCCGCTGCGGTTAAATATTCTTCCTGCTGGTCAACCCAGGCAAGCGCGGCCGCACCCGTCACGGCTTCAATACGGCGTACGCCGGATGATACGGCGCTTTCTGATACAATTTTAAACAGGCCGATATCGCCGGTGCGACGCGCATGCGTACCACCACACAATTCAACCGAGAAATAAGATTTGCCGTTGTCCTGCGGCGGCTCACGGCCCCCTATGAACAAAACGCGCACTTCTTCACCATACTTTTCGCCGAACAGTGCCATAGCGCCTTGTTTCTGCGCTTCATCAGGCGACATCAATCGGGTTATGATCTCGTCATTCTGGCGAATACGACCATTCACTTCGGCTTCGATGGCTGACAATGTTTCAGCGGCAATTGGCGTTGGCTGGCTGAAGTCAAAACGTAATTTGTCAGCAGCTACGAGCGAGCCCTTTTGGGTGACATGCTCGCCTAGCGCGCGTCGCAAGGATTCGTGCAGCAAATGAGTGGCTGAGTGATGGCCACGCAATCCCGCGCGGCGCTTGCCGTCCACTTCCAATACAACGGATTGCCCGACCTTAAGCGCACCCTTTTCAATAACCGCGTGATGGACCCAGACAAGGTCGGCTTCTTTTTGCGTATCCGTAGTGGCAATAATAGCCCCATCCGCCGTGGTTATACGGCCATGGTCGCCCATCTGCCCACCAGATTCCGCATAAAACGGCGTCTGATTGACAACAACCTGCACCTGTGTTCCGGCAGTGGCTTCCTGAACGCGTTGCCCGTTCACCACAAGCGCCGTTACGACGCCTTCCGCCTTTTCCGTAGTGTACCCCAGGAACTCCGTAGCTCCCACTTCTTCGCGCACGTTAAACCAGATTTTGGCGTCTGCCGTTGCCCCTGTACCAACCCACGAGGCACGCGCCACTTCCTTTTGTTTTTCCATGGCCGCGTCAAAGCCGGCAACATCAACCTTATGCCCCTTGGAGCGCAAAACGTCCTGCGTCAGGTCAAGTGGAAATCCAAACGTGTCATAAAGTTTAAAAGCAACATCACCGGGCAACAGGCCGCCCGTCACGATCTTGGCCGTTTCTTCATCCAGAAGACGCAGCCCGCGGTCAAGCATTTGCTTAAAGCGGTTTTCCTCAAGTTTCAGCGTTTCCGTAATCAGCACTTCTGCGCGGGGTAATTCAGGATAAGCCGCCCCCATCAGGCGTACCAACTCCGACACCAGACGATACAGCAGCGGCTCCTTTGCGCCCAGCATATGGGCATGACGCATGGCGCGGCGCATAATACGACGCAGCACATAACCGCGACCTTCATTGCTCGGCAACACGCCGTCGGCAATCAGGAAAGACGTCGCGCGCAAATGGTCGGCGATCACACGGAATGACGCAGAATGAGGTCCATCCGGATCAACCTTCACGAGGTCTGCGATTGCGTTGATGAGTGAGACGAACAGATCAACTTCGAATATAGAGTCGACGCCCTGCAGGATGGTGGCCATACGCTCCAACCCCATGCCGGTGTCGATAGATGGCTTGGGCAGGTTGGTGCGCTTGCCACCCGCTTGCTCCTCAAATTGCATAAAGACCAAGTTCCAGAATTCGAGGAACCGATCGCCATCTTCGTCCGGACTGCCCGGCGGGCCGCCTACGATGTGTTCACCTTTGTCGATAAAGATTTCCGAACATGGCCCGCATGGCCCCGTATCGCCCATACGCCAAAAATTATCGGATGTTTTGATGCGGATAATTTTGTCGTCAGAAAAGCCAGCGATTTTTTTCCAGATACCAGCCGCCTGTTCATCTTCATGAAAGACGGTGACCAGCAGTTTGTCTTTTTTTAAACCAAAATGCTTGGTGACCAATTCCCACGCAAAAGAGATGGCCTCTTCCTTGAAATAATCACCAAATGAAAAATTGCCGAGCATTTCAAAAAAGGTCGCGTGGCGCGCCGTATAGCCAACATTTTCAAGATCGTTATGCTTGCCGCCTGCGCGTACGCACTTTTGCGCCGTCGTCGCGCGTTTATAGGCGCGCGTCTCAACGCCAGTGAACAAATTTTTGAATTGCACCATGCCAGAATTGGCGAACATCAGCGTCGGATCATTTTGCGGAACAAGCGGTGAGGATTCCACCTGCGTGTGTCCTTGCGACGCAAAATAATTCAGGTAAGTGCTGCGGATATCAGAAAGCGTTTTCGTTGTCATGGCATGGCCCCTTCGCGCCCATTTTGCCACGGCGAACGCGGAAGTCCATGCCCTAAAACGCTTTCTGGCGCTGTTTTAGTGCTTAACGACGTCTTCAGACGCGTCACGTGCTGCGGCCTTGGCACGGGCTGCCTCTGCCGCTAGTTCAGCCGCCTCATCCCACTCAATAGGTGTCAAGGGGCGTACCAAAGCATGCTTGAGTACCTCCTCGCCGGAATTCATTAGAAGGATATCCATTCCCTTCTTAACGTTATCCGGGATTTCTGCCAGGTCCTTTTCGTTATCCTTGGGGATCAGAACGGTTTTGATGCCTCCGCGCAAGGCTGCCAGAAGCTTTTCCTTCAAGCCGCCGATGGGCAGGACACGTCCACGCAGCGTGATTTCACCCGTCATGGCCACATCTTTGCGAACCGGAATGCCTGTCAGGACAGAAACGATGGAAGTCACCATGGCAACCCCCGCGCTCGGCCCATCCTTGGGCGTGGCGCCTTCGGGCACGTGAACATGGATGTCACGCTTGTCGATCAGTGTCGGCTTGATACCAAACGAGATCGCACGCGCCTTCACGTAGCTTTCTGCAGCCTGAACCGACTCTTTCATAACGTCGCCCAGTTTGCCGGTCGTCATAATACGACCTTTTCCGGGCAATGCGACGGCTTCGATGGTCAGCAGTTCACCACCCACTTCGGTCCAGGCAAGGCCGGTTGTTACACCAACAAGATCATCCGCTTCGACCTGACCGAACCGGAATTTCTTTATGCCTGCAAACTTTTCAAGGTTGCGTTGCGTTACGTGCACGGCGGTCTGCTTCTTACCTAAAATTTCCTTTATGGCCTTACGCGCAAGGTTGGCCAATTCACGCTCCAGACTACGCACACCTGCTTCACGGGTATAGGTACGGATCAGTTCACGCATCGCTTCATCCGATATCTGGAACTCTGTCTTTTTCAGGCCGTGCTCCTTCATCGACTTGGGCAGCAGATGGTTTTCCGCAATTTCTATCTTTTCGTCTTCCGTGTAGCCGGAAAGGCGAATGATTTCCATACGGTCCAGCAAGGGTTGCGGCATGCGCAGGCTGTTGGCCGTACAAACGAACATCACGTCTGACAGGTCGTAATCAACCTCCAGATAATGGTCGTTAAACGTGCTGTTCTGTTCAGGATCCAATACCTCCAGTAAGGCGGAGGATGGATCACCGCGCCAATCAGCGCCCAGTTTATCAACTTCGTCCAGCAGAAAGAGCGGGTTTGATGACTTCGCCTTCTTCATGCCTTGGACGATCTTGCCGGGCATGGAGCCAATATAGGTACGGCGATGCCCACGAATTTCAGCCTCGTCACGCACGCCGCCAAGCGACATACGCACATAGTTGCGGCCCGTCGCCTTGGCAATGGACTTAGCAAGCGAGGTTTTACCGACACCCGGCGGGCCAACAAGGCACAAAATCGGCCCTTTCAACTTGCCAACGCGTTGTTGTACGGCCAGATATTCCAGAATGCGTTCTTTGACCTTCTCCAGGCCAAAATGATCCTGATCCAACACTTTTTCGGCGGCTTTCAGATCACGCTTAACGCGCGTACGCTGCGTCCACGGAATGCCGAGCATCCAATCCAGATAGTTTCGTACAACGGTAGCTTCAGCCGACATCGGGCTCATAGCGCGAAGTTTTTTCAATTCGGCCGCGCATTTTTCCTTGGCCTCCTTGCTCATTTTCGTGCCTTCGACTTTTTTCTCCAGCTCGTCGATTTCAGTGCGCCCGTCGTCTCCTTCGCCAAGCTCCTTCTGAATGGCCTTCATCTGTTCATTCAGATAATAATCGCGCTGCGTTTTCTCCATCTGCTTTTTGACGCGCGTGCGAATACGTTTCTCAACCTGCAGAACGCCGATTTCTCCTTCCATAAAGGCAAAGATCTTTTCGAGTCTTTCGCCGATCGAAGCGATTTCAAGCAAGGCCTGCTTATCGGCAATCTTCAACGCCAGATGCGACGCGATCGTATCCGCGAGCTTGGCCGGGTCATCAATCTGATTAACAGACACAAGGACTTCAGGCGGAATCTTGCGGTTCAACTTTATATATTGGTCGAATTGCACGGTAACAGCGCGCGCCATAGCGCCCAGCTCTGCGCTGTCATGCGTGAATTCTTCAACCGGTTCTGCATAGGCCTGAAAAAATTCAGGGTTTTCCGTGAAACGGGTCACGCGCGCGCGATGCCCGCCTTCAACCAGCACTTTCACTGTGCCGTCTGGTAGCTTGAGCAACTGCAAAATGGTGCCAACGGTACCCGTTGTATAAAGGTCTTCCGTTTTGGGGTCATCCTGCGTTGAGCTGCGCTGACTGAGCAGCAGGATTTGCTTGTCATCTTGCATGACGTCTTCCAGTGCGCGCACAGATTTTTCGCGCCCAACGAACAGTGGAACAATCATGTGCGGGAACACGACAATGTCACGTAACGGCAGAACGGGATATAAAGCGCCGCCTGGAGACTGGAAAACCATAGAAAACCTCTCTGTATGGCCAGAAAATGGCCCTGAACGCCCCTAAAAGGCCTTTGAGCGGCAAAATTTAGCCCATTCTAGCAGAAAAACGGGCATTTAGCACGCGCGAAAGGGCATATTAGGGGCCCAATTATTAACAGATTGGTACTTTGAGCGCAAAAATCAAGTCACTAAACCGAAACATCAACAGGATTTTAGGCCGATGTTGAAGCTTTTTCGCGCTTATCGCCATGCACCTGAATGGGTTTGGCTTGCCCATCAACGACTTCACCGTTGACGATAACCTTTTCAACATCCTGCGAACCCGGCAATTCGTACATGGAATCCAGCAGAACGCTTTCCATAATCGAGCGCAAACCACGGGCCCCTGTCTTACGGGCAATCGCTTTTTGAGCAATGGCCTTCAACGCGTCCTCGGTGACTTCCAGTTGGATATCTTCCATGTCGAACAAGCGCTGATACTGCTTGACAAGCGCGTTCTTCGGATTAGTCAGAATGTCGATGAGCGCTGTTTCGTCCAAGTCGCTCAGCGTCGCGAGAACAGGCAAGCGGCCGACGAATTCCGGGATGAGGCCGAACTTCAGCAAATCTTCCGGTTCGACTTCCTTCAGAATGTCTCCTGTGCGGCGTTCATCGGGGCCGCGCACATCAGCACCAAAGCCGATCGAGCTGCCACGACCACGCGAGGAAATAATTTTATCGAGGCCGGCGAATGCGCCGCCACAGATAAAGAGAATATTTGTTGTGTCCACCTGCAGGAATTCCTGCTGCGGATGCTTGCGGCCACCCTGCGGCGGAACGGAAGCAACCGTTCCTTCCATGATCTTGAGCAGCGCCTGCTGTACGCCTTCACCCGATACGTCGCGCGTGATGGAAGGATTATCAGACTTGCGGCTGATTTTATCAATTTCGTCGATGTAAACAATGCCACGTTGTGCGCGTTCAACATTGTAATCCGCAGCTTGCAACAGCTTAAGGATGATGTTCTCAACATCTTCACCAACATAACCTGCTTCGGTCAGCGTTGTGGCGTCGGCCATCGTAAACGGAACATCGATGATCCGGGCCAAGGTCTGCGCCAGCAGCGTTTTACCGCAACCTGTCGGACCAACCAGAAGAATGTTCGATTTTGCCAATTCAATATCGCCGCTACGCGCACCATGCGATAGACGCTTGTAGTGGTTATGAACAGCGACCGACAGGACGCGCTTCGCGCGTTCCTGGCCGATGACGTAGTCATCCAGAACGGCCATAATATCTTTCGGCGTCGGCACGCCATCCTTGCTCTTCACAAGTGTGGTTTTGCTTTCTTCGCGAATAATGTCGGTGCAAAGCTCCACACATTCATCGCAAATGAAAACGGTCGGTCCCGCGATCAGCTTGCGCACTTCATGTTGGCTTTTGCCGCAGAAGGAGCAATAGAGCGTATTCTTGGAATCGCCGCTTGTGGATGTTGTTTTGGTCATTACATTACCGCCGTCAGATATTCATTAGATATTAGCCTAAGGCCTAATTCATTACCGGATTGTTAACCCGGCAATGTGTTGTCAGGCCGCCTTCTTTTCCGTGTCTTCACCACCCGGGCGCTTGGAAACAACTTCGTCGATCAAACCGAACGCTTTTGCCTCTTCAGCCGACATAAAGTTGTCGCGCTCAACCGCCGCCGCAACTTTATCAATCGGTTGACCAGTGTGATGAACATAAACTTCGTTCAGGCGTTGGCGCAGTTTCAGGATTTCACGCGCCTGGATTTCTATATCCGTCGCCTGACCACGCGCACCACCCGAAGGTTGGTGGATCATGATACGGCTGTTGGGCAGCGAGAAACGCTTGCCAGCCTCACCACCGCAAAGCAGCAGCGAACCCATCGAGCAGGCCTGACCGATGCAAACCGTCGATACCGGTGATTTGATGTATTGCATGGTGTCGTAGATCGCCATGCCTGATGTCACAACACCGCCCGGCGAGTTAATGTAGAAAGAGATTTCCTTGGTCGGATTTTCCGATTCCAGAAACAGCAGTTGGGCGCAGATAAGGCTGGAGATATGATCTTCGACTTCACCAACCAGGAAAATGATGCGTTCTTTCAGAAGACGCGAGTAGATGTCGAAGGAACGCTCGCCACGGGCAGTCTGTTCGATGACCATCGGGACAAGTGAGCTGAGCTTTTCAACGGGACCGCGTTCGGGGAAAGACATGAGAGAAAACTCCATAGATGTTCTTCCCTAAATTAGCGCATTGAGCGAAGAGTGCAAGCGCGAAGAACGCACGGCATTACAACATCCTATCGCTTCTGAAACGAAAAATGGCGATGACTTTCGCCACCGCCATCGTTACGTCTTACTAAAAATCCCTACTTATTCTTCTTCGGGCAGCTTCAGCAATTCATCGGCAGAAATCTTTTTATCCGTGACCTTTGCCTGGGTCAGGATGTAATCAATCACGGCATCTTCCAGCAACGGAGCGCGCAGACGCTCCAGCGCACCCTTGGTGTTGGTGTAATAATCAATCACAGCCTTTTCCTGTCCGGGATAACGGCGTGCTTCGGCCATCAAGGCGTTACGCATGCTCTCCGGCGTCACGTCGATTTTTTGCAGGCGGGCCACTTCGGCCAGCAGCAGACCCAAACGGACGCGACGTTCGGCAATGGCGCGGTATTCGGTCTTCAACTGATCGTCTGATTTACCCTTATCTTCTTCGGGGGCTTCGCCACGATCCTGCGCCGCTTCGACCTGCAGCCAGATGGTACGAAATTCAGCTTCCACCATGCCGGCAGGCACTTCAAAGTTATGCGCATCGGCCAGCTTGTCCATCAGGGCGCGCTTGGCAATCGCTCGGCTAATATTGCCATAGTTACCGGCAATATCGTCACGTACGCGTTCACGCAGCTTTTCGATGGAGGGGAAACCCATGTCCTTTGCCATTTCGTCGGACATATCGACCGGCTTGTGCCCGCGGATTTCTCTCACTTCAACCGCGAACTCCGCTTCCTTACCCGACAGGTTTTCAGCGTGATAGTTTTGCGGGAAGGTTACCTTGATGACCTTCTTGTCGCCAGCCTTGCTGCCGACCAGTTGGTCTTCGAATGTGTCGATGAAGGATTTGCTGCCCAATTCCAGGCTGTGGTTTTCACCCTTCATGCCGGGCTGCGCCACGCCACCAACGGTACCGTCAAAGTTGATCAGCAGCACATCACCCAACGCAGCCGCGCGTGCTTCGGTAATAGCGACCGGTTCACGCATCGCCTTGGCAGCGCGCGTGATGGCTTCATCAACCGCCTTGTCATCAACATCGGCAACCGAGCGTTCGATTTCGATTTTGGTGAAATCAGCCAATTTGAATTCCGGCAGGATTTCAATTTCGACCTTGAACTCCACATCCTTGCCTTCAGCAAAAGAAACCAGCTGGATCTTCGGCTGCATGGCGGGGCGCAGGTTGTTGTCATTCAAGACCTTTTGTGTGGCATCAGACATGGTCTGGTCCAGAACGTCCTTGCGCACATCAGCGCCATAGCGCTTTTTCAAGATGGCGACCGGGATCTTGCCGGGGCGGAAGCCGGGCAGTTGAACCTTCTTGCCGAGTTCGAGCAGGTGCGCGTCAAAATTCTTTTCTACGACATCGACCGGAACGGTGACTTCGTATTCGCGCTTCAAACCTTCGTTACGGATTTCTTTAATCTGGGCCATGATGTTCTTAATCCTGTGTTATCGTGTCATTTTCCGGCATTGAGCCATGAGCGTGGTGCGGGCGAAGGGACTTGAACCCCTACGACTTTTGGTCACTGGAACCTAAATCCTAGTCCGGCGCATCTCAATTCCTGAAATCCCCTTTAAAGTCAAGCTGTTTGGTGGTATTCTATGTTAACTATGGTTGGACACACCGTGGACACATCTGGACACAAGCAAGGACCGGCCACGCACCTCATGTTTGATGGCCGTTTGCAGGTGTATCGCCGCCCCGGCGGACGTGTCTGGCAATGCGCCGCGCGCGTGGGCGGAGTCCGTTTCCGTGAGTCGACCCATGAGGAAAATCTCGACCGGGCCAAGGACATAGCCGAGGAATGGTATCTCGACCTCCGGGGCAAAACCCGGCGCGGCGAGATCGTCGCCAAGAAGAAGGAGCCTTCCTTTGGCGACGCCTGGGCGCTCTATCTCAAGGATGTGCGCGTGCTCGCCATCGGCGTCCGGACCCCGAAATATGTTCAGGTCATGGAACAGCGGGTCACCCGCAACGTCCTCCCGTTTTTCAAAGACATCCCGATCTCCGAGGTGAACCGTGGCCTCGTGCAGGCCTACCGCGTGAAGCGTGGCGAGGAGTCGCTCGCCGCGCGCGGCAAGCCCCCTGCCCGGAGCACCATGCTTCAGGAGATCGTCCATATCCGGCAGGTCCTGAAACACGCCGAAGGGCTCGGCTGGATTCCTTACGTCCCCAATCTCCAGACGCCCTACCTGACGCAGGGCAAGAAGGGCCGTCGCGCCTGGTTCTCACCCGAGGAATACAAGAAGCTGCGCGAAGCCACCCGGCGGCGGATCACCGAGGGCAAGCGTCCAGGCTGGCAAAGCCACTATGAGGATCTGCACAATTTCGTGGTGTTCATGGCCAACACGGGCCTGCGCCCCGACGAGGCGCTCACGCTTGAATTCCGCGACGTGAGCGTCGAGAACGATCCGGCCACGAAAAAGACCATCCTCGTCATCGATGTGCGCGGCAAGACCGGCGTCGGCTACTGCAAGAGCATGCCGAACGCCGTGTTCCCCTTCGAGGAAGTCCGTCGCAGACGCATCGCCGAATTGAACGCCGCGCGCGACCCCGGCGCGCCGGAGGTGACGGCACCCCCTTCGACAGACCGCGTCTTTCCCCGTTTCGACCGGCACACCTTCAATGCGATCCTCGACGAGGAAGGGCTTCGCTTCGACCGCGACGGCCAGCGGCGCACGGCGTACAGCCTGCGCCACACCTACATCTCCATGCGCCTCATGGAGGGCGCGAATATCCACCAGATCGCGAACAACTGCCGCACCAGCGTTCAGATGATCGAGGAGCATTACGCCGCCCATATCAAAGACAGGCTCGACACCGCCGCGATCAATGTGCAACGCCCGCGCGCCGTGCGGCAGGCTTCGCGTAAGACTGATAAAGCGAGATCAAAAGCTGATTCCAAACAGGATGATTCGACCCTCGATCCCTGAATTTCTTCGATAATACTTACGCTTGGACAAATCAGTTCAACTCGCTATAACGGGAGCGCTGCGGGCGTGGCGGAACTGGTAGACGCAGCAGGTTTAGGTCCTGCCGGCGAAAGTCGTGGGGGTTCAAGTCCCTCCGCCCGCACCACCCCTCCTTCAAGGCGGAACCGCCGAGCGGCAGACAAAGGGCCGAACGGCCCGGCCTGCCGCGCCCCCGAAGTGCGGACCGAACGGGCCGCACGGTAGCCATAAGAGCCGCGAACGCGGGTCGGCTATCGGCTCTCCTTCAAAGATAATCTTACGTCAGTTTCAGCCTGTGACGTCGCCGCCATCCGTTTGAATGCGCCACGGTCCTCCCGACGGCCATTCCTGATCGAAGGCCACGCCGTTCGCAGCCGCTTCCAGGGGCGGCACCAGAAACACGCGCAGCAGCGCCGCAACATGATCGAGATCGTTGAGCGCTTCTGTGATCGCTTCGCGTAGCGTGAAGGCCCGCCACTGCGCGAGCGTTTCCGGTCGCCTGACAAAGGCGTCCGTCAGCGCCGGAGGCATCTCACGCGGCAACGGCGTGCCGCGCCGCCTGAAGGTCGCGGCAAGCGCTTCGCCAAGCTGCGGACCCTCGAAAGCGAATGTCGTGGCGAGCACCGCCACGTCATAGAAATCCTTGAGGCGGCTGTTGGTCAGGCCGAGCGATACCATCGCCTCGCATTTCTCAGCCACCACTGTCTCGCGCGGATAAATCCTGAGGCGCGGCCGCGGCAGATCGAGCAGCGCCGGATAATCCGCCAGGACCGGACCCGGCGTCACCGCGTCGCCGAAGCCGATATCGATCCGCACCGGCACGCGCGCACCGCCGAGCTGCGCCGTCGTGGTCAGCCTGATCCCGCCATAAGAGGCGTTTTCGCGGATCGCCTCGGCGGTCAGGTGTTCGGCATCGAAGGCGACGCCATCATCCGCGACCGGCGTCGCAAGGATCGCCCGAAACGTCGCTCGCGCCTCATCGGCATCCGCCTCGATGCTGCCAAGCAGGTCAAGATCGCGCGTCGCCCGGAACGGATCTTCGAGCCAGAGCGCGTTCAGCATCGCGCCCTTGAGGATGAACTTCTCCCGGTAGGCCGAGACGCTCAGCCGGTAGAGCAGACGTTCCAGCACATAGCGCGTCAGAATGAGCTGGAAATCCGTTCCCCGCTCCCGCGCCAGATTGAGAAGCCGCGCCCGCACCGACGCGCCGATATTGGCGGGCCTATCCGGCATCGGCTGTCATCGCTTCAAGATAAGGACGGAGCTTGCTCCATATCCGGCGCTGCTGCGCCGCCTGCATGATCGCATCCGGCTTGCACAGGTTGCGCTTGAGCGCCTCGCGCATGCCCTCCAGCGCCACGTCGAGCCCGACCTTGCTCCGGAAACGAAAGCAGTCCGCGATGGTCGCCGCCGGGTCCGTGATCCTGACCGGCACGCCCTCGATCACATGACCTTCGACGCCGCTGGTGAGCGCCGCCTTGCCGAAGCGCACGAACTTCATCGGCGGATAGAGGATGCGCGGCGTCCGCGCCCCCTGCTCGATCGCCATCCAGATCATGGACGGCAGTTGCACCGTCAGGCCATGATACTGTAGCGCCGACAAAAGACAGACGACGCCCTTCGGCACCCGCTTGCAGGCCTCGGCCAGGCCATGCTCCGCCTGAATCTCGGCATCCGGAAGCTGGTAAAGCCCGCGGGCCAGACGCACGATCCGGCCGCTTTCAACGAGACGCGTCACGGTCTGCTGGCGCACGCCCGCCGCCATGAGTTCGCTCAGACGGGCGATCCCCTGTTCCCGCAGCGTTGTCAGCGCCGTATCAGACTGCGAAGCCATGCGCATGTGCCATAACGTATAGAGTTGGTTCTAACTATATACACTTTGTCACATC
>JAFALY010000035.1 GCA_019233975.1 Alphaproteobacteria bacterium | reverse complement strand
CCCATGGCATCCAAAAGGACGATCTGCCCCTTTTTAATGCGCCCGTCGCGGCTGGCGGTGGCGAGCGCAAGCGGAATGGATGCCGCCGACGTATTCGCGTGATGCGCAACGGTCAGGACAACGCGGTCTTCGGACATATTCAGTTTCTTGGCCGTGCCGTCGATAATACGTTCGTTCGCCTGATGCGGCACCAGCCAGTCGATTTCTTCGGGCGCCAGATGATTGGCGGCCAATGCTTCGTCAACCACACTGGACAGGTTGGTGACCGCGTGACGGAATACTTCCTGGCCATGCATCTGGACATGGCCGACGCGGCCATCCGACCCCGGACCGCCATCGGCGTACAGGGCGTTGTAATGGCGGCCATCGCTGTGCAAATGCGTGGACAGGACGCCGCGATCGGTTTTATCACCCTTGCCTTCGACCGCTTCCAGCACCAGCGCACCAGCGCCATCACCGAACAGGACGCAGGTCGTGCGGTCATTCCAGTCCAGCAGGCGTGAAAATGTTTCAGCGCCGATGACCAGCGCGCGACGCGCCTGACCCAGACGCAAAAAATTATCGGCAACCGACAGCGCATAGACAAAGCCCGAACAGACGGCCTGTACATCGAACGCGAAGCCATGCGTCATGCCGAGCGCGGCCTGCAAACGCACTGCCGTGGCGGGAAACGTATTATCGGGCGTGGTCGTGGCGACAATAATCAGGTCCAGCGTGGCGCCGTCGATACCAGCATTGGCAAGCGCCTCACGCGCGGCGGCCAGCGCCAGGTCCGATGTTTTTTCATCCGGTCCGGCAATATGGCGTTGTTTGATGCCGGTGCGGCGCGTGATCCATTCGTCGGATGTGTCCACACGTTTGGCCAGTTCGTCATTGGTCACGATTTGCGCGGGCAGATAGCCCCCGCACCCCATCACGACCGAACGCAGCATTTTGTGTGTTGTCATACCGAACCGTTTGCAGAAGGAAGCGCCAAGGCAGGCGGGGCATCCCCTGCCTGCGGCACAGCACCATAGTGCAGCGCAAGCTCTTCGGCAATGCGTTGGTTCAGGCCATATTTAACAAGGTTATTCGCCACGCGAATGGCGTTGGCAAAACCTTCTTCGTCCGTGCCGCCATGGCTTTTAACGCACACGCCCTGCAACCCCAGAAACAGCGCGCCGTTATAACGGCGCGGATCGACGCGCAGCTTGAAACGGGCCAACGCCTTGCGCGCCAGCAGATAGCCGATTTTCGCAAACAGGCCGGAGCCGAATGTTTCGCGCAGGAAATGCGCCAGCAACTGCGCCGTACCTTCGATGGTTTTCAGCGCGACATTGCCCGTGAACCCGTCGGTTACGACCACATCGACTGTGCCCGCCAGAATATCATTCCCTTCGACAAACCCGCGGAAAATGCCCGGCACAGGGCGTTCCTGCAGAATGTTGGCGGCCGTGCGGATTTCGTCATGGCCCTTCATTTCTTCGGTGCCGATATTCAGCAGGCCAATGGTTGGACGTTCGGTGCCCAACACCGCGCGACAGAACAGCGAGCCCATCAGCGCAAACTGCACCAGATTTTCAGCGTCGCATTCCAGATTGGCGCCGAGGTCGAGCAAGACGACCTCGCCCTTCTTGGTCGGCATGATGGAGGCAATCGCGGGGCGGTCGATGCCCGGCAGGGCGCGCAGCACGAATTTGGCCAACGCCATAAGCGCGCCCGTATTGCCAGCAGAAACGATGCTGGAAGCTTCGCCTTCCGCCACGGCATTGATGGCCAGACGCATGCTGGATTGCCGCCCCTGACGCAGGGCCAGCGACGGTTTCATATGCGGTGTAATAACGTCGGTGCAGTGGCGCAGCGTGCAGGCTTTCGCCAGATCGGGATGCTGTTGCAGCAATGGCTGGGTTTGCGCTGTATCGCCGAAAACCAGAAAACGCAGGGATGCGTTACGCGACAGCGCGAGTGCTGCACCCTTGATAACAATCGCGGGTGCATGGTCGCCCCCCATGGCATCCAGCGCGATGACCTGCGAAGCAGCAGATGCAGAAGCGGCCTGAGCATTCTGGGGGCTGTCGGACACGATCAGATGACTCCCGAAAGCGGGCGTTATGAAGGATTAGGCAGATTTCTTCGACTTCACAACCGAACGGCCATCATAGTGGCCGCAAGCGCCACAAACATGATGCGGCAACTTGGGTTCGCCGCAGTTTTGGCATTCGATCGAGTTGGTCGCTTCCAGCGCGTGGTGCGAACGACGCATATTGCGGACGGATTTCGATGTTTTTCTTTTAGGAACGGCCATGGCTTCTACTCACGAATATCTTGGCAAAAATTAAGGCGCGGACAACGCCCCCCAGGGCGCCGTACAACCGCGCAAGTCCGCCTGTTCTAGGGAAATATGCGGGAATTGCAAGCAAAAACGCGCGGCAACATGCTATTTATCTGATTTATCACGATTTTTTTGCAATTCAACCAGTCGCGCAAAGGGGTTATTCGTATCTTTACCGGCATCATTAGCAGCCTGTTGGGAGGGTGGGGCGCCCATTTCGGCTTCGTCAAACGCAACGCCTTCCTTGCGCGGATAGGGGTTGAGCGCGATTCCAAGATGTTGCGCCACCAGCTCACCCAAATCGATGACGCCGCCTTCGATCGGCTCAACATCGTCTTCGTCGGCATCATGCTGAATGGCGCTGGCTTCCGGTGTCGTATCGATCGCAGAAAATTTAACGTCGATATCCTGTTCGATATGCGCGGCGACGGGCTCCAGCGTCACGACGCAAGGCTGCACCACATCCGCTTCCAACCTGCCCACAACGCTGACCACCGCACCTGCATGCGAAGCGTGCGATTGCAGACGCGCCCGTAACATCGGCAAATCAATCAAGCCAAACCGCGCCGCCAATGCAGCACGTTCCTTGGGGGTTGCCTTGATATCATCCTCAACGCCGTTGGAGGAGATTTTATCAACCACCAAGGGGCGCGATAATTCATAGTCGGGAGTGTGCTGACGCTTCATGATTTCTATCCGCCTTCTATGCGATCAAGCCAGATCGGGAAAAACGGCATCCGGGAACGCGGCGCGTCCCTGCGCCAATGCCGATGCCTGCGCCCGCAGGATCTGGTCGGCTTGCCTGACATAGGCCGCCAGCGCGTGGGCCTGCGCCGTTGCCTCTGGCACAAAATATACATTGCGTGCGAGCGCGGTCGCCAGCGCGGCATCGCCATCTGCCTCACCCAACGCTTTTTCATACACTTGCGTCCGGCCATAAAAGCCGTTCAGAAGTGCCTTCATCCGCTTTGGAATGCCCATATCGCCGATGCCCATTTCACGCAGATTGCGGTCCATATCGGCAAACATGATGTCAAACAATTGCTGACGCTGCCCGCGCGGTGCGGCGTCTTCCGGCAAATGTCGCATCGCGAGCCAGACATGGAGCAGCAACAGGTCGAACCGGCCTTCCAGCGTGTCGGGAACGCCGCCCGCTTTGTAAAACGAGTCGCGGCGTGCGGCCACGATGCAAAGCCGGTAAAGCGCGTCCATTTCCGCTTCGGCCACAGGCGGCGCGAGGCGGCGCATCAATCTTTGTAAAAACGTGGTGGCGGCAGATATCATGGCACTTGACCAAACTGTATTTATGTTGCTTTGTGATAACTTCAATAATCAAGCACGTTCTGCGCCGCAGGGGCAAGCTTTGTCGATGTCTGTTGTTTTTTCGCTGTCTGATTTGTGCCGCCGCCTGCGCGGGCCCGCTCTTGTGGCTTTGTCGCTGGCCATAACCGCGTGCGAGCCCACAGTCGCCACGCGCGGCAATATTCTGGACCCCGACCGCTTGGCCGAGGTTAAGGCAGGCACCAGCACGCGTGAAGAAGTTGCAACCAAACTGGGCACACCGACCCAGATCAGCACCTTTGACGATAAAACCTGGTACTATGTCGGCCGCAGGACCGAGCAATATTCGTTTTTCGACCCGGAAGTGGTTGAACAGAAGGCTGTTGCGATTCATTTTAATGATCAGGGGATCGTCGCAACAATTGAACCGCTGGACCTGACTACCGCGCAAGATATCACACCCGCCGACGGCGAAACGCCCACCTATGGCCGCAATGATACCTTCATCCGCCAGCTGCTGGGCAACCTTTCCCACCCCACGCCTCTGGGCGCCAAACGCGAAGGGCAATGACGGCCCCGCACAAGAGTTTTTTCATGAAAACTCTTTATTCATACTGGGATTCGGTTTATTACTCGGGTATTCTTTAACTATACCAACGCAGAACAGGCCCGTTTACTATGGCGTATACCCCAGACCAATGGGCGCTACAGGCTTTTGAAAGACTGAAGCGCGACGGACTAGTGCCGACCCCGAATAATTACGCGATCTACTACTACTACTTCGCAGGCAGCAATCCGCGTCTGCGCACCGCAGTCGACATCTTTCTCAGCAAGCAACCAAGCTTGACGCAGGACAACTGCAACGAATTATATCAGACCCATCTGGGCATTGATGCCGAGCATAAGATGCTGCAAGAGGCGAACGCTTCGATCGAAAGCGAAGTCAATCGCATGCTGGACATGATTGACCGCGCCTCGAACGACGCCAATCAATATTCAGAAACGCTGGATGATTTCTCCGGCACGTTGACGAGCGGCAAATCCATGGAGCAGATCCGTGAAGCCGTGACCAAGGTCGCCGCAGAAACCCTGAACATGTCGGCGCAGAACGAACGTTTAGCTGCGCAATTGGCCGAAGCAACACAGCAGCTCAGCGAGATGCGCACCAGCTTTGACCAGATCCACCGCGAATCGCAAATTGACCCGCTGACCGAAGTCGGTAACCGCAAATTCTTCGACAAGGAACTGATCCACACGACCGCCGAAGCGCGCGACAATGCCGCGCCGCTTTCCCTGCTGATGGTCGATATCGATCACTTCAAGAAGTTCAACGACAGCTATGGCCACCAGATCGGCGACCAGGTGCTGCGTCTTGTTGCGCGCACGCTGGTTGAAAACCTGAAAGGCCGCGACGTGATCGCTCGCTACGGCGGCGAAGAATTTGTTATCCTGCTGGCCCAAACCCGTTTGCAAGACGCCGAACGCGTGGCCAACCTGCTGCGCAGCGCCCTGTCGACCAAGCAGATCAAGAAACGCAGCACGAACGAAACGCTGGGTGTCATCACGGTGTCCATCGGCGCCGCAGAATACTGCCCGGGCGAAGACATGGAATCCTTTATCGGTCGCGCCGACTCCGGCCTTTACAAGGCCAAAGGCGCAGGCCGCAATCAGGTTATCTGTGAAACCCTGCCCGACGCCGAAGCCGCCGCCATCAAGGCCCGCCGCAAGGTTTTTTGATCTTAGCTACTTCACCGCAGAGGCGTGAATGCCGGCCTCGGCGCCGACGGCGATTTCAATGGATTTATCATCCAGCGTTTTTTGCCCGCCGCGTTTAACGGCGACGGCGCAGGCGAAGTCCATCGCCAGAATGGATTTATCCGGGTTATTGCGGTTGCGGATATAGCGGTCCGTCAGTTTGACAATACGCGCCACGGCCTCGGGTGTAATGGTCAGGCCAAAATGTTCTTCGAACCCCGGCTTCATGTTTAAAAGAATGGTCTCTGTCATGGCAAGGTCGGGCGTGCGCAAGGCGATTTTCTGGAAACGGCGATCGATGGCCGGTTCAACGCGCACGTAATCTTCGTATTCTTCGCGCGTGGTCGCTGCCAGCACATACAGATCGCCCGCTGTCAGGTAGGGCTTCATCAAATCGGCAACACCGGCGTAACTGGACGCCTTAAAGGCCAGCATCAATTGATGCACTTCGTCGATGCAGAAGATAATGGGCGGCCCTTGACGTGCAGCGTTGCGTTCAGCCACGCCTTTGATGATAGGAATCAATCGCCCTTCCAGATCCGCGCGCGAGGCGGAACCCGCACCGATCATGGACATTTCAAGTTCAATGAGGCGGGCACCCGCCAGCATGGGCGGCACCTTGTTCTGATTGATGGCCTGCGCAACACCTGTGAACAGGGCGGTTTTACCCGTACCGGCTGGCCCCATAATCAGGACATTCTTGCGCAACCGTTGCAGGAGGATGAGGACCATCTGGTTGATTTCATCATCGCGACCCGATATCGGGTCGAACCTGCCCGCGCGGTCCATGGCCGTGATATCGCGCGTATAGCGCGTGAGCAAACCCTCTAATTCCTCGTCACTGATAACAAAGGATGATTGAGTTTTTGCCACGCGCCTGCTCCTGACCGTTACTGTTGCCCTTGCGGCGGGGTTGTGCCCTGCTGCTGCGCATCATCATGGTGGTGGTGATGGTGGTGTTTGTGCTTATGCTCCGTTGCCGTACCCTGTGGCGCATCACCTTGCGGCTTCATCCCCATGTGGTGGTGTTTGGCGCTGTGATGTATCACGGGGCGCGGATATTCCGGGTTGCCCATGGAACACACGACTTCAAATGTCACGCGGCGGTTGAGCGCGCGACCGGCACCCGTCTTGTTGTCACCAACAGGATCATCGGCACCAAAACCCTGCGCCGTCAGCTTGGCCGCTGGCACGCCTTCGGCTTCCAGCGCCTTGACGACCGTCAGCGCACGATGGAACGACAAACGCTGGTTCTCGGCATTCTTGCCCTGGCTGTCGGCAAAGCCGCGTACGATCACATGCGATTGCGCAAAGGCAGGAGACTTAAGATCAGCAGCAACTTTCTTGACAATGGCCTTGCCACCCGCATCCAGCTTATCCGAACCGCTGGCGAAGTGAACGACTTCCGGCAACGCAGGCGCGGCCATTTGCTGACCCACTGCCTGACCTTCCGACGAACCGCAATTCAGGCAGTGCGTGGCGACAATGTGACGCGCTTCGGTGGAAAATTGGCGCGGGTAACCGGGCTGTTCTTCGGCCTGCGCGGCGGTGGCGAACGAGGCGATCAGCGCGGCGGTCATCAGTAATTGCGTACGGATCCTCATGATATTTCCCTTTCCTATTAAGACTGTTTGATCAGGCTGCGCAAGACATAGGGCAGAATGCCGCCATGCTTGAAATAATCGACTTCATCCAACGTATCGATGCGGCAACGCAGCGTCGCGGTCGTTGTCGTACCGTCGGCACGCGTTACCGTCAGCGTCACATCCATGCGTGGTTTCAGCCCGACGGCAACGCCAGAAATGGCGAAGCTTTCGTTACCGGTTAGCTTCAGGTCGGCGCGTGTCATGCCGTCCTTGAATTCCAGCGGCAAGACACCCATGCCGACGAGGTTCGAACGGTGGATACGTTCAAAGCTTTCGGCAACGACGGCGCGAACACCCAGAAGTTTTGTCCCCTTGGCCGCCCAGTCGCGCGATGAACCCGTGCCGTATTCCTTGCCCGCAATGACGACCAGCGGCACGCCGTCAGCCTGATAACGCATGGAGGCGTCATAGATCGACAGCGTTTCGCCCGACGGCACATGCTTGGTATTGCCGCCTTCGGCGCCGCCCATCAGCTCGTTCTTGATACGGATATTGGCGAATGTGCCGCGCATCATGACTTCGTGATTACCGCGACGCGCGCCATACGAATTAAATTCGGACACCGGTACGCCATGCTGCGTCAGGTACAAGCCCGCCGGGCTGCTCTTTTTAATATCACCCGCCGGAGAGATATGGTCCGTAGTGATCGAGTCACCCAAAAGCGCCAGCAAACGCGCACCCTGAATATCGGTCACGCCCTGCGGTTCACGCGGCAGATTGTCAAAGAGCGGCGGCGATTTCACATAGGTGGATTCCGCCTGCCAGCCATAAGTCTGACCTGTTGCCACGTTGATCTGCTGCCACTTTTGCGGTCCGGCGAACACGTTGCTGTAGCGCGAACGGAACATATCGGGCGTCAGGGCGGCGTTCAGCATGGCGCTGATTTCCGCTTGTGTGGGCCAGATATCCTTGAGGAAAACAGGCTTGCCATCCTTGCTGGTGCCCAGTGGTTGCGTGGCAAGATCAAGCGCAATATTGCCGGCGAGCGCATAAGCGACAACCAGCGGCGGCGAGGCCAGATAGTTCGCCTTACAATGCGGGTTCACGCGCCCTTCGAAATTGCGGTTGCCTGATAGAACGGCAGCGGCAACCAGGTCACCCTGCTCCACCGCGGCGGCGATGGGTTCCGGCAACGGACCTGAATTACCGATACAGGTCGTGCAGCCATAACCCACCAGATTAAAGCCCAGCGCGTCCAGATCCGCCTGTAATCCGGCCTTCGCCAGATAATCCGTTACGACCTGACTGCCCGGCGCGAGCGATGTTTTGACCCACGGCTTTTTCTGCAAACCGAGCTGCCGCGCCTTGCGTGCCACCAGCCCCGCCGCGATCAATACGCCCGGATTGGATGTATTCGTGCAGGAGGTGATCGCCGCAATGACGACATCACCATGCGACAGGCTGTAATCGGCGCCAGCAACGGCTGCCTTCTTGCCACGCGCGGCAACGTCGACCTTGAAGCTTGGCAGTTCTTTTTCAAACGCGGCCGCGACATCTTTCAACGCCACACGGTCCTGCGGACGGCGCGGGCCTGCCAATGACGGCTCGACATTACCCAGATCAAGTTCGAGCGTATCGGTAAAGACGGGATCGGGCGAAGACGCATCGCGCCACATACCCTGCGCCTTCGCATAGGCTTCGACCAGTGCCACACGGTCCGGATCGCGGCCCGAGAATTGCAGGAAGGCGATAGTTTCCGCATCAATCGGGAACAGGCCGCAGGTCGCGCCATATTCAGGAGCCATATTGGCGATGGTCGCACGATCGGCGAGCGACATGGCCGACAGGCCCGGGCCGAAAAATTCGACGAATTTGTTGACGACGCCCTTTTTACGCAGCATCTGCGTGACCATCAGCACCAGATCGGTTGCGGTCGTGCCTTCCTTCAGTTTGCCGGTCAGTTTGAAACCGACCACTTCGGGGATCAGCATGGAGACGGGCTGACCCAGCATGGCGGCTTCGGCTTCGATGCCGCCCACGCCCCAACCCAAGACGGACAGGCCGTTGATCATGGTTGTGTGGCTGTCGGTGCCGACGCATGTGTCGGGATAGGCGACCGTCTTGCCGCCCTGATCCTGATCCGTCCAAACGGTCTGCGCCAGATATTCAAGATTAACCTGATGGCAAATGCCCGTGCCAGGCGGCACGACGCGGAAATTGTTAAACGCGCTTTGGCCCCAACGCAGGAAGGCATAACGCTCGCCGTTACGTTCAAACTCACGATCAACGTTTTTATCGAAGGCATCGCCGGTGCCGAAATAATCAACCATCACGGAATGGTCGATGACCAGATCAACCGGACACAGCGGGTTAATGCGCTTCGGGTCGCCGCCCAGTTTAATGGTGGCTTCGCGCATGGCGGCCAGATCAACAACCGCCGGAACGCCGGTGAAGTCCTGCATTAACACGCGTGCGGGGCGATAGGCGACCTCGGTATCGCTCTTGCGATCCTGCAACCAGGTGCCGATGGCCTTAATATCATCGACGGTTACCGAGCGCCCATCTTCGAATCGCAGCAGATTTTCCAAGAGGACTTTGAGGCTGAAAGGCAGGCGCGACAAATCACCCAGCGTCTTTTCCACCGTTTTCAGGCTGTAATAATCATAGCTTTTATTGCCGACAGTCAGCGTGGTGCGGGTTTGAAGGCTGTCTTGGCCGGTTTGGACTGTCATTCTATGGCTCCCTGAGGCATGAGGCGCTGGTCGTAAGGATGGGTTTGGTTGCAAGGGTCTGGCAACAGTTTCCCTCTACCGCACCTTGTCGTTAATCTCTAGGATGTGCTACGTCAATTTTATTGCCGTAAGGTTAACCGCTTTTCGTTCCGCCGACCAGACATGTTGAAAAAACGCTTGTTCACGCCACTTTTCCGCATTTTGGGGGTCAGCCCCCCCGCACGCGCTGCATCCATGGCCGTGATTCTCGGCCTCATGGGGACTGTTTGTCCGCATCAGGCACAGGCCGCCATGGTTTTTTGCAACAAAACCAAGGAACCGATTGAGGCCGCCATCGGTTATCGTGACACGGTCGATGACGACAACCACGAGGACTGGTTTTCCGAGGGGTGGTGGCGGATTGAGCCCGGCCAGTGTTCGCGCGTATACAGCGACCCACTCAAACAACGTTTCTATTTCTATTACGCCGCAGGCCTTTCAACCCCGACGCCGGAACACCGGCCATTCCTGTGGGGCGGCAAGTATGAATTCTGCACTGACACCAAAGCCTTCCGCGTTCAGGGTGACGGCAATTGCGATGCGCGCGGGTATAAGGCCAAAGGGTTCCAGCAAGTCGATGTTGGCGTGAACATCCGCGATTACACGCTCGACTTCCGGGACGATCAGTAATGAACAATCCAACGCCACGCCATTTTGGCATTATCGGCGCGGGTGCGTTTGGTACGGCGCTGGCCGCCAATCTGCGCCGCAACGGACACCGCGTTACCGTCTGGGCGCATCACACGCCGTTGGTCGATATCATCAACACGCGCCATGAAAACACACGCCACCTGCCCGGCATTGCGCTTGATGCCGGTATTCAGGCCACCGGCATAATCGGCGATTTGTACGGGGCGGATTGTTATCTGTTTGCCTGCCCGGCACAGCATATGCGCGAGCTGGCGCGGCAACTGGCCCCGGCGGGTGATGTAACGGCACCGGTTATTATTGCCTCTAAGGGAATTGAGCGCGGCACGGGCCTGCTGCCACACCAGACCTTGCAGGAAGTCTGGCCGCAAAGCGCCATCGCCATTTTATCCGGCCCCAGTTTTGCCGCTGAAATGGCGCGCGGCCTGCCGACCGCCATTACATTGGCCGCCAATCAGGCAGTGGCTCAAGATCTGGCGCCGGCGCTGGCAACCCGCACTTTCCGCCCCTATGTCACCGATGACGTAACAGGTGCGGCGCTGGGCGGTGCCCTTAAGAACGTGATCGCGATTGCCTGCGGCATCGTGGCGGGGCGCAAGCTTGGCGACAATGCGCGCGCGGCGCTTATCACACGGGGCCTGAGCGAAATGATCCGCCTTGGCCAAAAAATCGGCGCGCGGGCGGATACGCTGATGGGGCTTTCGGGCATGGGGGACCTTGTCCTGACCTGCTCCAGTCCGCAATCGCGCAATATGTCGCTGGGCATCGCGCTTGGCGAAGGGCAGGAACTGGCCGATATTCTGGCCGCGCGGAACAGCGTGACGGAGGGCGTACACACGGCAGAGGCCGCGCAAACGCTGGCCCGCAAATCCGGCGTCGATATGCCGGTGGTCGAAGCCGTTTGCGGCATCTTACAGGGCACGCTGGCGATTGATGAAGCGATCAACGGCCTGTTGGCACGGCCTTTGAAATCGGAACAGGCATAAGGGGTTCCCATGGCCTATTGGTTGATGAAGTCCGAGCCGTCTGCCTATGCGTGGCAGACCTTTGTCAAAGACGGCAAGACCGGATGGACGGGCGTGCGCAATCATCAGGCCAACAATAATATGAAGGCGATGAAGGTGGGGGATCAGGCGTTCTTCTACCACTCGAACGAAGAACGCGCGGTTGTCGGCATCATGAAAATTATCGGCGCGTGGGAACTGGACCCAAGCGATGAAGGCAAGCGTTTTGGCATGGTCACGGTCGCCCCCGTACGCGCCGTTAAAACGCCCGTCACACTGGCCGCCATCAAGGCCGCAAAAGCCCTGCAAGACATGGTCTTTATTCGCCAGAGCCGCCTGTCCGTTTCCCCCGTCACCGCGGCAGAATGGAAAGTCATTGAAGCGATGGGGAAGTGATTTAGAGTTTCCCCGCCGCGATGGTGGCGAGGAACAAGCGCAATTCATCCATGCCCAGATTTTTCTCTGAACTGACCGCCATCACGCCCGGGCGCGCTGCGGCATGGCGCTGAATCAGTGCCGTGGTTTGTTGCACGCGCGCGTCGCGTTCAAGGGGTTTTACGAGGTCGAGTTTCGTCAGCACGATCTGGTAACTGACCGCCGCGCGATCCAGAAACTGCATCATGCCCAGATCATTCGCCAGAATGCCATGCCGTCCATCGATCAACAGGCAGACGCAGCGTAGTGGCGGGCGTGTGCGCAAATAGGTATGCACCAGATTATTCCATTGATCCTGCACGTCACGTGGCGCCTTGGCGTGACCATAGCCCGGCAGGTCGGCCAACATCAATTTCTGGCCGACATCAAAAAACACGATCTGTTGCGTGCGGCCCGGTGTTTTGGAAGCGCGGGCCAAAGCCTTGCGGCCCGTCAGAGCGTTGACGAGCGATGATTTACCGACATTCGACCGACCGATCAGCGCAATTTCCGGTAAACGTGTCGCAGGAAACTGCACAGCATCGGCGGCGGCCAGAAGGCATGTCGCCTGTCCGGCAAACAGTTTTGTTGCATCAGCCTGCGTGGGTTTGTCCTGCATATCAACCAACGCGGACACGCTGTGCGGTCGGGGTTGCGGCATCTGCGGATGCCGATGATGCGGCGGCCCCGTCTTTTGATTCCGTCGATGGCGCAGGCATCGGACGCATACGCAGGCGACGAATGCGACCCTGATCCATTTCCAGAACCTCGAACACGGCGTTCTGGCTGACAATCTTTTCGCCAATCTGCGGCATGCGGCCTGCCAGATGCGCGACATAACCGCCCAGCGTGTCGATATCGTCATCGGCATGCAGCGGCAAAAGCTGGCCCGTCTGGCTTTCGAAATCGTCGATGGTCATGCGCGCGTCGATCAACAAGGTGTTATCCGCGCGGCGCACCAGCATGGGCGCAGGCGGCGCGTCGTGTTCGTCTTCAATCTCACCCACCACCTGTTCCACCAGATCACCGATGGTCACCATGCCGTCGATACCGCCGAATTCATCGACCACCATTGCCACATGGTGGCGCGTCTGGCGCATTTGCAACAACAGCTTTGCCGCCGCCATGGAAGGGGCCACAAACAAAACAGGACGCAGTAAATCCGCGACGCTGCGTGTTTGCTGATAGGCAATACAGGGCATGATGTCCTTGATATGCACCATGCCAACAACGTCATCCAGCGTTTCACGATAGATGGGGATGCGGCTGTGGCCGTGCGCGGCCATCAGATCGACAAGATCGCTGAGCGAAGCGTCATCTGCCGCCGATATGATATCGGTGCGCTGGATCATGCAATCGCTGACCTTGCGTTCGCGCAGTGTCATCAGGTGCGTCAGCAGGACATGTTCTTCCTGCGACAGTCCGGATTCGGACAGGGGTTCTTCGATCAGTTCTTCGACAACCTCGCGCAAATCCTCGACATCGGCGGGCGGGCGCAAGAGGTTATGCAGGGCGCGCCATAGGCGCTCGGTCCACGTTCGCGGCTCTTCTGCGCCCGTACCGGCAAGTTTGGTTTTCTCGGCAATCTTGCCCTGAGGGGATGGGGAAGGGTCGTTCATCGCTTCGGCTTGGCGCGGGTGCTACGTTGTTTGCCCACGGTTTTCGCCTTTTTTGGCTCCGTTCTGGGAGGGGCCACGTAAGGATCGGGAAGACCAAGCGCAGCCATGATCTTTGTTTCCAACCGTTCCATACGACCCGCCTCCGGGTCAGTTAGATGATCATAGCCGAAAAGATGCAAAATACCATGAATTAATAGGTGAGCGGCATGATTTTTCAATATCTTGTTATCATTTTTCGCCTCAACTACCATATATTGATAGGCCATGGCGATATCGCCGATGCACAAAGCGGCATTTTTCTGCCCTTTGACCGTCTTGCCAAGGCGCGTCAGGTCTTCGGGTTCCACCTGCGGAAAGGACAAAACATTGGTTGGTTTCTTCTGCCCGCGATAGTCGTGGTTCAGGGTTTCAACCTGTTTATCGCCTGTCAGCAGGACGGTAAAGGCAACCGGAAACCGGTATTTTTCGGGCAGATGCGCCAAGGTCATTTCGGCGGCACGACCCAACAACGGGCGCAGGCCGCGAATGCTGTCCCAGCCCTTATGTTCTATGGCAATTTCAAGGTCGCTGTAGGCTGAAGGAACGGCACGTGCGGCGGCGGGGCGTTTGGCCATGGCATCCTCCCATTGATTCGGATGAGGTGTTATAACACAGGATGCGCGGCCGGAATCTGTTTATCTGGGACCATTAGGCAGCCGACCGCCCCGGTCAGAAGAACTACCATTATTTGTAGGTGTCGGCCTTGCTGCCTTTTCCGCCTTACGTTGATCTTTTGTCTTTGCATCTGTCGGCGGACCTTTGTAATCACCACCACCCAAACCAAACATAACAACCACCCACAAAAAACATTGATAAAAATAACTGCGCGATTTGTACAAATTCCCGCGCACGCAATCAATACAAATGTAATGGTTAAAGTGTTAATGACGGATGTCAGACCGCGATATGACCGGTCAGGCTGTTCGTGCCCGCCGCCGTGATGGTAACCGGCAATTCATGCCCTTGCATACGCGCAGGGCCTTCGACATACACGGCCTGCATAAAGGCGGTACGGCCGTACATATGCCCTTCGCGACGGCTTGGGCCGTCAAACAGGACAGGCAGGGTTTGACCGATCATCGAACGGTTAAAGGCATCCTGCTGATCACGCAACAGCTGCTGCAAGGCCTGCAGCCTTTCATCCTTAACGGCTTCGGCGATCTGGTTTGTCATGGCGGCGGCGGGCGTGCCCGGGCGACGGCTGTATTTAAACGAATAGGCCTGCGCAAAGCCGACATCGCGGATCAGTTGCAAACTGGCTTCGAAATCCTTGTCCGTTTCACCCGGGAAACCGACGATAAAGTCGGATGACAGCGCAAGGTTAGGCCGCGCGGTACGCAGTTTATCGACAATGCGGCGATAATCATCCGCTGTATGTTTGCGGTTCATCGCTTCCAGAATGGCATCCGACCCGCTTTGTACCGGCAGATGCAAAAACGGCATCAATTGCGGCAGGTCGCGATGCGCGGCAATCAGATCATCGCCCATATCGCGCGGATGCGATGTGGTGTAGCGCAGGCGTTGCAACCCGTCTATTTCCGCCAGACGGTGGAACAGGCGGCCCAGCCCCCAGACGGTGCCATCCGGCCCTTCGCCATGGAACGCGTTGACATTTTGCCCCAGAACCGTGATTTCACGCGCACCGGCTGCGACCAGACGCTGCGCCTCATCAACAATCGCCTGCACGCTGCGTGAATATTCGGCGCCGCGCGTATAGGGAACGACGCAGAAGGTGCAGAATTTATCGCACCCTTCCTGTACCGATAAAAACGCGCTGATGCCCGGCGCAGTTCTGTCTTCGGGCAACGCGTCGAATTTTGGTTCCGGTGGAAACTCCGTATTCAAAACCGCACCGGCACCACGGGTCACGCGCGCGATCATCTCAGGCAGTTGGTGGTAAGTCTGCGGCCCGAACACCATATCGACGAACGGGGCACGACGCTGGATCTCAGCCCCTTCGGCCTGCGCCACGCATCCGGCGACGGCAACCATCATGCGCCCACCGGCATCCTGCTTGGCCTGCTGGTGTGGCCGCAACCGCCCCAGTTCGGAAAACAGCTTTTCAGTCGCTTTCTCACGAATATGGCAGGTGTTAAAAATAACCAGATCGGCGTCAGCCGCTTCGTCGGTCGGCGCAAAACCCAGCGGCGCCACGACATCGGCCATGCGCGCCGAGTCGTATACATTCATCTGGCAGCCCCAGGTTTTGATGTGCACTTTTTTCTGCATGTCAGGCAATTCGCTTTCTTTCTGAATCTTTTTGCACCGCTTCCGCGTTCAATTGGCGAATGCAGCCCGCTATCTGGTCGTACATTGCACGAGACAGGGCTTTGCGGTCTGCATAATCGCGCGGATCAACCGCCGGGAAGAATGTGACATCGATGGTCAGAGACGGCACTTTCATGACTTTCCAGGCATAGTTAGCCAGATCGTCTTCCGGCCTGTACCAGGCGCAGAATTCGCGGCGTTCCGGTGTGACGGGAATACCGGCAATTTCGGTGATCGTCACAACCATCGGCTGCACCTTCAGGCGCTTGGCGTTATCAGGGGTCATGGGGATGCTGAACAAGCTGCTGTTAAAGGGCAGTGCATCGGTCCCCAGCCCGGTTGTGCCTTCCGGGAACATGATCAGGCTGCGTCCGGCATCGATGGCATTCTGCAAATCATTCTGCTGTTCACGCAAGTGTCCGGCGCGGCGCACGATAAAGATGGTCTCCTGCATGTCGCACATATGGTTGATGACCGGCCAGCCATTCATTTCCGATTTAGCGACAAAGGACGCCGTGCAGATGGAGCCGATGACCGGAATATCAAACGGGCATGTGTGGTTGGAGACAAACATGATCTGCCCGTCTGTGGGCGCACCATGCACACGCAGTTTGACGTTCAGCAATTTCAGAAACAGCGCGTGAAAACGACGGCACATGGTGTAGCGGTTGAGTTTGAATGGCAACAATATGCCATGATAGAAAGCGAAAAGCCCCATCACCATAACGACAAAGCAAGCAAGCCGCAGTCCGCCCAAAAAGGCAGACCCTTTCCACGCATCGGGCAGGTCATACACCGGCGCGGTTGTTTCTGTGGCTTCTACACTCATGGCAATCCTTCTTCCCTGCCCCGCTTCGCTTTATTCAGCCGTCGGGGTTTTGCGTTCCAGATCGTAATGCTTGGTATAGCGGTCGGCGATCAGGTCGGTTTTAACAACGATAAAAATATCGGTGGTATTAAATTGTTCGTCGATCACGGCGCCATCACCGACGGCGCAGCCAACGCGGATGTACCCCTTGATCAGCGGCGGCAGTGATTGGCTGCCCCCGCGCGGGTCGAATTTCAATTTATCGAACGCCGTGTTCGGATCGAACGCCTCACGCGGCAACCGGCACATATCGACATAACGTCCGGGCAACGCCCTGGCACGCAGCGCAGGCGGCGCCAGATGATGATGATAGAGATAAGACAAAGGCAGCGTCAGTTTTTCAACATCCGTGCCCTGGAAGCTGGCGCAACCGAACAGCAACTTCACATCATAAGCAACGATGAAGGCCGCGATACCGCGCCAGAGGATCTGCATGACAGCGCCGGTACGGTAATCAGCAGCGATGCAGGAGCGGCCCAGTTCCAGAAGCTCGCCCGGATATTCCACGATCGCGGAGATGTCATATTCGGTTGATGAATAGAACCCACCGCATTTTTCAGCCGCACAGCGGCGGATCATGCGGTACGTACCGACGATCGGGCTGTTTTCAAGTTTATGGTCGATAATCAGCAAATGCTGGCAATGCTCATCGTAGCGGTCAAAGTCGCGTTTGCGCGCCAGCATTTCATCCGTCGGCTGGGCGCCCATTTCTTCGTAAAACACTTTGTAACGCAACGCTTGCGCAGCATCGACTTCCGCAAGCGTGGTGGCCAGACGCACTTCAAGATTGCCAAAGCGCAAGACCGGATAAGCGGGATGAGTCATCGTGTCTGTTGTCATTGAATGGGGCCATACCATAGTTTCGCCAGCGCTTGGTCATACAACCTTAAGCGCCATAATAAAAGCATGTAGAAGTCACACCGCCCAACAAAAAAGGGGTGGAACCTGGTTCCACCCCTTTACTATTGTGTATGCCTGACGCTTAGGCGGCCTTGCGGCTGCTGGTTTCGCGGCGCACGGTGCCAAGACCGATCTGCTTCGCCAGCTTGCTGCGCTGACGGGCATAGTTCGGCGCAACCATCGGATAATCCAACGGCAGGCTCCAACGTTCGCGATACTGCTCTGGCGTCATATTGTACGCGGTCTTCAGATGGCGACGCAGCATCTTCAATTTCTTTCCATCTTCGAGACAAACGATGTAGTCAGGGAAAATGGACTTTTTCGGCGAAACGGCGGGTTCCGGACGTTCTGCGCTGCCTTCCTGGCCAAGACGCATCAGGCCTTGATAAACAACGGTCATCAACTGCGGAATTTCCTGCGTCGATACCGTATGATTGCCGACATAAGACGCAACGATCTGGGCCGCTAGGCCAATCATCTGATCTCGGCTGGTCAATGAATCACCCACTTTTTACACTCCCTACTAAACCACAACGTTAAGAAAACATTCGCTTTAAGTTGTCTTGAAGGCATACTGGCACAGGCGAAGTCGCGCATTCAACTGAATTTTCTCATTTCGAGAAAAACAATTTTATTATTATTATCAATATGTTACCAATAATCGACGCTGTGCTGTCCGTTGAATATAATTTCATGAAACTATTAGAGGCTTATATTTCCAATTCACGCCCAAAATCACGTGCCCCTTCACACGATTTTACATATCCTTTAGAACCGCAGACCCTGAGTCCCGTTGCCCTGTAACCACAGAGTTTTTATGACCGACAAACCAACCAGTGAAACCCCGCCAACAGATGGCGGCATAAAAGAGACTTTTCGTACGCTTTTACTGGCTATGCTGATTGCGCTTAGCATCCGCACTCTGGCTTTCGAACCGTTCAACATACCCTCCAGCTCCATGGTGCCGACACTGCTGATTGGTGACTATCTGTTCGTCAGCAAATACAGTTACGGCTATGGCAACATGGGGACATTCTGGGGTCTGATTCCTTTCAAGGGTCGTCTGTTAGGGAACGAACCCAAACGCGGTGATGTGGTCGTCTTCAAAACGCCACGCGATAACACGACGGATTACATCAAGCGTCTGATCGGCCTGCCCGGCGACACCGTGCAAATGCGCCAGGGCATTCTGTATATCAACGGCGTTCCTGTTGACCGCGACCGTCTGCAACACCCCCTGACCGGCGAGCAATTGCCGCCTGTCCGCACAGCCACCACCGATTATCAGGAAACGCTGCCGGGTGGCGTCACGCATATCATCCGCAAGGAAGGCGACAATATGCCGCTGGACAACACGGATGTGTTTGTCGTTCCGGCGCATCATTACTTCTTCATGGGAGATAACCGCGATAATTCGCAGGACAGTCGCACCAAAATGGTCGGTTTTGTGCCCGAAGAAAATCTGGTGGGGCATGCGGAGTTTTTGTTCCTGTCGCTGAGCGACGGCGCGCCGTTCTGGCAGTTCTGGAAATGGCCGACATCCGTCCGTTGGGATCGCTTATTCACGAAGATCAGGTAATGACAAACACTTCAAAAACCACAGCCGCGAGCAGGCAGGATGATATTGCTGAGCTGATGACGCGCGTCGGCCATACCTTCAACGACCCGCGTTTGTTGCAGGCGGCGCTGACGCATCCATCCCTGTCTGGTGCGAACAGGCAGAAGCGCAAAGGCGGCGCGCCCTATGAACGTCTGGAATTTCTGGGCGACCGCGTCCTGGGCCTGATTATCGCAGAATGGCTGTATCAACAATACCCGGATGCCAACGAAGGCGATCTGGCCAAACGTCATGCCGCACTCGTCAACCGCGATGCGCTGCGTCAGGTTGCGATCGAAATCGGCCTGGGCAGTTTCATCCGCGTCGCGCGCGGTGAAAACGTGACAGCGGCGCGCAAGAACCTCGCCACGTTGTCCGATGCGCTCGAAGCCTTGATTGGCGCCCTGTATCTGGATGGCGGCCTTTTGGTGGCCAGCGCCTTTATCCATCGTTACTGGCAAAAAGATATCGCGATTGCCGAGGCGCCCGCCGACCCCAAAACAGCACTACAGGAATGGGCACAAGCGCAAGCCCTGCCTCTACCGCAATACAAGGTGCTGGAGCACACGGGCCCCGCGCATGCGCCGCGTTTTGTCATTGAAGTCAGCCTGAAAGGGCACCCGCCGATGACGGCCAGCGGCGATTCCAAGCGCGCCGCGCAGAAAGCAGCGGCGGCATCATTATTGAATCACGTATTAAGCAACACGCACACAGGTGCCGGAGGCAAAGCATGACCAAAACCCCGCCAAAACCCGCAAACAAAACCAAAGCCAAACCAAGAACAGCAACTGCAAAAGCCAAACCAGCAGGCAAGGCAAAGCCTGCCAAAGCTCAATCGGCCACCCCGAAACCTGCCGCGACCAAACTGCCACCCAAACCGAAGGCAGTGCCCGAAACCCGCGCAGGGTTTGTCGCCATCGTTGGTGCGCCGAACGCGGGTAAATCCACCCTCTTAAATCGTCTGGTCGGCCAGAAAATCTCGATCACCAGCCCCAAGCCGCAGACAACGCGCATGCGTATCACGGGTGTGATGACCGAAGGCGCGGTGCAGATCGGTTTCGTGGATACACCCGGTATTTTTGCGCCCAAGCGCCGTCTGGACCACGCCATGGTACAGGCCGCGTGGGGTGCGTTGGATAGTGCGGACGCGATTATCCTGCTGGTCGATGCCAGCCTGCGTCACGACACGAAAACCGACGCCATCATCGCCGAACTGCAGCGCCAGAAAAGGCAGGTAGCTTTGGTTCTCAACAAAGTAGACACAGTACAGAAATCCGCGTTGTTACCACTCGCGGCGCGGTTGCACGAAGCCGGCATTTTCGATGCTGTCTTTATGATATCGGCGATGGATGGCGACGGCGTCAATGACCTGAAGCATTATCTGGGCGCACGCATGCCCAAGGGGCCGTGGTTTTTTGGCGAAGACCAACTGAGCGACCTGCCCACGCAATTGCTGGCGGCAGAGATCACGCGGGAACAATTGTTCCGCCAATTGCAGCAGGAACTGCCCTATGGCGCGACCGTTGTACCTGAGAAATGGGAAAACCGCGCGGACGGATCGGCCACGCTGCATCAATCCATCGTCATCGAACGCGCCACGCACAGGCCGATGGTTTTGGGCAAAGGCGGCGCGCGCATCAAGCAAATAGGCGAAGCGGCGCGGCGCGATCTGGAACGCTTTCTGGGTCACCGCGTGCATTTGTTCCTGGACGTGAAATGCGATGAGAAATGGCAGGACAGGCCCGAATTTTATCGCATGTTCGGGCTGGAGTTCGCAAAGCAGTGAGCCTTGACCCGCGCCTGCTGTCGCTGCTGGGGGATTGGATCAATCATCCGCGCGCGGATGGCGCGCCGCCTATTATCGGCATCGGCGGCTGTCAGGGCAGCGGTAAAACGACCTATGCGCGACAGGCGGCACAGCAATTCGGTGCTGCACATTTCTCCATCGACGATATTTACCTGACCAAGGCAGAGCGGCAGAAGATGGCCGCCGCCATCCACCCTCTGTTTGCCGTGCGCGGCGTGCCGGGCACACATGACATTACGCTGGGTCAATCCGTCATCGACCAACTGTCAAGCGCAAAGCCGGATACAGAAACGCCGATTCCCGCGTTTGACAAGTTGCAGGATGACCGCGCTCCACAACATACATGGCCGGTTTTCAAAGGGCGTCCGACGGCCATTATTATCGACGGCTGGTGCGTTGGCGCGACGCCCATAACACCCGATACCCTCACAACGCCTGTCAACGCATTGGAACGCGAACAGGATGCCGAGGCAAGGTGGCGCACGGCGTGGAACAAAGCGTTAACGGACATCTATCGCCCATGGTTCGACCGCTTTGATAAAACACTGTATCTGGCCGCACCGTCATTTGATGTCGTGGTTGACTGGCGGTCGGAACAGGAAGCGGGGTTGATGCAACTGCCGCCTGCCGCCCTGCCCCCAGAACGCCGTGACGCCATCTGCCAATTCATTGCCTATTACGAACATCTGACGCGCCACATGCTGGCGGGCGGCGTCAAGGCGGATGCGGTTGCGTCACTGGATACCAGTCGTTCTGTGTGCGATTTACGGCAACAGAACTTATAACGCGCAATCTGCCGCACAAGTGGCATCCGCTATGGCCTGATTACCGTAATGCAATGCAACCGCTTTGCGTGCCATGCCATTCACCAGACGTATAAGACCCGGCCAGCCTATCGCGTCGCGATAGGGGTCGCCCGCGGCAACCATCGCCGTCTCCATACGGGGGTTGCGGGCTTGTTCCTTTTCATGCCGCTTCATGGTGACCACGAAATCTTCCGGCCTGTCGGGCAAATAAACGCACCCGTTTTGCAATATGTCCGGCGTCAACCCGTCCGGATTGCGCGCAATGAAGGTGATCATATGGTGTTCGAGCGCCGCCGCCAGCGTCCCGCTATGCCCCGTCGCACCACGCGGCAACGGCAGGAAGCAATAACGGTTTTGACTGAGGACGTGACTGACTTCCTCCATCGGCTCATTCAACCGTAATTCGATGGGCAGCAGGCGATCCTCAAGACGTACTGACCGCTCCAGCTGCAGGGCGAGGACGACCAGATCCGCGTCACTTTTGCCAGCAAGCCCCTCCTGCGGGCCGAAGACCTGGGGCAGCAAATCACGCAAGATGGAACCGCCATCCTGTCCATCTTCGCCGCCATGGGTCGGAACGGAACCCATCAGAATTATTTTGCGGCCCGTCAGCGTGGGGTCGTCTTTGATCTGTTGCGCCATGAGCGGCACTTTTTCCAACCCCTTGCGCGCCTTGATGACGCCGAAAACCACGACGTTCGGGGCACGATCAGTCGGCTCTGCCAATCGGGCCGGCGGCACAATGTTTGATGGCACGGGGTAGACTGAAATTTTTTGTGCCATACTGGCGGCGCGCGCGTCGCCAAAAACATCGCGCATAGCGGTCAGGGCCGCATCGCGTTCTTCTTCGTTTGTAAACAGAATTTGGTCGGCCGCACAAAATTGCCGCAACCGCAAGATCCTTCGCTCCCCATCCAATCGCATGAATTCGTGAGAAACGGCAACAACCGGATAGTTGTGCAATGTCTCAGGCGAAAGACGGAAACCGGTACGCTCGCCCATATTGACGACCAATACAGGCAAAGCTTTTTCGCACATTGCCGCCGCACCGACCATTGTCTGAAACTCTTCTTGCGGGAACTGGCGCATGGATTCTTCGGCAGATAGATGATCGTCATAACCGGGCCAGGCATCCGGTATCCGCAAATCAGCGGACGCCGCATCGGACATGAACAAGCCGGCGATCTGATCCCCCTTGCCCTGCAAGGCCGCCATCAACGCAGTATAGTCCACGATCCCGGTGTTAATAAGCCTGTCCGTGACGTTGGCGGTATGGATACAAACAATCTTGACCACTCTATGACCCGCAAAAATAGCTTTGACAGTATGTGTCTTTAGTAACGGCTGGTCAGGCTGAAAACAATGGCTAAACGATGCACGGAGCCTGTTGATGAACCGCCGCGTTTTTGCATAGCAACAAAAAACCCCGCCATTGCTGGCGAGGTTTATGAACTGCGTTGCGTGACCGCTTAGGCAGCGCGCGCTTTTTGCATAATGCGGGAAACGGTTTCCGTCGCGTGTTGCGCGATGGGTTCCACAACTTCCTTGGTCACGCGGGCCGAGATTTCGGTAATCTTGCCGGTGTTGGCGATGACCGCATCGACGTAATCCTTGACGAATTCATTGTGCGTATCGACAACGTCGCGGATGTTCTTGGCCGAGGCAATGGTCTTGCCTGCCGCCATGGCGCGCGACACGCTGTCTTGCAACAGGGTGCTGGTGCTACGGGCGGTTTCTTCCCAACCCTTGCTGAACGCATTGGCCGCACGGACAGAAGCATCAACCGCTTCGCGGGTGTACTTGTTCAATTCTTCATAGGCCGTGATCATCGCCTGAGTGGCCTTTTCGACTTGTTCTGACATTGGACTATTCCTCCATTCGGTGGTGTTGAGGGGGTTTAAAGGCATGAGGGTCGCAGGCACTGATTCAACAAGCTCGGCTTTCACCAATTTGACCTTCACGGACTTTGACGCAGGCTTGGACGGCGCAGCGGCAGCCTTAGCCTTGGGTGCAGTCTTGGCTTTCGTTCTGGGCGTGCTTTTACGCGTCATCGATAACCTGTACTGGTTCGAGGGTCGGGCTTTTTTCGGCCCTTGCAACATCGCTTCCACGATCATATTGCATTGCACAATTTTAACGATATTGAGAATATACTGTCAAGTGCGTAACCGCGTCCTTGATTTCTGGATTCATTAAGCCGAATCTGGACGAACGGCGAATCAAACCCGCTATGGATGCTATGCGAAACAGTTCTCTTATAAAAAAATCCCTTTTATTTATCATAATGTTAGCCCTATGCTTGTCTTCAGGCCATGCTTGGGCGGCCCCCAAAAAGCATCACAAAGGGCACAAAAAGGTCAAGCACGCGCATGCTCTGGTCGACCATGGCGCCAGCTATGCCGACTTGGTGATTAATGCGGAAACGGGTGAGGTCCTGCACGCCACAGCCGCCGACAGCATCCGCCATCCGGCTTCGCTGACAAAAATGATGACGCTGTACATCACCTTTCAGGCGCTGGATGCCGGGCGGCTGGGGTTGAACCAATATTTGCCCGTATCGGAAAACGCTGCCGAACAGGCCCCCTCTAAATTGGGCCTGCGCCCCGGGCAGCGCATCCGCGTCGAAGACGCCATTTTAGGTCTGGTCACGGAATCCGCGAATGATGCCGCCGTTGTTCTGGCCGAATGGATGGGGGGCAGTGAAGAAGGTTTTGGCGCGATGATGACGCGACAAGCGCACGCGCTGGGCATGATGCACACACATTTCAATAATCCGTCAGGCCTGCCGGACCCGGGTCAGGTAACGACGGCACACGATATGGCATTGTTAGGACATGCGTTGGTTTATCATTTCCCGCACTACTACCCCTATTTCGATCACGACAGTTTTACCTATGCCGGTATTGCGCATCACAACCACAACCATTTGAAAGAACGTTATGACGGCATGGATGGCATCAAGACCGGTTATATCCGCGCCTCGGGGTTCAATCTGGTTGCGTCCGCCAAGCGCGGCAATCTCCGCCTGATCGGCGTTGTGTTCGGCGGCAAGTCCGCCATCGCGCGTGATAACCACATGGCGCAGTTGCTGGATGACGCCTTTGAGCGCGCGCATGAAGAACAACGCACAGGTCGCGTTATGGCCGTGCGTCAGGATGAAGCACAGGGCGATAACAATGACAGCGAAGAGGAAGAATCGACCATTAAAGTCGGCAGCGCGATCCGCCTGCCGCCGCGCGCGGATGCCGTTTTTGTGACAGCAAGACCGCCCGTCAAACCAACCCCGACGCCCGCAGTGGCAACCGTACAGGCCGCCAATGATAATACTGCTGCACCCACTCCGGTAATTGTCGGCGCTACGGCCCCCGCCACGCATGGCGGCAGCATGGCCGTAAGTGCGGCTCCCCCGGCGGACAGCACGCGTTATGCGATACAGATTGGCGCCTATAGTGATGTCGATGTCGGACGGCAATCTCTGGCCAACACCATCAACGGTATGCCTCAATTGTTGGGAACAGCCCGTCCGGAATTGCAGAAAATGAGTAACGGCAAGGCCACCATTTACCGCGCGCGTATTCTGGACCTTGATGCGCAGACCGCGCAAACGGTCTGCACCGACCTGACCAGCAAGGGTCAGGCCTGTTTAGTATTGAGCCCGGGCAGTTATTGATCGTTATTCGTCGTAGCTGATAAGGCTGGTGCAAGGCACGCCCAGCTTGCTGCGCCCGTTCAGGAACGCGAGCTCTATGACAAAAGCGGCATGAATGACATCGGCACCGATTTTGCGTGCCAAATGAATGGCCGCAGCGCAAGTGCCGCCGGTCGCCAGCAGGTCATCACAGATAACCGCGCGTTGCCCCGGGGCCAGCATGCCTTCCTGAATTTCGATGGTGTCGGAACCATATTCAAGGTCGTAAGTGTGCGGGATGGTTTTGCCCGGCAGCTTGCCTTTTTTGCGCGCCATGACGAAACCGATATTCAGTGCCGCGGCCAAGGGCGCCGCCACCAAAAAGCCGCGCGATTCGATGCCGATTAAAACCTCGGGTTGCAGGGGGCGGACCCTTTCAACCATCTGGTCAACCGCCTGACGCCAGACGGGTCCGTTCGCCAATAGGGTGCCGATATCGTAAAAAAGGATCCCCGGTTTCGGGAAATCCGGAACGCCGCGAATATGCTTTTTGAAGTCGATCATGGTCATGTTTGGCCCGTCGGTTGGAAAAACATCGACCGACCCTATACAGGCAGGGTAGCCGCCTTGGCAATAACCGTTCGCATCAACCGGATGCAGTTTTATTAAAATGATAGGAAATAAAACGTCTATATATGGCCAAATGCGTCATTGTTGCACCATAACATACGAAAATGGTCAGGGCGTTTACGAATGGGCAAATATTTTGTGTAAACTTAGTTTTAAGATAAGCTATGGTTAGTAGGACCTGCCTTTCTGGTCCAATTACAGCACAATATACTTTCGGGTCGAACCTCTATGGCATCAAGCCTGTCACAATCCGACGTCGCCAAACTGCTCGCTGAGCCATTGCCGAAAGTGCGTGCTGAGCTTGCCAGTAAGCTGGCCCTTGAAATCGACAACCCGCGCATGACGTCAACCGAGCTTGGATTGGCCGAGGATATCGTGCGCATCATGGCGCGTGACGTCGAAGTTTCCGTGCGTCAGGCCCTGGCCGAAAGCCTGCGCAGCGCCGCACGCATGCCGCACGACGTTGCCGTCAAGCTGGCGAACGACGTCGAAAGCGTTGCCTCACCCATTTTGACTTATTCCAGCATTTTAACCGACGAAGACCTGACCGCCATTGTCCACAAAGGCGACGAGGCCAAACACGCAGCGATTGCATCGCGCGCGATTGTGTCTGAAAAAGTTTCCGAGGCGCTGATCGATAAAGGCAGCGAAAAGACGGTTGCCCGTTTGATGGAAAACAACGGCGCCGTCATCAACACGCCCAGCATGAACAAGGCGGTTGACCGCTTTTCCGAAAGCAATCTGGTCAAGGAAAAGATGGTGAAGCGCGATACCCTGCCCGCTGTCGTGGCCGAACGTCTGGTTACTTTGGTATCGGATAATCTGCAGGATTATCTGATGGTGCACCATGAAATGTCGCCGAATATCGCGGCCAATCTTGTGCTGCAATCGCGCGAACGCGCCGTGATGACATTGTCCGGCAATTCGAATGAAAAAGACCTGGAACGCATGCTGACCCAGATGCATCAGAACAAGCGCCTGACGCCGTCATTGGTGCTGCGTTCGGTTTGCATGGGCGACCTGCTGTTTTTCGAAGTATCCATGGCGGTTTTGGCCAATGTGCCGATCGTCAACGCACGCATCCTGATCCATGATGCAGGGCGTTTGGGCCTGAAGTCGCTTTACGCCAAAACCAGCCTGCCGCCACGCCTGCTGCCTGCCTTCCGCACTGCCGTTGACGTGATCAGCGAAACGCTGATGGTCGATGAAGCCAATGGCCGCGACATTTACCGCGCGCGCGTCATTGAACGTATTTTGACGCAGTATCAGGATATGGGTCAGGACGACATGGCGTTTCTGGTCGACAAACTGGGCGACCTGATCAACGCGCACGCTTAAGGCCGTTTGCCTTAGAGGCTGAGGCGCGCTTCGTACAAATCCGGCAAATCGTTTTCAAGCAGCACAACGTCGCTTGCACGCGCATTATCGCGCACCCATGCCAATGCCGCCGCCATGGTCGGCATCAGTAAAAGCGTTTTACCCGGCGCGGTTTGCTGGATGGCGGTAATGAAATCGGGGATACGATCGGGAGCAATCGCCAATACGACATCACTTTTCTGCGCTGCATGGACCCCCAGATCATGATGCACCTGATCGTGCCGCTCGCCCAACTCCACCAAACCCGGCGTCACCAAAATGGCGCGGCCCTGCCCCGCCGATGCCAGCAACGCCATCACATCAACCGCTTCGGCAAAACCGCGCGGGTTGGAATTGAACGCGTCGTCGATCAGGGTCATATCACCTTGCTTTTTAACCTCCAGCCGGTGCTTGATCTGTGGCACGGTACGCAACGCATAGACAATTTTCTCAGGCGCGATACCAAGCGTGGCCGCCGCCACAAATGCCAGTGCCACGTTGTCCGCGTGATGTTTGCCGAACAATGGCACTTGCAGCGCATAGGTCATGCCGCACCACGTAAGGGACAGCGTCAACCCCTGTGGCGTTGTTTGCACATCTTGCACAGCAGCATCCGCATCGGGACCCGCTCCGCACACCCAGGCCTGCCCACGATGCGCGGCCACCTGACCGGCGGCATAGGGTTGTGACAGTGTTTGCTGATGCAGGACCATCTGCCCATCTGGCTTACGCCATACGCTGTCGGCCAATTCGAACTTGGCGTGCGCCACGCCATCCAGGCTTTTGAAACGTTCATAATGTGCCTCGCCGATCGCCGTGATAATGCCCAGATCAGGCGGCGTGAAACGGCACAGGCGTGTAATAGACCCCACGCCATAGGCTCCCATCTCCACAATGAAAAAGCGGCATTGGTCCGGCAATTTCTCGCGGATAATGCGCGAAATGCCCATGAGCGTATTGACGCTGCCCGGCGTATAGAGCGTGGACGCGTTCACTTCCAGCACATGGCCCAGAATGTGTTTGACGGATGTTTTGCCGAATGACCCGGTGATGCCGATAATCTTTGGCGCGACCTGCTGCAACCGCTGCACGGCTTCGCGCATAATCTTGGCCTGAATACGCGCTTCCACGGGGCGCAGCAGGATATTGCCGATCACAACGGCCAAGGGCACAAACTGCACAGCCAAGACCCATGCGACAGGCTGCATTTTAATGCCGACTGCGAGTATAAGCAGGAACTGCAACAGGCACGCCATCACCAGAATGCGGCGCGCACGTTGCGTGATGACCAGTTTCTTTTTACCCGCCACACGGGGGTCAGGTTCGCGCCACGCGGCAACAGCGAACAGTAACGCAACGGCCAAGGCGGCATAGGACGGAGACAAAACCCAAACCGCCAGCAAGGCGATCAATACCAAGGCTATAGAAATGCGACGATCGAATGAGCCCGTATGCCACAACCATTGTAGCAGACGCACTTCGTTATAATCATCCTGCTGGAACATATGCAAGTAGCGCAGCAGGCGGCGATAGCAAAACCCGCACGCCGATAATAGGACGATGGCCATAGCGCCGTTGTCAAAATTCAGCATCCCGTAAATTCCTTGATCCATTTCATGACAATCGCGCGATGCGCGCCCAAAAGGGAGTAATGATCAGCGTCCGGGGCCAGCAGAAAGCGCACCTGCGGTATCAGATGGGCATAATCTTCGCCCATACTGGGCGGCGTTTCAGTGTCCCGCCCGCCGTAAATCAGTAAAGTCGGGCAGCGTATCTGCAGCGCGGTGGCGGCCAGATCTTCATTCACAACACGCACGAACACCGGACGCATGGCGCCCGCATTCCTGTAATCGGCACTGCCCATGCGCGACTTCATGCGTTCAACCCACGCCAGATGCCATGGCAAACGACGCAAGGTTTTGAAAAAAGCGACCTGTATCCCGGACCGCAGTTTCTGGTACCAGGGACGGCGGCGCTTCAGCCCGGCCGCCGCGACCAGGCACAATTTGGTAATTTTGCCCGGATACCGCGCGACCAAACTGACGCCCACGCGACCGCCAAAAGAATGCCCGACCCAGATGACCTCTTTGCCCGGCAACGGCAGGGTGTCCAGCAGTGCGGCACAGGCATCGGCGTAATCGGCAACGCCCCAATGGGCGGGCGGCAGGGGTGACGCGCCAAAACCGGGGAAGTCGAGCAGTATATGCGCCGCCTGTGGCAATGATTCGGCCATAGGGGCGAAAACCTGCCCGCTCTGCCCCCAGCCATGGCCCCAGACAAACACGCGTGACGCCTGTTCCAACGCCACGCCGGACAGGCGGTAATGGATGGAAGAAAGGGGGGCGTCGTTCACAAAACCCTGCATCGGTAAAGATTGCCGCGCAACTTGCGCTGCGCAGTTGGCATGGCCTATGATCACCAAACTTTATTCATCGAAGCAAGCCGAAAAGCGATAGTCTGGAAAGCGAAAATCTGCCCCATGTCCGCAACACAACGTAAGAAGATTCTGGTGATGTTTGGCGGGCGTTCGCCCGAACATGATGTCAGCATCATCACCGGTTTGCAGGCCCTGTCCGCCTTTGACCCAACCCTGTTCGAGGCCATCCCGCTTTATGTGGCGCCAGACGGCGCGTGGTTGACCGGCGAAGCGCTGCGTCACCGCAACAGTTATATGCTGGACAACGTAACACGCGGCGCCTTGACCGAGGTTGTATTGGACCTGTCCTGCCCGCGTCAGCCGCAACTGATCACGCGTCGCACCTCTTTTTTTGGCAGGACAAAAACCATTCCGTTCGATGTCGCGTTTCTGGCCTTCCATGGCGCAATCGGCGAAGACGGCGCGGTGCAGGGTTTGTTTGAAACGGCGCATGTCCCCTATACAGGCGCGCGTGTGCTGGCGTCATCCGCCTTTATGGACAAGGCGGCGACCAAGCGCGTTCTGGCGGGATTGGACGTGCCCGTCCTGCCTTTCTGGGAAATTCGCCGCCCGACAGAGGGAACGCTCATCACGCCCGACGAATTACGGAAACTGTTGCCGGATGTCAGCTTCCCCTGCTGCATCAAACCCGCACATATGGGCAGCAGTATCGGTGTGTCGATGGTCAAATCATACGAAGAAGTATCGGACGTGCTGACGGCCAGTATTTTCCGTTATGACGACACGGCCTTGCTGGAACCTTTTGTCGATAATCTGGTTGAATATAACGTGGCGGTGTGCCGCCGGGGCGGGCGCGTTATCACATCCGCCATTGAATGCCCCAAGCGCACCAACGCATTACTGGACTTCAAAACCAAATATGTCGGCGGCAACGGCACCAAAGCCGGCACAAAAACCGACGGCAGCAAAACCCCGGGCTGCGCGAGCGAAGGCATGTTGTCGTTGACGCGTACCATCAACCCCGAACTGCCTGCGGAAACCGAAGCCAATATACGCCGTTGGGCCACCATGGTGTTTGACAGCGTGGCATGCGCAGGCGCGCCGCGCCTCGATTTCCTGTGCAATGGCGCCACGGGTCAGGTCTGGTTCAATGAAGCGAACACCATACCGGGTTCATTCGGTTATTTCCTGTGGGAAGCGTCGCGTGAGAACCCGATGTTATTCAGCGAATTGCTGGAACATCTGGTACAGGAAGCCCTGATGCACCATGCCGCATGGCCGATTTATGCCGACCCCACGCCGCAAGATGCGCGTTTGCTGCCGCGACGCTGACCGCCATTCAGTCTGTTTATTGCGGCTCTGCCGCACCTACAACCGCGTGCATGGTCGCAACATCATCCTGTGCCACGGTAAAGTCGCGCAGGGCCGGTTGATATTCGCGCACCACAACACCGGTTGGTTTCTGGCGCACAAATTCCTTAATCAACACGGCGCCGCGATGGTCGATGATAACAACGCCGTTACCGGGCGCGGGCGGCTTATACGGGTTGACGAATAAAAGCTGGCGTGGCCTGTACATCGGCACCATGGATGTACCAACCACATAAATGGCATAGGCGTCGCGCACATGCGCCAGATAATAAGGACGCGGCACATGGTCAATGGGACCATCAGCCAAAAACATTTCCTGCCGGTCGCCACCGCGCGCGGCGCCACGCACCGGTATCAGATGTTGGGAATCGGCAAATGGGCGATCTTCATTGGCGGCCGAACGTTCCAAAGCGCCGCCAAGGCCAGCCTCGGGCATCAGGTCACGCGGGTCACAAGAAAGCGCACGCGCCAGCCGTACCATCCAGTCGACCGTCAGGCGACGTTCACCCTTTTCCAGTTTGTCGATCTGGCTTTTGGATGTGCCCGCGGCATCGGCCAGCTGCTGCAGGCTCCAGCCACGCGCGGTGCGGTGTGTGCGAATATGATTCATGCGTTAAGTCTTTCTAGCCGCAAGATATCATAACCCGCATCAGGGTCATAGTACAAAATGGGTACGATTTTTCTTGATTATCGTATCCATTTTGGATACGTTTATGGGCAACCATCCATATACAGGAGATTCCGATGCCGCTTTGCCGTAGATCTCACCGCCGTCCCGTATCATCAGACAAAAGATTCAAGAAAAGATATGGTTACATAGATATGGGGCCGATTGAACGCTGGCAGCACACCGGACGCCTTCTGGTCCGCCCAACCCCTGATGCCGGTGCCATAGCCAAGGCCGCCGAAGAGCATGTCGTAGACATAATGGTTACGAAAGGCCTCCTCACGGAGACGCAAAGCGAAGCGGCCATGCGGTTGAAAGCAGATTTCCAAATGGCCGGTCTGGCCATACGCACCATTGGCCGTTATGCCCCGCGCCTTGACGACCAGCCCAACCATAACCGGGGTCGCCCGGACCGCAGCGATGCGGCCGAGGCCGCCTATCGCCGTTGGCGCCATGCGGTTGAAGAAATCGGGGGTCGTGCAGGCACAACCGTTGTCGATGCCGCCTGTTTTGACAAAATGCCCAGCCTGTCTGGCATCGCTTTGTTGCAGGAAGGCTTGGAAAAGCTGGTTGACTGGTACGGTCTGGAGGGGGCGGAAAAGCAAAAATCATAGGGGCAAGGTTGACTTGCATCATTGATCCGCAGGGAAACGCGCTTTATGGTGTGGCATCGCATTTCACAACAGGTGAGTGTCATGTTACGCGCCGTTATTTGTCTACTGCTTTTCCTTGGCATGGTACCTGTCAGCGTCCGTGCTGATGATCAAACGACCTACAGCTTTGGCGAACCTGCCAAGGCAGCCGAGGCAACACGCACCGTGACCATTCTGGCCCTGCCCGACATGCGTTTTGACCCGGACAGCCTGACCATCAAGCATGGCGAGGTGATTACCTTTGTCGTCACCAACAAAGACAAAGTCCTGCATGAACTGGACATCGGCGATAAACCCGCCCTGCGCCAGCATCAAAAAATGATGCTGCAAATGTCAGGCGCACAGCACGGTGACAGCGCAACCTCTGTCATGGTGCGCCCCGGCGAAACAAAGTCGCTGACATGGCGTTTTAACAAAACGCCCGATAGCCCGATCGAGCTTGCCTGTCTGGTGGCGGGGCATTATCAGGCTGGCATGAAAATCGAGGTTGATTGGGCGGAATGAGTGTCAACGCGGTATTAACTGCACCAACCTGCGCTGGATAAAGGGATCGACAAATTGTCGTGCTGTCCAGGTCGTGGCCTGCCCCTGTAAGACGGTGCCAAGAAAATAGCGGGCCGAACCAGCGGCATCGGGTACATGCCCTGTGGCTATTTCTATTTCCTTGCTCACACGCGCGTCCTCACGCTGAAAACATGATTCATCCAGCACGCTGGCGAAAATATCCGCATCCAGCAGCAAAGTGGCGATTGTCAAGCGTTGACGATTATTGAGGATCTTCTTTAATGCCTGCGCATAGGGCGGGGCCTGCTCGACCCGCTGACGGTTATATAGACTTCGCGTGTAGAGCGATGGCGATATATTCGTACCATCTGAGGATGTATCCGTCACCTTGATCAGCGAAAGGGCGTGGGCGATTTTACGCTTATCCTGCGCATCATAATCAGCACAAAGGCCTTCGGCTTTCTCAATCGACTGCTGCTCCAATCTGAATTGGGTGTGTTGCGCTCCAATCTTATTACCGCGCCCGTCATGATATATGTCGTGCGCCGCCGCCGCCAGCAATCCCTCTGCGATTGCAGTATGCGTCATTGGCGACCCCCTTTCCTGTTGCGCATGCAGGGCCGCCAGAACCCGGAAATTCACGACCATTTTCGCAAAATGCACGGGGTTGTGATAGGGATTATCGACAGATCCGTCCCGTCCGTTATCGACATGCTGGGCGATTGTCAGCGCCGCCGTTCTGTAAAGGGTGATTAGCTTTTCATCGCCCTGCAGCCCTTCAAACGCTATATTGACAATATCGGCCAGCCGGACGTTGCCGGATTCAATTTCATCATAACAATGAAGGAAGGCTGCACGTATCCTCTCAGGGGCGGCGTTCTGATCAGCTAAATCTATCAGGTCACGTGTGGCGTTCAGTCTATTCATTGTCATCACACATCAATTGAATAAATTAAATATGCGCAAGGCTACCAATTTTATGGCGAAAGCAATAGGGTAATAACCCACCTGCATGAAGTAGGTTGGCAAAACCGCACGGGATGGTTAAACAGGCACGCATGCGCATTATTACTTGGAATATCAACTCTGTACGGCTACGCATCGGTTTGGTCGAGCACCTGCTGGACTCCGTCAAACCGGACGTTTTATGCCTGCAGGAAACCAAGGTGATCGACGCGGATTTCCCGCGCGCCGCCTTCACAACACGCGGTTATATCCACCAGCATATCCATGGCATGAAAAGCTATAACGGTGTCGCGATTATATCGCGCCTGCCGCTGACGGCGCCCAGGGAACATCACTGGCAGGATAAAGAAGACCGCCGCCACATAGCGGCAACATTGCCAAACGGCACCGAACTGCATTGCTGTTACGTTCCGGCAGGCGGCGATATTCCCGACCCTGTGGCTAATCCGAAATTCGCGCACAAGCTGGGTTTTATGGATGACCAGACCCGCTGGTGGAAGAAGCGCAAAAATCATTCCAGCATTCTGGTGGGTGACCTGAACGTCGCACCGCTGGAGCATGACGTGTGGTCGCATAAACAGATGCTGGACGTCGTGTCGCACACGCCCGTTGAAGTGGAAAAATTCACGGCCTGGCAAAAGGCGTTCGGCGGCACCGATGCCCTGCGCCACTTTGTTCCGGATAGTGAGAAGCTGTATTCGTGGTGGAGTTACCGCGCGCAGGATTGGGTTGCATCCAACCGCGGGCGACGTCTGGACCATATCTGGGTCACGGCTGATTTGGCACCACGCCTGAAAGCGGCGCACATTATCCGTGAAGCGCGCGGATGGGAACCGAAGCCAAGCGACCACGTCCCCGTTGTGGTGGATTTAAAGTAGCCTTACCAGGCCATAGCCGTGTTGGCCTTGCGGTCCGGCGTCATAATGTCGGTAAACAGCTTGATTGTCTGCAACGTTTCAGGCCAGGGCAGCTTTCTGTCCTTATACCGGCCGGTATAGACGTGCCAGCAATAGGTTACGTGACTGATACGGCCCATGCTGTTGCCCAAATCCCAATAATGGCGGGCCGAGTTGCGCAAGAAGTCGAGGAACTGCGTGGACCCGGCCTGTTCCTTGAACATCTTGTCATAACCTTCGTTATAGCTGCGCAGGATGCCTTCGACCTTTTGCCACTCCTTCAGCATCGCTTCCTTGCCGGCATTCAGCGTCGCCATCAGTTCCATGCTTTCCGTGCGCGACATAACGCCGGGGGGCACTGCCACGGTCTTAAGCCATGTCGCCATATCCAGAAGCTGCTTCTTCAATTTTGTATGCTGGAAGGAGTAATAATTGATGCCCTTCCATGCACCAAAAATTTCCAAAGCGCGGTCGGTTGGGAAGCGGAATGCTTCAATCAATGGCTGCAGGGCGGTCATATCGTTGGCTTCCCAGATTTTACCGATCAATTGCCGGGCCTTTTCGTCAAATTGCATGGCATCCGGATAGGCCGCCTTCACCAATGGCTCAAAGCGCTGCAGAATGTACAATTCGATTTCATGCCATTGTTCCTGGCTGATTTCAAAATACAGTTCATTCACGGTCATGTTCGACCGCATGAACAGGTCCTTGAGGAGGAACGGGTCCAGCGACGGCATGCTGTCCAGAACCTTCAGCTTGTTCATATCATCCAGCAGCATTTCAGGCGTGACGCCCGTCACAACGCCGAACTGATCCGTCAGCGCCTGCTGCAAATGCTGGTTATGCAAAAAGATGGTGCGGCCACCTTCGTAAATATCATGTTCATTGAACGGTATATAAAGCTTGGTGCCGATAGGCGGTACGTTACCTTTGCGTTCGGCTTCGGGAACGGTGTCCTTAATCAGCACAATCACGTTGAATTTCGGATTGTTGAAGAAAGGCTTCGCCGCCGGGTCTTTCGACATCAGGCGACGGGTCATCACATTGATATTGAAAACACGCGCCGAACCGGGGTCCAGCATCGGTTTAAGGTAATTGTCGGCCATAACGAACCACAAGCTTGGGAAGGATATCCCCTTAGGGTTATCCCTAAGTCTTTAAAGTATTGTTAAGCTGCAACGCGTCAAAGCACAAAGCTTGATAAATCAACGTTTTTGGCAAAATCAGCCAGTTTTTCGCGCACAAAGTCCGCGTTTACGGTGACAACCATACCTGGTTTGTCACTGGCGTCAAAACTGACATCTTCCAATAACCGCTCCAGCAGCGTGTGCAACCGGCGCGCGCCGATATTTTCAACATTGCCGTTGACCTCGACCGCGATGCGCGCGATCTCATTAACCGCGTCCGGTTTGAAGTCCAACGTAACCTGTTCCGTATTCAACAGCGCACAATATTGGGTCACCAGGCTGGCTTCGGGTTCCGTCAGAATGCGGCGGAAATCATCCTGCGTCAGCGGCTTTAATTCCACGCGTATCGGCAAACGCCCCTGCAGTTCAGGCAACAGGTCGGATGGTTTGGCCAGGTGGAAGGCCCCTGACGCGATAAACAGAATATGATCCGTTTTGACCGCGCCGTATTTGGTGTTGACGATTGTGCCCTCGATCAACGGCAGCAAGTCGCGTTGTACACCCTCGCGGCTGACATCGCCACCACCGCGGGCATGGTCCGAACGCGCGGCAATTTTGTCGATTTCATCCAGAAAGACGATACCGTTTTGTTCGACATTGTTGATGGCGTCGGCAATCACCTTATCCTGATCCAGCAATTTATCAGCCTCTTCGTTCATCAGGATTTTCTGCGCTTCCTCAACCGTACAATGGCGCGTACGGGTTGATCGGCCGCCCATGACCTTGCCCATCATATCGCCCAGATTGATCATGCCCATTTGTGCGCCGGGCATACCGGGCACATCGAACATCGGCATGCCGGACTGGCTGTTGTCCTGCACCTCGATATCAATTTCGCGGTCTTTCAGCTCACCATTCTGCAACATGTGGCGGAATTTCGTGCGCGTTTCCGGCGACGCACTTTCCCCCACCAGCGCGTTCAGAACGCGAGCCTCTGCCGCTTCTGTCGCACGGGCATAGACATCCTTGCGCATTTTCTCGCGGCTGTTCTTGACGGCAATCTCGATCAGGTCGCGAACAATCTGCTCTACATCGCGCCCGACATAGCCTACCTCGGTAAACTTGGTCGCCTCTACCTTAAAGAAAGGCGCATCCGCCAGCCGCGCCAGACGGCGTGCAATCTCGGTCTTGCCGACACCCGTGGGGCCGATCATCAAAATATTTTTTGGCACGACTTCTTCGCGCAGACCATCGGGCAATTGCTGACGCCGCCAACGGTTCCTGAGCGCAATGGCAACGGCACGCTTGGCCTCTGCCTGACCCACAATGTGACGATCAAGCTCTGCGACAATCTGCTTTGGCGATAAATGCGACATTTATAAATCAATCCCTTCCAGCGTCACGTGCGTGTTGGTGTAAACACAAATATCCGCGGCGACCGCCAGCCCTTTGCGTGCGATAGCCTCCGCCGTCATATCATCACGGTCATACAGCGCGCGCGCGGCGGCCAACGCATAGGCCCCACCCGAGCCGATGCCGATAATCCCATCTTCGGGTTCCAGAACATCACCATTGCCGGATAAAATCAGGCTGGTGTTTTTATCAGCAACCGCCATCATCGCCTCCAGTCGGCGCAGATAGCGGTCGGTTCGCCAATCCTTGGCCATTTCGACACAGGCGCGCATCAACTGCCCCGGATGTTTTTCCAACTTGCCTTCCAGCCGTTCGAACAACGCAAAGGCATCAGCCGTGGCACCCGCGAACCCGGCGATCACATCCGCCGAAGTACCGGACTTCAACCGTCGCACTTTGCGGGCATTACCCTTAAGGATTGTGGAGCCAAGCGACACCTGGCCATCGCCCGCGATGACAACCTGCGCGCCCTTGCGTACGCACAAAATAGTGGTCCCGTGCCATTGTTGCAGGCCATGCGCATCCGATGAAGAAGAATGCATTGAGAAAATCCTTTGAAATCAACGCCCCATACGGGCCAGAACCTAATAGATGGGGATTGAGCAACTGGTTGGCAAGTGGCATAAAGCGCGCATGATTCTGTATCCGTCTATCCATCTGAAAGATAATAAAGTCGCCCGCCTGACCCGCGCCGGCGATTTGCAGGCCGCCGATATTTTGCACGACGACCCTGCGGCCCGCGCCGCCGCGTTTGCTGCCCAAGGTTTTGAATGGCTGCATGTGGTTGATCTGGACGGCGCCTTTGTCGGGCAACCAGTCAATGCGCAGTCGATCACCGACATTCTGCACAACGTCAAAATGCCGATGCAATTATCGGGCGGCATGCGATCCATGAAGCATATCGAAGAATGGATTGAAAAAGGTGTCGCGCGCATTGTGTTGACATCCGCCGCGTTGCAGAACCCAGACCTGGTGCGCGAAGCGTGCCGTGCCTTCCCGGGTCGCATAGCGGTCAAGATTGATTCAACCGCCGGCTATGTGACACGCACCGGATGGTCCAACACAACGCGCATGAAGGCGCTGGACCTCGCCTTGCAAGTCGAAGAGGCAGGCGTCAGCACGTTAATATACGCCGACATCAACAATGGCGGCGCGTTGAGTGAGATTAATCTGGAAGCGATCATCGACCTGGCGTTTGCATTGACTATGCCGGTTGTCGCGTCAGGCGGCGTGCATTCAATGCACGATCTGGAAGAATTGAAAGAAAACGCCCGCGCGGGCATTGCGGGGCTTATCCTTGGCCGCGCGTTGTATGACGGCATATTGAAAGCGGAAGAAGCATTGAAACTGGCAAAGGCTGGATAGTTATTATCCATGCCCGGGTATAGCGCCTGCCGGTGGGCCCGCCAAGCACATCAACGTGCCAGGAATGCTGCCAATCAGTAATCCAGCGAGGAAACAATTCACTAAACCCTTGATTGGCCCAGTTTCGCTAGCACCAGGATCGTTTACAGCTAGCAACCCAAAGATCGAGCCTGCACATAGCAACGCCGAAAGCATCGGCCCACCAAGTGCGCCCCCCAGAGCCCAAGCCGCCACCCCACATGCGACGCCTGCACCGAAAATTGCCAAACCGGCAATAGCAAAGAGAGCCTTCATAATACCCCCCGAAAAATATTGTTTCTGTAATCTTTGTCTCTTCTACTGGATATTCTGTAGAACATCAATATTTGCAAAATACGATATCAATAAACAGGCGGTCAATTTGCTGCAATGCAAAAATGATTGGTTGATCAGGCCGCCTGATAATTGCGTGGCAAATGCTGGTCGCGCCACAAATAATCAAGCGTATCAACCAGTTTATCAATCATCTCATCCGTATGATAAGGCGACGGGGTCAGACGCAGCCTTTCCTGCCCGACCGGTACGGTCGGGTAGTTGATAGGCTGAACGTAAATATCCGCCTCAGCCAGCAACCAATCCGATACGCCCTTGCAGCAATGCGCGCCACCGATCAACAACGGCACGATATGACTGGGCGACGGCATAAGCGGCAGCCCCGCCTGCGTCAGTTTTTTACGCAACCGGTTGGCCTGTTTTTGCTGACGGGCGCGCAAATCATGCGCCGTCTTTAAAACCGAAAGGCTGGCGAGCGCGCCTGCCGCCAGAACGGGCGACAATGATGTGGTAAAAATAAAACCGGAGGCATGGCTGCGCACCGCATCGACCAAAGCCGCCGAGCCGGTGATATAACCACCCGATACCCCGAATGCCTTGCCGAAAGTGCCTTCGATTACATCGAACATATCCATAACGCCATCGCGTTCGGCTACGCCTGCGCCGTTGGGTCCATACAGACCGACCGCATGCACTTCATCAAGGTAGGTAAGTGCCCCGTATTTCTTGGCCAGCGTCGCCGTTGCACGCAAATCAGCAATGGTGCCGTCCATGGAATAGACGCTTTCGCACGCGACAATCTTTGGCGCATCGGCAGGTGCTGCGGCCAGCTTCATTTCAAGATCATGCAGGTCATTATGCGCGTAGACGTGTTTTTCCGGCCTGTGCCGGCTGATACCCGCGATCATCGACGCGTGGTTTTTGGCGTCCGAAAACACGATACAGCCGGGCAGCAATTTGACGAGCGCGCTAAGCGTCGCTTCGTTCGACACATAGCCGGAGCTGAAGATCAAACCCGCTTCTTTACGATGCCAGTCAGCCAGCGCATGCTCCAGTTGCACATGAATAAAATTATTGCCGCCGATATTGCGTGTGCCGCCTGAACCGGCACCCCAATCTTTCAGCGCCATCTCCATCGCCTGCAACACGACCGGGTTCTGCCCCATGCCGAGATAGTCATTCGAACACCAGACCGTCACGCGTTTGGATGTGTCGCCCTGATACAACCACGCTTCGGGAAACGAGCCGCAGATGCGTTCCAGCACCGCAAAGGTGCGGTAACGGCCATCCTTTTTCATCTGATCGAGATTGTCTTGAAAATGTTTCTGATAGGTTTCGGTCGTCCACATCATGCAATCTCCGTCATGGGGGTCATGGGTGACGCGATTGGCCTTGCTGACCTGTTCAACCCGGCATGCGCCGACGCCAGATTGCCACAACCACACCCAACACACTGATGATATAAATCAAGACAACGCCCAAAGCGCCATGTTGTGCATAGAAGGTTGGCACCAGCGGGGGCGGCAGGTCAATATCAATTATGCCAGACTGGCCCAGAGCCAACTGCCCCAGTATGCGGCCATAGGCGTCAACAGCGCCCGATATGCCCGTATTCGCAGAGCGTACTAGGGGTAGTCCTTCTTCGATAGCCCGCAGGCGTACATTCGCAAAATGTTGATACGGTCCTGCTGTGCGGCCATACCATCCGTCATTCGTTATATTCACTAAAAAGGCGGGGCGGTCAGATGGATCTGTCACTTCATGCGGGAATATGGCTTCGTAGCAAATCAGAGGGCTGAATGACGGCAACGCGTCTATATGCAGGCTCCTCGGCCCCGGCCCTGCGCCAAAATCGACACCCAAGGCCGCAAGCGTGCGCAACGCGATGTAATGACGCAGCGGTATATATTCACCAAACGGCACCAGATGCGCCTTGTCATACACAGCGGCCACGCGGCCCGACGGTTGCAGGGCTACCATCGAATTATAGTAATGCAAAAACCCGGCATCGTCTTCGGCGCGGCGGATAAGGCCCGTCAGCAAAACCGACCCCGGCATAAGGTGTAACGTGATTTCCCGTCTGTGCTCCACGTCCTCCATCAGGTAAAAGGTCGATGCCGTTTCCGGCCAGACGATGATATCAACCGGCTTGTCACCCGGTTTGGTGCTGTCATCGATCATTTGCGCAAAATTGGATTCACGCGAATTTTGCGCCCATTTATGCGCCTGATCCGTATTAGGCTGAAGAATGCGAATACGCGTCGGCGTGGCAGAACCGACAACCGGTGATGCCTGCGGCGCTTGGTTCAGGCGCACAACACCGCCGATCGCCAGACAGGCAAACAGCGCGATCATAATCCCGGCGCCACGGCCAGCAGATTTGGCAACATAAAGCGCGGCGGGCAGACAGGCCGCCAGAACCGTCAGCAGGCTAAGGCCGTAAATGCCGATCACGCTGGTCACCTGCAGAACAGGCAGAACATGCGCCCAGACATGGCCCGACAAATTCCAAGGGAAACCAGTGAAACAAGTGCCGCGCGCAACCTCTGCCGCGAACCAGCAGAGGGCCACAATCACACAACCTGCCTGCGAGGCACCCAGCGAGAACCGGCGCAACAGCCAGACGGCGATCAGTGCCGCAAAGCCATAGTAAAAAGCGAATAGCGCGGGCAATCCCGCAACCGCCAGCGGCACACCCCACCAGAAGGCACGGATATCGACAAACATCGCTGCCGCGATCCAGTACAAGCCGAAAACCATCTGCCCGAAAGAAAAAAGCCAGCCGATGGCAAACGCGGCACAATATCCACGCGCATGTGCAAGCAGCAGTACCAACACCGGATAACCAAGCCAGAAGACAGGGAAGAACCCAAGAGGTGCAAAACCCGCCGCCGTGACGGACCCCGCCAGAAAGCACGCGGCCCACAGGCGCATGCCACGCAGCGAGAGAAGGTAACGCACAAAGTAACGCGTATAGGCCTGCAAAGGCCCTTGGGCACGCGCGTCCGACATCATCCTGCCTTTTTGGCGTGGCCCGCGTGGCGCATGATGTACCATTGCTGCGCGATCGAGAGCAGATTGCTCCACGTCCAGTAAATGACCAGACCCGCCGGCATGCCCGACAGCATAAAGGTGAACATGATCGGCATGAACATGAACATCTGCGCCTGCGATTTATCCATGGGTTGCGGCGACAGGCGTTGTTGCAGGAACATGCTGCAACCCATCAGCAACGGCCAGGCGCCCAGATGCATGAAAGCGGGTGTCTGCCACGGCACAAGGCCGAACAGCGTGAACAGGTTGGTCGTATCCGGCACGGACATGTCATGGATCCAGCCGAAGAACGGCGCCTGACGCAGTTCAATGCTGACATAAAGAACTTTGTAAAGCGCGAAGAAAATCGGTATCTGGATCAGCATCGGCACGCAACCCGACATGGGGCTGACTTTTTCGCGCTTGAACAGTTCCATCATTTCCTGGTTCTGGCGCAACTTGTCATCCGCATAGCGTTCCTGCAGGCGCTTGATCTCCGGCTGCAATTCCTTCATGCGCGCCATTGACCGGTTGGATTTCAACGAGAGCGGCAGGGTGATGAGCTTCAACGCGACGGTGAAGATCAGGATTGCAATGCCCGCATGGCCGATAGCGTTACCAAGCCACGTCAGCAAATACAGGAACGGCTTGGTCAGGAAGTAGAACCAGCCGAAGTCGATCGCGCGGTCGAAATGCGGGATGTTGTATTGTTCGGCATAGAGATCAAGCTGACGCAGGCTCTTCGGTCCTACGAACAGGCGCACCATGTGCTGTGTGCTGGCACCTGGTTCCAGCGTGACGCCTGCACCGCGGAAATCAGCCTGAAAATGGCCCTGGTTCGGGTCGGTGACGCCTTCGCCGCTAAAGGCAAATTCGGCGTCGATCTTTTCATCCTGCGCGGGAATAAGCGCCGTCAGCCAGTATTTGTCCGTGATGCCGAGCCAACCGCCGTCACTTTCATACAGCTTCTTGCCGTCATCGATCAGCTTTTTATACTTCATTTCTTCGAGTGTGCCACCCAGAACGCCAATGCCACCTTCGTGGATCGCGCCCGCTGCACGCGCGGTTGGATTGCCCTGACGCGCAATGGCGCCGTAGGGGAACAGATGCACGCTGTCTTTGCCCGTGTTGCGGACGGTGTCCGTCAGCGTGAACATGCTGCGTTCATCGACCGTAATCACACGTTCGAATTGCAGGCCGTGACCATTGTCCCATGTGAGGCGCAGTGGCATGGAGGGCGTCAGTTTAGCGCCTTTTTCCGCCTGCCACATTGTATTGGTTGTCGGCAACACAAGGTCTGCCTGATCGGAAAGCCAGCTGACATCCGCATAGGTCGGGAACACAGGCTGCGCCGAACCGGCGGGCGATAACAATGTCACGCGCCCAGCGTCAGATGCCACGCTTTCACGATAATTCACCAGTTGCACGTCATCCAGACGCGCGCCCTGCAGATTGACCGACCCTTGAAACTGCGAGGTCGTCAGGGTAACGCGCGGCGTTGCGGTGACGATATCGGCACGCGCACGCGGCGTGTCGCTGACAATCTTGCCAGCCGCCACGGCTTGTTTATCCGCCTCTTGCTTGGAGGCCTGCAATTGCTGCGCGATGGCTTGCGTACGCAACGCTTCCTGATGCGGTTTGACATACAGATACTGGAACCCAAAGAGGATCAGCATCGACAGGATAAGGGCGGGCAAAAGATTGTTGTTGTTCATGGCGACAGTACGGGGACCATTGTGAATTTAAGAAAACCGGATTTCTGGTATCAGAAAACGGGGCATGGGGAAAGGGATTACAAACCCCGGATAATAAATAAGGATTCTGCCACAAAAGCGACAGAATCCTTATCATCAATAGGCCTTACGACTAATTAGGCCGACTTCTTTGAATCTTCGTCTTCGTCGGAACCGGCGGTTGATTTCGCCGCATTCTTGAAGCCGTTGCCGCGTTCCTGAACGCCGCCGCCCGTCACCTGCATTTCGCCGATGATCTGACCGCCGGCACTGACTTCCAGTTCGCCGTACTTGACCATGCCGCTGATACGGCCTGTGGTGCGCACCGTCAGGCGGCCATGGACGATCAGGTTGCCGTCATAACGACCGGCGATATCGGCGTTTTCGATTTCGACGCTGCCGCGGAACTGACCGGATTCGGTGATTTCGAGCAATTTGCCGTCCGTCAGCTTGGCTTCCACCTTACCTTCGACGACCAAAATGTCACACGAGGTGATTTCACCAGCCAGCGACAAACCCTTGCCGACCGTCAGGCGACGTTCTTCAGCCGAGGCGTTGCTGTTGCGGCGGGTGGCGCCGGGAATTTCGACGACGCGGCGGGCCGGGCTCGGCATCGCAACGCCGGTACGGGGAGCCTGTTCCGGTGCACGCGAGAGTGTGCTGCCCGACTCGTTAACGGTTTCCTGAACTTCGTTTTCAGCGCCTTCGGCGCCCTTACGTCCAAACATTGTTGCTCCTCCGGAATATTGGCAAGACTGGGTAAGGTTTCGTTAACACATCACGAGCTGCAAAAGCAACGAATCAATGATTCGATGATTAATTATTTGATATATATTGGCAATCAGGACAGAATGCGCAGCCTCAAAACCCCACCATAGACCCGCAACCGGAAACGCCCATGACTGACCAAATACAGAATGACCAGATTTTTGACGTTGTCGCCATCGGAAACGCGCTTGTCGATATCATTGCCGAAGCCGATGATGCGTTCCTGGTCGAACAGGATATCGCCAAGAATGCGATGAATCTGGTCAGCGCCGGACGTTCTGGCGACCTGTATGACAAGATCGGCCCCGCCGTTGAAACGTCGGGCGGGTCGGCCGCCAACACCATGACCGGTATTGCCTCATTGGGTGGCAAGGCCGCCTTTATGGGCAAGGTCAAGGAAGACCAGTTGGGCACCATCTTCCGTCACGACATGCACGCGCAGGGCGTATATTTCAGCACGCACCCGGTGCCCGATAATCAACATGGCCCCTATGCCGGCATATCAACCGGGCGTTGCATCATCCTTGTGACGCCGGACGCCGCGCGCAGCATGAACACGTATCTGGGCATTTCGGTGGAATTTGAGCCACAGGATATCAATGCCGATATTTTACAGCGTTCGCAAATTACCTATCTCGAAGGCTATCTGTTCGACCGCCCTGCGGCCAAGCGCGCTTTTTATCAGGCGACCGATATCGTCAAGCAGGCCAAGAAAACAATGGCCCTGACGCTTTCCGACCTGTTCTGTGTCGAGCGTCATCGCGCCGAGTTTCACGATCTGGTGCAAAACCATATCGACATCCTGTTCGCAAATGAGGCCGAGATTCTGGCGCTTTACCAGACGAACGACTTCAACAGCGCCATCGCCGAAGTACGCAAACATACCGGCATTGCCGTCGTCACGCGCGGCGAAAAGGGCGCAGTCATTACCAACAGCGATGCCGTGCATGAAGTGCCCGCCGCCCCCGTCGACAAGGTTATCGACACAACGGGCGCCGGCGATTTGTATGCCGCAGGATTCCTTTACGGCATCACACATGGCAAGAGCCTGCCCGAGGCGGGGCGCATCGGCGCGATCGCGGCGGCAGAGGTCATCAGCCATTATGGTCCGCGCCCGCTGGTGAAACTGAGCGACTTGATCTGATTAATTGAAGGCCGTCAGGCGGCAGCCTGGCCTGCTGTCCAGCGGAGCACGAGCTGCGCCGCCTTAAAGCCGGAGCGGATCGCGCTTTCGATCGTCGTCGGCAGCCCGGTCGCCGTCCATTCTCCCGCCAGCGCCAGATTCTTCCACCCGACATAAGCGGCGGGACGACGCAGATTTTGTTCCGGCGTCGCGGCAAAGGTCGCGTATTTTTCCTTAAAGATGCGATGCGGCGGCACGCGATCAGGATCCAGGTCATAAAGCCGGGCCACGTCTTTCCAGATATAAGGCACCATGTCGCGCACAGGATATTCGCCGTAGCGTTCGGCGCAACTGATGGTGACAGAGGCCACGCCTTCGCGCGCGAAAACCCATTCGGCCAGCCCATTGACGACGCCTGCGAACCCCACGGGGTCCTGCACGCCATCCACGCGGAAATGCGCGTTGATGATGGAACGAAAATCATTGGGTAATTGCACATCCGGCAACAGGTTCTGCACGACCCAGGCGGGCAGAGCGAAAACAACCCAATCATCAGGTGCGATATCCACCACAGTGCCGTTAAAGTCCAGTTGACGCACAGCATTGCCGTCCACCGCCATGGCACGCAGGCGTTGATTGTACTTCACGTCAACACCCGCCTGACGCAAAACATTCAGGGTCGGCTGCACAAAAGTTTCAGACAGCCCGACCTTGGGGATCAGGGGAATGCAAGCCTCACCGCCCGCCAGAAAAGTCTGTCCCATAATGGTAGCGAGCATGGGGGCGGAAGCAATTTCCGCCTCGGTGTTCAAAGCGCCGATCACCAATGGTTCCCAAAACCTTTTATAGAAGGTCGAGTCGAGATTCAGTCGCTGCCCCACACGGTCATCACCCCGTGCTGTCATGACCTTGAAGGCTGACAGATAATCGCGCCATGTCGCGCCCGGCACGCGGCGTTTTTTATCCAGAAGCCAGAAGGGCAAAGGCCCTTTGTTCATATGCACGTTCCAGCGTTCGCCACTTTTCATGTCCATAAAAGGAAACAGTGGCTTGCCGGGGCCGCCCATCGTCTCGGTCGCCTGGCTGAGGTGCAGATAATCGCGAATGGCGACATTACCCGACAGCACCAGATGATTACCGTTGTCGATACGGTGTCCCAATTCACGGTCATAAAAGGAACGGCAACGCCCACCTGCGAAAGGGGCGGCTTCGTATAGCGTAACTTTTTCATCCGACAACGCCAATTGCAGCGCCGCCGCCAAGCCCGCAACACCGGCACCGACAATATGTGTATGACGCGGAGCCATCAGGCCGCCTTTGAGATAAAAAGCTGTGACGCCCAGGTCTGCAGCGCGAGCCCCAGCTTTTGTATACCGGAAAGCGAGATGCGCGTGGACGGATCTTTCCAGTCGGCGGCGCGGAGCCTGTCGAAGATCGCACCATAATAGGCGCGCATCATCTGCGGCGGACGCATGGCCGCCCGGTGGCCCAAGGCCATACTGCGCAGCATACAGGTATCCGCCTCTTTGTAATGCGTGGCGGCCAGTGCGGCCAGATCACGGCAAACATTCTGCAAAGCCGAATCGCGCAACACATCCTGCGGCACGCGTGACTGCACGCCATGTTTGGCCAAAAGTTCGGAGGGTAGATACAACCTGCCGCGCGCGGCGTCTTCAGCAAGGTCGCGCAAAATGTTGGTCAGCTGAAACGCACGCCCCAGATGATAGGCAAGGCGCTGCGCATTATCACTATTATCGCCAAACATCCGCACAGACACACGCCCCACGGCGCTGGCCACGCGGTCGCAATAGAGGTCGAGCGTTTGCGTATCCGGCGCCACGATGGCAATCGAATCCATTTCCATGCCGTCAATGATCGCTTGAAAATCAGCCTCAACCAGATGATAGCGGCGCACGGCAGGCAACAGCGCGATTGTGATGCTGTCGCAGGCGCGACCGTGAAACAGTGCCTGAATTTTCTGTCGCCATTCGGCCAAACCTTGGGCGGCAATCTCCGGCGTGGGGCTGTCATCGGCAATATCATCCACTACGCGGCAAAAGGCGTAAAATGCATACATACCGTCACGACGGTCGCGGGGCAGAAGCTGCATACCCGCCTGAAAAGACGAACGCGCCGCATTCACACGGTTTTTAACGTCCGTCATCGCCGCTTCGTAAGTCGTCAGCGTGTCCTGCATTAAAACCATGCCCCTGCGGCACCACGCAAAGCGGCCCAGATAACAGCCCCCTTGCCCAGTTTGGTTTCCTCAGCCAACGGATCGCGGCGGCGCAGGCAGGCGATCATGTCATCGGCCAACGCCACAATCACCGAAACTTCCAGTTTTAAACGCACATCGCGGATCTGTCCCGGGAAGCTGTGCGCCAATGTCATGAGCGGTTTAAGCCGGTCGAGCATATCCTGCAATGTCAGGCGCAACGGTTCCGTGCATTTAACGGCAGAAAGGTCGGCCAGATTGGCGCCACGCATCAACAGCATATCCTCCGGAATATAGGCGCGGTCCAGTTCGCGATAATCATCCGCGCAATCCTGAATATGATTGATGATCTGCAACGCCGCGCACAGCGCGTCATTCGCAGGCCAAGCCGCCTCGCCAATACCGTGCAACGCCAGAACATAACGTCCGACAGGCGCCGCCGAATAACGGCAGTAGTCCAGCAGCTCATCCCAATTCTGATAGCGCAATTGCGTCGCATCGCGCTTAAAGGCCGTCAGCAGGTCAAGGCAATGCCGCGGCGATATCCGTGTTGCGGTCAGACTTTGGCGCATCAGGGCAGCCTCTGGCACCTTGGTGCAGTCGGCGTTACCGAGCGTCAGCGCAAACTGGTTCAGGCGGCGGATTTTCTCGGCCGCGTCCATCAGCGGGTCATCGGAAATATTATCCGCCGCACGGGCAAAGGCATAAAAAGCATGTACATGCGGCCGCAACGCGGCGCGGATAAGGAACGACCCTACCGGAAAATTTTCTGTATTTTGATTTTTCCACGCGTTAAAGGCCTGATCGGTCGCGGGTTCGGAGGCGGGAATGATGGCTTTGTTGGTCATGATGCTTGCGCGCGGCCTTTCCACAAACCGCCCTGCCCGCGCCAATAGCGCAAAGCCGAGTCAAAAGTTGCAGCCATATAAATCGCCGCCGCCAGTGGCAGTGTCAATGCCCAGAGCGGAGATTGTTTATAAAACATGACCATAGGCACATAAATCAGCGCCATCAGAAGCCAAGCCGCCATGGCCCACAGCCCAGCACCCGCAGAATCCGACAAAACGGGCAACAAGGGCGGCACCAGAAACAAAAGCGACAGCCCGCACAAAGCACCCGCCAGCATAGCGGTTGAATAACGCAATTGTGTAAATGCCGTGCGGGCTACCATGTCCCAAACATCGGCAATATCGGGATAGGGGCGCAGAGATTCCGTATCCGTGGCCAATGTCAGTTCAATACGCCCCTTGACCGGCAAACCCTGTTCATCCGCGCCGCCGCCCGCCAACTTGATCGCCCGCGCCAATGTACAGTCATCAATCAGCGCGTTACGCAACGCCGCCATGCCGCCTGCATTCTGCAACGCCTTGCGGCGCACCAGCATGGTCCCGCCTGCGGCGGCGGCCATATCATGGTTCGCATCATTGGCACGGCGGAACGGGTACAGCATGCCAAAGAAAAAAACAAAAGCCGGGATCAGTAATTTTTCAGCAACCGCGACGCAACGCAACCGCACCATTTGCGAGGTGAGGTCGAGCTTCATTTCAACAGCACGCGCAACCAGACGCGACAGGCTGTGCGGCGCATGGCGAATATCGGCATCCGTGAACAAGATATAATCCGACTGACTGGCGGCAACGCCCGCCTGCATCGCAGCCACCTTACCCAGCCAGCCCTGCGGCAGGTCCGGAGCCGCGATAACCTCCAACCTGTCTTCGCGACCCAGACGCTTGGCGATAGCGCGTGCGGTTGCCGCCGTGCCGTCTGTGCTGTGGTCATCGACCAGAATGACGCGCCAGACACCTTTGTAATCCTGCGCCAGCCATGACGGCAGGGTTTGTGGCAGGCTATCGGTCTCATTACGCGCGGGGACGATAATCGCAACCTCGGGCCATGTTGTGGGTTCCGGCGACAAAGGGAAAGTCAGCGGTTGCCAGAATGCGTCATGAAAGAACGCCAGATAAACCCAGCCGATAAAACTGATAAGCGCGATAATCAAAGCCAAGGACATACCCAGTTCCATTTCGTCTTGCGCCGCGACCGGTGGGTCGGGTTACGCCGCTTCCTTTGTGATAACGGCGACGATGTCGCCCACCACGCGTTGAACGAGGTCGGCATCTTCGCCTTCAGCCATCACACGAATAAGCGGTTCTGTTCCCGACTTGCGGATCAGCACACGCCCTTTGTCGCCCAGACTTTGTTCAGCCGTGGCAATGGCGGCCTGTACGGCGGGTTTCTGCAAAATCTCGCCCGGCGCGCGCACATTGCTGAGGATCTGCGGCAGGGGTTTGAAAACGGCGCAAAGCTCGCTCGCCTTCCTGCCGCTTTCGCGCAAGACGGCCAGCACCTGCAGCGCGGCGATCAAGCCATCGCCTGTCGTGCTGTAATCGCTCAGGACAATATGGCCGGATTGTTCACCGCCCAGATTGCACCCTTTTTCCTGCATCGCTTCGACCACATAACGGTCACCCACAGGTGTGCGGATCAGGCGCAAACCCTGCGCCTGCAAATGGCGTTCAAGTCCCAGATTAGACATAACGGTCGCGACAACGGCCCCGCCTTTTAACGCGCCGCGCTTGGCCATATGCGTTGCAATCAGGCCCATCAGCTGGTCGCCATCAACCTTCTGTCCTTTTTCGTCGGCGATAATCAAACGGTCGGCATCACCATCCAGCGCAATACCGATATCGGCCTGATGCAGCAAAACCGCTTCCTGCATCAAACGCGTATGCGTGGCGCCACAACGGTCATTGATGTTACGGCCATCCGGCGTGACCGCAATCGGCACAACCTCGGCCCCCAGCTCCCACAAAACTGTCGGCGCCACCTTGTATGCCGCACCGTTGGCGCAATCGACGACAATCTTCAACCCTTCAAGCGTATTGCCCGGGAAAGTCGCTTTGACATATTCAACATAACGGCCAATCGCGTCATCCAGACGGCTGGCGCGGCCCAACGCATCGGACGGCACGCGGTTTTGCCCTGTGCCGTTTTGCATATCGGCTTCGATACGCGCTTCGACATCATCCGAAAGTTTGCCGCCGTTCGGGCCAAACAGTTTGATGCCGTTATCCTGATACGGATTGTGCGAGGCAGAGATCATCACGCCCAGATCCGCGCGCAGGCTGCGCGTCAGCATGGCAACGGCGGGTGTGGGCAACGGTCCCAGAAGGATGACATCCATCCCCTGTGCGATAAAGCCCGCTGTCAGTGCCGGCTCCAGCAAATAGCCCGACAGACGCGTATCCTTCCCGATGACCACGCGGTGACGATGCGAGCCACTGCGGAACTGACCGCCTGCCGCCATGGCAACGGCCAACGCTGTTTCGGCGGTCATCGGCTCCTGGTTCGCCAGGCCGCGAATGCCATCGGTACCAAAAAGTTTACGCGACATCGGCAATCCCTTCCTTAGAGATTGAACGTGCGCTTCAGTTCGGGGACGAGGTCAAGGCGTTCCCACGAGAAATGACCATCCGCCTCCGGCTCGCGACCAAAGTGCCCGAACGAAGACGTCTTTTTATAAATCGGGCGGTTCAGCTGCAGATGTTCGCGAATGCCGCGCGGCGACAGGCGCACCATATCGCGCAAGACAGTCGGCAGTTTTTCATCATCGACATGGTTCGTGTCATGCGTCGAAACGTAAAGCGCGAGCGGTTCAGACACGCCGATGGCATAGGCCAATTGCAGGGTGCAACGGTCGGCAATGCCCGCAGCCACAATGTTTTTGGCCAGATAACGCGCCATATAAGCGGCCGAACGGTCAACCTTGGTGGGATCCTTGCCCGAAAACGCACCGCCGCCATGGGGGGCTGCGCCACCGTAAGTATCGACGATAATCTTGCGGCCCGTCAGACCGGCGTCGCCATCGGGACCGCCGATGACAAAGCGACCCGTCGGGTTCACATAGAAATACTGGTCTTCGCACATCCAGCCTTCCGGCAAAGCCTGCACAACAAACGGGCGCACGATTTCGCGCACTTCGGCCTGATCGATCTTTTCATCATGCTGGGTCGACACGACAACGCGCGCCGCACGGACCGGCACGCCGTCTACATATTCAAGCGTGACCTGGCTTTTCGCATCGGGGCCGAGCGTCGGCAGCTTGCCAGCATGACGGGCTTCGGAGATCAGGCGCAAAATCTTGTGCGAATAGAAAATCGGCGCTGGCATAAAAGTCGGTGTTTCGCGGCAGGCATAACCGAACATGATACCCTGGTCGCCAGCACCTTCGTCCTTGTTACCGGACGCATCGACACCAATCGCGATATCTTCGGATTGCGCATGGACGTGAATTTCAACATCCGCCCATTGCCAGTGGAAGCCCTTTTGGGCATAGCCGATTTCACGTACCGCTTCGCGCGCGGCCTTTTCCATTTCGGCGGGGGTAATCAGGCGCGGCCCGCGAATTTCACCGGCCAGAACGATACGGTTGGTGGTCGCCAGCGTTTCAACGGCCACGCGGCTTTGCGGGTCATGGCTCAGGAACAAATCGACAATCGAATCCGAAATACGGTCACAGACCTTGTCCGGGTGCCCTTCGCCAACTGATTCAGAGGTGAAAAGGTAGTTTTTCTTAACTTTGCTGATCATAATCTATTTCCGTCTTTGGCAGGGGCAGGTTGCGTTGCACACGCGGGGACGGCCAACAAAGCATGAATTAACGAAGCGATCAAGCCAAAGGCCTGTTTTGTCACGAAAACGCCATGTCTCTTAAACGGCGTCGCTGTCCGCCATGCTCTTGATAAGGTCGACTATTTTCCGGCGTTGGTCGCGATCCTTGACCGCGTAATAAGCGCGGATCAGATCCATGGTTTCGGGCTTGGCCAGCACATCGACGTCCAAGGCTGAGGCTTTTTGTGACGCAGGACGGGCCACGCCCCCAGGAGGTGCGTCTTCCAACGCTGCCTGTTTGCCTTCGGCAATCCCTACAAAAGCAGGCGCAGCACCTTCTAATCCTTCATAAAACCAGCTGACGGGCACCTGTAGAAAATCAGCCACCATCTTCAAACGGCCGGCGCCTATTCTATTGGACGCGTTTTCGTATTTCTGTACCTGTTGGAAGGTCAGACCCAAGAATTTGGCCAACTGACCCTGCGTGATGCCCAGCATGTTACGGCGTAGCTTAATGCGATTGCTGACATGATCGTCAATCAATATCGCCACATTATCGTTATCTATCAATTCGTTAGACATTTTGTACTGCCACTATGCCACCGGGCGCGACCCCATCGACTGCACGCTATAGTATGCATTTATAGGCAGGATACAACCATAATTTGTTCTGCGGTGATTAGCGGGTTTCCAGCAGGGCGGTCAGCAAATCCTGCGGCAGGGCAAACCGGTAGTCAGCCTGCGGCGCGGGTGTGCCAGCGTAGCCATGTTCACGGTCCATGAGGGCAGTCAGCATACCGAGTTCCTTGGCGCCCGACAGGTTTTGCGGAAAATCATCAACCATCAGGACCCGTTCCGCTGCAACGCCAAGGCTCGACAGCACAATCTCATAGCCCGTCCGGCCATGCTGTTTCATGGCGCCATCGGTGAAATGCAGATCAAAAATGGGGCAATCCGCAAAAAATTCCTTCAGTCCCAGCTTTTCCAGAACACGCCAGACCCACGGCGCGTTCGAATGGGTAAAGATGGCGTGGCGGATGCCAAGTGCGCGCGTTTTTTCCAGCAACGCCAGATAACGGTCACAGGGTTCGCCCAGAACCACATCAATCGAAATCGCATTCTGGTAATCTTCAAATAAAGTGCGCCAGTCAAAGCCATATTCTTCGGCAAATCCCATCCAGCTGACGCTGTGCGTACGGAAGGATCGGCCGCCAATGTCGCGGATTTGCGCATCGGTCAGCGGCGGCAATCCGTTTTCCGCCAACCTTTGCTTCACGACTGGTATCAACGCCTTATAGACGTGTTCTTCGATATCGCGGTGATAGGTGTATTTGGTTCCGTCCAGATCCCAAAGGATCAGGTCAACATTGTGTAAATCGGCAAGCGGGCGCGTGTTATGGGGATCCGGTGTTTGCATGGGTTTTGTATATCATCGCCGCGCCGCGACACCAAGCAGTGATTGCCAAGTTTTCCGTTTCATGCGACGAGTGATGGAGGAGAAACCATCATGTCCTTACGCGTTGCTTATCAGGGTAATCCCGGCTCCTATTCCGACCTTGCCGTTCGTCATGCCTTCCCCGACGCCGAACGTATCCCTACCCCGAATTTTGACGCGTTGATCGGCGCGCTGCAAAACGGCGATGTCGACCACGGCCTGTTGCCCTGTGAAAACAGCCTGTACGGGCGCGTTGGCGGTATTCATCAACTGTTGCCGGACAGTGGTTTGCACATTATCGGCGAGCATTTTCAGCGTGTCGAGCATTGCCTGATGGCCCCGCGCGGTGCCACGCTTGCCGACCTGCGTTTTGCACATTCACAGGATGTCGCGCTGGGGCAGGTCAGACGCGTCATTGCTGAATTAAAGCTGCAAGAAGTTGCAGAAAGCGACACAGCCCTATCCGCCAAACATGTGGCAGAGATGAACGACAAGGCACACGCCGCCATCGCGTCCGAACTGGCGGCGGATATTTACGGGCTTTCCGTTTTGCGCCGGAATGTCGAAGACGAAGCGCACAACACGACACGCTTTTATATCGCGGCCCGGGAACCGGCATGGCCCGCGCCAGATGCGCCCGATATTATGACCAGCTTCCTTTTCCGCGTTAAAAACAAGCCTGCCGCGCTGTTTTCCGCCATGGTCGGTCTGGCGACCAACGGCATTAACATGACCAAACTGGAAAGCTATATGCTGGGCGGGCAATTTGTCGCGACCCAGTTCCTGTGCGAAGTTGAAGGACACCCCGCACAGCCCGCGCTCGCCCGCGCCTTGGACGACATGAAGCATCACGCCGACCATGTGCGCGTCCTGGGCGTTTACCCTGTATCGCCTTATCGCCGAACGGTTTAGGGTCCGCTAAAGCGATATACTGACAAATTACCAACGGTGGCATAGGGGGAAAAATGCGCCCGCGCATAGCCGGACAGTTTGTGATAAATCGCTTCGTTCGACTTATCGTTTGTGATCAGAAAATCCGGATGCGCGTCACGTAGAATGGTGGCAATCTGCGTTTCATCGACCGCCTCATCCAACGCTTTATGCAGCGTGTAGTTATACCAGTCGGTATAAAGCGGCGCGCCGTTCAGGCTGCCGCCAAAGGGTTGCGTGCCATAGATCACGCGGGGATCATGCACACCCGACGCATTAATGACATCATTGGCCACGCGTTCGGGCGATATGGACAACATATTCTGCGCACGGATCTCCGCGTTCCAGATACCGGCAAAATTATTATTGCGCACAATCCAGCTACCTGCCGGCCATTTATAGCAACCAAAACCGGCCAGCGCGATCACCAGCAATATCGCAGGCAAACGCAGGCGCGGTATTTCCTGCACACGACACACACCGGCAACACTGATGAAAATCAGGGCAGGCACGGCGGCATAAAGGTAACGGATATATTGCGTCTGCGACAACATGAAGGTTAAAAAGCCCGCGGTGACGATCAACATCCCGCGGTCGCGACGGTCAGGCCGGATCAGCAGTGCCGCCAACCCCGGCAGCAAGAGCGCAATAAAACCAAAGCCAATCGTGCCGGGCAGGGCCTCGGTATAATCCTGGCTTCTGAACGTCATGCCGTACAGCAGCGACCACGAAAGCTTGCCCATCCAGCGTGTATCGAGCCAGTCCGTTGGCGCCCAATAAGGCGAACGAAAGAACGAATTCTTGAACATGAAAATCGGATTGCCCGTTTTCACCCAGGCATAAAAATACGTCAGAAGTCCCAAAAAGGCTGCGACCACAGCCACAACCGCGACCATGCGCCATGTCTTGGCCGATGCTTTTTTCCAGAACGGCGTCAGCGCCAGTGCCGGAAGAAAAAACGCATCCAGAAACGCCCCGTGCATTTTAACGGCAGCCAGCGCACCCAGCAGGATGGCGAGGCTAACCAAGGCTGTGCGCGGTTCCTGTTCATCAGCGCCAGCCAGCAAACGCATGGCTGTCAGCGTCAACAGTGCCAACATGTTTTCAACGAAAAGGGAAAATGTCACGACAAGCGCCAACGGCATACTGACCAGCAATGCCGCCGCCATCAGCGCCGCCTGCGCACCATAACGGCGGTTTACAAAACCGTACAGCTGCGCCACCAATATAAAAAAAGTCAGTAGATTAAAACATTTCGCGGCCGCCTCGCCACCAACCAGCATCGCCATACCGAACAGGTAGTCAGCGCCAAGCGGCCACGGCGCAAAAGAATAGAGTGTCTGATCGAACGACCAATGGCCGCGCATCAAAATCTGGTTCGGCACCAGCAGGTGCATTACCTGCCCGTCCCACGAAACTTCTGGCAACGCACTACTGGCGGCGTAAAACAGAAACCCGCCTACAATCATGACGCCCAGAATGAAATCGGCATAGACAAAGGGGGCAGTATTGTGTGGTGTGGTCGCAAGCGGTCCTGCGCCCATCCATCCTGTCTGCAATGCGGGGGCCAGCAGAACCAACAGGGCGGGTACGATCAGCAAAACCCGGTACAACAAGGGCATATTGATATGCGCAATGCTGCCCGCCGTCAGGATAAGGATCGTCACACCGATACCGACGCACAATCCATCCAGCAGCGCAGGCTGCGTACAGCGCGTGAGGTAAAAGGTAATTTGCCCAACACTGAAGCAGCACAAAAACACCAGCAGCGCCGCCACAACCGGCAACCAGCCAAGCAGCAGCGCCAGCAGGCCAAAGCCGGTTACGCCAGCCAAGCCCCACAGGACCGGTTGTGATAATTTACCTGTACCAAGGTAATACAATCCGCAAAGCGCCACAGCGGTAAAACCGATGGTGGCCACCTGCCCCACCTGCCAGATGAGCCATAAGTTCATGCGCGCAAACGGGCCGAACACACCCACCAGCAACACAACGACCGACACGGCCAGCAAGCCGGGAACCAGCCAGCGTTCCAATTGCGTCCGCCACAAAGCCAGGTTCATTGTTATTTCCGCCGCAATAAGCCGAAGATGATTTGGAACAGGATTTTCTGCAGCCGGAATGGCAACAGACGCGTCATGATAAGAAACGGTATATCCCGCACCGCCATCATTACACCGCTGTCCCTCGACAACACACGCGCGGCCCAGAGCGCAGGCTCCGCCGCCGGAAAAACCTTGGCGCCGGCATAGCCGGTGTTCGTGACAAATCCCGTGCGCATAGCGCCAGGATAAACACGCAGCACTTTCAAGCGCGGATATTCGAATTGCAGAGATTTGGCGAAACTGTCGAGCGCGTCCTTACCCGCCTTATACAGCGCAAATCCCGGATTGTATAAAAAGCAGATATGGCTGAGCATAAAGGTCATACTGCCGTCCGGACGACACGCGGCATAGGCGTTCGCAAGCGTTATCGGCACGGCAACGTTAAAGGTGACTTCTTCGTCGATCGATGTAGCGGTCTGCTCTGCCATGGGACGGTAATGCGTCTTTATCATACACAAAACCAGCCGGTCTGGCGCAAAACCACGAATGGCGTCTGACAGCACATCAACCTGACCGGACTGCGTCAAGTCGCAACCGGTTACGGCCAGGTCTGTCTGACCGTCAAACGCATCTGTGGCAGACGAGGTTGAGTAAGCAACCTGATGACCGGCAGCCAGTGCCGCCCGCACCAGCGTACAACCAAAACCGGAACCACCACCGACGACGAATATTTTCATGTGCTAACCACTGTTGACGTCTTTGACGGGGCGGTTGGCGCCGGATGCGACACCCCTGCCCCCCATAATTTCAACCAAACGGCCCAGAAGTTTATAAGACCGCGTTGCCTTGGACATAGCCAGAAAATCACCCAGTTTCTGCCAGAAAGTGCGATGCGTGTCGCCAAAGCATGTCAGAAACGCCGCAATTAGCATGCTCTTTTTCTGCTGCCAGCTTTGGCCCGGTAAAAGGGCGCGTGGTGGGCATTGCTCGGCATAAAAAGCAGGCGGCAGGGCGCGCCCCGCGCGCGGCACACCGCCACGCTTGATCCAGCGAAACGTCTCCGGCTGCGCATCCGCCGTCACAAAACGAAAAGCGACCGCCAGCCTGTCCTGTGCTGAACGGTTGGGACCACTGCGATGCCATGCTTTGTTGGAATGCACGGAATATTCGCCTGCCTTTAACGCGATGATCTTGATTTCCTCATCCGGCGCAGGTTCAAAGGTCGAGTTATTGCCGCGCACCAGCATGTTTTGCTGCTGATACTGAACGAACATGGAAGCCGCGTCAGGTTCTTCGTTCGCAAATTCCATCGCCCCGTTTTCAATCGTCACATCGTTCAGCGCAACCCAGGCCGTGCATCCGTTTTCAGCCTGCAGGCCCCAGAAATAATCATCATAATGCCAGGGAATATACCCTTCGGTCTGTTTTTGTTTAACGAACAGCACAGAATACCAAAGGAAAAACGCATCGGTGCCCAGAAAGTCGCGCACGCCTTTTAAAATCTCTTCGCTTTGGGACAGGCGGTAAAGGGAGGGTAGCAGCAAATGCGGTTTGTGCCGCGCGAGCGAGTCAAGGGATGGCACGCGCGCCAGATAATCGCGCACTTCCGTCTCTGCCTGATAGCGCGCATCGGCACCAACCTGCCCCGCCGGAAAGCGAACGACCTTGTCCCAGTCCCGCAATATTTTGTTGCCCTGTTGCATAGGCGGCTTCCCACTTCCTATATGACGCTTGTCAAAACCGGCGATGCAGGCCTGCCGTCACGATAGCGGCTTTGCCCCAAATAACAAACTTTTTCTGACGCAGGGCTGCTTCCCTAAGCCCGACGGGCTTGGTATGGTGGGGCCTCCATCACCCGCGCCGGTATCATGACAAAACCCCGCATTCTTGTTGCCATTCTGGTTTACAATACCGCTTCGAAAATCGACCGCCTGTGCGCGGGCATACGTACCTTTTTAGAGGCACAGCACGCGGATGCAGCGCACGAGATTTGCGTTACCGTTTTCGATGACGCCTCTCGGGATGACAGCGCCAACATATTGCGTAACACGCTTCAGGGCCTATGCCCGCTCGAGACACCGGACATCAATCGCGGTTATGGCGGGTTGGTGAAACATGTGTTTGAACAGGCGCGCCTGCAACAATACGACTATCTGTGCATTTTCCCGGGCGATCTGCAGCGTAGTTTTGACGATGTGCCACGCCTGATCACCCTCTGTACGGAAAAGGATCTGGATGTTGTCGCAGGCTCCAAAGATCCGTCACGCATGCGCGGCACCATGCCGTTGAACCGTAAATACGGCAATATTCTTTTGAAATACCTGACGCGTTTGTGGGGGGAAACCATCACGGACCCGTTGGCCGGGTTCAAATGCTACAAGGTATTTCCCTGCTATAAAATCGTCTGGTTGTGCCAAAGCCGGTTTGGGTTCGACCTCGATTTCTCTTTCTGGTCGACCTATTTGCGACTGAAGAAGGGCGAGGTTCCCTGTACCGTATCTTATGAAGACCATACATCCGCCATACGGTCGACGACATGGCAGGGTTTTCGCTTTGTGATGCGGTCGCTGTTGCTGGCCTGTATCCTCAAGCCCGCTTTGCGTTGCCTGCAATACACGACAACGAAACGTTAAGCCCCGCCGCGCAGCGCATGACGCGCCGTCAGCCAGAAATACAACCCCGGCAGCGTTGTCAGGACGGAGACGATGCCAAAGCAAAGCGCCGTTGCAAACGCGACCTCTTGCGGCACATGAATGCTGGCCAACGCCGCGACCATGGCGGCTTCGCGCATCCCCCAGCCGCCGAGCGACACCGGCAAGGAAAGCGCCAGCACAACCGGCGGCACAAGGATCAATGCGTCCTGCCACGGCACATCAGCACCAAACGCGCGCGCAATCCACATAACAGCGACACAGCTTTGCACATGAATGGCAAAGCAGATGGGAAACCCACGCAGGGCAACCGCAGGCTTGCCTGCAAAACTGCTGACCGCCCCGGCCAGCCATCCCAACATTCTGGCCCATGCCTGCCCCGGCCATTGGCGCGCGCCATAACCCGCAAAGGCAATGAATATCAGGCCGCCAATCCCCGCCACAGCCAAACAGGCCAGCGTCAGCACAACATGCCTGTCCTGCACCAGATTCCACGCCCACGGCAACCCGCCGATAATCATGAGCAGCAGTGCGACCAAGGCCATCAACCTGTCAGCCAGCACGCTTTGCAGTACTGGCTGAACCGGCAAACCTTGTCGCGTCGCATACCAGGCGCGCACGGCGTCACCGCCGACAGATGCCGGAAGAAAGGCATTAAAGAAAATGCCCGCTAAATAAGTTTTCATGGCCACAGGCAAGGTGATCGACAACCCCATGCCGCGCATAATCATGCCCCAGCGTAGCCCCGCCAGCCACGGTTGCGGCAGCAAAACCGCCATCGCCACCAACATGGAGACAGGGTCCATGCGTTCCCATGGCAGGGTTGCAAACGGCATGGTGCGCAGCAGATAAGCCAGCAACCCCAGCGACAGGCCGATTTTAAAAATCAGAAAAAACTTGCCGAAAGGGCGTTTCTTTGCAGGCGGTGGTGAGGTGACATCTGTCATAACGCGGGTTCCTGAAAGCCTGAAATCTATACTGACGACACGCCCAAAATTAAACGCCCAACTTCCGCGATCGAGGGGTTTGTCATCTGGTACGCCTCAGTGGACAGCCAATAACATTTCTTCACATGCTCACCCGTCCGCACGCGATAGACATAGAACCAGTCCTCGAATGGAACCCATGGCTGCCCGTCGCGCAGGATCCATGCGCTGGACGCCGCCTGCGTTATGTGGACGCGCACACTGACACTTGCATCCTGCGCGTCTTCGATGTGCAACAGGGGTTGTTGTAACACAGTGTAACGGCGCAATTCCGTGTCAAAACGCGCTTTGTCATCGGCGCTATCAAACATCAGGGTCGTGTCGTTTGTCATTCCCTGTTCAACGCGCCGCGACAGGCCGGGAAAGAAATGCCGGAAGAAGGCGGCCGGATCTTTCTGTCGCCAGACAAAGACCTGACCGGACCGCTGTTGTTCCAGCCCATTCAGGATGTCCAGCCGTTGAACATCCAGCCCCTTAAGCAAGCGCACCATCATCGCGCGGTAGGTGCGCGTGATAAAGTTATTACCCGCCGCAGAATCCCAGTAACTATGCTGGAAATGCGCAATGCCGTTGAGGAAAACCACGCCCCTGTCGATTTTATGCCGGCGGCATTGGGCCATGAATATCTCAACCAGCGTCCAGTCATAGAAAGCAAAAACAAGGGCTGACATCGGCACGCGTCCGATGGCGCAAAGCATCGCAGCCCCGTGCGCCATACTGCGCCTGCCCCAGCGCGTTGTCAGAAGTGCCTGCAAGATAGATCCAAGCGCACGCGCCGTTGGCAACAACGACAGGCTGCCATAATGCTTGGCGAGATAGCCCCAGGCATCGCGATAAGAACGAAGTGATGATGGTTGAACGGGTGCATCGGGCGTCCATGGGTCACCCAGAAAAAAATCAACCGGCGCACGTGGCAGATCCGCACCAACATTCATAACCCCTACCAGACCAAACCGTGTGGTTGGCGGGGCATTGTCCCAGATAAATTGTCCGTTAAACCCGACGCCAGAACCATGCGCGTAGCATTGGTGGCCGACCAGCCCGCGCCCCAGCGAGAAAGACAGCCAATTCACCCACGGGTCCAACCCGTGATGTTCCAGGTCGCCGTCCGGCACGACATCCAACGCATGCAGGGGCTTCGTAACCTGTGACGCGACAATTTCGCGCATAACATCGCGTGACGCTTCGTTAAGTTGAATAACAAGGTGCATGGAATACTGACTAACCTCGGGCGTGCCGGGTCAGAAGTTAAACCATAAACATCATTGTGAACAGCCTGAAGCAGAGCGGGGCAATACATGCAAATATTGAGCCCGCAACCTGTCATTGCGCCATGATACAGGCGTCCCCTATAATGGGGGTGTTGGATTGCCGCGCTTTATCCGCATGAAAGTTTGTGCATGATTGTCGCCACGCTTGTTTTTCCTAATAGTGATACATCACGGGCCTTTTCCCCTGATGGTCTGGCGTTGGCCAGCCACGCCACGCGACACGAACGGCAGGCCAATGGTCTGGCTTATGACTTTTTCTATGAAGCCGACGCGACGCAGGTCGTCAGGCGCAAATTGCAGATGATGACGTCCGACCTGCCCTGCGACCTGTTTGTGCAGCATGCCGAACGGCGTCGCAAAAAGTTCCTGATTGCCGATATGGAGTCGACCGTCATACAGGAAGAAATGCTGGACGAGGTTGCGGGCCTGATGGGCGTACGCGCCGAGGTGGCCAGCATCACCTACAGGTCAATAAACGGTGAGATGGATTTCATCGACGCTATCAGCGCGCGCGTGGCCCTGTTTGCGGGCAGGCCGTCCAGCCTGTTGGATGAAGCCGCCAAGCGCATAACGCTCACCCCGGGTGCTGCCGATTTAATAGAAGGCATGAAGAAAAGCGGCGCGCGATGCTGGCTGGTGACCGGTGGTTTTGCCATATTTGCGGATATTGTCGCACATCGTCTGGGATTCGACCGGTTTTATGCAAACCGGCTGGCGTTCCAGAACGGCTTGATCGCGGGCACATTGCACCACCCGGTTCTGGATCGAGAAGCCAAGCGTAATTATCTGCTCGCCGGTTGTTCCGAATTGCGGATTGATCTGGCGGACGCGGCGGCGGTAGGTGACGGCGCCAACGACATTCCCATGCTGTCCACCTGCGCCGACCGCGGCGGGCTGGGCGTGGCCTATCATGCCAAACAGCGCGTGCGCGAAGAAATCACCGACCAGGTAAACCATGGCGACCTGCGCGCCCTTTTGTACGCGCAGGGCCTATAAGCCACACCGCGGTTACGACGCGATAAACCCGCCGGATTGCAACGTGAACAGTTGCGCATACAGACCGCCTTCGCGACGCACCAGTTCATCATGCGTGCCCTGTTCGACAATGCGCCCCTGATCGAACACCAAAATCCTGTCGGCATCCAAAATGGTGGATAGCCGGTGCGCGATCATAATCGCCGTACGCCCCTGCGTCAGGGCATGCAGCCCGTCCTGTATCGCGCGTTCGCTGACGGAATCAAGTGAACTGGTCGCCTCATCCAGAATAAGAATAGGCCTGTCCGCCAGCATGGCACGGGCAATCGCGATGCGCTGACGCTCACCGCCCGACAGTTTAATGCCGCGCTCACCCACCAGCGTGTCATATCCCTGCGGCAATTGTTCGATAAAACCCTGGATGTGCGCCTGGCTTGCCGCCGCGACAATTTCCGCCTGCGTGGCCTCTGGTCGGGCATAAGCGATATTGTCCGCAAGCGACCGGTGAAACAAGATGGGATCCTGCGGAACCAGCGCGATTGCGCTGCGCAGTGATTCATGCGAACCGTTCGCGATATTTTGGCCGTCCACCATGATACGCCCACCCTGTAGTGGATATAGGCATTGCAATAGGCGGATAAAGGTTGTCTTGCCGCTGCCCGAATGGCCGACCAGCGCGACACGCTCACCCGCCTTGATGGTCACAGTCAGGTTATCAAAAACCGGGCTGTCCTTGCCGGGATAGGTAAAGCTGACTTTGTCAAAAACAATCTCGCCACGGTCAATGGCAAGGGCGGGCAGCGGCGGTTCTTCGTCCGCCTCCGGCTCTTCACGCAGCAGGTGGATGATGGCGTGCAGGTCATAGGATGACGTTAAAATGTCCTTGATATGGAACCCCAGACGCTTCATGTGCGATTCCATAATGGTGTAGGCAAACGCCAAATACGCCATGTTTTCAACCGTGGCGCGGCCGTGGAACAGATACCACACACCACCCGCCAGTAGCAGCGACAACATGCCGCTGAGCAACAGGCGCTGCACAAACCCCGCCAGATTGCCGAGGTAATAAGCGCGGCGGTTGATGCCCAGCAGTTCCTGCGTCATATCCACAAACCGCGACACTTCGTATTCCGTCTGGGCATAGGCCTTGGTCGTCGCGATGCCGCTGATACTGTCAGCCAGATGGGCCACGAACGAATCCTGCGCATCGGCATAGTCACCCTGCGCGGGACCGGATATTTTGAAGATGAAATAGGCGCTGATGATAATCAGCAGCACCAGATAACCGGTCATGATGAGCGCGAGTTCCGGAAACTGCGCCGCCAGAAAAGCCATGCTGCCGCCAAGGACGATCAGCGTCGGATACAGGTCGATGATCAGCCGGTCCTCAAAAGTTTCAATCTTGCTGCGCGCGCGATTGATTTTCGAGATGATGCTGCCCGTAAACGTGTTCACAAAAAATTGTTCGGGCAGAGCATGCACATGTTCAAACGCGTCATCCATCAACGCCTGAAACGTCTTGGTTTCAAAATTGTTGTAGATGTAAAAGGTCAGCCCATACAGCAACGCCTGTACGAAATAGATACCGAGGAAAACCGTCAGGCTGGCCAGTATGACGGCATGTGTTCCCTGTTGCCGCACGGCGGACAGAAAACTGGACAATGCCGTCGGCAAGTAAGTTTCAAGTGATGACGAGCAAGCGAACAGCGCCAGCAGCAGCGCAAATTTGACGGGCTGTTGAAACCAGTAACGCGCCGCAAAGCGCAAGACGTCAAGAAACGATAAATTCTGCTTGGACATGGACCCTCACGAACCACAACCTATCCGGTTTTGGCGGCAAAGGCGAAGCGGAAATGCCTTATCCCGTGGGGAAGTTGCCTGAACGTATGGGAATGCACCCGGGGAAAGAAATGGTGGGCGATCAGAGGCTCGAACCTCTGATTTTCTGGCCTTTCCACAGGCATATAATATTGACGGCTGCACTGCAACTGACCAAACGACAGAAAATAGCTGTCTACATCCGAATTTTTCTGCTTTATCATTTACGGAAACAAGGAAACATCTGTCAATGCCACAGTGGAAAATCTTGATCATGGGGCTGCCGGGCGCAGGGAAAACAACGCTGGCGAAGGCTCTTGTCCCCCTCTTGCGCGCCGTGCATTTTAACGCTGATGATGTACGCCGTGAAATCAACACGACGCTCGGCTTCAGCGTCGCAGACAGGATCGAACAGGCGCGGCGTATGGGGTGGCTCTGTGATCAGGTTGTCAAGTCAGGCCATTACGCCATCGCCGACTTTGTGTGTCCCACGCCTGAAACGCGCGAAGCGTTTGGCGATGCCTACACGGTTTTTGTAAACACTAACAAACCGACGCCCTACCATGACACACGTACCCTTTTTGTCGTCCCGACAAAGATCGATCATGAAGTATGTGAACAGGATGCGGAGAAGCAGGCGCAAATCATCTACCAGAAAATGATTAGCGGCAAATGTGCTTTTGACTGGCAGAAGCCAACGGCATTCTTTCTGGGGAGATATCAACCTTTTCATGAAGGGCATAAGGCGCTCATCCTCGAAGGGTTAGAACGTGTCGGCCAAGTCTGTATTGGTGTGAGGGATACAGAGGGGTTGGATGAAAAGAACCCCTTTGGTTATAGCTACATTCGCGCGCGTATTGAAACGATGATGCAGGACTATATGGATAAAATCACGATCCTTAGCATGCCCAACATCACCAATATATTTTATGGCCGCGATGTCGGCTATGCCGTAGAAAGGATAGATCTGCCGGAAGCACTGCAGGCCATTTCAGCTACCAAAGCGCGTCAGCAGATGCAATCAGAAGGCATAGAATTGCCCGCGCAACACAAAGGCAAAAAACAATGAACATCATCGATGCCATATTGTTCCACGGAAGATATGATCCCGAAGCGCCTGCCATCTGTTTCCCCGGACTGGATCTTGTGTCCTATGCGCGCCTTGAAAAAAGCATCAATAATATTGCCCGTCATGGGCAAAATATAGGGTTGATGGCCGGACATATTATCGCCCTGCACATGCCGGGCAATCCATCTTTGCAGGCTTTGATGATTTTGGGTCTGATGAAATTGGGGGTCATAACGGCAACCGTCAGTTCCCTGCGCATGCCACAATCGTTCAAATTTGACGCGATCATTACGGATGAAGGGCAGGCTTTTCCCGGTCTGCAATCCATACCGGCCACAGCCCAGTGGCTGGAAGGAAATGGTGAGGCCCCCGTCCTTCGTTACGTTCCGCAAGGGAATGACGTTTGCCGCATCATCCTGACATCCGGCACGACCGGAGAACCCAAAGGCATTGCACTGACCCACAACATGATATTGGGCCGTTTGATTCGCTACTATCATATCTTTGGGGCGCAACTGCCAACGGCACAACGCATCTTTTGTGATATGACGCTCGCCACATCGATTGGCTTTACATTTTTCATTTACGCGCTGATCAAGGGCGGGACATATTTTGCGCGTGGTCTGAATGCCGAAGTAACCATGCGCGCTTTGCGCTTGCACCGGGTCGAAGCGCTGGTTGCAGCGCCCGCCGGGCTGGCGGAAATCATCAACGCCTATGACACCTATCGGTGCACACATTTGTTTAACGCCATCATATCGACGGGCAGCGCTTTATCCCGACCCCTGTTGGACAGCATTCGCGCCCATATGGGGTCTTTTATTGTAACCGGTTACGGCTCAACAGAGACCGGACAGATCGCAACCATGGCCGCCCACCATATCGACAGAGCCCACGGCGCGGCTGGTTATATTACGCCCGGTACGCAGGTGGAAATCGTTGATGAATCCGGTAATCCACAAACCCCGGGGGCAGAAGGGATTGTCCGCATACGTGGTGATTATATGGCAACCCGTTATCTGGGAGAAATACCCCAATCCGGATCGCATTTCCGTGATGGGTGGTTTTATCCGGGCGATCTTGGCCGCTTGCAGGATGATGGCCTCCTGATCCTTGAGGGGCGCAGCGAAAATGTGATGAATTTGGGTGGCGAGAAAATCAAACCGGAATTTATCGAAGGCATTCTGGCGTCCGCAGGCATTACAGCCGGAATTTACATGACCCCCAATGCCCTAGGCATTAATGAATTGCATGCGCTAGTGGAAACGAGCGAAGGCTTTGATGAAACATCATTGCGGCAAGCCTGTCTGAAGCAACTACCGGAGAGAATGATCCCGAAGCGTTTTATCGACGTCACCAGATTACCACGGAACGACATGGGCAAGATCGACAGAAAAGCATTAGAAAATTTGGTCGTCGGGAAAATCAGCGCTGCGTGAAGCGGTTTCCCACTGCATGAACTCCTGACGCATTTTCTCAAGTTTCTGATGCGCTACGGCTATGGCTTTCTTACCGAGTAATAACCGCAACGGCGCATTCCCGGATTCTATCGTATCGAGAATGATGGTTGCGGCGCGCGCCGGATCACCCGGTTGTTGTTTATCCAAATCCGTTATTTGTTTCTGGCGCAGCCAAGCGGTTTCAGCATAGTCGGCAATATTTTGTTGAGCGGTACGAAAATCCTTGCCCTGCCAGTTGGTTCTGAACGGCCCCGGCTCGACAACCATCACTTTTAAGCCCAGCTCCTGAACTTCTTGCGCCAAAGCCTCTGTAAAACCTTCAAGCGCAAATTTAGTGGCGCTATAGAAACCTGCGCCCGGGAAAGCGGCAAGACCAGCCGTCGATGAGAAAGTGATGATGCTGCCAGAGCGGCTTTGACGCATGCCCGGCAAAACGGCCTGTATCAAGCGCACAGTGCCCAGAAAATTGACATCGAACAATGTGCGAATATCTGCCTCAGGCGTTTCTTCAACAGTGCCCAGATACCCATGCCCAACACAACAAACCAGACCATCGATTTTGCCATAGGTCTTTTCTACTTCACTGACAACATCAGCGATATGTGCCGGAATCGTAACATCTACTTTTCTAATGATCGAACGCTCCGGGTAATCGGCCGCGTAGTCTTGTATGGGGGCGGTATCGATATCCGTAAGGACAGCATGATATCCTTTGTGTAAAACAGCCTTCCCAAGCTCACGACCAAAACCTGAGGCTGCACCCGTAATCAGCCAGACCGCGGACATTTATGCCGCCTGCCTGCTGTCGCGGACATAGGCCATAAAATCTTTGGCTCTGACGGGATCGATTTTCCCATCACGGTTGCTGGCCTGACAAACGACGCCACGCACACCAATGACATCAACCCCCAGACGCAATAAGGGAACAATATGCTCACGCTTCAACGAACCCGCGAGAGCCGTTCGTAGCCCCTTAGTCTTTGCGGCTGTTATAAAGGATGCCAGCACGGTTTCTGACAGCGCATCAAACAAGTTCTGACCATCTTTATAGAAAGTATCCAGCATGACCATATCCGCACCGGATTGGTGCGCAATGTCAACAATGTTGAGAGGGGAAAGACCATTGAACCGCGCATAATCCGCATAGCCCGCCGCCACAACAGTTACATCGGCTGTATGGCTTTTACAGCTTGTAACAATGGCGCGCATCAGGTCGATACCTTCCGCAATGGTCTGTGGCCCATACAGGCCCGCCTTGATGTAATGCACGCCACACGACACCAACCCGCGCGCCGCAAGCGATGCCGTCCCCGGCTTGTAGGGCAGGTCGCCCAGCGTCGCGCTTAATGTGGCACCGCCGGATCCCAAAGCACCCACGATACGTTCAATGGTCTCAACCGGCGCAGCCCCCAACGAACCCTCGCGAGGGTTTTTAATATCTATAATATCAGCGCCCGCCTCAAAGGCGAGGATGGCTTCTTCAACATCGGTCGGACTTATCAGTATTTTCATGTGTCAATACTCCCCATCAACACATACTTGAGTTCCGTATATTCCTCAATCCCATGATGGCTGCCTTCACGTCCAAGGCCGGATTGCTTAACACCCCCAAAAGGAATATAGGCCGAAGTAATGGCTCCCGTGTTAACACCCACCATACCGCTTTCAAGCGCCTCAGAAACGCGCCAGATACGCTTCATATCGCGTGTGTAGAAATAGGCAGAAAGCCCTTGATGGGTGTCATTCGCCTGTGCAATGACATCTTGCTCATCTCGAAAACGCGTGAGCGCAGCAACGGGCCCGAATGTCTCTTCTGACATCAGCAAGGCATTAAGCGGTACATCCACCAACACGGTTGGTTCAAAATAGGTTCCCCCCAAAGCTGACACTTTGCCGCCGGTAACAATTTTGGCGCCCTTGCGGACAGCATCCACAACATGTTCTTCCACTTTCCTGAGTGCCGTCTGATTGATCAGCGGCCCTTGCGTAACCCCCGGTTCAAGGCCATTGCCCAACCTGAGTTTCTGAACCTCTGGCACAAAAGATGCGACGAAATCATTGTAAATAGCTTCATGCACAAAGATGCGATTGGCCGTGATGCAGGTCTGGCCGCTATTTCTGAATTTAGAAGATATCAGACCGCGTACGGCTTCCTGAATATCGACGTCGTCGAATATGATAAAGGGCGCATTACCGCCGAGTTCCAAAAGCACTTTTTTGATTGTTGAGGAAGCCTGTTTCATCAGAAGGCGGCCAACTTCCGTTGATCCGGTAAAGGCAACGCCCCTGACAAGCGGATGTGTCGCAAGCACAGCGCCAACTGCGGCTGGCTGAGAAGTCGTAATAATGTTCAAGACGCCCGGCGGCACCCCTGCCCTTTCCGCCAAAACCGCAAGCGCCAGGGCTGACAGGGGCGTTTCTTCAGCAGGTTTGCAAACAACCGTGCAGCCCGCCGCCAACGCCGCAGATATTTTGCGCAAAACCATGCCACTCGGGAAATTCCACGGCGTTATGGCCGCAATGACACCAAGGGGTTGCCTTAAAACAAGCGCGCGCGCATCATCGCGAAAGGGCGTCAGAATTTCACCTGCAATGCGCTTGGCTTCTTCCGCAGCAAACTCTAAACCCAGTGCGCCATTGCGGATTTCCGTTTTAGATTCATCAAAGGGTTTGCCCTGTTCGCGCGTCAAAATTTCTGACAATTCATCCAGATTCTCTATGATCAGATCATACCAGCGGCGCAGGACAACGCTTCTCTCGCTCGCTAGGTATTTCTTCCAGGTGCCAAAGGCCTGATGGGCAGACTGAATAGCTTGTTCTGCATCCGCAGGCTCTCTGTCTGGAACATGGGCTAGAATCTGCCCGTCTGCAGGATTAAGTACCGGAAAGGTTCGCCCCGCGCACGCGCCCTCAGTAAGAAACCGCTCCCTGATCAGGTCAGCAACGGCCAGCTTCACACCTAAAATCCAATATTAAGCTTCACAAGGCCCGAGTGGCTCTGATAGCCATCACGGATATCGCCGTCATATTCAACGCGAACAGCAACATCATCATCCTGTTTCAAGGTTGCCGCGAGCGAAAGGCCCAATCCGTTCTGGGCAACACGCGGTGTCGCGGTGCTAAAGGCCACCCCACCCATCGTTGCAGATGTTGACACAACGCCACGCTGCAAATCATGCGACCATGTCGTCTTCATTTCCGGCACGAGCTTGCCCCAATCGGTATCCATATCCGTAGAGAACTTGGCGCCAAGCGATGTCGTGTAAGTATTGTATCCCATATGGCCGACGGCCACATTCGCTGATGTGCCGCTTTCTGTATAACCGTTGTCCACTGTACGCACGGCCTGGAAACCGGCCACCGGCGTTACGGTCATGACATCGGCATCGATATCATACCCCCCATCCAGCTTCGTCATGTATTGCATGCCAGAATACTTGGCTTTTGCCGTTTGACCAAGGAACGCAATGTCACGGCTTTGATTAAACATGTTGTAGCCAACACCCAGCATGGCATTGACGAAGAGCTCGTCATAACGATGTGTACCATAGGCCGTCAGTTGCACGTTGTTTACACCGACAGAGTTCCCCGCCAAACTGTCGAGACCGCGTGCATTACTGCGATTCCAACTCAACGCCCCGCCAAGGGTCGTCTTATCGTCTATATGGTTATCAGCGCCAAACGTGATGCCATAGTAGTTTTGATGATATCCATCAGAGGCTGAATCCGAAGCCTTGAAGGCCGTGCCACCACTAATCTGACCCCAGAACGCACCTGACTGATATTCAGATCCAGCGGCACGTCCAATCTCGCTATGTGTATTTTGGGTCAATTGGTCCTGATGCTGTGAAATAACGCCCGTCGTCTGATTGACCTGGAAGTTTGTTGACACAAGCTGCGGTGTAAGCTGCGTGGGTCCAAGCTGCTTGATGCCGCTCTGCTCCGCCGTTTGTGATTGCTGCCCTAAATTGTTCAAATCGGTCAGAACAGATGGATCAAACCCAGGGGTTGGATCACCATTGCTGTGCAGTTGTTTGATTTGGTCCAAAGCTGTGCCGACAGATGGCGCGGAACCACCGCCCGCAGCGGCACCGATTGTCCCATATTTGGGGCCAGAAAGGTCAATGATCAAATCTTCATAGCCACCACTTGCAATGGATGATACCTGCGGGGTAAATCCGGTTGCTGTCGCCGTAATGCCAGAGAAATTATAGGACCCAGAGACCTGAGCGATTGTAAATGTTTCGGTCGACGACAAGACGCCACTTAGGGGAACGATCGTGATCTGGTCGTTGGCCATCGATGCGTTGCCACTGACGACAATCTTGCCATAATTGCTTGCGTTTGTGACGCCGATCTTGAGCAAGGCCGATGACGATTGGCTGTAGTTGCCTGTTATCGTCCGCGTGGCATTGACCTGAAGTGTGCCGTTATTCGTGATTGTTCCACTGCCCGAACCCACATTAATGTTGTCACCGAGCAACTGGAAGGCGGCGTTATCGAATGTCAGATTATTGGCAACGATAGCCCCACCGGTCAGTACGCCCAAATTGCCACTGCTGCCACCGGTGATCGTCAAGTTCTGACTGGCGCTGATCGTGCCGCTGATCGTGCCGCTGTTGGAGATCGCTCCGGTAAAGGTTCCGGTGCTGCTGATAGCGTCCTGCGCGCCACTAATCGTGCCACTATTGACCAATGCGCCAATTGTGCCGGAATTAATGATGGCTTGGCTGGAACTGGTGATCGCCCCTGTATTGGAGAGCGTTGACAGGGTGCCGCTGTTGTTGATGGCCGGATACCCGGTTAAAACACCGGCGTTGGTCACTGTGCCGATCGTGCCGCCATTGTTGTAGATCGCCGCATTTTCGCCAGAAATTGTCGAAGAGGCCGCGTTGCTGATGACCATGATCTGCGAACTGGCGTTGTTTGTAATACCGTTGGAGCCGCTGATGCTGCCGGTATTGGTGATCGTGCCGATTGTGGCACCATTATTGTTGTAAATAGCCGACGAAGAGGCAATCAATGTACCCGCATTTGCAATTGTGCTGATTGTTGTTCCGCCATTGTTATTGAGGATGGCATAGGTTGCAGATCCATTGCCGATGGTGCCACCAGACTCATTATTGATAAATGATATGGTATTGTAGTTTTTGATCGGCAGGGAGATCGTCCCCGTATTCACGATGGTGCCGATGGTGGCATTGTTATAAATGCCCGTGCCCGAATACCCCGCAATCGTGCCTGCATTGCTGATCGTACCGATGGATCCGGCGCTATAATTGCTGATATAGCCCTGCATATTCCCGGAACTGGTATTGGTGATTGTGCCGATCGTGCCGTTGTTATTATTGACAGATACATGGCAACAGCCACCGGTGCCGGATATCGTGCCGCTATTGGTGATCGTACCAATGGTCGCGCTACTGCCATTATTGTAAATGCCCGTATCTATAGCTGCTATTGAACCACTATTTGAAATGGTTCCAATCGTGCCGCCATCATTATCGATCGCAATATCGCCATTGGACGAAATAAAGCCGCTATTGGTGATAAAGCCAATGCTACCATGATTAAGGTTTTTAATGGGGTCATTAGTGTTTACACCTATGGTGCCGCTGTTGGTAATGCCAGCAATAAGTGCGGTATTGGTGCCATCACCATTGCCAATGCTCGTAATAGAACCGCTGTAATTGGCGATCGATCCATTGATGGTGCCCACATTGGTAATAACACCGATCGTGCTGTTCGATTGGTTATCAACAGCGGTATTGCCGCTGCCGATAGTGCCCCCGATCACATTATTGATAACACCTATGCTGCCAGCATAATCGGCAACGTACCCTGACATGGCGCCACTATTAGTAATAGTTCCTAGTGTGGCATTGCTATCAACAACAATATTGGAAGTACTTCCCGGAGTCAGGAGGTGGCCGCTATTAACAATGGTGCCCAGTTTACTGTTATTTCCAAGTTCAACCGTGGCCCAAGACGTGGCATGGATGGTTCCACCCGAAGCGATGGACAAAAATTTTGATGACAGGTCATATCCGGCTATGGTGATCGCCCTCGAGCCTGTCGTAATGGTTCCCCCGTTTGCAATCGTCAGATTGCCAGCCTGCCATGACAAGCAGTTGCTGGTGGCGGTCGTAATGGCAGTGTCACCAGTTATGTTCGTGCAGGCTGCTGCTGGCTTGACGTCAAAGGCCGCGGCAACCGTCAGCGCCAAAAGTGATACATCCAGGCTAAGGGAGGCGCGGAATTTATAAGCCATGGAGTATCCTGTGCAGAAGGATTAAGGATTGGCGTCTGGAAGCTCAACATAGTAGAAATGTTGGCCGGATTCTGTCAAATACTTAGTAAGCTAATACTTGGTCAGTAAGACTATGCCGATTTTAAATCATTTAACCCTCTGCTTGGGTATCGTATGATGCAAACTACTACGCCATCTCCACAACCTTTGCCCAGCGAGCAGGGCCAGAGCATGAGTATTGAGCAAGCGATCTCAACAGCTTATGCGCATTGGAACGTAGGACAGATCAATCAGGCAGAGGTACTGTGCCAGAAAGTTCTGGCGGTTTGGCCGGAACAGCCGGATGTTTTGCACCTACTTGGCCTTATGTCACATAACTGCAACAATCTGGATCTGGCGATCGACTATTTACGTCGCGCCTGCCTTTCTCCGCAAACACCAGCCCTGTATCTGAGCAATCTTGCTGAAATGTGTCGGCAGAAAGGATTGTTGGAGGAAGGGGAAAAAGCGGCGCGGCGCGCTGTTACCCTCGATATGGTGTCAACAGGTGCATGGAATAATCTGGGCATCATCCTGCAGGAAATGGGGCGCTATGAAGAGGCACTGATGTGCCTTGAACGCGTCGTCAATCTGAAGCCCAATTATGCGGAGGCACACAACAATCTTGGCAATACATTCCGCCAGATGGGTGACCTTAAAAAGGCCCTGGATTGCTATAAGCGCGCCATTGTCATCAATTCTGACTATCCGGAGGCGCACAGCAACCTGTCCAATCTTTACAAGGATCTTGGTGATCGCCAGCAGGCAATCGAAGAAGCGAACCGCGCTATAGAAATCAACCCCAGCTTTTTTGATGCCTATATCAATGCGGCAGCAGCCGAGTCGGCATGGGGCCACCATGAAGCAGCCCTGCAATGGCTGAATGCGCTTCTAGGCGTTGCGCCCAATCATGCGGCGGCTATGGCCAACAAGGCACTTACCCTCATCAAACTCCGTCACCCGGAAGACGCACTGCAAACAGCACAGCAAGCCGTGTTCATGGCCCCTGAGAATGGGGGTACTCTGGATGCGCTCGCGCAAGCTTTGCAGGCTTGCGGTAACTATGAAGAAGCGTTGTCAACCTATGATAAAGCAGCTGAGGCCAAGGGTGCGACGGCTTTTCAAACCTTGAACAACAAAGGCACCATGCTTATGGAAACAGGCAAAAAGGATGAAGCCATCAGGGTGTTTCAGGAAATACTGACACTTAACCCACGATCCGCCACCGCCCTGTTTCATCTTGCAGACGCCAAAATCTTTAAGGCCGACGATCCGGATATTTCCCGCATGGAAAATCTTTTGGAAAAAGGTCACATACAGCATTATGGCGACAGGCTGTCTCTGCATTTTGCGCTCGGTAAGGCGTGGCTGGATGTTGGAAACCACGAACGCGCCTTTCATTATCTGGATGCTGGCAACCGCCTGAAGCGCGCACAAATTGCCTATGACCCTGATGCAACGCATCAATGGATGAATTCTATCGCCGATACTTTTTCTGAAACACATTTTCAGCAAAATCGTGGCGGCGGCATTTCTTCGGACAGACCCATTTTCATCATCGGCATGCCGCGTTCCGGCACTACACTAGTTGAGCAGATCATCGCCTCGCACCCCGATGCCTGGGGTGCCGGAGAATTGACCGCACTGTGCGACTCCCTAGGTACATCCGCCTTTCCGCAGTATTTCTCTCAGGCAACGCCGGAAGATTATTCAAGAATAGGCAATACCTATACGGCACTGATAGATAAACTTGCCAAACCGCACCGACGCATTGTTGACAAGATGCCAGCCAATTTTCTTTATGCTGGCGTGATCGCGCTGGCTTTACCGCAGGCGCGCATTATCCATTGCCGCCGCGATCCCGTTGATACCTGTTTATCCTGCTACACCAAGTTGTTTACGGCAGAACAGCAATTCACCTATGACCAGAAAGAATTGGGGCAATTCTATAAAGCCTATGAAAAACTGATGGCGCATTGGCGTCATGTGCTGCCTGTGGACCGTTTTCTGGAAGTCAATTATGAGGATATTGTCGCTAATCTGGAAACAGAGTCGCAGCGCCTGATTGACTTTTGCGGGTTGCCATGGGACGAGTGTTGTCTGGAGTTCCACAAATTGACACGCCCTATCAAAACGGCCAGCGCCAATCAGGTCAGAGAACCCGTCTATCAGCGCAGCGTAGGCCGGTGGAAAGCCTCCGCCCCTTATCTAAAAGACCTTCTACAGGCACTTGGGAATGCCTCTTGATGAATCCTGACACAATGAAATTGGCCCAACAATCGGAGCAGGACCTCGATATCCTTATCAAAGAAGGGCATTTTCCAGAAGCAGAAGTGGCGCTTCGTCAAACGCTGTCGCAGGGAACCGGCCCGATTGCGACATGGAAAATGCTGGCCCACGTGCTTTGGCATCAGAAAAAGTTCGAAGAGGCGCGCGACATACGCCTCATGCTGCTTAAAAATGTTCCGGGTGACCTTCCCCTTCGTTTTGATATCGCTGAATCATGCCTGATGCTTGGTGATTTTGATCGCGGGTGGCGCGAATATCGCCATCGCTATGGGCTGCCACACACAAAAAAGATTGAGCGCCGCGTTCAATTGCCGCGCTGGAATGGCCAGCGGATTGAGGGACAAACATTATTAATTCATGACGAGCAAGGGCATGGCGACACATTTCAGTTTATGCGCCTGTTACCACTTGCGAAAGAACGCAGTGGCGCAATAATTGTTTTTGAAGTCAGCCCCGAAGTTCTGCCGCTGGCGCAGCGTATGCCGGGCATTGATATCATAACGCAACCCGGCATGCTGCCCCCGCCCGGACAATATCATTGTGAGCTGATGAGCCTGCCAATGGCGCTAGGGTTGACGTTTTCCGATCTACCAGTATCGACATCGTATCTTACGCCGGACACGCTTAAGCTGGAGAAATGGCAGCAACGTCTGGCTGCTTTACCCCATCCCCTTGTCGCACTGGTCTGGGGCGGCAGGCCAACGCCTTATCCGGATCGATCCATGTCGCTTGAACAGCTGGCCCCTCTGGGTGATGCTAAGGCGACCTTTCTTTCTATCCAGAAAGGCCCGCATGCGGAACAGGCCAAAAATCCGCCAGAGGGTCTTTCAGTAATCAACCTCGATGAGGAGATTAAAGATTTTGACGATACAGCCGCTATCCTTTGCGTTGCGGACTTGCTGATTTCAATCGACAGTGCCCCCTTGCATCTTGGAGGTGCTCTCGGCAGGCCAGCTTGGGGCATGCTCATGCACGTTGCCGATTGGCGCTGGTTCCCGGATCGTGACGATAGCCCATGGTATCCCTCCCTGCGCCTATTCAGGCAGACAAAACGCAAAGTCTGGACGGATGTTGTTGAACGCGTCCGCGCGGCCCTACAGTCGCTTTAAATGCGTTGGCGCGTATCGTATCGGACTGACCATCACTGTCGTTGACCCGAAGTCTCTGCCTGATATGAGGCGTGCGCGGCAAACATCAAGGCATTACTGATAGTATATTTGAGATTTTGGTGGGGCGGAGAAAAACAGCAAGCTTGCCTTAACCTGTTACCCCGTTTGTTACCCAGAAACAGAAAAGGCGATCCTTGCAGGTCGCCTTTTTCTCGTAACCGTTTGTAAAATAATGGTGGGCGATCAGAGGCTCGAACTCTGGACCCGGTGATTAAGAGTCACCTGCTCTACCAACTGAGCTAATCGCCCGCACCACACTTTATAACCCTGCAGCCCGATAGTCACTTTCGGGACGGCAAGGGGTGGGTGAATAGCAGTTTGAATGTCCCCTGTCCAGCCCCAGATTGCTTGCGCAAAGCCGTTTTATATCAGTTATTTCCCATTCCAGGTGCGAATATTACCTAAATCAATATGCACATGGTTGTCGTCGGGGTAGTAGGCAACGCCGCCGCGCTGCATGGTTTTGGCAATCTCGCACAGCGCCGCGCCGTTCACATGCGCGATGCGAAAATCTACCGCCCAGCCATGAATATGCAGGCTTTCGATCGCCACATGATTATTATGCCGCGCCAGCATGTCGTTGGTTTCACGCGTGCGGTAACCGGAAAAAACCTCGAACGGCACTGTAGGGGGCAGGGAAAGCCGCGTGCGCAGGTCCAGCATATAATCAATCAGTTCCGGGTCCATTTCACCATCAACATTGGCGTGGCGGTCGCGCATGATGTGGTTGATTTTCTTCAGTGCGTCTTTGTCATACGCGCCGTCATGATAATAGACGACATCCAGATGCTCGCCGCTTGGTGCGTGCACCAAAACGATACGCCGGGTCAGAAGCGGATCAGGCTTTGTCTTTGCCATGCCGCGACCCGACACTTGCCTGGGCGCATGCGTACCACTGTCGGATGTCGTGTCGCAGGCAGTCAGCGACAGCGCAAGCAGCACGGCAAGGCATAGGTTCCGCACGCCTGCCCACATCACGGCGCGCCCTGTGTAATGAAATAAGCGGCGTTGCGTGTCACCAAAATCTCATACCCCTGTTGTTCAGGGTCCAGTTTGCGCCGCAATTGGTACAAATGCGTCTCTAGCGTGTGCGTATCGATACGCCCGTCATACCCCCAGATGGCGGCCAACAGATCTTCGCGTGGTACGGGCTCTTTGCTTTGCGCCAGATATTCCAGAATGGCGGTTTCTTTTTCCGTCAGGCGTATGGGGTCACCCGCATCCCGCAAAAGCTGTCTCAGCGCAGGCTGTAACTGATAAGGGCCAATCCAGATAGGATTGGCGCGCAAACGCGGTGCTGTTTCCAGATAGAAAACGACGCGCCCGGTCAGATGGCCAAGCCGTACAGGCTTGGCAAAATTTTCAGTGATGATAGCAGCATCCAGCCCCACAGGCGCTGCACCGAGCGTAAGGATGGTCAGAGGACAATCAACGCGCCACTGCGTGATTTTCTGCAGGGATTTTTTATCAGCGCAGGCTTCATCAACCAGAAACACATCATGTGGTTGCGGCGCGTCTGGCAACACCATCTGGCATGGCAACTGTTCGCGCACAGCGTCGGCCAGCGCCAGATCGGGAATGAGCAGATAAAGTGTGGGCATGAAGCATCCGACTGATTCGGCTGAATTTTTACCATTAAAGAATAGGCGGCACGAATGGCAAAACCAAGCAGCGTGACATCATTCTTGGCCCGCAGGGGCGGCAATCTTTTCCACGGCAAGCACCTAATATATTGAAAAATATCAATAATATTATGGCACAAGGTTTGCACATATACCTGGTGGGTGAGGGGGACATGCTGCAGGTTAATCCAGTTCTAGCGGATACGGCCGCCACGACGCAGACCGCGAGCAACATAAATGCCGCGAGCGTGGACAGTCGTCGCTATACGAAATTCGACCGCACAGCGTCCGAAGTCCAGACCGACGAGAATTTTACTTTCAGCGATTTACTCGACACGCTGAACCCGCTTGAGCACATCCCGGTAATCAGCTCAGCCTATCGCGCCATTGCAGGTGAAGATATTCATCCCGCCGCGCGCGTGGCAGGTGATATTTTGTACGGCGGTGTTGGTGGTATTGCCTCTGGCGTACTGGCGCTGGCCGGGTCAACCGGCGACAGTTTAATGGAATCGCAAACCGGACATGACGCAACCGGGCATATTGTTCTGGCGATGTTAGGTGACGATGAAGGCGCGCAGAAACCGCAGGAAACGCCCGTTATGATGGCCGATACTGATGCGGCCGCACAACAAGCCGTGCAACAAGCGCCACAACAGCCGGAAATACAGCAAAGCATAAAACTGGCGCAGGCAAATGGTGCCATCACACCCAGCATCCCCGCTACGGCAGCCTCGGTCAGCGCGCCTGTTTTTGCCCTGAACAATCAGGCGACGTTAAAGCCGTTGCGCGCAGATAAAAGTTTCCCCCTGCCCGATCGTACAGACAGTGCGCATGCTTTCCCGCTCAACCCCAACAAATTGCCTTATGGCGGCGTTATCGCGCCGGTACGCACCGCCAGCAATGTTCCGGCGCAGTCACGCACACCCGTGGCCACTGCCATTGAGCGGCTGAATGCAACCATCAAACAGCAGGACCGCATGATCGCGTTGGTCCAAAACGGCCATGACATGCGCACCAGTTCAACCGTTGAAACCAACCCGGCCATGCCCGGCGCGCACCCTATCGTCAACACGCCAGCGCAGCCCGTCATAACCCCGAATGCAGCCGCAGGTACGTCAACGAACACCAGCAGCCCGACGATTGCCACCACGACCGCACCCGATACACAAACGGCCTCAACCATGGCCCAAACCACCGTCAACACAGCGGGCGGCACAGCCAGGACATGGGGCCAGGATAACTATATGTTGCCGAACGGCTTCAGTAATGACGCCCTCCTGTTAAAAGCATTAGGACAGTATCAGAATACGATTAGCCGCAGTGCAACAAGCGGTAATCGGGTTGATCTGGTCAATTAACCTGTCGTCAATATTTCTTCTTCTAGGCTTGGTCTCTCACCCCCATGACGGAGATCAGACATGCGTTCATCTGTACTGTTTCTTTCGTTTGTGACTTTGTGTTGCACTGCCATGGCTGCACACGCTGACGACAGCAAAGCAACCAAGGATGAAGCGGTCGCCTTTGTCAAAAAGGCGATTGAAGAATTAAAGGCCAAAGGGCCAACCGAAACTTTTGCCGATATCATGAATAAATCGGGCCCGTATATTAAGGGCGACCTTTATTTGACGGCCTATGACACAACGGGCAAATGCCTGGCGCATGGCCAGAACCCCGTTCTGGTCGGGCATGATTTGATGGCCCTGAAAGATATTGACGGCACGCCCTTCATTCAGGAACGTATTGAGATGGGGCTGACAAAACAGTCATTCTGGCAATCCTATAAATACATGGACCCCATCACGCATACGGTGAGCCCGAAAGATGCCTATTGCGAGAAGTTTGACACCACGTTGATCTGCGGCGGCGTCTACCACTAAGCTTTAGGCTGCTTTCTTGGACGCGGACGGTTCAAGAAGCTCCATCGCCAGAAGCTTTTTCTTCAACGGCAGACCACCGCCAAAGCCGCCCAACCCGCCATTGCTGGCCAATACGCGGTGACAGGGGACCAGCAGCGGCACCGGATTTGCGCCGCAGGCGGTACCGACAGCACGCGAAGCCAGAGGCTTTTTGATACGACGCGCAATATCGGCATAGGTCACAATATCACCCGACGGGATTTTCGCAATCTGCTTCCAGACGCTTTGCTGAAACGGTGTGCCCACCATGCGTATGGCGCAGGGTTTGCCGGTGAATATGTGTTGTGTCAGGGCGACGATGGCCTTGGGATAATGAATAAAGACCGTGTCGGGCCATTCTTTTAGCCAAGCCTCAGGCAGCTTCTTTGACTTGGCCGATGGCATGAAATGCACGCGGCACACGGTGCCGTCATCATCGATACCAACCGCCAGCGGCACATCACCGAACGAACAGAAATCCCAGTACAGGTGCTGCGGTGCCTTGGCGGCATAACGGATAAGATGGTCACGATTGTCGGGTAATTGCACAGGGGATTGGCGGCGCGTCATGGGCATCCTCCGGACAGGGGGTTTGATGGCGCCGATCCTACAACATACGAGTTGCTAAACAAGCGGTTTTAAGGCAAAAATAAACATCGCCATTTTACAGGGGACACCCTATGCGTTTGCACTTACGCGTTGCTATTGCTGCGTTTGGTTTGCTGGTTTGCACACCCGCTCTGGCTGATGATCCGCCAAAGTCGCACAATTTTGGTCGCGCCATGTGCAGCGAGCATTTCGCCTGCCCGCAAGACGCCTACCTGCCGCCGCCAGCCCTGCTGGCAGCCGCCAACAAATGCATCACCCAGAATTTCGGGTACACTTCACCTGACGGATTTTTTGAAGATTTCACGACACCGGACTTAAACAGCTGCCTTGAAGGCAGGACAGACGCCATTCCCAAGGGGATAGGCTCACAGTTGGCCCCCACATGCTGCATTGTCCCCGCAACGGACGGTCGCGGCTGCGTTCTGCAGTGCGAGCTCAACACCGTGCCGCAATAAAGGGCCGTGTCTTAGCGGCCCGTCTTAGTTTCCAACGCTTGAATACGCGCCTTGAGCGCATCATTTTCGTGCTTTAGTTCCTGTACCGAGGCGATCAGCGGCGCGATCAGACTGGAATAATTCACCGCCAACATACCGTTGCCGTCGCTAACCGTTACGGCGTCGGGGTAAATCTGTTGCAGCTCTTGCGCAATAACACCCATGCTCTTTTTATCATTGACCTTCAGGGTGTAATTGACCGGTCGAATACGCATGACGTTGTCGAGCCCATCTTCGATGGTCGTCACGTCTTTCTTCAGACGCTGATCCGATGATTGATAAATAAAGCTCTGCGCATACAGGTTCTGCGCATAAACATAGTTGGCGTTGATCAGGCTGGACACGTTCATGTCACCTGTGACGTTGATTGAGTACTGACAACTGGCCGGGGCGCCGGGGCTGGTTTGCGAGCAACCACTGGCAACTGATATCTGCGGGCGCGGATTGGTGGTATTGCCGGTACTGCTGTGCGTTATATTGATCTGCGCGCCGGTTGCGTCCGTGACGGCGTCCGTCATGGATCCGCCCTGCATGCTGATTGTGCCACCACCCGCTGTCGCGCCTGTCGAGTTTGCCATATACATGGTCTGCCCACCCAAAAACAGGTTGGTCGACATCGTGTTATAGCCAATATTGTTATTCAGTAATGTGCGGGCGAGCCACGGCTGGTTCGCATCCTGATCCGGCGAATAATAAGTGCGGCTGGCAACAAAACCACCGGCAGCGGGTGCCGCCACGCCGAAATCGGTCACGAGTTCCGACCATGCGCCATAAGCACCGCAAGCCCAGGCAAAAACACTCGGGGCGTTACCGCAGACATTGTTGCTATAGATAAAACCACCATCGGCGCCGACTTGACTGCTGACCCGACCACCCGAGGCATCAGTGATGGTTTCACCGCCCGTTGTCATGATCAGGAACGCAAAACCGACCGGCGGACTGTTTGCATCATTTTTGCCATAAACCAGATAAGTCTGACCATACGGGTTGGTGGTCGTCGCTGAAAATCCGGCGGGCAGATAGTTGCAAAGGCCGGTTTCGTTATAACCCGCAACCTCAGTGACGCAGTTCGCCGTGCCTGCTGCATTCGTCGGCAGTTTCAACTGCCATGTGCCCGCTGAACCTGCCAACTGAATAAAGGAAGTGCCGTTTGATGACAACAAGTATCCCTTGATGGCACTGATCAGTTGTTGTTGTTGCGTGGCGGTGGCGGCGTCTTTCAGTTGCAGATTACCGCCCGACAGCAAGCGCCATAAGCCGGTAAAAAGCAGACCGGCAACGGCAAGGACAATCGCCAGTTCCACGAGCGTATAACCGCCCTGTTTTTTACGAAGCCCGGAACGGAAATGTTGCATCAGTTTCATGACTTGTTCCTTTCTGTCCCGTGTCGTCAGAAGCCGACCGGGTTGCCGATCATCGCAATAGAATTATCCGGTATTGTACCAACTGCCAAGCCCGTCAGGTCAAAAGTCAGCGGGTTGCCGTTTATCTGCGCCCCTGCGACCTTTAAAACACGCCCATTCACGATGCCATAGGTATAATTCGGCACAAACGCGTTGACGAACTGCTGCATCAGATCCGCCTGAGTCTGGCTGGTCTGATAACCCCCTGCGAGCGTCAGAAAACCGGGGGCTGGATTGCTGGCTGAAATAGTGGGCGGCGGAACGAAAGTCACCACAAAGCTTTGATGCGTTGTGTTATCCTTCACATAGATGGAATAGTATTGATAATCTGCCGCATCGTAGCTGGCCTTACAACTTGTGCAGTTTATGCCGGAATGCGCCGTGCACACGGATGGCAGATGAACGCATTCCGTCGCGTTAGTGTTGTGGTTAACAATCATGTTCAGCACATTGCCGCCAGCGGTCACCGTACCAGCGGCATCTCCCGTTACACCGGGAACGGGTGGCGCACATACCGCAAGACCGGCAGGCACATTAATCGACAGACTGCACCCCGACGTGGTGGCCGGTGTGCCATTTTCATAATAGATGCTGTTCGCCATTGAAATGGCGGCGGTTTGCCATTGCTGCATGGTGCGCGCCAGGCCGACCTGTCTGGCCGCAAGCCTTTGGGTCTGCACCGTCAATATCTGCGCATAGATGTTGATGAGGCCAATCACAAGCGTGATGAAAACGAGCATATACATGCGTCAATTTCTCCCTGTGCAAGGCCACGCGCGCATCATGGGGGTGGCCGCAGCACATCATCCGCAGATTGCGGGTCACCGACTTTGGGCGACGCGTTCTCGGTCGGTTTAGCAGCCGTACCACCCGGGGCACTGCCAGCCATACCCATCGTCGCTGGCAGTCCGCTATGCATAACAGATTCTTTTGCTTCAAACCGCACGAAGGCCACCATGCAGAACAGCAGAATGACAAACAAAACGATGCAACCCCCGACCAACTTTAACAGCGACTTGAGCCAGTTGCGTTTGGAGGTGGCGCCTTTGGCCAATATCTGTGCGACTGCGGCAAAGGCTTCATCGGCATCTTCGCGGGCCGTAAAGGTGACGATGGGATGAAAATCACCTTTCAGTGATGTCATGCCCAGTTCCCAATCTCCCTGCTCGCCCTGCAATGACAGGGTAAAACTGTGATGGCGCTCAAGATCAAAGCGCCAGATTAGCGGCGGCTTTGCGCGGTTGAATGTTGCAACCAGCGAGCTGCCGACACGCTTTGCCTCAACGGCTGTTTTACCGAGCGCCATGGTCATGCCCCCTTGCGATGATCATCATCACCTTCGCGCGGCGGGATCGGCCTGCCGGTTTCAGCAAGATACTGGTTGAAGGTGATGATCGCCGTATCCACACGCGGGATAGGCAAGGCATTACCGGCGGCCTGTTCAGCCATAAAGTGCGCCAAAGCACCCGCCCCTTCGGCATGGAAAGAACGGCGGCCAAGATTGTTCATAGCGTACCATAACGGGCGGTCAACGCCACGCATCCATAGAAACGCAGCGGGTGCAATAACACCGCCCTGCATACGACCCCAGCGCAAGATACCCAGCACGGCCGTGGCGCGATAGGCAAAGTTTGCGCCGAGTTCTTCCGCCTTGCCGCCAATATTCGGATCACGCAATATCTTGTTCACTTCCGTCATAACGGCGGGCGTCAATTGCATGCCGCCCTTGGCCGACCAGCAGAGTGCGATTTTACCCAGCAGTTCTTCGCACTGATCACGTTTTTGTACGCCCTTTAGCGCAAAGGCGGCCAGCAGGGCGCGGATATAATCCGGTTGACCCTTGATACCGTTCCAACGCGGCCCCAATTGTGCAACCAGAGCGCGCCGCGTCGCTTCGCGGTCCACAACGCCGTTACTGACGGGGATGCGGTGGAAACTGATCCATTCTTCGGGCGACAGGGCTTCGGCAAACAAAGGAAGTTTATCCGGCACCTTGCTGCCATAAAGGCGGGCACTGGATTTAATGGGATTAAAATCCACAATCGGATTAATGACCGGCCACATCTTCGCCTGCACCTTGATAAAGCTTTCCAGGTTATGGCGTTGACGAAACTTGTTTTTGATCGAGAAATAGCTGGCATGAACGCCAACTGCGACAAAGGCGGCTATCAGCGGCCATTTCAGATAAACACTGATGCGGGATTCAAGGTCGCTCATCGGCTGGGCGCTGAGCGCGAAGTAATCCGCACGGTCCGGTCCCGTCAGTGTGGCGAGCGTATCCGCACCAAAGCACTGGTAGGTGTAGTGCACCATATCCATCGACGGTGATGTATCGTTGATCTGGGCAAACCGAACCCAGTTGATGCAAGGGTCCAGCACATTGGTAAAGGGGTGGATCATCCACAATTCGCCCAAGCGAACCCAGCGCAGCGTTTCAAGGATAGGGCCGCGGAAATAATACCAGAACAGGATAAGCGCCAGTCCCAGCACGAGGAACAGCAGCACAAAAGTCCATCCCATCTCAGGTTCTTTATCGGCCATGGTATGTCATCCTCTCTATGCTCCGTATTGTGCCGGACGGATCAGCTCTGCGCCAGCAATTTTGTCGTATCCGACCGCGCCTGCGCGATCAGTTCCTGCGCCAGCTCACTAATAATCTGCGCGGTGGAACTGGCTGAAAACTCGCCTTTCTCGGTACGCAGAACAACGCGGCGGCGAATTTCATGACGCGCGGTCCCGCCCGGAAAGTATTGCGCCAGAATATTACGCGCCAGATTGGCCCCCAGCGCTTCGTATAGTTGCGTACGCAACAGAACGTCTTCGCTGGACGTCGACAGGGCCCACAATTCAACCGGCCCCAGCGTATTGACCAAATGATGGTCATACCGTCCTTCGTTGGTGGACAGCAGCAACAGCACCGGCGCGCCGCTGGGGCGCGGACCTGTCAGGCGGTAACGCATAATCCACCGTTCGGTGTCGGTCAGACCAAAACGGTCGGCGGTTTCCTGTATCGCGCGTTCAGACACAGCCGTGCCGCAGATCCAGATACCCGTTGCCAGATCGACCATGTCTTTGCTGAAGTCATCCAGCAATTGCGAAGCCAGCACGATCTGCACGCCCCACTTACGGCCTTCGCGCACGTCGCGGATGATTTGCGCGCGGACACCAGGGGTTTTGCTGGTGCGGTGGAATTCGTCATAACAAATACGCTTGGGCGTTTCGCGGATATCGCGAATACGGCCCTCGTGGTAGGGGCGGAACCGTTCGGGCACCGAGCGCAGCATTTCAGGCCCCAACCACCAGGAATGGATCAGGGCATGCCGCGCCAGCATATACATAATGCCGGTTTGACGATCAGCCAGATCATCCCCCTGCGGCGAGACTTCCTGCAAATCGATGGCTGCCACGCGCGCGCCACCAATGTCAAAGCGCGTTACGGACGCCAAAATCGGAAACTCACGCACGGCAGAGGCGATCATACGTTCAAACGCATGCAAGAGCGTTTCAGCCGAAGCGCCGATTTGCGTTTCTTCCAGAAGGGCGCGGATCTGCGGGCGGCGTGATGCCGTCACGGCATCAACCAACGTCGGCACCGCATGGCGCTGCGCCAGCATGGCGAGGTGATAGGCCCCCGCGTCATACAAGGCATTCACGACATCCCACCAATACGGATCATCCGGCAGATGTACGTTATAGGTTGCAAGCGCTTCATCCACTTCGCCTTCGATCCCCTGTAAATAGGGGCGTGATTCCGTGTTGGCGCCCGAGTCATCGCGCCAGCGATACATTTCATCGACGCAAAGCCCCGCCAATTGCCCCATACCGTCATAAGGTTCGGAGCCGGGCGGCGTGCAAAGCAGGGTAATAAGTTCAATCAGGTATGACCGTTCTTCCGGTAACGGATAACGGCAACCCAATTGCGTGTCGAACGGATTGATCGCGTATTCCGGTGTCATGCGCAGTTTGAAATGCAGCGCTTCATGGCGGCGGTCGAGCGGCAACGCGTCGCGGATCAGCGAAATCAAACCCGATGAAGATGGACCGATATCCAGAATAGCGACATAAGGCAGTTTGGTTGCCCCGAGCGACAACACAGCGCCCAGATTAAGCGCGTTCATCAACACGGATTTACCCGCGCCGGGTTGCGCGAAAATCAGGTCGAACCATGTGGTCGTCAGGCTGCTGCCCGTCTGATAGGGCCACAGGCGTCCGTCATCGGTGCGGAAGATAACGGCGCCTTCCTTGAACGGCGAAGACGGCCTTTGCCACGGCAGTAGTTTGACCACTTCACGGAACGGCGCCACGGCTGCAGGCGCTGTGGACGCGCAGGCAATGCCCAGCGCCGACGACATAACGATTTCGAGCGGATCGCCGCCCGCCGAAGACGCCTGACAATAACCCCAGGCTTCGAGCGCCTGTGTGATAGCGCCCAAACGCGCTTCGATCAGCTTACGCTCACCGACCGGCGCGTGCGTTGAAATCGAAAGCCGCAATTTCACGACCGGCTGGCTTTGCGCATAAATATCCAGCGCACGCAGCGACGCGCGGATCTGCCGGTTGACCTGATTGGTGAAACCCAAAACAGCAGCAATGCCGGCCTTGAGTGCCGCACCTTTGGCCCCGCCGCTTTCAATCAGGAATGAGACGCGGAACGGCACATCGTTATCAATCAGGCGCGACAGCAATTGCGGGAACGGCGTCGGCTCAGCCGGTGCCAGCGTCATATCGACGCCACCCCACAGCAAATTGCCGACACGCACAATGGTTGAGGAGACGATTTCCGCATCGCCTGTGCAAATTTGCTGGCGCAAGGGCGGCCACAAAAGGTCGGATGCGTCACGCGTGCGGCTGCCCGGGTGGCGCGGCATCAACGGGTCACCCGGCAGATTGGCGCGCCATTCGTCGTTCGCCAGCGTCGGATAGATACTGCCCCGCACAGAAGCAAGCGCCGTATGCACATCCACCAGCGCCGCCTTCATCGCCAGTTCTTCCAGCGAGGCAACGACGGAAGCAGCATAGCTTTTGTGACGCGCGCGCAACGGCTCAAGCGCCAGATGCGGAAATTGCGAGCGTCCGGCCTGCGGCCATTTTTTATCCGCGCGTTGCTTGATGGCGTCCTTCAGGTCGTTTGGCGTCAGCACCGTCGGCCGTGTCCAAAGGACCAGATAAATTTCTTCCTGCGCCGTGTATCGCGCAATGTTGCGGCGGCGTTCGTCGAACAGATCGTCCAGATCAAGCTCTAACCCCTGTGCCGTGCGACGATTACCGCGCATCACGCGGTCAATTTCACGACCGACCAGCGCAGGATCGCGCATAAAGTAAACCTGCATGGCATAGCCGGGCCTGTCGAAGCGCGCGCCAAGCTTTACGGTCGCCTGATCGATGATCCAGCCATATTCCGCATCGCCGATAACCTGCCGCGAGCCGAACAGGTGGACAAAACTGACCAGCGAGCCATCAGCCGCTACCAGTGTATGGGGGTCGTCCGCAGTTTCCAGTTGAACGAAGGATTCAACCGGCTGACGCGCAACCGACATGGCAGTGGCTAGGATATCCTCAAGGATCGAAAACATGAATGATGCGAACACGTTACCAGATATGACGGGGTAGACCGCCTGCGAAACAGGCAGCCAGCCGAACCCCTTAATCTAGTAACCCACTTATGAATAATTGGTAATCAAAAAATGCGGGCTAAGTGTTATTTAACAAGGGGGTAGTTTCAGACCACATTAAGCTGAACCGCAGCACATCAACGCTTCATTAACAGCCTGATAATACGCAGGAATTGCAACACCACCGACATGTGGGCAGTTATGACGTTATTCAACGGGTATGGCGAGGGTTTAGGCGTTGCCAGCGGTTGAGGCTGCCGTCTGGAACATTTCCTGCCACTGGTTGGCAGGAACACGACCAAAGGGACCCTGTGGCGACGACCAGAAACGAACAATCTGCGGGAAATGATTGGCGTCACCCTTCGGGCCGTGAACCATGTATTTTTCGGCTGGCAGAAGGCGAACGCCTTCCAGTTTGGTCAGCGCGGTCTGTTTTTCTTCCGGCGACAGATTTTCCTGCATGATGGTCGCCAGCAAAATGGGGTCATCACTGCCAAGACGACGTTTAGCGTCCGCACGGCGTGATGTGATCATATCTAGCGCGCGCGTCGCCATGTTGGCCAACGCTTCGCCGCCTTCGTCTTCGCGTAAGGATCGCGCGACATAAATTGCGCGCACGATGTGATTCAACTGCACCTGTGTCAATTCCGGCAACCAGACCAAAAGACCGGCACCCGTGATACCTGTCGTTTCCGGCATCAGGCATTGTTCGCAAAAAGTGCAAACGGTCGCATACGGCGGATCCCCCGCATCGGCACAGGCGATAACCCGCTGATACTTAAGCGCATGAAAGCCGCAGAAGCGACAGGTGTTCCCGTCGCGCTGCAGCGCTTCCTCTTTCATAGCCTTGGTTTTTGCGGGACTCACCTTCCCGGCGCCAGGAGCAGGCCTGACGCCGAGGGTGATGGGGAGAAAGCTCACAGCTCTGCTTCGTCTGCTTACTGAATGGTGCCGAGGCTCTGCGACGTGGCGCCGTTGTAACCGATCGCCATCGAGTTGTTGAGCCAGTTACCAAAGGCCGGCATGGCGATCAGCGCGGTACCCGCACCGACACGACCCAGGCCGTGACCCAGCGTAGTACCGCTGTCACCTTCGGCGTGCTTCTTCAGCTTCATGGCACCGGTGCCGATCAGGCCCGCGCCGCCCATGTAAAACAGGCCAGCAATGATATTCGGAATACGCGACATGCCCGTATGGACAACGTCAACGCTGTTCGCGAGATTTTGCGCGAAAGCCATTTCCGGGATCGGCAGCGCCGCAGCGACAACTGCCGCCATCATCAAGCCTTGCAAAATCTCATTCGACAATTTCTGATTCTTCATGGTTCCTCTCCCCAGTTGTATTTGACTAAAGTTTTATGGGCTTTCTATTTCCACGCTAGCACCCATTCCTTAACGCGGATTTAATTTCATGGCCTGCGAAAGCACGGTGTTTGCCTTACTTTTCTAACACATAGGGCTGGATTTCAGCAATTCCAGATTGTGCCAGAAAATTACTTTCATGGGATTTTTCTGCTGTGCGGCGCCGCAAAATTCAGGACAAGAAGTCAAAACCGAACGTGTCGTTGACCTGCTGCAGGAATTCATAAATGTTAATGGCCATGGCGCCACCAATAATATGCGTCAGACCCTGCGTAATGGTTTTCTGACTGTCGCCTTCGGCATGCGCCTTCAACACCAGTATGCCGCGCACGAAGGCGATCATGCCGATTAACTGGAAGAAGGTAAAAGCAGCCTTCATTGCGGCCTTGAACTGGGTCGTGTCGCCGGCGCTGGCAAACATGTTGTCAATGGCGTTGCCGACGGCATCAAAGCTGGTGATGCTGTTCGTCCCAAAAATGGTGGTCATAATCGTGTCGACAGTTTGTCCGACAGTGAACAACAACGCGCCGAAGATGATATTCGCCAAGATGGCTGTAACCGAATTGGCACGCGGGTCTGCACCGTATTTCGTGGCCTTTTGCAGGCCGCGGATCATGAAAAACGTACCGGCGATGAAGGAGACAAACGAGATCAGATAGACCATAGGATCCTGGATATTCTGCACCAGATTGGTCATCATGACGTCCAGCCCGCCGCCTGACGAACTTTGCGGTTGCCCCGGCACGCAAGACGTCACGCCACCAGCCCCCTGATAAGTGAACAGGGAGGTAACCGACCAGTTCGTAAAACCAGGCAAGAATAACAGTCCGGTACCACCGACCATAGCAGCGATGGCTTTATGCAAGGGATTATCACGCGAGTTTTCTGCCGATTTTGACAGCATAAGCAGCCCACTGCCGATCGCGATCGCACCGCCCAGATAGGCAACACCGGTCAATATAGCGCCTATATCCCCGACGGAATTTGGGGTACTGATGTTACAAATAACGTCGCCAAAGGTTGCGGCATCGGCCTTACCGGGGATCATTCCAAGCAAAAACAAGGCTGTGATGATGGCAGAAGAGGCATTAAACGCTGCCGCGGCGCGGTTGCGAATGGCAACCAACATATTCTGAACTATCCAAGCTGTGCGCGTCCGCATCGGCTTTTCCCCAATTGATATCTCTTTGATTAACTTCAATTTATCTCGAATTCTCTCTGTCACCACAGTTTGCACGGAGAACGCTTAACAAGCTTTTAATTGCAAGGATAATTATTTTCATGCCTATGGCGCAAGGATTTTATCGCATTCTTGCCCGAAAATAAAAGCAGGAATCGGGGCAATGGACCCATGCAAAACAAGGGATTATGCGTAATCCCTTGTTATAGCAGATTTATTATTAGTGTATGGCGCCGGCGGTGCCACGCACAACCCAGTTGTCACCAACCTGGTCGATGGATTGTACACGACCAATCCCCGGCACGGTATCGCCTACATGAACAGGCCGCAGATCGTGGGAATCGGCGGTCTTGGAAACCCAGGCTTCATCCGGCGAGGCGGCGCGCAAAACCCAACGACCACTGGTATTCGCTTCACGCGTCGATTTTTGCGTCGTCTTGTGGTGACTTGTGGTGCCGGGGGTTTTGCTGTGATGCTTTTTGTGGCTGGTTACAACCGGCGCTTCGGCTGCGGCCTGCACAATCGGCCTGGCCTTAACGGTGGCGGGGGCCTGCTGTAGCTGGATAATTTCCTGCTCCAGATGCGCAATGCGATCGTTCACATCGCCGGAGGCCGCAGGCGTTGCCACCTTATTGCCCATTTGCGACAGCTGTTGTGTGGCTTGCGCCAACGACTTCTGCAGCTCGTCAACACGGGCGGTTAGTTCGGCCACGCGCGCGTCATCCGTCGCGGCGTTTTTAGCGGTGGCAGGAGCTGTAACAGGCGCAGGTGCGGGAACAGCAGCGGGTGCAACAACCGCAGTAGTTGATGGAACTGGTGCTGGTACCACCGGTTGAGCAACAACAGGCTGCGCTGCGGGTGCTGGGGCAGTGGAAACCGGTTGCGCATTCGTGACAGGGATAGAGGCGGGGTTAACCGGCGCAGGTTCCTGAGCCACCGCTTGTGCAGTTACTGGTGCTGGCGCAGGCGCTTCGGCTACCGGCGGCACCATAGGTGGTTGCGGCTCCGCCGCAGGCGGCGTCGGCTGTGCCGTGCCGTTTTGAATAATGCCGTTATCCTTTGTCAATTCAGCCGACAAGGGTTTAGGGGCCGCGTTCTGTGTCATGCTGATAGGACGCGGGGTTTGCGGCGTACCGCGCAGCATGGAACCGAATTGCCAATACGCAACGGCGCCAATCAGCAGGACACCGCCGACAATCGCGGCCGCAACAATCGCGACCGGCGAACGGCGCGTCATTTCAACGGGGACGGCGATGTCTTCTATTGAATCTGATTCTTCTGACGCCGTGGCTTCGGACATCGGATCGCTGAAATCATCAATCGGCGGTTCATGGCCATGCCAGGCATCGCCTGCGGCTTCATGATGATCGTGACCAACCTCTGCATGGTCATGCTGTTCGTGATGATCCAGATTCTCGTCGCTCATTCCATTCTCCTTTGACGCGGCGCGCCATCGATTTCACAAAACCTGTTGAGGCCGTTCGTTTAGTGCGTATAATAGATCGTGCTGCCCGGATAAGCGGTTGTGCCGCCAGATAATGCGAGAGGGTTGGTCACGCCGGTTTGCCCCGATGTAGCGTAGTTCGGATAGGGTACAGCGCCAGCCCCCGTCGTGGGCACGCCGCCGCCAGCGAGGCCATTGAGCTGAGCGTAGGGATTCCCCGCCAAACCATTCACGCCACCAAAACCGGGAATGCCGTTAATACTCGTTGTCTTTTGTACGCAACCGGTCTGGTTGGCTGTAATCTGGCCAACGGCCATGCCCTGCTTGGCGCAATCTGCCGCGATCTGCGCATCAGACTGGTAATAGGAATCTTCGGCAACCGTATCGACAAAGAACAAACCAAGCGGCGTACCTGCGGCAACGCGCACCAAAGGTCGCGTCTGGTTGGCCTGATTCTGGAAGAACTGTCCGGCTGTCTGTGCAGCACCGCCAAGCCCGGAGTAAAGGCCCTGCTTATATCCCTTGCTGGATTGTTGTACGATGGTGGTCGTACCACTGATCGTTGTGTTCGAGTCACCCTGCCCGAGCGCGGAGGCAAACCCCTGCAGAAAGCCCGATGCCGCCGGCAGTACAACACGCATAAAGTAACGTTGATCAACCTCTGTCGCCATGCCGCCCAAGGTCGTATCCGGATCAAGCGCGATTGCGTTCAGACGATAATCATGCCCTTTATAATTGGCGAGCTTGAAGTCCAGAACCAGATAGTCGGCGTTGCCGTTCGCAACCTCAAAACTGCCGATCGCACGCGCACCCGCCAGCGGGCCAGAGACAATCTGCACCATAATCGGACCCGGCACGTCAGAATTTGCTTCGGTCAGTAATTGTGCATAGCTGACCGTGCCCGCCGGAACGATTGTGCGCGCCTGCGAATTACCGACCGAAGAGCCACCTGCGGCAGAAGACCCTGCGCTGGTTTCCGTCGGGTTATGCCGAACAGTTGAAACGCCGGTGCCGGATGCATTGGCATCTACAATTTCATCACCACCACCATCACCATGACCTGACTTACTGACCGTCACGGATTTAATGCCGTGAACCGTCCATGAATCCATCAGCTGCGACATCTGGCGTTGCATGGCCTGCGCCAGAGAATCATCAAAGCGCTCAGGCTGGCCGGGTTGGCCCTGCTGCGGCACGCCTTGAACGGCAACCGACGTAATGGGCGGCGGGGCCGCACGTTTTGTGTCCTGAATCTGCTTGTTCATGCTGGCAATCTCAGCCTTCAATTCATTCAGCATATCGTCTTCTTTGGTGCCCCCGAGCGCATCACCGGGCCCTCCCGTCGCACCCACAGGGGTTGGGACCGCACTGCCGCCGCTCTTGATCGCTTCAGCGACACGCTGCTTGTTGGCAAGTTCGGTCTGCTCCTTCATGTAGGGCGAGCTTTTGCCCCCAGGCGCTTCGTTCAAATCCGGCGGCTTGATGACATTGGCCGAGCTTTGTGTCTTGCGGTCGCCCGACATCAAGCTGATGGACACGGCGGCAACAGCACCAACAGCAACCATCAGCACAAATAGTTTAAATACCGGCTGCGAACGCCAGGCGTGGCCAAGGCTTTCGACCAATCCCTTTTTCGCGGGAACGGCGGTGGGTTCTTCACCCAAATGCTCATTGCCTTCGAAATCATCAAAATTATTTGTCATGATCTGTATCCATCGAAAGATGCGCACGCACGACCGCGCCATTATCGGACATCAAGAGAATAGGCGCATTGCCGATATCATAAACGGTCATGCCGTCCGCAGACGCCACACTGGCGTTCCAGGATGGCGACAAAAGCGTGAGCGGCGTCCGCACATAAACATGTTCACCCACTGCCCAGGCAGAACTGCGCGCATCAATGCCACTGACCTTCATGCGGTGCGCTTCGGCAGGCGGGTTGTTTTGCAGGATGTTCATGAGCGCATCATCGCCCGCTTCCAGGCGCGGCCTGTTCACGAGCGGCATCTTGGCATTCGGGCCGAATTTGGGAATGCGCGCATCCAGTCGCAAGTCAACATTGTTGGTCGCCGCCGACAAGCGGAAAATGATGGGGGTCGGCAGGTCCTTCAGGAGAATGGACAGGTTACCGGCACCATAGCGCGTCAGTGGCATAATACGCACGACATGCGAACCAGCCTGCGTCGGCGATACCTCGAAATTACCACCGACACCCACATCCAGTATGGGCCAGGGCTCGCCCGTGGAGTCGAGCATATTAATTGTGGTCACGTAGCCCGCGGCCAGACTGACCTGTGGCGGATCGCTACCGGGATCAAGCGAAATGGTCGTGATACGCACCTTACCATGCGGTTGACCGGTTGAAGGCGGTTGCGCCGCTTCCTGCGTATCTTCAAGGCGATGCATAAAGCCGCGCACCTGATCGGGCGACATGGGCAACAATCCCATTTCCGCCTTTTTGAAAGATTTGCGATTGTGATCTTCTTCCTGTTTAGCTTGCGAAGCTTCAGCTTCCGCCTGCGCCTGCAGGGCGGCTTGTTCAGCTTGCGCTGCCAGTTGCGTCGCATCGTTGGTCAGCGCCGTGGCGGGCGGTGGTTCAGGAATGGAAATACCGTTGGCGGTTGATGTCGGCGCGGAAGTCGCGGGCGTCACCGTTGGGGTGACCGCTGCCGTCTGCCCTGACGCCGCGACCTTGGCCGCCACGCTCGAGACAGGCTTTGCTGTTGCCGTTGGTGGTGTCACGGTCGGCGGTGTTACCGCTGGGGCCGCCACGTCTGGTGAAGCCGCTGTCGTTGCGGGTACGCTGAGCGTTCCCATAGCACCACCGTCACCTTGCGTCGGTTGCGCACTGCCATGGGCCGATGTGCCCGACTTGGCATAGGTCAAATCACTCGCGGAAAAAAAGCTGTCCGACGTGGTGTCAGAAGCGCTGCGCGCAAGGGCGGGGGCCGTCGCCAGAGCAAGCCCGGAGGCCAGCGTAAGGCAGAGAGCCATGTTCCGTTGGAAGTACAAGCGGATAGTAGACAAAACAACCCCTCGAATCAGTCAGGCGAAATGCGCTGAGGCAGCCTAGCTTTTCACCAAATCAAAGTTAAGAGACAGTTTACAAACCCCAAACCATGCCTGTCGAGGAAAGAATGCCCCCCGGCAGAGATTTCCTTAATGGCGTGACTGATGCCACACATCTATCGCCAAGCCGCTGGCGCTCTGCTCATAGGGAACGCGCACAATAGTTAACTCGATATTCCCGTTTACCGGCTTGGAAACGTTATTGTTGGTTGTGTAGTTCATGATGATGGGCATTTGTACCTTCCATTCATAAACATGGTCGGCATTGACGCCCTGCGATACGACAAGGGGGGTATCCGTCGGCACAGTGGTCAGGACCAGCTGATGCCGGCGGAACGACTGGTCGACTCCTTCTTTCAGGAAGCTTTTAACAAACGCCTCCCAACCATCGCGGGTGAAGCGTTTTTTCTGCCGCACCAGTTTTTCATCAAAGTCACCAAAGCCGATAGAAAGTATCTCTGTCACGCTTTCTGCGGCCCAGCCGGTCACAGCGGCATTCGTCAGATTCGGTTGCGGCAGGGGGATCATCTGCGTCACCTTGCCCGCAGGCGCCAACGCGTAATAGACGGTCAGCGGGCGCGTGAAGGGGATAAGAAAGACCATCAATATCGTCAAGGCTGCAATGATAATGGCATTACGCGACACACCGCGAATAACGCGGAAGGTGCGTGCTGCCTCGGCTTCCTCATAGGGTAGAAAATCAACGGCAACGGGCTCGAGCGAGAAGAAATCGCGCGTCAACAACACTCTCATCAAAGGCGTTTTAGCCAACTTCCCCACGCGGCCCGTCTGTAAAAAGGGTTTACGCGCGGCTTTGGGTTTTGGCTTTGATGTGCCTTTGGTAGAAGAAGCCGGTTGCGGATTTTCAGCCATCAGCGGTTGTTCTGACCGGTCAAGGTCACCCATTGTTCGATACTGATGCCATCCGGGTTTTGCAAATTCGAAACGCGCACGACACGCAACAGCAGGCTGGCGTTAATGGGTTGCGGCGGTTCTGCACCGTCCATCTTGATGGTTACGGGCATGCGCAGATCCCAGGTGTAAATGCCGTTATGAAGCCCCGAATTGATGATTTCCGGCGCCGCATTGACGGTCATGGTAAGCACCAGTTTGCGTGCCTGCAACGCATCCAGCAGGTTCGAATCCTTCAGCGCCTTGTTAAAACTCTCCCATCCACCGGGTGTAAAACTGGGCGAAACCTGCTGCAGCCGCGCCTTATAATCAATATAGTCAAAGCGCATTACGTTCTTGGCCGTCTCAGCGGCCCAGGTGACGACTTCCGAATTTTCACGATAGGGTTCGGACAACGGAATAATCGGGATAATGCGTCCATCGGATGTCGTGGCAAAATAAACCTGCCGCGTTTCAACCGTCAGCACCATGCCCACAAGGCTGGCGATCAACAGGCCGATGACAAACAATTGCACGACTGTAATGCGCAGCAGCATGCGATAGCCGTCGCGGTAAAACGCATTGCGATGCATGACCGTGGCAACAGGGTCGATTTTGGCAGCCGTCAATTCTGTTTTCGCAGCGGCTTCGGGTTTTGACATGGGAAACTTTCCTTCCGCCTAGCCGGACAAGTGCATATCGCCAAGCGCGCTGGCACTTGAATATTCACCTGAGCCTTTGCAGCTATTGCAAATACGGTTGTGACGACCGGCCGATTCAAATTGCTTGAGGCACATCAGGCAAACGCGCAGTGATACAACTGCTGCCGGCGCATCTGCCGTATAGGCTGCAGCGGCACGCACACGCGGCTGGTAAACCTGCGGCGTACCATCCGGATTGACCGCACGGCGGCCCGGTTTGCGGCCTGGTGCTGCGCGACGCGGCAAGCCCAGGCGTGCAGCGCGCGTCATAATGGCGGGAACAGAGCGGTTCAAAACAGCCGAGATTTCTTGTGGTGTCTTCATCTGCAACCACATATCGCGCAGAACAGGATCCTGATCCTGCCAACTGGGTCCTTCGGGTCTCACACTACCCTCAGGTGAAACGGGAAGCTCGGAACGTGTAGATAGGTCTGACATGCGTGCCCGAAAGTAATAGCCCCTGAATGATGCCGCAAGCTCCATATCCAGATGTGGATCTTAAGAAAACCGCGGCGACAACAATGCGTAAGCCTATGGAGTAACAGATGAATCCTGAAACAATCCTTAACGACAGCTGGAAAGAAAGAGTTTCTGGCCGATTATTTTCATAATCAGTAAAAATCCTTAAAAAGCATTAACTTACGTGTCGCCTGCAGCCAACGGCCAGCGGGGGCGGGCGGCTGTATCAAGCGGATCGGTAAGGCCAAGGCGTAATCTTTCCAACCCGGCCCAGGCAACCATGGCACCATTATCGGTGCAAAGGGCGATGGGCGGTGCCACAAAGCCCAGCCCAAAATCGGCGGCAGTTTCGGTCAAACGGGCCCGCACGGCCTGATTGGCGGCCACACCACCCGCCACCACAAGGGCTGTTACCGGAGAACTATTGTCTTCACCTATTATGGCAAGGGCGTTGCGCGCCCTGTCGGACAGGATGTCAGCGATGGCGGCCTGATAAGCACGAGCAGCCGCCGTAACGAAATCAGGACTGGCGGCGGCACGACCCGCCTTATCGATGACCTGACGTAGCGCGGTCTTGAGGCCTGAGAATGAAAAGTCACATCCGGCCCGACCTAACATCGGGCGCGGCAATTCGGGAAACGGCAAGGTTGTTTCGCGCAAGGCCGCCTGTTCCAGCAACGGACCACCCGGATAGCCAAGGCCGAGCATTTTGGCCCCTTTATCGAAACATTCGCCCACGGCGTCATCAATCGTGCCGCCCAGTTTGCGGTACTGGCCCACGCCATCGACGCGCAGCAATTGTGTATGTCCACCCGACACCAAAAGGAGCAGATAGGGAAAAGCCACACGGTCCGTCAGGCGCGGCGTCAGGGCATGCGCTTCCAGATGATTGACGGCCATAAACGGCAATTTGCGAACAGCGGCCAACGCCTTGCCGGTCATGGCGCCGACCATCACGCCACCGATCAGCCCCGGCCCGCATGTGGCCGCGATACCGTCTATATCGGCCAGTGTCAGCCCTGCAGTCGCAAGCGCGCGCCGCACCAATTCGTCAATCACGTCCAGATGCGCGCGTGCAGCAACTTCCGGCACCACGCCGCCATAGGGCTGGTGCGCAGCAAGCTGTGTTGCAACTTCGTTCGCCAGAACGGTATGGCCGTCATCGACGATACCGACCGCCGTTTCATCGCAACTGGTTTCAAGACCGAGGACGCGCATGTAAAAAGACTATCTTCTGAACAGGTTAGGGCTTCGGTTTGCACATTCCGGCGTTATGGCACAGAATGGCCCCGCTTCACAATGGATGGGTCTATGAATACGTCATCACCTTCTTTTACGCTGATGGTCCTAATGCTGCTCGCCGTACTGGGTGTACTGGTGCTGGGGCTGATCAGCATGGCCAAGGGCGGCACCTTCGCCCGCAAGTACGGCAACCGCCTGATGCAGGCGCGTATTGCACTGCAGGGGTTGGCGCTCCTGCTGTTTGTCGTCCTGCTGGTCACCGCAAAGCATTAAAGATGCGTTGTGGTAAACCCCATATATTGCTAAAACCGCAAATCCCCGCCGCATAAAGAAAAGGAAGCGACGTGAAAGCTTTGAATAGTTTGATGATCTCCGGCCGCGAAGTTCTGCCTTTAATCGAAGGCGGCAAAGGTATTTCCGTGTCGAACGGCGAAAGCTCGGGCGCATGGGCGGCAGCGGGTGGCATCGGCACCTTTTCCGGTGTGAACGCGGACAGCTATGACGCACAAGGCCATGTCATTCCGCAACTGTATAAAGGTCGCACGCGGGCCGACCGCCATCTGGAACTGATCGCTTACGCCATCGAGGGTGGCATCACGCAGGCGCGTAACGCCTACGAAGCCGCAGGCGGCAAAGGCCGCATCCACGTGAATGTGTTGTGGGAGATGGCGGCGGCGGAAAAAATTCTGGAAGGTATTCTGGAAGGCGCCAAGGGGTTGATCAACGGTGTCACCTGCGGTGCGGGCATGCCCTATCGCGTCGCCGAAATCGCCGCGCGTTTCAATATCTTCTACTACCCCATCGTTTCATCCGCGCGCGCATTCCGCGCCCTGTGGTTGCGTTCCTACAACAAATTCCGCGATGGTTTGGGCGGCGTCGTTTACGAAGATCCGTGGCGCGCCGGTGGTCATAACGGTTTGTCGAACAGCGAAGATCCGCAACAGCCGGGCGACCCGTATCCCCGCGTCGTGGCGTTGCGCCAACAGATGCGCGAATATGGTTTGGATAACACGCCCATCATCATGGCGGGCGGCGTGTGGTGGATTTCCGAATGGGAACACTGGCTGGACAATCCGGAAATCGGCCCCATCGCGTTCCAGTTCGGCACGCGGCCATTGCTGACACAGGAAAGCCCGATCTCACCCGCATGGAAGCGTCACCTGATGACGCTGAAGAAAGGCGATGTTTTTCTGAATAAATTCTCGCCGACCGGATTTTATTCATCTGCCGTGAACAACACTTTCATGAAAGAGTTGCGCGAACGTTCAGACCGTCAGGTTGTCTATACGCTAGAAGTACATGGCGCGCACACAGTGGCGTTCCAGGTCGGTACCGTTGGCAAGCCGGTTTATCTGACGTCAGGCGATATGGCCCGCGTACAAACGTGGCAGGAAGCCGGTTTCACCAAGTCGCTGCGCACACCCGACAATACGTTGATTTTCATGACGCCCGAAAAGGCGCAGCAGATCGTCAGCGATCAGGCCGCCTGCATGGGTTGCCTATCGGCCTGCCAGTTTTCGAACTGGTCGCAAAATGAACAAGGCACCACAGGCCGCAAACCTGACCCGCGCTCATTCTGCATTCAAAAGACATTGCAAAGCATCAGCCACGGCGAAGACATCGACAGCCATTTGATGTTCTCAGGCCACAACGCCTATCGCTTTGCTGATGATCCGTTTTATGCGAACAACTTTGTCCCGACGGTCAAGCAATTGGTCGACCGCATCGCGACGGGGTTTTAGGACCGATGAAAGTATTTTAGCTTTTCTTGTTATTGACACACCCATCGAGCCAGCATTAAGAAAAAGCTTATTATAGATACGGTTTTGTTAAGCCCGTTAAGATTTCGAATGTGGGCCGGTGAATATTTCATCAACCTGTAACTATTGGCCAACTGATGCCTGCGTGGCGATCATATTGATGCGAGTATAATTATGGGTATTATTAATTTGCCGTCCCCCAATGACCAGACTGGCGCCTATTATCCGGGACGAAATGGTTACAACTACAGCAGCTGCTTCTCTGCAGCGACGTCGATTTTAACTCCAGATGGCTCAAAGCGGATCTCTGATCTCAAAAAAGATGAGATTCTCTATTCTTGGGACAAAGCGAGTGGGCAACTGCTGGCACACACTGTTAAAGAGCTTCGGGTCAGCGAAGGGCCGATGGCGCTCACCAAAGTCTCTCATCAACATGGCGCTATCGAGGCCACGGGCACACATACTGTTCTGGTCCAGCAAGGTAAGAAAAAAGTATGGAGAGAGGTCAGTGAGCTCCAAAAAGGTGACGTTTTAATGGTTTGGCAGGACGGTAGATTAACGCCTTCTGTTGTCACGGGCACCGACGATCTTGGGCCGCAACAAGTGTATAATTTGGATATCGAAGGCGGCGATAATTTTATAGCCGATGGTGTCGTTGCCCATAGCTACGCCATGATGCCAAAAGGAAGACGTTTCAGTGGCGTTCGTCGTCTTTTAAGGCATTTATCGTCCTAAGCGGGATCTAAGTCTTTCGCGGGCCGGGCATCACCTTATTTCGCATACATATAGCTTACCCCCATCATTCCGGAGGATTAAGTAACCTTTCTTCACGTAGTCGCGCTTTCTGAAGGAATTTGTCAATTGACGGGTTAATCCGAATAGCGCACATAGTGCCGAGTGTCGTAGGGAACAAAAAATTCGTCCCCGATATCTTCTGACGCCCCTCAATCACCTCATGCCACGGAGGCCCTTATGCCGTTTGAACTCCCCGCCCTGCCTTATACCCCGACCGCGCTTGAGCCGCATATGTCATCCAAGACATTCGACTTTCATTACGGCAAGCATCACAAGGCCTATGTCGATACGCTGAACGCGCTGGTGGCCGGCACACCGCATGAAAATGCGACGCTGGAATCCATCATCGCCGCCACTTATGGCGACGACAGCAAGGCGAAGATTTTCAACAACGCCGCGCAGATATGGAACCATACTTTCTTCTGGAACAGCATGAAGCCGCAAGGCGGCGGCGCGCCCACGGGCGCCCTGGCGCAACGCATTGATGCCGATTTCGGCGGTCTGGACGCCTTCAAAGCCAAGTTCAAGGATGCCGCCCTGACGCAGTTCGGTTCAGGCTGGGCGTGGCTTGTCGTCAACAAGGAAGGCAAGCTGGACGTCGCCAAAACCGCGAACGCCGTGACGCCGTCGGTGCTGGGCCTGAAGCCGTTGCTGACCTGCGATGTGTGGGAACATGCCTATTACATCGACTACCAGAACCGCCGCGGCGATATGGTGCAGGCGTTCCTTGATCACCTTGTGAACTGGGATTTTGCCGCAAAGAATCTGGGCGCCTGAAGAACTTAGCCCCTCAATTATTAACAGCAAAAAACTTGAAACCCCGCCCCAAAGGCGGGGTTTTTAGTTTCATGTCCATGCGCTATGGTCTGTGTGAATTATGGATAATAGTTTTTGGGGAATGGTTTTATGTCAGGAAATAATCAGGGTAGCGGTCGTTGGCTTTGGTTTCGTGTGTCGGACGCCATAGCCGGCATGCTGAGCAGTGGTGAGGACAAAAACATCTTTAAAAAAGGATCTATTCGCCCTACCGGCACCGGCAGAAAAGGCGGTTTGCTGGGCGTATTCATACCTGATAACCTGGATTCTTAAATCCGCAAGGTGGTTAGCGATTTAGTTGATTATTTTTGGTTCGTATTGTTATGGCATTTGATAATCCGGGTGATGGTGGTCGCGGTGGTGGTGGTTCAGAACCGGTTGTGGCGGTCTTGCGCGACCTCTCGCTGGTCAAATTTCTGGCCAACTCACACATGGCACCGGTACGACTGGTCTTCAGGGTAGGCGGCGCGATCATCGGCACAGGTCATGGCCTGTTAGTCTCCATGCACCTGCTGCCCAAAAACCAAGACCCCAACCACCCTAATCCCTAGCGTTGTACTTTGTTGGCAGGCCAATGGCGTACGATAATCCAGGCAAAGATGGTGGTGACGGCGACAAAGGACCTTTGTTTGTGGCGTGCGATATCTTGCTTGCCTGCTGGTTGAGCCTCGGCAAATTGAATGTGTTTACGCCTGTCCGTAAAATCATCACGGTTGATGGCATGGAAATAAACCGGACCGATGGCATGGTGGTATCCCGCGAACCGGGTAAGCCCGAAGTCTAGTCGCAGAAGGCTTATCCCTGACGTCTGGCGAAAGTCAGGGGCCTTTCAACTTCACCGCCGCCGACGCAGGCAATTTTCTCTGACTGGATTTTGATGGGCCGCGTCAGGTGAAACTGCGATATGGGCCGGTAAGGCGGCGCCGGTTCCACATACAGCCCGCTTTGCGGGTCGAACATCGGCAAGGCGTAGAACGTGATCCAGTTAAACGTCGCGGGCATAATCACATGCGGCAGCTTTTGCAGATACAGAAGGATGTTCAACCCCAACTGGTCCGCCATAAAGCTTTTGTCCGTCGCTTCGTTCAATTTCTGCAGGGCGGCGGTGTACAAATCAACCCAGGCCTGCCACACAGGCGAGGCCTTGGACATCGCCCACACGCCCGCGTTCAGCATCGGCTTTAACGTCATGGCCGCGCCAACTTGTTCGCCGTAATTCGCGTTATACCAGTCGCGGAAAATGTGCCAGATCGCCGCATGTTCAAAGAAGGTTTTATAACAACGGTCCAGTTCGCAACAAATGTGAATGGCGTCGCTTTGCGCGGCGGCTTTCAGCATGCAGTTGATCGCATCGGGCGTCTGCACCCACACATCGGCATCCATCCACATATAGGTGTCATAGCCGGGAAAATAGCTGCGCATAAAAAGGCGTGCCGTCAGCGTGCGAAAGCCGGGCTTTTTCTGTTCCCATTCCGTGCGGCCCGGATAGTCGATATCGCTTCGGGCGGGCACAACCGTGACGCCCTGTAACGCCAGCCAGCTTTTGTTGTCGGCACTGAGTCCGACATCGATCACGCCCAGATCAAACGCCAAGTCATAGGTCTGGTGACGAATGGACTGGATCAGATCAGCCAAAAGGGTGAAATACTGTTCATCACCGGCGGTGACGATAATAGCGGGTGCGGGCATGAAAACCTCGGTCAGGCAGGACGTGCCCCATCATGCATAAAACCGGCGGTGACACAAAGAGATGATTTGGGATGGCGGCTGTGTTGTATGCGTAATTACGTGGTGCCGTTGGAGGGAATTGAACCCCCGACCCGCGCATTACGAATGCGCTGCTCTACCCCTGAGCTACAACGGCGAAACGACGTAAGGGCATGCTGATAGACGTTTTAAACGCTGGCGTCAATTACCTGCACAACCCCGGTTCCTTAACCCTTCAGGCCTTGGATGTTTTGGGAATACCATAAATCTCAAGCCGGCAATCGACCATGTCATAGCCCAGATCGGCGGCGATTTTGCGCTTCATCGCCTCCAGCTCTTCATTCTTGAACTCGATCACGCGGCCCGACTTGATATCCACCAGATGGTGGTGATGTTCGTCGCGGTTTTCTTCGTAACGCGCGCGGCCATCGCCCAGATCCAGTTTTTCGATCACATTCGCCTCTTCGAACAGGCGCATGGTACGGTAAACCGTGGCAATGCTGATTTTCGGGTCTATGGCTGCGGCACGCTGGAAGATGGATTCCACGTCGGGATGGTCGTCGGCCTGCGATAAAACGCGGCAGATAACGCGCCGTTGCTCGGTCATTTTCAGACCGCGTTCCTGGCACAGTTTTTCAATGCGTGTAATATTCATGGGGGCAAAATAATCCGGTTTTAGGGCCATGTCATGCCTTTCTTGACCCCCTGAATAGGGTCTTGCATTAAGCGCCCGGCTTGCTTATGAAAGCCCTCTGGATTTTTAGATGACGCAGGCGCCCGGCGCCGGCGAAGGAGTTTGTTATGCCGTATGTTGTGACCGAAGCCTGTATCCGCTGCAAATACATGGATTGCGTGGAAGTTTGCCCCGTAGATTGCTTCTATGAAGGCGAAAACATGCTGGTTATCAGCCCCGATGAATGCATCGACTGCGGCGTTTGCGAACCCGAATGCCCGGCAGAGGCGATTATTTCCGATACCGACAAGGAAGCTGAAAAATGGCTGGAAATGAATCGCGACTATGCCGCCAAATGGCCCAACATCACCCGCAAAAAAGACGCCCCGGCAGACGCGGATGAATGGAAGGGAAAACCCAATAAATTCAAAGAGTTTTTCAGCGAAAAGGCCGGTGAGTAACCGGATATTCGTTAACGACTGAGTCTCTTTCCGATTCCGTTATAGGCAGATTCGTTAACTATTTTTTCCCATCTAATCTATTGATTAGCATGGATGTTTTTCTTTATGACATGAAAGCTTTGTAATAATTACTAAAAAATGGTATAAGATCTCACGTAAGGACAGGTTATCCGAATAACCCTTTGATGAATGTGGGTTTGGACGTTTCCGTAAGTTTTGCGTTGCGGAATAGCCATTTTGTTACGCCCCCGTTTTGTCACGATTGTTTGTGATACTTGCCGCCTGGTATTTTTTGAGGGAGATGTGCGCATGGCTGAAAAGTTGGAATTTAAGAAGGGTGATTTTGTTGTTTATCCTGCTCACGGTGTTGGTCGTATCGAAGGTATAGATAGTTTTGCCGTTGCCGGTGAAAATGTGATGCTGTACTCGATTTCGTTCGAACAGGATCGCATGCGCCTGAAGGTTCCCGTCAGCAAAGCCAAGACATCGGGTCTGCGCCGCCTTAGCTCGCGCGACCGTATCAAGGAAGCGCTGACCACCCTGCAAGGTCGTTCCAAGGTTCGCCGCGTCATGTGGTCGCGTCGCGCGCAGGAATATGAATCAAAGATCAATTCGGGCGATCCGGTCTCCATCGCCGAAGTCGTGCGTGATTTGCATCGCGGTTCGGACCAACCGGAACAGTCCTACAGCGAACGCCAGATTTATCAGGCCGCGCTGGAACGTCTGGCCCGTGAACTGGCCGCCGTCGAAAAGATCGATCAGATGAAGGCGACGCAGAAGCTGGAAAACGTCCTGACCAAGGAACGCGAAAAGAAAGCGGCCTAAGTCGGCGTCAGTATCAAAACATCAAAGGCGGTTCTTCTGAACCGCCTTTTTTGTTGCCTGCATGGGCGCGAGCCTTTTCCGTTCCCGCCCTTTTACCGCCGCATTTATGGGGCTTGATGTTTCAACCTTAACCCGTTAACCCTGAAGGACGTCCTGTCTCTGATCTCTTCAGATTCTCTAACCTGCAAGGATATATCGATGAAGAAAACCCTCCTTCTCACCACGGCCGCGTTGCTGATGGGCGCGTTTGTCGTCCCCGCTTTTGCCGCCGATGCATCTGACCCGGTTGTTGCGCGTGTGAACGGCGACGAACTGCACCGTTCGGACGTTATGCGCGAACTGCAAGGCCTCGGCCCGCAGGCGCAGCAGATCCCGCCGCAAATGCTGTATCCGCAAGTCCTGCAACGCATGATCGCAACCAAGATCGCCGCGCAACAAGGCTATGCGCAGAAACTGCAGAACGACAAGGAAGTGAAGGAAAAGGTCAAGGACGCCGAAGCGCAGATTGTCGCTGAAACCTATGTCCGCCGCACGGTACAGCCCAAGATCACGGACGCCAAGATCAAGGCCCGTTATGATGAGCTGAGCACCAAGTTCAAGCCGCAGGAAGAAGTGCGCGCACGTCATATCCTCGTCAAGACCGAAGACGAAGCGACCGCCATCATCAAGCAACTGAAGGATGGTGCCGATTTCGCCAAGCTGGCGGAAGAAAAGTCGGAAGACAAATCATCGGCCAAGCAGGGCGGTGATCTGAATTACTTCCCGCATGACGCGATGGTGAAGCCCTTTGCCGACGCCGCGTTCGGCATGAAGGTCGGTGAAGTCAGCGACAAGCCGGTCAAAACCGAATTCGGTTATCACGTCATCAAGGTCGAAGATAAGCGCAAATCGTCGGCCCCGCCGCTCGACGAAGTGAAGGATCAAATCGGCAACCAGCTGGGTCAGGAAATGACCAACGACCTGATCAAGGATCTGGAAGCCAAGGCCAAGGTCGAAAAGTTCAACATCGACGGATCGCCGATGAAGGAAGAACCCAAGGCCGACAAGAAGTAAGCCTTTACAAGGCCGCCATAGAACCCCGCCCCTCAAAAGGCGGGGTTTTTTGCTGGTTGAACTGTGTGACCCCAAAGTTCTATAGAGACATAATGCAGCAAAAACCCACCATCATCGCCGTCGACGGCACCTCCGCGAGCGGTAAAGGCACTTTGGCCGAACGCATCGCGGCAACACTGGGTTTTGCCTATCTGGATACGGGTCTTTTATACCGGGCGGTGGCCTATCAGGCCGTTCAGGATGGCGGGCAGGCCGGTAACGCCGCAGACGCCATTGCCGCCTCTGAAAAGTTTTGCACGGGTGACAGTGCCACCTTTTTGAGTCAGCCCGAACTGCGCAGCGCGGCCTCAGGCACGGGTGCGTCCTTAGTGGCCGCCGTGCCTGAAGTTAGAACTAACTTACTGAAATATCAGAAAGATTTCTGTTTAAACCCACCCGGTGGGAAGGCAGGCGCCGTTGTTGACGGGCGCGATATTGGTACCGTTATTGCCCCTTACGCCCCCGTCAAACTGTTTATTACCGCCAGCGCCGAAGAACGGGCGCGCAGGCGTTTTAATCAGTTGCAGGCCAGGGGTGAAAATGTTACTTACGACGCGGTTTTTCAGGCCCTTGTCGAACGTGATACGCGCGATGCGACCCGTTCGGTAGCCCAGACAAAACCCGCCGCGGACGCCGTTGTGATGGATACCACCACCATGGATGCCGAGGCTGTGTATCAGGAAAGCATGCGCATCATCCGGCAAAAGCTGGGGCGCGCCTGAATTTCTGGTATAATGCAGGCCGCCGGCAGGTGCCGGCACCCTGTGACAAATGACGGGCATGCGGCCTTGCTTTCAGCCTCCGCCCGGTCTTGTGGCAGGTTCAACAAAACGGCGGTGCATCCGCCAAAGCGAAAGCATGCCGGTGATGGAAGGCAGCGTCCGACCACACCCGCGAAAGGAAAATCTACAAATGGCACGTACAACGACAAAGCGCGCAAGCGAAACGCTTACGCCAACAGCAGCGAACGCCCCGGCCCCGGCCAGCGGCGAAAGCTTTGCCGCCCTTCTGGAAGAAAGCTTCGGCAAGTCCGGCAGCCTGGAAGGTTCGGTTGTTAAGGGCGTTATCCGCTCGGTTGAAAAAGAATTCGTGATGATCGACGTCGGTCTGAAGTCCGAAGGCCGTGTGGCCTTGCGTGAATTCGCGATGGCCGGCCAACCCGCCGAACTGAAGGTCGGCGACATGGTCGAAGTGTTCCTGGAACGCATGGAAAACCGCGACGGCGAAGCGATGCTGTCCCGCGAAAAGGCCAAGCGCGAAGAAAGCTGGACCGTTCTGCAACAAAGCTTTGACAAGAACGCGCATGTTACGGGCGTCATCTTTGGCCGCGTCAAGGGCGGCTTTACGGTTGACCTGAACGGCGCCACAGCCTTCCTGCCCGGCAGCCAGGTTGATATCCGCCCCGTGCGCGACATCACCCCGTTAATGGGTACCCCGCAACCGTTCGCGATCCTGAAGATGGATCGCGCCCGCGGCAACATCGTCGTGTCGCGCCGCGCCGTTCTGGAAGAAAGCCGTGCGGAAGCGCGCAGCGACCTGATCGCCGGCCTGAAGGAAGGCCAGGTTCTGCAGGGTGTTGTGAAAAACATCACCGACTACGGCGCGTTCGTTGATCTGGGCGGCGTGGACGGCCTGTTGCACGTCACCGACATCGCCTGGAAGCGTATCAACCATCCGTCGGAAATGCTGCAAATCGGGCAGCAGGTCACCGTGCAGGTGATCCGCTTCAACGCTGAAACGCAGCGTATCAGCCTCGGCATGAAGCAGCTGGAAGCCGATCCGTGGGAAGGCGTGGTCGCCAAGTACCCTGTTGGCCTGCGCATGAAGGGCCGCGTGACCAACATCACCGACTACGGCGCCTTTGTCGAACTGGAGCCGGGCATCGAAGGCCTGGTGCATGTCAGCGAAATGTCGTGGACCAAGAAGAACGTTCACCCCGGCAAGATCGTTTCATCGAGCCAGGAAGTGGAAGTCATCGTCCTCGAAATCGATATGCAGAAGCGCCGCATCAGCTTGGGCATCAAGCAGTGCGTCGACAACCCCTGGGCGAAGTTTGCGCAAGATCACAAGGAAAGCGACACGCTGTCCGGTGAAATTCGCAACATCACCGAATTCGGCCTGTTTGTCGGTCTGACCGGCGACATCGACGGCATGGTTCACATGTCCGATATCGCATGGGATAAGGCTGGCGAAGAAGCCATCAAGGACTATCAAAAGGGCCAGAGCGTTACGGTCAAGATCCTTGAGATCGACGCCGAAAAGGAACGCATCAGCCTTGGCATCAAGCAGCTGTCTGAAGATCCATTCGAAGGCGTTGCCGTCAACTTTAAGAAGGGCGACATCGTCACCTGCACCGTCAGCACGGTTCAGGAAGCCGGTATCGAAGTCTCGCTGGGCGACACCGCCAACGGTTTCACCGGCTTCATCAAGCGCGGCGATCTGGCCCGCGACCGTTCAGAACAGCGCGCAGACCGCTTCGCTGTCGGTGAAAAGGTCGACGCCAAGATCACCAACATCGACAAAGGCGCCCGCAAGGTAGCGTTGTCGATCAAGGCGCGCGAACTGGATGAAGAAAAGCAGGCGATGGCAGAATACGGTTCGTCCGATTCAGGCGCTTCGCTGGGTGACATCCTCGGCGCTGCGATCAAGAAAGCGCAGAAGAAGGACGAAGCCTAAGCTTTCGTATACAGAAGACGCAGACCAAGGCGGGGCTTCGGCCCCGCCTTTTTTATGGAACAACACGCATTTGAAAAAATTACAGGCTCAGCGATTCTCAAGTGACCGCGCGCGTAGCCCGAAATAGATTGCCCTTATCGTGGAAACGGCTGCGGGCATCAGCATGATGCCCCCGAATGCAAGCAGGCATCCGCCGAGTATTGGATGAGCGCCCAACAAAACCCCACCAATCATACAAATCACCAATCCAGCAAGAAAAAAACTGCCGGCTTTTTTAGATGAAACACTTTGCTCTGCTAGGTAGTCCTCATAACCTCTTGCCATAATCCCCCCTTTGTAAAAGGCCTGACAAAACCGTTTAATTATAAATTGCGTACTGTCCACAAAGGCTACGGCGTTATTTTTGAGCAAGCAATAAATAGCATTCGCTATAAATTATATGCTGCATCGCAATAAATATAGGCTCTATAATTAAACAATATCTGTGATAATGATAAACATACCTATTCTTCGCAGGTGATGGTCATGTCTGATATCTTCCCCGTTGACCCCGCAACAGCCGCCAAAGCATGGATTAACGCCGCGCAATACAAAGAAATGTATGCGCGGTCGATTAAGGATCCGGACTCCTTTTGGGGTGAAATGGCCAAGGGCCTGAAATGGATCAAGCCATTCAGGAAAGTTAAGAACGCTTCGTTCGAGGGCGAAGTTCTGGTGCGTTGGTTTGAAGACGGCACGTTGAATGTTGCCGAAAACTGCATCGACCGCCATCTGCCGGAACGTGCCTACCAGACCGCGATTATCTGGGAAGGGGACGAACCGAACCAGCAACGCCTGATTACCTATGCCGAACTGCACCGCGAGGTTTGCCGCTTTGCCAATGTTCTAAAGGCGCACGGGCTACAGAAAGGCGACACGGCCACGATTTATATGCCGATGATCCCCGAAGCCGCTTTTGCTATGCTGGCCTGCGCGCGCATCGGCGTTATTCATTCGGTCGTATTTGGCGGTTTTTCGCCCACCAGTTTGCGCGACCGTATTCAGGATTGCCACTCACGCGTTGTCATTACCGCCGACGAGGGCATACGCGGCGGTAAGAAAATCCCGCTGAAAGCCAACGTGGATGAAGCTATTCGTATCTGCCCCCATGTGCATTCGGTTTTGGTCGTCCGTCATACCGGCAATGTCGCAGCATGGGATGATAAGCTGAATTTCTGGTACCATGACGAGGCCGCGAAGGTGAGCGACCAATGCCCACCGGTTGAGATGAGCGCGGAAGATCCGTTGTTTATCCTGTACACATCCGGGTCAACCGGGACACCAAAGGGTGTTTTGCATACAACGGGCGGGTATCTGTTGTACGCCGCCCTGACGCACAAATATGTGTTCGATTATCATGATGGCGATGTGTATTGGTGCACGGCTGACGTGGGTTGGGTCACGGGCCATTCCTATATCCTGTACGGGCCCCTGGCAAACGGGGCCACGACCTTGATGTACGAAGGTGTGCCGAACTACCCGGATCACAGCCGTTTCTGGCAGGTTGTCGACAAGCACAAGGTCACAATTTTCTATACGGCGCCGACGGCGATCCGCGCCCTGATGCGCGAAGGCGATGATTTCGTAAAACGCGCCAGCCGTAAAAGCTTGCGCCTGATGGGCTCGGTAGGCGAACCCATTAATCCCGAAGCATGGCTGTGGTATCACCGTGTTGTTGGTGAAGGGCGTTGCCCCGTCATCGACACATGGTGGCAGACGGAAACCGGTGGCCATATGATAACCCCCCTGCCTGGCGCAACGGCGTTAAAGCCCGGTTCGGCCACACTGCCTTTCTTCGGTGTGGAGCCAATCATTGTCGATCAGGGCGGCGAGGAGCTGCACGGCGAAGCCGAAGGTATTTTGTGCATCAAGGGCAGTTGGCCCGGTATGATGCGCACGCTCTGGAAAAACCATGAGCGGTATAAGGAAGGGTATTTCAAGATATATCCCGGCCGCTATTTCACGGGTGACGGATGCCGCCGTGACGCCGACGGTTATTACTGGATCACAGGCCGCGTCGATGACGTCATCAATGTCGCGGGGCACCGTCTGTCAACTGCCGAGATTGAAAGTGCGCTGGTGGCGCACCCCAAAGTGGCCGAAGCCGCCGTGGTCGGTTGCCAGCATGAGATTAAGGGTCAGGGCATCTATGCTTTTATCACGCTGAAAACCGGCGAAGTGGCGAACGATGAGCTGCATCGCGTCTTGGTGGCGTTGGTACGCAAAACCATCGGGCCGATCGCCACGCCCGACTTTATTCAATGGGCGACGGGCCTGCCCAAAACGCGGTCAGGCAAAATCATGCGCCGCATCTTGCGCAAAATCGTCGCGCACGAAGAAGATGGATTGGGCGATACATCCACCCTGGCCGACCCCAGCGTGGTGCAAGGCCTGATTAAAAACAGGGTGAATTAGGATAGGCCGTTGCCGCCGACGGTCTACTTCCGTATAACGGTGCGATGAACAGTCATTACCTTATTCGCCATGGCGAAACCGAATGGAACGCGCAAAAGCGCATGCAGGGTCAGATCCGGGACGTGCCACTAAACGCCGCAGGCCTTGAACAGGCCCGGCAGGCCGCGCAAGCTTTGAAGCAGGTACGTTTTGACCTGATTATCGCGAGCCCCCTGGATCGCGCGGCCGTAACGGCACAAATTATCGGCACAACAACAGGCATCGGCATTCATTATAACGAACGCCTGATAGAACGCGGGCTGGGCGCCGCCGAAGGTAAAACGCTGGATGAGATCGGGCTGGAAACAACCGGCAATCCGCTGGCCAATGACAAGCTGGCGCGTGACTGGATTTATACCACGCATCTGCCGCCCGGCGCCGAAAGCATTGATGCCCTGAAGCAGCGCGCGTTAAACGCCTTTCATGATCTGATACAAACCCACGCGGGCAAGACGATATTGATCGTCTCGCACGGCGCATGGCTGCGCGCCCTGTCACAACAGATTGCAGGCGAAGATATGTATTACGGCAACGCCGTCCCGCATCACGCCCAGCAGGACATTCCCCTGTGGCGCATTGCACCGCTTATGTAAAACAGAGAAAATTCATGCTGTGGCCGCGCCAAAAGAAAACCCTCAATATCGCACACAGGGGCGGCCGGGCCTTTGCCCCAGAAAATACAATGGCCGCTTTTCAAAAAGCCCATCGTTCAGGTTGCGATGCGGTTGAATGTGATGTGCATTTATCAAAAGATGGTATTGTGGTTATTCATCATGATAATGATTTGCTGCGTTGTACGGACATAAAGACGCAATACCCCAATCAAAGCCGCTTTATTTCTGATTATACCTACGACGATTTACAGAAACTCGACGCAGGTAGTTGGTATGCAGCGCAGTTGCGCCAGGAACACGATTCCCGTCCGCCTTACTTAAAGGCCATGACCACCGAAGAGGAAGCGCAACACGTCAATGCCGACGATATTGCTTTCTATAGGTCGGGCCATGTTAAAATACCGCGCCTTGAGGAATTACTGGCCATGGCAGGCGCAAACTTCAAGGTTTGCATTGAACTGAAAACCATTCCGCGCCTTTATCCCGGATTGGGGCACAAGGTACTTAATCTGGTCCGCGAAAGCGGACAGGCCCCCCATGTGATGATCATGTCTTATGATCATCAACTTATTGCTGATCTTAGGAAAGAGGATAGTCAGATCGCGCTGGGCATTGTTACATCCTGCCGCATTGCGAGCCCCGCCGACTATCTACGCACCATGGGGGCTGATTATTACATGCCGGGTAGTTACGGCGATTATGATGTTTTGGGATTCGGCTCAGTTACAGGGAAGCTCGACCACGCTGTCATTCGCGACCTGAGTAACGCGGGATATGGCGTCAATCCATGGACGTGCAATGATCCAATGGTTATCACTGAATTGTTGCGTGCCGGGGTTACGGGGATAATCAGCGATTATCCTAACCGCACGCGCACCATCATCAACAGCAACACACCTTAAGCGTCGATATTGGTGGCGTTCAGTGCGTTTTCGGTAATGAAGTCGCGGCGCGGTTCCACAATATCACCCATCAAAGTGGAGAATACCTGCTCCGCCACATCCGACTGGTTGATTTTCACCTGCAGCAGCGAGCGGACATTCGGGTCCAGCGTCGTTTCCCACAACTGTTCAGGGTTCATTTCCCCCAGACCTTTGTAACGCTGGATCGTCAAACCCTGACGCGCAATATCCATGACGCCGTCCACCAACGCGACCGGGCCGGGCAGACTGGTATTCTTGTCCTTGACCGTCAGGGTTGCGGGCGCCTGAAACCAGCTTTGTAAATCCGCCGTCATGCCATCCAGACGTAGCGCTTCCGCCGAGCGCAACGTATCACCGTCGATGGTAAAGCGATGCGTCACACCACCGCGCGTGCGCGTGAAGAGCATGCCGCCGCGCGGCGAAGCTTCACCCTTCCAGCCGCGTTCTTTTTGCGTCAGCAGCGCGTCAAGACGCTTGGCCACATAAGCGGCGGCTTCGGCCGCCTGTTCGGCATTAGCAACCAGCGCCGCGGACAGGGCGCCGGCGATCGCCGCCTGCTCTACGACACCCTGATGTCCGACCTTGCGGGCCAGCGCCAGAATGGCGGTTTTCATGGCACGTGTGCGTTCAATCCGTTCGCGCAGTGCGGCGCCGTTCAACACCTTACCGTCATGGAAGGTCACCTGCGCTTCTTCCACACCGGTTTCCGTCAGATAGTTTTCCATCGCGCGGTCGTCTTTTAAATAACGTTCACGACTGTTGCCGCGCTTGATGCGGTACAGCGGCGGCTGCGCGATATAGAGATAGCCACGTGCAATCAGTTCCGGCATTTGACGGAAGAAGAAGGTCAACAGCAGCGTACGGATATGGCTGCCGTCGACGTCGGCGTCGGTCATGATGATGATTTTATGATACCGCGCCTTGTCCGCGTTGAATTCTTCGCGTCCAACACCGCAACCGATCGCGGTGATTAGCGTGCCGATTTCCGCCGAAGACAGCATTTTGTCAAAACGCGCACGTTCCACATTCAGGATTTTACCGCGCAACGGCAAAATGGCCTGGAACTGGCGCGAACGTCCTTGTTTTGCGGAGCCGCCCGCCGAGTCACCTTCGACAATGAACAGCTCGGACTTCGCAGCATCACGTTCCTGACAGTCCGCCAGTTTGCCAGGCAGCGAAGTCGGGTCGAGCGCACCCTTACGGCGCGTCAACTCGCGCGCCTTACGCGCCGCTTCACGTGCGGCGGCGGCTTCAGCCACCTTGGACACAATCTTTTTCGCGTCCGCCGGATGTTCTTCGAACCATATATTCAGCAATTCGCCGACCACCTGTTCAACGACGGGCTTCACTTCGGACGACACCAGCTTTTCCTTCGTCTGCGACGAGAATTTCGGATCCGGCACCTTGACCGACAAAATACAGGTCAGGCCTTCGCGCATATCTTCGCCGGTCAGCGCCAGCTTGTCTTTCTTCAGCAAACCAGAGGCTTCGGCATATTGATTAACCGCGCGGGTCAGCGAGGCGCGGAAGCCTGCCAAATGCGTGCCGCCATCCTTTTGCGGAATGTTATTCGTAAAGCACAGCGTGTTTTCGTGATAGCTGTCATTCCATTGCATCGCGCACTCAACGCCGATGCCATCAACCTCTTTGCGGCAGAACAACGCCGGCGCGTGCACGGGTGTTTTGGATTGATCGAGCCACGACACGAAAGCCTGCAAACCGCCTTCGTAATGCAATTGCACGGTTTTGGGCTCCGCACCACGCGCATCCGTCAAATTCAGGTTCACGCCCGAATTCAGAAATGCAAGTTCACGCAAGCGGTGTTCCAGCGTACCGAAATCAAAAACCGTCTTGGTGAAAATTTCCGGCGACGGCAGGAAGGTAACTTCCGTGCCCGTCAGGTCCGACTTGCCCGTTTCGCCCAACGGTGCCTCAGCAGCGCCGTTACGGAAACGCATTTCCCACGTGGAACCCTGGCGCCAAATGCGTAGGCGCAGCCAATCTGACAACGCGTTCACGACCGAAACGCCGACGCCGTGCAACCCGCCCGAGACCTTATACGAATTCTGGTTGAACTTGCCGCCAGCGTGTAACTGGGTCATGACGACTTCGGCCGCCGATACGCCTTCTTCGGAATGGATGTCGACGGGAATGCCGCGACCATTGTCGCGCACAGAACACGAACCATCCGCATTTAAAATCACGTCAATGCGCGAGCAATGCCCGGCCAGCGCTTCGTCAACCGCGTTGTCGACGACTTCGTAAACCATGTGGTGCAGGCCGGAACCGTCATCGGTATCACCGATATACATGCCCGGGCGTTTACGCACGGCATCCAGGCCACGGAGAACGGTAATGGAATCGGCACCATAATCCTGTACGGCGTCCTGATCAGCGGCTGTTTGGTTCATTGAAAAAATCACCTGTTTTGGGCCCGGTAAAGGGCTGTTAACCCTCTGCTGTCATTGAAAGAATCGTCTTTGACCGGCAGATCTGTAATTCTAGCCGAACCGCCATCCAAAGGCTAATCTTTTATGCTATAAAAAAGGGCTTTTTGCCCGAAAAAAACCATTCATTTTCATAGTGTTATGCTGGTAAAGAAGTGGGGTCCGCAACCAGTCCCCAAGAACCTCGTCCAAGCCCGAATTTTGACCCCATGCTTCGTCTTTCACGCCCCTTTTCGCGCCTCACTTTATTCTCGCTCTGCGGCCTTATAGCCGTGCCTGCTTTCACGCACGCCGCCCGCGCTGATGACAAAACTGTGCATATCACGCGCCCCATTATTCAGGCCGAAGGCGAAACGGCAGATTTTTGCTTGGAAATGGATCATGACTTTGCAGGCGCGGCACCGGATACAAAGGAACTGGCCGCCAAGCCCAAGGTTCAGGTGACATTGAATGATGAGGTGATGACGCTCGCCTCCAAAAACCTGACACTCGCCGGCAACCAGCTTTGCCTGCGCGGTCTGGAACATCGTGCGCATTATCACCTGCGCGTTGACGAACTGCGCGGTGCGGACGGCTTTTACATGAAAAGCGGCGAAAAGCTGAATATCGACATTCCGCCCCGCACCCCCGCTCTTTCTTTTCCACAAACATTGCACGGCAACGGCATGATTGACTGGGGTGATGACATCGCCCTGCGCAGCATCAACACCTACCACCTGACATTGGAACTGTACGCCGTCAATGACACATCCGCCATGGCGGATGCATGGCAGCAGCGGTTGCAGACAACACTGGCCCCGTCTGAAAGCGCCACTTTTGCGCGCACGCACGGTACGCTGATGAAAAAATGGGATATGGCGGTGGAAAGCAAGCCCGACACGGTAACAACAACGCCGCTGCCGCTGAACAGCCTTGTGGCCAATGCGCAACCCGGCCTTTATTTACTGGCTGTTACGGCACCTGATGACAAAACGCATATGACCGACCTGCCGCCCAGCGCGGCCGTGTGGTTGAACCGCGGCACTCTGAACATCCTGGCCTTGCGCGACGCTGGCGCCATCACGGTCATCAGCGACAACCGCAAGGAAGGCGGGATTGCGGCACAGGTTAAATTGTCAGCCATCGACAATGGCGGACATGTCGTCGCATCAGGCGAAACCGATGCAACTGGAACGGCCCTGCTACATTTGCCCAGTGAAACCGTCAAACAGCCTGTGATTATTGTCGGCCAGAGCGCGGCAGGCGATATCGCTTTTGCGGCGCCGGCCATTCATGCGCTGGATGCCTTAAAGCCACCCTTGGTCGAGGCGCGTATTCATACGCATCAAAGCTTTTATCGCCCCGGTGATACTGTCACGCTGGACTTACTGGCTGAAGATGTACATGGCCACCCAGTTGATGTCAAAGACAGCGTCGTGCAGATTTTGAACACGGACAACAGTGTCTATGCCGCAAGCCCGGTCAGGGTTGGCAACGCGGGCCATGGCGAGGTCTCATTAACCGCCCCCACGCTCGCAGGTTTGTGGAAACTGGTATGGCAGATGCCGGGTGAAGCGCCGATGGCAGAGACAGCACTGCGTGTCACCCACCACCCCGACGCGCCCGTTTTTGTCGTCGAGTCTGAACAAACGCAACTGCCCGAAGACGGCAAGGTCGTTTTGCATGTACGCAGCCTGCGCACAGACGGCACGCCGGCCCCCTTTGTTTCCGGTGTGGTTCGCAATGACTGGCAGCCCACGCGCCATCCCTTTGCCGGTTGGGATAATGTCGAATTTGGCGCGGGTTTTAGCGGCAACACCGCCACTAAGGACGCACCGCAAACCATCGCGCATTTTGTGACGGATGCACGCGGCCAGGCAACGCTGTATCTGAAAGTCAATCAGCCTGCGAATTTGCCGATCCCCGCCGCCGCACGACTGCGCGCCGATGACACGGATGAAAACAGTGCGACAATTTTCGGCGATGATATTGCAGCCTCTGCCCCTATCTTGCTGCCCGTCAAGCCGCATGAAAGACTGGTGGGTGTGCGCGCGACACAGCCACACGCACATTTTGCAGAAAATGGCACGGCGCGTTTTGATGTCGTCGTCGTCAACCCGGACGGCAAACGGGTGAGCGCGGATGATCTGTCCTACCGCATTTATGAAAGGGGCCGCAGCTTTGCCTGGCATCAGGCTGATGGACGGTGGGATTATGCACTGGAAAATCAGGCCCGCCTGATCAGCAGCCACGATCTATACGTGCCGCCATCAGGCCCGGCGCGCATTGAATGGCCCGTAACATCGGGTATGTACCGGCTGGACGTTCTGGATTCCGACGAACATGTCACAGCCAGCCTGCCTTTCAGCGCAGGATGGAAAAACGCCACAGGACCACAGGGTATGAACGGCTCACTGACCCTGACAACCGACAAACCCGGCGGCGGCGGCGTGTACAAAATACACTTTAATCTTGAGAAGCCCGCTTTGATCACAGCGATCATCAGCGACGACCAGTTGCGCCAAACCCTGCACATGCAAAAACCGGCTGGTAAGAATGAGATCAGCCTGACGCCCGGTACGGATTGGGGTCATGCCATCGCCGTACATATCAGCGCCACAGCCGCGGGCGATGACATTAAAAATGGCGCTACATGGACGGGGCAGACCATCATCAACACCGGACCCGCAGAGAAAACAACGGCAACGCCAGCGCCGCAACCCGCCGCCAATCCGGTATCAGAAGACGCCCCCATCCCCGGCATTACTGTTCTGCATGAAACGATTTTGATGCCGCAGCAAAGCCTGCCGCATGATGCCACGCTTACCAAAACACCCGGCCTGATTCTGGAATCGAGCAGCAGTCTGGGTCAAGCACCGGCAATGCTGGCCGCCTTGCTGCAGCAAACGCCGGTAACGGCGCAGGATCTGGTGGATGAGCTAAACGCGCTGCGCGCGTGGCGCACGGTCGTTGTTTCAACCGGCATGATGAACGACACGGCGTGGCAGTCGCGCCTTAATCGCGATGTCGAGCGTCTGCTGATCCGGCAAAGCACGGATGGCAGTTTTGATAATAACCTGCTGCTGACGGCGGCAGGCGTTATGGCGCTGTCCGACATGCATCAACCCGCCGCCATCAGTGGCCGCGCCCGCGCGCTGGGCCTCCTTCATCGCAAACTGGGCGATAGTTGGATGCAGGATGAAGAACGTCCGATACGCGCTGCCATTTATGCGGCATTGGCGCATAATGCCGTGGACAATGGCACCATCGACCCCGCGGGCCTGCGCTATTTCTCGGACACCAGTCAGGATAAAGACCTGCCACATGCCGCCGCCGCGCAATTGGCCTACGCCTTCCAACAATTGCACGATGACGACCACGCGCGCGCGTGGTTGAGCAAGGCGTCTTGCGCGACAGCCAACGATACCGCACGCCTTGCCTGCCTGCCCTATCTGGCGCTTAATCCGTTGGTCGCCGCCGATGATGTGCAAAAACAACTGGCCGATGTTGAAGGTAAGGCCGAGCCAAACCGGTCGACGGCAGCCGCCCTGCTGATGGCTCGCGCGGCCCTGTTGACGCGCCATGATGCGGGGATCCGCCTTGCGGGAACGGTCACCAGAACATCCGCACCCACACTCAAAAACAACACGCAGCAACCCGTTTATCTGACGGCAATAGCATTGTCCCCGGTAAGGCGGGCCGCCACTGGAACATTGCAGCGCCATTTATACCACGTGGATGGCAGCGATGCGGATTCGACACAACTGCAGGCGGGGGCCACCTATGTCATGGTGATCTCATCCGGCGACGCGTTGAAAGACAAAGCGATGTTATCCCTGCCCGGCGGCGGTTTATTGGAACCGGCATCCTGCGCCATAGCCGCACCCGATAGTGGCGATTTCATGGGTTGGCTGACACCACGTCTAAATAACCAGCCGTCTGCGGCAACTGAAAATTGCGAATGGCTGACGGACAGCCTGCAAATGAAGCTGTCACCGCAAGACCGCGCCTGGAGCGTTATCAGCCTGTGGCGCGCACAGGGCAAAGGTCAGGGCCTATTGCCATCTGTCACGCTGCACACGGACAGCAGCCATACAGATCAACAATCTGCCACACAGAAAATCATCGTTCGTTAAAGGCATTAATCGCGGTGATAGGGGTGTCCGGCCGTGATTTGCCGCGCGCGATAGATTTGTTCCAACAACATCACGCGCACCAGACGATGCGGCCATGTCGCATGACCAAAACATAATGTCGTCTGCGCTTTTCTCCGAACATCATCCGTCACGCCGTCAGCACCACCGATAATAAACACCACCTGCCGCGCCTCCATGTGCCAGCGTTCCAGAAGGCCCGCAAAGTCGCGGCTGGTGCAATCTTTACCGCGTTCATCCATCAGGACAACATGGCTTTGCGGCGGAATGGCTTGAAGGATCAGGGCGGCTTCGGCCTTTTGCGCTTCGGCCCCGCTCAGGTTTTTAGGCGCGGCCATTTCCTTGACGCTGATATCCTGCCCCAACCGTTTCAGATATTCATCGCACCAGGCGCTTTCGTCGCCACGCAATTTGCCGATCGCAAGGACCAGCACCTTCATGCAACGTCTTCTTCGTGCGTCGGTGAGGCGTCAACCGCGGCGGCTTCGGGAACCGCGACATCGCGCGCGTTGCCTTTTTTGGTCCAGAGCTGTTCCAGATCATAATAAGCGCGCACTTCGGGGCGGAACAAATGGATGATAATATCACCCGCATCAACAAGGACCCAGTTGCCTTCGCTGGCGCCTTCGACGCGCGTATTGCGCACGCCCAACAGGGCAAAAGCCTGCGCCATGTAATGCGCAATGGCGCCAATCTGACGTGACGCGCGACCGGAGGCGATCACGACGTAATCCGCCATGGTGCTGCGCCCCGTCAGGTCGACGGTCACGATTTCTTCGGCCTGTCTTTCATCCAGAACCTTGAGCGCGGCGGACAAAAGCTGTTCCGGCAGACCAGCGGGTTTTTTGATAACGGGCGTAGGCGCGGCGGGTTTAGGCGCGACAGGCTTTTTAGCTGTTACTTTCTTCGCGGCAGGTTTCTTGGCAATGACCTTCTTGGTCGCAACCTTTGCCGTTACCCTGGTGGCCGCGGACTTTTTCGTGATAGCCTTTTTCGCAACGATCTTTTTGGCGGCCGCCTTTTTGGCAACCGGCTTTTTAGCGGCAGGTTTCTTGGCGGCAGGCTTTTTAGCCGTTACTTTCTTCGCGGCGGGTTTTACGGTCTTTTTTGGCGCTGCCTTCTTAGCCGAAGCGGTTTTCTTTTGCGGAGCTGCCTTCTTTTTTGTTGCCGTTTTTTTCGTCGCCACGAGAGCATCCTTTAAAGGGGTTGAATGGGGCAGAGCATAAGCCCTGCCGTTTAAAATGCAAGCCGGGTCAGAGCGTCATCAGCGCTAAACTAACAAGACCGGCAGCCCAGCAGTAGTAGGCAAACGGGTTTAGGGCTTCAACCTCTGACGCTTTGAAATAACGCATCAAAAAGGCGGTGGAACACCAGGCGGTAATACCGGCCACAACGCCCGCCATGGCCATGGCGCCACCATTCAGGCTGACGCTCGCGCCGTCATGCAACAAATGCAAAAGCTTGGGCACTTCCAGAACGCCCGCACCCGCGATAATGGGTGTGGCGAGCAGGAAGCTAAAACGCGCGGCATCACGATGCGACAGACCAACCAGCAGGCCACCGACCATGGTTGCGCCCGCGCGGGAAATACCGGGGATGAGCGCCAGCGCCTGACACGCACCGATGATCACTACGGCGCGCAAACTGATGGCCTCAAGCGGCGTGGTCACGGCCAGATTCTTTTTGGTATGCAAACGACGTTGCAGCTTCTCACCCGCAAACAACACAAAGCCGTTGATGAACAGGAACACAGCGGCCAGCTCCGGCGTACCAAAAATGCTGCGCAATTTATGTTCAAGCGCGAACCCCAGCACGACAGCCGGTAGCGTGGCCAGACAAATGCGCGTGAAAATGCGCCGTTCGCGCGTGACGTCTTCCACAGCACCAACGCCCAGAACGGCGCGCGCAAAACCCAGCCAGTCGCGCCAGAAATACAGCAAAAGAGCCGCCGCCGTGCCCAGGTGTAAAACCACTAGAAATGGCAGAAAATCAGGCGCTTTTTGATCCAGCGACCAGCCCAGCAAGCGTGGCATAATGACGGCATGACCAAGGCTGCTGATCGGAAAAAGTTCGGTGACGCCCTGTAAAATCGCAACCCACAAAGCCTGTAGAAAGGTCATTATAATTTCCACCCTGAATGAATGACGGCAATGCCGCCGGTTAGATTCTGCCACGACACTTGTTCAAATCCGGCGTCGCGCATACGTGTGGCCAGATCTTCCTGCGCCGGAAAACGCTGGATGCTTTCGGCCAGATATTCATAAGAAGCGCGGTCGCCCGCCACATATTGCCCCAGCAACGGCATGACCACATCGCAATAACGGTCATAAAGGGGTTTCAGGCGCGGGTGCACGCCCGACGTAAATTCCATGCAAAAGAAGCGGCCACCCGGGCGCAACACGCGCGCCGCATCCGCAAGCGCACGATCGATATGTGTCACATTGCGCAACCCAAAGGCGATGGAATAGGTGTCCACGCTGTTACTGTCGGTCGGCAGTTTTTCAGCATTACCAACGATAAACCGCATGGGGTTACCCACGGGGGTCGGCACGTCCAGAATGCCTTTGTCGCGTGCCTTGTCACGGCCAACCGCCAGCATCTCTGGGTTCAAATCGCAAACCGTTATATGCGCCTGCCCCTGCGTACGGTCATAGCAACGCAGCGCAACGTCGCCCGTGCCACCCGCGACGTCCAACAGGACCTGACCCGCTTTGGGACGCATCAGGCGAACCAACCGGTCTTTCCACAAACGGTGCAGCCCACCCGACATCAAATCGTTCATCACGTCATAATTACCGGCAACGGATGAAAAGACCGCCTGAACCAGACCGGTCTTTTCCTGCGCGGATACGGCCCGATGCCCGAACCAGTTGGCTTCGGCATCCGGCATTTTGGGGGGTGTTTTTCTGGCGTTGCGTGTGGGCATGATCTTGTGATTTATAAAACCGTTCTGTTGTAACGTTTGTCAGGCTTTCTGTCGAGGGGATGATGCCGGAATTACCCGAAGTTGAGACCGTATGCCGTGGTTTGTCCAAGGCCTTGAAAAACGCAACAATAACGGCGGTTGAGCAACGCCGCGCCGATTTGCGCGCGCCCATGCCGCACAACCTGCCGCGCAAACTGAAGGGGCAGGCCATCACCGCCATAGACCGCCGCGCCAAATATATCCAGATCCATCTGGATGGCGGGTCTGTTTTATTGCTGCATCTGGGCATGTCGGGGCGGATGGTGATCGGCAAGCACGATGACCAGACCGGCAAGCACGATCATCTGGTTTTCCATTTCAACAATGGCGTTACGGTTCGGTTCAATGATCCGCGCCGGTTTGGTCTGTGCGATCTGGTCAATGCACAGCGAATACAAAACCATCCGTGGTTTGCCCATTTGGGCATTGAACCGCTGACATCCGCCCTGACGCTCGACTGGTTGCGGCAAGCGTTGCGCGGACGCAAGACGAACATCAAAACATTCCTTCTCGACCAGCGCCGGATTGTTGGTATCGGTAATATCTATGCCTCGGAGGCCCTGTACCGCGCTGGCATCCGGCCCACCCGGTCATGCGGCAGTCTGAAGCCGGATGAGGTCACCCGTTTGGTGACTGCCATACGCAAGGTTTTAAAAGCGGCGATTGCAGCAGGCGGTTCAACCCTGCGGGATTACCGCAAGGCGGATGGTGAGCTGGGTTATTTCCAGCATCAATTCGCCGTTTATGACCGCGCAGGGATGGCCTGCCCCGACTGCACCTGCGACATCGCCAAAACCGGCGGCATCAAGCGCGTAACGCAGGGCGGACGGTCCAGTTTTTATTGCGCCACACGGCAAAGCTGACCACCGTCAGGCAACCCCTTTCCCATTGTTCTATAAAAGGAAATGGGGTAGATTGAACCCATGCGCCTTTCCGTCCTGCCCTTATCCTTTTTATCGCTTGTCGCTCTGGCCGTCATGGTCGCGGCGACGCCTGCCCTGCAAGCCGCCACGCTCAATAGCCGGGCGACGTTGCAGGATACCACGCCCCCTAATGATTTTGCCGTACGCGACACGACGCCGGGCAAAAACGGTACGCAGTTCGACACGGCAATTGATGACCTGCCCTTGATGCCGGGCCTGACAGTCGACACATCGAACGATACCATCTTTGTCGTACCGCACACGGGCCGCATCGCCGAAAGCACCGCCACGGGCATGGTTGATGTCGATGATGTTTATAGTTATTACTACAAGAGCCTGCCGCACCTGGGTTGGAAAGCCGCCAACCGCCGCACCTATACGCGTGAGGGGGATGTGTTACGCATCACAGCCCGCGCGAACGGCAAAGTCACCACCGTCCATTTTTCCATCCGACCGGAATAGGCACCCCTATGACCCAACAGAAAATCCGCATCGCCCCCTCTATTCTTTCAGCGGATTTTGCTTCTTTGGGTGAGGAAATACGCGCAGTTGACGCGGCGGGTGCGGATTATATTCATATCGACGTCATGGACGGGCATTTTGTGCCGAACATCACCATCGGCCCGACGGTCATTAAACATCTGCGCCCCCACACCAAAAAACCGTTCGATGTACATTTGATGATCGCGCCGGTTGACCAGTATATCCGCGACTTTGCCGAAGCGGGCGCCGATATCATCACCGTGCATCCCGAAGCTGGGCCGCATCTGCACCGCACGCTGCATGTCATTAAGGCGCATGGCAAAAAGGCCGGTGTCGCCCTGAACCCCGCCACACCCGTTGCCGCAATTGAGAACGTCATTCTGGATGTGGACCTTATTCTGGTCATGACGGTTAACCCCGGTTTTGGCGGACAGGCTTTCATCGTGTCGCAATTGGAGAAAATCCGCGCGATCCGTAAACTGATCGACGCAAGCGGCAGGCAGATAGATCTGGAAGTCGATGGCGGCGTGGCGCCAGACACGGTAGCCGAGGTTGTGGCCGCCGGTGCGGATGTTCTGGTCGCAGGATCGGCCGTGTTCAAGGGCGGTGCAGGCGCTTATGCAGACAACATCGAGTTCCTGCGCGGTGCATAAAGGTATAATAGGATTTGGTTTTCCAAGGGGGCGGTAGTCCGATGAAGCCGGCAGAAAAAATACTGCACAAGGTTCGTCGCAGCATTGAGTCTGTTGCCTATGGCAGCCCGCTTTATCACAAGCTTTTGTCGTCTGGCGAAGCGCCGGACCGATTGTCATTCGTTCTGGCCGACCCGTGGCCCGGCCATGCGGATCAGGGCCTGTCCCTCATTAACGCGCAACCTTTTCTGTTCGACAGCCCGCCTGCACCGCATCCTGCCACTGCCCTGCGCAATCTGCGCGCTGTCGGCACGGCGCAAGCACGCGGTTACGCCATGCAAATGATTGGCGGGTGGCTGCAAAACAATGAACGTTGGAATGATGTGGAATGGTCGGCCGGCGCGCTGGGCGAACGTATTGCCGCGTGGGTCGGGTTCTATGATTTTTACACGCAGAACGCGCCGCCGGAATTCATCGACGCGCTGGTCGCCAGCCTGTACCGCCAGTGGAAGCATCTGGTCCGCGCCCTGCCACCCACATTGCGTGGGCGCGACGGGCTGCGCGCCATCAAGGGGTTGATGGTCGGCGGTTTGAATTTCGAGGATGGCGACAAGGCGCTGGGCCTCGCCTTTGAACAATTGCGTCGCCTGATGGAAGAAGAAATTATGCCGGATGGCGGGCATATATCACGGTCGCCTGCGCGACACCTGCTGATGCTGCGATACCTGATTGATATCCGCAACCTGTTCCGCGCAGCGGAAATCGAGGTACCGGACCCACTGCGCACAGGCATTGCCGCCATGGTGCCGGTTCTGAAATTCTATCGTTACGGCGACGGCGGCCTGGGCCTGTTCCATGGCGGCGGGGAAGAAACATCCCTGATGATCGACGCCGTTTTAACGCAGGCCGAGATCAAGTCGCGTGTCCTGCGGCGTCTGCCGGAAACCGGATATGAACGCGTAACGGCGGGACGCAGCCTGTTGGTTGTGGACGGCGCCGCACCACCACCCCGCGACCATGACCTGGAAGCCCATGCGGGGTTGGGGTCCTTTGAATTCAGTCAGGGGCGTGAACGTATACTGGTGAATTGTGGTATCCCCGACCATGCCGACAGCGCATGGCGTATGGCTTGCGCCGCAACCGCCGCACATTCAACCCTGACGATCAATGACATCAACGCCGCCGAAATTATTCCCGATGGCGGCGTGGTTCATGCCATCGCCTGCGACATGCAGCGTTACGAATTGGAAGGCAATCCCTGCGTCGAAGTGATGCATGACGGGTACAGCGCCAAATTCGGCATCACCCACAAACGCCATCTATGTTTGGCGGCAGATGGCGACACCCTGACCGGCATGGACACGATTATCGGCAACACGCCGCAGCCTTTTACCCTGCGTTGGCATTTGCATCCGCAAATACAGGCGTCATTGACCCATGGCGGGCAAACCGCCCTGCTGCGCACACAATCGGGCATTGGCTGGCGTCTGCGCGTCGATACATTTCCGGTAGGCATGGAAGCCGGCCTTTATTGCGGTGATGGAACAGCACAACGCAGCCAGCAGTTAAAAATCGCGGGCACAAGCTGCATCGGCGAAACACGCATTCGCTGGACCCTCACGCGCGAAAAAAAAGCCTAAGCCTTATTCAGGCCTGCCACGCATTTTCTATATGACGCGGCAAGGTGCGGGGTGAAATCAACACAACATCGAAACGCAACACCCAACCAGCGTCGGCTGTCGTCATAACAGACCGTGCGGCCATATAGTCCTGCGCAGCACGTATGATGCGTTGCTGCTGGCGCGGACTGATAGCCTCCAGTGCACCCTCTCGTGTGGCACGCGCTTTGACCTCAACCGCCGCCAGAACGCGGCCACGACTGATGATCAGGTCAACCTCACCCTGCGGGCTGCGGTAACGCTGCGCCACAATCCGGTACCCCTTAAGCGTCAGCCATGCCATGGCAAGCCATTCGGCCCACCGGCCTTTATCATAGGTTTGTTTCTTTCTGTCAGCAGCGGTTTTCATGAAACGGTCTTTGTCCTTTGCGCCGCATGAGGTTGGTGCGGGTCGCGAGCGGGTGCGGGGACAATAAGCCAATAACTATTCATAGAGCCCTCAATGTGCCGCAAAGCGCGTGACGTCACAAAGCCCATCCGCACTCACTGGTCGTCAGCGGTCAGTTCAAGGGCGCGTGCATAGACGATGCTTTTCTTGATGCCGGTTGCGGTGCTCACCGCCGTCACAGCATCGCGCAACGTTGAGTGCCGCAAAGCCTTGACCAGTATTGCCTCCCAATCAACCGTGACGTTTGTGTCCTGGGGTGGGCCGACGCACACTACAACCTCGCCTTTTACCTCCGCCGCGGCATAATGGGCCGCCAAATCAGACAGCGTGCCCGCGCGATATTCTTCGAATAATTTGGTCAGCTCACGCGCAACCACAACATCACGTCCACCACCCCAAACAGATTCCATGGCCGCGAGCGAGTCGCCCAATCGTTGTGGCGATTCATAAAACAGCAGCGTCCCCGTCTCTGCGGCCAGGTCTTGCAAGGCTTTGCGCCGTGCCTCCGCTTTGGCGGGCAGAAAGCCATGGAAATGGAAATGGTCGGTTGGCAAGCCAGATCCCGCCAGCGCCGTCAACGCCGCATTTGCGCCCGGCAGGATGGTGACAGGCACATCCGCCGCACGACACCCCGACACAAGGCGAAAGCCGGGATCCGATATCAGCGGCATGCCTGCATCGCTGATATAGGCGACACGTTGTCCGGCCTTGATGTCGTTGATCAGCGTGGCGCTGATATCTTTTTCATTATGATCGTGACAGGCGACCAATGGCTTTTTGATACCATATTTCGACAGCATGCCGCCGCTGACGCGCGTATCTTCGCACGCAATCTTGTCGACATGCGCCAGCGTCACCAGCGCGCGCAGCGTAATATCGCCCAGATGCCCGATGGGCGTTGCTACGACGTAAAGTCCCGCTGGTAATTCAGCGGGTAAATCGCTAGCCTCTATTACCCTTTGGGCTAATTGTGGATAATCGGGTGATGCAGATGCGGTTTTTCTGGACATATCTTTTCCCTCAACGTGCCCCGGCGCGGGTTCTGCCCGCCCTGCTGGCGCTGGGCCTTGTAACAGGCTGCGCACAGAACAGCACATGGGACGCGCCTTCGTCGTGGTTTGGCAAAGACACTGTAGCGCAACAGGGCAAAGCCGCACAAACCAATAAGAAAGCGAACAAGGCCCAAACGCTGCAACCCACCACCGAACAAGGCCAGGCGGGCGCAGAAACACCACCGCAGGCAGCACCCGTGGCAGCCGTTACCGCAGGCACCCCCAGCATCGACCAACCGGGCGTGATCGGCCATGGTACCCGGGTCGCGCTCTTGCTGCCCTTGTCGGGGCCGAACGCCGCGCTGGGTCAGGCGATGCAGAATGCCGCACAACTGGCGCTGTTCGACCTGGGCGACAACAGTTTCCAATTGATGCCGCGCGACACAGGCAACACCGAAGATGGCGCCCTGAAAGCGGCGCAGGATGCCGTTGCTAACGGGGCGCAATTGATCATCGGCCCCCTGTTCGCTTCGCAAATTCAGGTTGTGCGACAAACGGCGCTGTCGGCCAATATTTCCGTCATGCCGCTGTCGACCGACACATCACTGGCCAGCGCCAATACCTATGTCATGGGCTTTGCGCCCGAACAGCAGGTCACGCGCATCATCACCTTTGCCGCGCAACATGGCGGGCGGCAATATGCAGCACTGGTGCCCAATACGCCCTATGGCCATCTGGTCGCCGCCGCGTTCCAGCAAGCCGTTGTGCAAAATGGCGGCACGGTTGCAGGGCTGGAAAGCTATGACCCCTCCACAGATGCCGGTCTGCCGCAGGCGTTGCAAAATCTGTCTATGCATAATGCAACCATCGACACACTGTTTCTGCCTGAAAGCGGCAATGAACTGGCCCGCTTGAGCGGCCCGTTAACCACCGCCGGCTTTGACCCGCAGCGCGTGCACCGCATTGGCACCGGCCTGTGGGATGTTGTCGGTCTGGCGCAACAAGTGCCGTTTTTACAAGGCGCATGGTATGCGGCATCTGAACCGGCCACACGTGGCCGGTTTATTACCGGTTACAGCACAACCTATGGGCAGGAGCCGCCACGTCTGGCCTCGCTCGCCTATGACGCGACAGCACTCGCCGCCGTTCTGTCACGCCGCAACAACGGCTTTACGACCGCCAGCCTGACAAATCCGAACGGCTTTGCAGGTCTGGATGGCATTTTCCGCCTGAACCCCGATGGTCATGTGGAGCGCGGCCTTGCAATCCTGCAAGTCACAACCGCCAGCCCGCAGGTTATTGAAAGTGCGCCCACCAGTTTTGTGAAACCCTAACCCGTCAAGGAGTCGTTATGAGCAATAAAGTCGAAACATTTCAAAAAGAACGCACCGCCTATAACGAAATTCTGGCGAAATACAGCACGCCCGACATGAAGCGTTTTCTGGGCGTTGATACAACCACGTATCTGGATGGCGCCCTGCCGCGCAAAACCAAGGAACTGCTGGGCTTTGTCGCATCGCTGGTCCTGCGTTGCGATGATTGCATCCTTTATCACCTGATTGAATGCCATAAGCAGGGCGTCACCAGCGAGGAAATGAGTGAAACCATCGCCATCGGCCTGTTGGTCGGCGGGTCCATTACCATTCCGCATATCCGCCGCGCCCTGAAAGTCTGGCACGAAGAA
>JAFALY010000039.1 GCA_019233975.1 Alphaproteobacteria bacterium | reverse complement strand
CCCGATGCCGTTCTGCCTGCCGATATGGATGAAACCCCGTTGCCGCGTGAATTGCCGCGTGCGCTGGCATTGCGTCTGGCGTGTGAGAAGGGGCGCATTATCGCTGCGCAAAAACCAAATTGTTACGTTTTGTCGGGGGACACGGTTGTTGCCTGTGGCCGCCGTATTTTACCCAAGGCCGAAAGCGTTGAGCAGGTTATTGAATGCCTGTCCCTGTTACAGGGCAGACGGCACCAGATCTATACCGGCGTTGCCCTGTCTTTGCCGGACGGCAGGCAAATATCGCGCGTGGCAGACAGCACCGTCACTTTCCGGCAGATGAGCCATGCGGAAATCGTAGCCTACGCTGCCTGTGGCGAGGGTGTGGGCAAGGCCGGTGGTTACGCCATACAGGGGCGCGCTTCGGCCTATATCCGCGCCATGTCCGGTTCGCATTCATGTATTATGGGATTGCCGTTGTTCGATGTCGCGCAGATGCTGCGCGGCGCAGGCTATCTGTTGACGTAATTTGCAGGAGTAAACCATGGCACAGGCAGCGCTGAAACCATGCCCCCTATGCGGCAAAATAGCGGTTGAAAGCTTCAGCCCGTTTTGCAGCAAGCGTTGCGCCAATGTCGATTTGGGCCGCTGGTTGGGCGAAAATTACCGCATTGAGACGGACGAAGGTGCCGTCAATGATGACAATCCGGAAAACGCCTGAACCTGTTACGTATCGAGGAAGCTGCGGAGCTTGCGCGAGCGTGAAGGATGCTTCAGCTTGCGCAACGCCTTGGCTTCGATCTGACGAATACGTTCGCGGGTCACGCTGAACTGCTGCCCCACTTCCTCCAGCGTATGGTCGGTATTCATGCCGATGCCAAAACGCATGCGCAGCACGCGTTCTTCACGTGGCGTCAGGGTTGCCAGAACGCGGGTAGTCGTTTCGCGCAGATTGCCCAAAATGGCGCTGTCCAGCGGTTGCACCGCGTTTTTATCTTCGATGAAATCACCCAGATGTGAATCTTCTTCATCACCGATGGGGGTTTCAAGGCTGATTGGTTCCTTGGCGATCTTCAGCACCTTGCGCACTTTTTCCAGCGGCATGTGCAGCTTTTCGGCCAGCTCTTCCGGCGTCGGTTCGCGGCCGATTTCATGCAGCATCTGACGGCTGGTACGGACCAGCTTGTTGATGGTTTCGATCATATGCACGGGGATGCGGATGGTACGTGCCTGGTCCGCGATCGAACGTGTGATCGCCTGGCGAATCCACCAAGTGGCGTAAGTCGAGAATTTGTAGCCGCGGCGATATTCGAATTTTTCGACCGCCTTCATCAGGCCGATATTGCCTTCCTGAATGAGGTCAAGGAACTGCAAACCGCGATTGGTGTATTTTTTGGCGATCGAGATAACAAGGCGCAGGTTGGCTTCGACCATTTCCTTTTTTGCCTTGTTGGATTCACGTTCGCCCTTTTGAACGGTCATGACAATACGCTTGAAATCATCAAGCGGCAGGCCGGCTTCATCGCAGACCAGCGCGATTTCAGCGCGCAGACGGTCAACTTCGCCTTCGTGACGTTCGACAAATTTGGTCCACGCCTTGACGTTCGGTGCGACGGGCTTCGGCTCCGGCTTCGCATCCTTGGTGCCGTCTTTCTTGGCGACCTTGGGGGCGGCGGGCTTCGGGTTAAACACATCCTGCAGCCAATTGCGGTCAAGTTCATGGCCGGCATAGCGGGCCAGGAAGTCTTCGCGCTTCACGCCACATTCGCTGGCCAGACGTAAAATACGCCCTTCGACACCCACCAGACGGCGGTTCAGCGTGTAAAGCTGCTGCACCAACTGCTCGATGCGATTGTTGTTGAGGCGTACGGTGCGAACCAGATCAACCAGTTCATCTTTTGCCTTCTCAAACTTCTTGTCGGCCTGCGGGGTGATCTCTTCGCCCTTTTGCAGAGTGGCGTGGCGCTGCGTTTGCAGCTTGAACAGGCGGCCATAAGATGCGGCGATCTGTTCAAATGTTTCCAGAACCTGCGGCTTCAGCTTTTCTTCCAGCATCGACAGCGACAGGTTTTCCTGATCGTCTTCGCCGCCGAATTCGCCCTCGGCTTCTTCGCCTTCAGGTGGTTCGTTTTCTTCGGGTTCGGCGGTTTCGCCTTCATTCATCATATCGGCTTCGCTCGACGGGCCGCCGCCATAGGTGGCTTCGAGGTCGATAATGTCGCGCAGCAGCATCTTGCCTTCGTTCAGGGCGTCGTGCCAGCTGAGGATCGCCTGAATGGTCAGCGGCGATTCACAAATGCCGCCGATCATCATTTCGCGGCCCGCTTCGATGCGCTTGGCAATCGCGATTTCACCTTCACGGCTCAGCAGTTCAACCGAACCCATTTCGCGCAGATACAGGCGCACGGGGTCGTCGGTACGGCCCAGTTCTTCGGCGTCGACATTGCTGCTTTCTTCGCTCTCGCCTTCTTCGCTGGCGGGCTTGGGCGCTTCTTCTTCATCGCCTTCGGTGACGCTGATGCCCATTTCGGACAGCATCGTCATCGTGTCTTCGATCATATCGGAATTGATTTTATCCTGCGGCAGGGCAGCGTTGATTTCGTCAATCGTGACGTAACCGCGCTCCTTGCCCTTGGCGATCATGCGCTTAACGGCATCGACGGCGGTGTCGATGATCGGGGCTTCGGCCTTTTCTTCATTGGCCTTGGCTTCATCGCCCAGGTCGGCGAGGGCAACCTTGACCTTCTCAGGCTTGGCGGTTTCAGTCTTCGCGGCTGGTTTGGCAGCTTTTACAGGTTCGGCCTTAACGGGGGCCGGTTTTGCCTGAACCGCTTTCTTGGGTTCGGGCTTTTTGGCAACCGGCTTCGGTGCCGGTTTTTTGGAAACGGGCTTCGCCGCAGGCTTGGCTTTGGCTACGGGCTTTTTCGGTGTGGGCTTGGCCTTGGCGGCTGGTTTAGTCTTTTTCACTGGCGCTTTCTTCTTTGCTGTCTTTGTGGCCATTTTTAATTCCCGCTAGATACCCAACTTAGTGTTAACCCGTGGTTACTGGGCAGATCCGTCAATTTCTCGCTCCAAAGCATCAGCTTGCAAATGCAACGCCTTAAGGCGATTTTGGTTTTCGTCCGTGGCATTTTCAGCAAAGATACGGCTGGCGCGTTGAATGTCTGACTGAAGCTGCTCCCTTAACTGCATATTTCTAATCGACTTCCAGCGCAGCCTGACTTGCACAAGCGTTTGATCCGGCGTAGCCAGACTGGCGTGAAGGGCGGTTGTGGACAGGATATCATCCAAATGCGCCTGTCTGTATCCTACAGACAGATCCCCCGCCGCCAGCCTAGAGAGATGGCGATAAACCTCTGTTGCGTCAAGGGGTTCATGCGAATCAGAGGCTAATAAATCGACGATTTGCTGCCGGACAGCCTCCAGCGGGGCTTGGGTAAAGGTTAAGGTAGCGAAATCCTCGCCAAAATCGTTAAAAAGGGCCGGATACCGTAACATCATGGCCAGTAGGGCCATTTCCCGACCCGGACGCGCGCTTTGCGGCAGGCGGCGGTTCAGGATCGGTGGTGCTATATCCTGTTGACCCTTGCTAAACCTAGATTTTTGGGCAGTCAGGCGTTGCCCGCCTTGCTGTTGGAACTGCTGCGGACGAAGCAGGGCGTCGATACGCTTGTTCACTTCATCCAGATAAAGCTGTCGCAGGGTCTCGTGACCGATTCGGCTGACGCGTTGCCGCAGGTTGCTGATGAAGCTGCCCCTGTCTTCTGGCGTGCGAAGCGTGCGGCCTGTCAGCGCGCTCTCCCAGACCACGTCAATCAATGGACGCGCCTGCGTCAAGATGGACTCCATCGCGCCCTTGCCGCCGGACTTGATAAGGTCATCCGGGTCCTGCCCCTTGGGCATAAACGCAACGCGTAAAGTTTGTGCAGGCGTTACGATGGGCAGGGCGCGTTCGACGGCACGTGTCGCAGCGCGCAACCCCGCATTGTCACCGTCGAAGCACAGAATAGGGCTGTAATCACACCCGGGCTCGCGCGTGTCTGCGGGTGGCAGCAATTTCCATAAAACCATCATCTGGTCTTCGGTCATCGCGGTGCCAAGGGGGGCGACGGCGCCGCTGTACCCCGCTTCGACCAGCGCGATAACGTCCATATAGCCTTCGACGACGATCAAAGGTTGGTTCTGGCTAACGGCGGTACGCGCGCGTGACAGGCCGTACAGCAATTTACCTTTGTGAAACAGGCTGTGATCCGGTGAATTCAGATATTTGGGTTCGCCTTCGCCCAGCACGCGCCCGCCAAAGGCCACGGTGCGGCCGCGCCTGTCGCCGACCGGAAACATGACGCGGTGGCGGAAGAAACTGAAAAACTCGTCACGCGTTTCCAATTTTTTGGCGAGGCCGACACTAACCAGCTCTTCCATCTTGAAGCCTTCGCTGACCAGCTTGCGGATCATGGCCTGACTGTCCTGCGGCGCGTAGCCCAGACGGAAACGGCGCATTGCATCGTCGGACAGGCCGCGCCCGCGCAGGTAACTCAACCCCTCGCGGCCTGCGGGTGAAAACAACTGTTCCTCAAACCACGCGGTGGCGCGGTCCAGCAGGTTCAGCAACCGCTTTTCCTGATCGAACTTTTCGCGCTCCATTGGCGTTTCGCGCGGCATGGGCAGGCCCGCTTGTCCTGCCAGCGCTTCAACCGCTTCGGGGAAGCTCAGCCGGTCATGGCGCATGGTAAAGCCGATGATGTCGCCATGCGCACCGCAACCAAAGCAGTGGAAAAACTGTTTGTCGTCGTTGATGTAAAAGCTGGGTGATTTTTCGTTATGGAAGGGACAGCACGCCTTGAATTCCCGTCCGGCGCGGGTCAGGCGCACCCTTTTGCCGACGATTTCCGACAAGGGCAGGCGCGCGCGCAGTTCTTCCAAAAAAGACGGGGGAAAGCTCATATCAACATCCTGCCCCTGTTTTCCTATGCGGCAAGGGGAAGATCAAGCGGTAAAAGATACGCAATATAAAGGGTTTAGCCCGCCAGCGCGGTTTTAACCAGGGCGCCTGCCTGCGCAAAGTCCATGCGGCCGGTATAGGCTTTCTTCAGCTCACCCATCACCTTGCCTATATCTTTGACGGATGCCGCGCCGGTTACGGCGACGGCGGCGGTGATGGCGGCCTTAATCTCATCCTCGGTCATCTGCTGCGGCAGGAAGGATTCAATCACGCCGATTTCAGCCGCTTCCTTGGCGGCCAGGTCGGGGCGGTTACCCTTTTCATACAGGGCGATGGATTCGCGGCGTTGCTTGATCATCCCCTGCATCATGCTCAGGATCTCGTCATCGCTGATGCCGTCCATATTGCCTTTGGGGCGCGCTTCGATATCGCGCTTTTTCATCTCGGCGATGATCAGGCGAACGGTACCCGTCAGATTTTCATTCCTGGAACGCAAACCCTCTTTCAGGGCTTCGTTAAACTTGTCGCGCAGCATGGACTGTCCCTTCTTTCTATCGACGGGCAGCATAGGCGGATTGTCGCGCGAAGGGAAGGGGGCTCAGGCCTGACCGATGACTTCAATCATAGACGCGGCCATGGCTTCGGCCGGACGCTTGCCGCCCCAGATCACGAACTGGAACGCGGGATAGAAGCGTTCGCACTCAGTCAGGGCAATTTCGACCAGATCTTCCAGAATCTCAACCTTGGGCATGCGGTCGCCACGGGTCAGGACGGTATAGCGGAACAGAGGGGTGCTTTGCTGCAATTCCAGGTCAAAGTGACCCAGCCACAGGCGGGTGTTCAGCATCGACAGCAAATCATTCACATCGCTGCGTTTCGCATCCGGCACGCGCATATCGAACTGGCAAGAAAACTGAAGCGCGCCAATTTCACGCTGCCATACAAAGAACATGCGGTAATGGCACCAGCGTCCGGCGAGTTCGACCACGAGCTCGTCGTCATTCGAACGTTCAAAGACCCATTCATTGGCCGTCACAATATCTTCAAGCAGGTCGAGCGGGTTAGACGCCAGTCCAAATTCTTGTACAGCCAACGTTGACATCGCGAAGCATCCTATAGTCGTTACCCGACTACAAATATCAAACGCGGAGTCTGCGCCGCAAGAGTCGTGGCACCCGAAACGTGACGACAGTCACGCAGCGTGTTTTTTGAGTCACAGGGCACGGATGCGTAATAATTGCCAACCCGTGCCTCTAAACGATTCAAATGACTCGGTTTTTCGAGTCATTACGTGGCTTTAGTGCTTGCGGCGTGCTTTGCCAGTGTTGCGCGCTTTCTTAACAGAAGGTAAAGACCGCTTGGAGGTTTGTGTTTTGCCGTTGGCCTTGCGTGCGGGTTGCTTTTTGCCTTCCAGCGCGTCGAGGCGACGCAGAATATCGTCCTGCAGCGCGCGCGCTTTTTGCAGCATCGCAAAAGCGGCGTCGAATTCTTCGCGTGTGACGATATCCAGACGCTGCGCCAGATCCCCGAATTTATCCGCAGCCTGTGCTTTCAATTCGTGGCGTGCTTCTACCAACTGGCTCAGCAATCCGCTGCCGAGGGTCATCAGGTCATCAATCAAGGTCTGGCTGTCGCGCATCATACGCCTCTTGCAACTGTTTTGAACAACGCGCCCTGTGTAACACAGGTGGAAATAGAATCAAAATCTGCGTTGCGGCAAATATTTTTTAAAAATAATTCTGCGGCTCTCAGCAATTCACGCCAGTTTTATCGCGCATTTGTGCGGAATGAAAAATGAATTGTACGCGTGCGCGTCGTTGCGTGCGTGTATTCCGGCCTAACGTGTTGATATTGTTTTTGCCTATTTTGCAATCAACGCAAAAATGCGGTAGAATTAGTTCAAAGGACGCACGTATTTAGCGAAATCTTATCTCGATTGTTCCCCAAACTTGACGATAAGTACTTGTAATATTAGCAAGTTTTTCAGCGCCTCCTGATAAATTCTGAACTACGCAACAACGCGAAGCAACACTTCGAAACACACACAAGGGGGAGGGGTTAATGCGTACATTCATGAAGCGTTTTATGAAAGAGGAAAGCGGCGCCACGGCTATTGAATACGGCCTGATCGCGGCCTTGATCGCCGTTGCTGTCATCGCGACAGTCACGACACTTGGCACCAACCTGAAGGCGACGTTCACAACTGTCTCGAACGCGCTCTAACCGGAACGGATTTCCAAATGATGCCGGCCTTGCGCCGGCATCGCTCCGGTTCTTTCCTGGATCATTTTATGCACACACTCGGTCAGCTCATGCCTGTTTTGATGCTTGCGTTCGCGGCGCTGCTGATGATTCATGCGGCCTATTGCGACTGCTTGACCTACCGTTTGCCGAACCGGCACAGTTTCCTGCTGGTTGTGGCCTATATGATTTTTGCGATCACGCTGCCGGGACGCGCGGACTTTTTCTCGCATTTGCTGACGGGCTTTCTGGGCCTGATCGTCGGCATGCTTCTTTATGGCGGCGGCGTCATGGGGGCGGGCGACGCAAAATTTCTGGCGTCCGTTCTACTGTGGGTGGGTTACCGCGACGCCGGTGTTATGTTGTGCATCATGGCGATAACGGGCGGTATGCAGGCGCTCTATCTGGCGCTGCGTTATCAATGGGGTCGCATGATACGCAGCCCGCAAGTGGTGATATTGCCCGCGACGTTGCATCAGGTGCGCGTGCCCTATGGTGTCGCGATTGCCGTTGGCGGTCTGGCGATCCTTAGCATGAAGTTCCAGCAATTGTGGCTGGAGTAACGCCATGGACCGTCGCAAACTTATTCTTCTGTTCCTTGCAGTCGTTATTGGTTTTGGCACCATTCTTGTGATGAAGCGCATTCTGGCCAATCAATCGCAAACGACAACCATTGTTCAGGCGCCGACGTCACAGATACTGGCTGCCGCGCGTGACCTGCCAGCCGGCACACTGTTAAAGGATGGCGATGTACAATGGACCGACTGGCCCGCCGATCCGGCCAATGCCAGCCCCGGCCTGATCTTCAAGGACAAGGCGAAACCCGAAGATTATCTGGGCTCCGTCCTGCGACAGAGTGCCCGTAAGGGTGAGATCATCCAAAGCGGCCAAATCATCAATCCGCATGATCGCGGCTTTTTGGCTGCTGTGTTGACCGAGGGCATGCGCGCCGTCTCTGTCACCGTAAAGCCGGAGGGCGAGGTGGCCGGCTTTGTATTTCCGGGCGACCATGTTGATGTCATTCTGACGCATGCCATCACGCGTCATGACGACCCGGATATGAATGACCGCCATGTCAGCGAAACGGTCCTGAGTGACGTGCGCGTTTTGGCGCTGGATCAGAAAATGGATTCAACGCCGGCTGAAATCAAGGCGGCGCAGTTGGTCACGCTGGAGGTTACGCCGCGTCAGGCTGAACAGCTGGCGCTGGCCGCGCAACTCGGCACGCTTTCGCTCTCGCTGCGTAGCATTAATGCGGCGGAAACCGTCAATGGCAAGATTGTCGATAAAGCAGGGCAACGCGGCACGTGGGACAGCGATATCACACATGTGTTTCCGTCACCCGATGGTAAGGATCAATTGTTACAGAAAGTGCTGATCATTCGCGGCAAGGATGTGTCGCAGGCCAGTTTTGAGCGTCATCAATAGGGGGCCCTATGCGTCATTGCCGCATCCTGGTAACATTGTTCATGGCGTTGATTATGTTAACAACGCCCACGCTCGCTGCCGTAAAGACGGATGCCAAAGATGCATCCGCCACCGCGCATGTATCCACTTCGCTTGATTTGAACATTGACCACGCCATGACGTTGACGCTGCCGCAACCGGCATCGTCTGTTTTGATTGCCAACCCCGAAATTGCGGATATTCAGGTGATATCGCCGACCTCCGTCCTGTTGATGGGCAAACGCACCGGCGAAACAACGCTGATCGCCAGCAACACGGATGGTATTGTCCTGCAAAAGACCGTAGTGGTGACGCAGGATCTGAGCGACCTGCGCCGTGAACTGGACGCTGTTATTCCAGGCGGTGCCATCAAGGCCCATGCTGTGCCGAATGGCATTATTCTGACCGGCGAAGCGCATGATGCGGGTACGGTCGAAGATGCGCGCCGTATTGCCGCGCGTTATATTCCCAAGGACGGCGGTGACGTCATCAATCGCATCAAGGTTGCGGGCAGTAACCAGATTCAAATTCGTGTGCGCTTTGCCGAAGTATCGCGCAGCGTCGATAAGACATTGGGTATAGATTGGGAAACCATCAGTTCGGTCAGTGGCTTCGCTTTTGGTGTGGCCAGCGGCGCCACCGTCGTTGGCGGCAGCAATATTTTGAACGCGACACGCCCCTATAACACTACGCTCGCGCAAAGCAACGACATCATCACCATGTCGCATAGCGGCCACCATTTTAATATTAACAGCATGATTGATGCGTTAGCGCAGGATGGTCTGGTGACCATTCTGGCGGAACCCAATTTGACGGCCATGTCCGGCGAAACCGCCAGCTTTCTGGCGGGTGGTGAGTTTCCTATACCCATCCCGCAATCGCAGAACCAGTTTACGATTGAATTCCACCATTACGGTATCTCACTGTCCTTTACGCCGACTTTGGTGGGCTCCAGCCGCATCAATCTGCACGTAAAGCCGGAAGTCAGCCAGCTTTCGCAAAACGGTGCAGTGGTTCTGAACAGTATTACCGTGCCAGCGCTGACGACGCGTAAAGCGGAGACGACCGTCGAAGTTGAAAGCGGTCAAAGCTTTGCCATTGCGGGGTTGCTGGATAACAGTCAGGCGCAAACCGTCGATAAGTATCCGGTGCTGGGTGACTTGCCGATTTTAGGCAGCCTGTTCCGTTCATCGGAATTCAAGAATGACCAGAGCGAGCTCGTGATCATCATCACACCCTATATCGTTCGTCCGGCGGATAATACGCAGGCGCTGTCTATGCCGACGGATGGATATAAACCGCCTTCGGAAGAAGATCGTTTGCTGTCGCGTCGTCATAATGCCAGCGACCCGAATGCCCGCAGCATGAGCGGCGACCCGCTGGTGACGCCCGGCACGACCGCACCGACCGTGGCACCGAAAACCGACGAGGCAGGGAGGGAATAACCATGTCATTCACTTCACGCATCGCATCCGTTCTCGCACTAACTGCGCTGGCCGCGTGCGATTTGCCGCCGCCGACTACGGTGCCCAATTATACGGTCAAGGTTAACCAGAACGCGCAGGGGCAATGGGTTGCCGTGCCACCTGATTGTCTGGACTGGACCCAAAACACGGCCAGCGATTTTGACAATATGCCGATGCCACAGTTTGGTTGTGCCACAGCGCGTAATCTGGCGATGATGGTTGATCATCCGCATGATCTGCTGCAGGGGCGACCGACGGAGCTGGCGCGTGGTACCGTGGCAGCGGCCTCTATTAACAGTTATGACTCTAACCAGACGCGCGGGCTGATCGATCCGTTTACGCCTAACACTTCAGGTATAGCTGTCACGACGGCGCCCAGCGCTTCGTCAGGTGGCGCGGGATCGGGCTCCGGTTCTGGCTCCAGCAGCGGCAGCGGACATTAAGGCGGGATGATGTAATGAGCGCGCCACCCAACTTCAGCCATGACAAGGATACGGTTCTGCATTCCGAATTCATGGGTTTTGTACGAGATGAGGAGTCGCATCGCGAGATTGTCAGTTGGGCCGCAGGGCAGGGATTGCCCGCAAATGTTGTGCAGATGTCGGACCATGTGACGTTTGCCGGATTGTTGACGCAAACCATTTTACCGAAAACCATACTGGTCGATATCGATGGGCAGGATGATCCGGTCACCTTTATCGCGCGCCTTAAAAATCTGGCAGGCAAGGCCAGTGCGATTGTGGCGTTGGGCACGGCAAATGACGTCAAGCTGTACCGCACGCTCACGGCTGCAGGCGCTGCCGATTATATTGTAAAGCCTGTGACGGCTGCCCTGATGGCGCAGACATGTCGTGCTTTGTCAAATGACCGTAAGGAAGAGCAGGTCGTGCAGAAAACAAAAACTATCGTTGTTATCGGCGCGCGTGGCGGTGTGGGGGCCAGTACGCTTGCGGTCAATATGGCATGGCACACGGCGCAGGAACGCAATGCCATGACGGCGTTGTTTGACCTGGATTTGCATTTTGGTACCGGTGCGCTGGCACTTGATTTGGAACCCGGGCGTGGGCTGCGTGTTCTGTTGGGTGCCGTGGGGCGTTTGGACGCGCTCATGGTTTCCAGCGCCATGGTCGCCGTGACGGACCGTCTGTCCGTATTGTGCGGCGAGGAAGCGGTGGATGAGCCTTTTTTGGCGGATGATGAAGCGGTGCAAGCGCTGGTTAAAACATTGGGGGACCAATTCAGCACCGTCATTGTAGATTTGCCGCGTCACTTGCTGGGGTCGCAAAAGGGCTTACTGGCGATCGCGACGGATGTCGTGGTGGTGGCTGAACAATCGCTCGCGGGTATTCGCGATGTGCTGCGTATCAAGCAAATGCTGCAAAAGGAAGGATCAGCCGCGCAATTGACGCTTGTTGGCGGGTATCACGCCGTGCCACAGGGCAGCGCCATAGACAAGGCGACATTTGAAAAGAATGTGCAAACGAAGCTTTTGTATCAGTTGCCGGATGAAGCAAAGCTCGTCACAGAATCCGCTAATGCGGGCAAAGCGGTTTTGGACCGCGCGCCACAGTCGGCCTATGCCAAAACAGTACGCGCATTGGCGTTGCAGTTATGTGGTCAGTTTGAAGAAGCGCCGAAACCAACCAAAAGGTTATGGGCATGGATGCGCGACAGGAAATAAGCAACGTGCATATGTTGCACAAGGATGGTGGGGCGTCTGTGCCGCTGATTGAATTGCTGCGCGATATTCTCATGCCGATTTTGCGCGCTGAATTAAAGCCTGAGATTTTGCAAACCATGTCGCGCGGCGATATCGCCCGCCATTGTAAACAGAAGGCATTGGATTACGCGGCTGAGCAAGGGCTGGAATTGAATTTACTGGAGCAGCGCGACCTGACGACCTTTCTGGTCAACGGGCTGTTGGCGCTTGTGGCGCCGGTGTCACCGTCGCCGTCATCGCAGCAATCGCAAACGCCCTCTGCCCGTGCCGAGGAACGCGCGCGCGCAGAACTGCCGCCTGTGACGCCACCGCCTGCCAAGGCGGTGGTGGCATCCGGCGTGACGCAGGCCAAGCAAACTCTGCAACCCATCATTCTGGAACGCATAGACGCGTCGGTGGCTATCAAAATGTCGCGCCACGATCTGGAGCGCGATGTGGCGTTGTTGGTCGGTGAGTTGATTAATGAGCATAAGATCCAGCTTAACGGCAGCGAGCGCGCCGAACTGGTGACGCAGTTGCTGGATGACATGCTGGGCCTTGGCCCGCTGGAGCCGTTGCTGGCGGACGAAACAATTTCCGAAATCATGGTGAACGGTCCGCGTCAGGTGTTTATTGAGCAGAAGGGCAAATTGATTTTGTCCAATACGGTTTTCCGCGACAACGCGCATGTGCTGGCAGTCGCGACGCGTATTGTGACGGCCATCGGTCGCCGTATTGATGAAAGCAGCCCGCTTTGCGATGCGCGTTTGGCGGATGGCAGCCGCGTGAACATCATTATACCGCCGTTGGCGATTGACGGCCCCAGCATCACCATACGTAAGTTTTCGAAAAAGAAGATTACGCTCGACACCATGCTGGGGTTCGGCAGTTTATCACCCGCCATGGCGCAATTGCTGCGCGTGGCGGGACGCAGCCGTGTGAATATTCTTATTTCCGGTGGTACTGGCTCCGGTAAAACCACGCTGCTTAACGCACTGTCACAGATGATCGAGCATGGCGAACGTGTTGTGACGATCGAAGACGCGGCTGAACTGCAATTGCAGCAACCGCATGTCGTGCGCCTTGAAACGCGCCCCGCCAATCTGGAAGGGCATGGCGAGATCACCATGCGCGACCTTTTGAAAAACGCGCTGCGTATGCGCCCCGACCGCATTATTGTGGGTGAAACGCGTGGTGGCGAAGCCATTGACATGTTGCAGGCCATGAATACGGGCCATGACGGTTCATTATCGACAGTGCACGCCAACCGCCCGCGCGAGGCGTTGATGCGTCTTGAAAATATGGTGGGGTTGGCGGGCGTGAACCTTGCGCCGCGCGCCATCCGGCAACAAATCGCTTCCGCCGTTGATATGATCGTGCAGGTCAGCCGTATGCGCGACGGTTCACGCCGCATTACGCACATCACGGAAATCACGGGCATGGAGGGTGAGGTTATCACCATGCAGGATTTGTTCACTTGTGAAGTGGCGGGCGAAGGGGTGGACAATAAGCTGGTGGTCAAATTTAAAAATCACGGCCTGCGCCCGCATTGCATGGCCAAGGCCGCCTATTTCGGGTTGGACAAGCAATTGCTGGAAGCCGTCATGGGGCAGGTGACCGATGGATGACGCCGTCCTGATGGGGCTTGCCGCCTGTATTGTGTCGACCTGCGTGTTCTTGCTGCTGTTCGGTAAAAATGATGGCGACAAAGCATTGGAGCGCCGTCTGACGCGCATCAAAAACGTGACGCAGAAAACGACGGTGGTCGATACGGCAAAAACCGAACAAACATGGCGCAGCGTGTCGGACAGCACCATCCCCCAGTTCGACAGGCTGATTAAAAACATATTGCCTAACCCCGAGAAAATACGCGTGCGTCTGACGCGTACCGGCAAAAACATCAAATTGGGTGAATATCTGCTGGTCAGTCTTGTGTTGCTGCTCGGCACCTATTCACTTCTGGTCTATTTGGCTGCATGGCCCAAGCTGACGGCGTTTTTCGTGGGCGTGGTGGTGGGCATTGGCGTGCCGCACAAGGTTGTGGGCATGTGGGGCACCAAGCGCGCCAAGAAATTTCTGGCGAGTTTTCCCGAAGCCATAGACACCATGTGCCGCGGTTTGCGTTCGGGACTGCCGGTGGTCGAGACTTTTAAAACCGTGGCATCGGAAATGCCCGACCCGGTCAGCACCGAATTTGTACAGATCAGCGACGCCATCAAACTGGGCGTCAGTATCGAAAACGCCATGTGGCAGGCCGCCACGCGGCTGGATGTGCCTGAATTCCGTTTTCTGATTATCGCTATGGCGATCCAGCGCGAAACCGGCGGTAATTTGTCGGCGACGCTTGCCAATCTGGCAGAATTGCTGCGCCGCCGTCGCCAGTTGAAACTGAAAATCCGCGCCTTGTCGTCGGAGGCGCGGGCCAGCGCGATGATCATCGGCTCGCTGCCCTTTATCATGTTCACGCTGCTGATGGTCGTGAACGCGGATTACATGTCCACACTCTTCACCGACCCGAAAGGCAAGTTCATGATCGGCTTCGCGCTGGGCATGATCGCGCTTGGTTGGGGCGTGATGAATAAAATGATCGCGTTCGAGGTCTGACATGCTGCAAACCACAGCACCCGCGCTGATGAATGACTGGATCGCGACCGGATGCGGCCTGTCGGCGGCGGTGGTTGTGGTGCTGGTGTGGGCGGCGTTGGTGGAACGCGACCCGCTGGCGTCGCGGTTGAAAAACCTGACCCTGTACCGTGAGCAGATGCAGTCCGAACATATGGCCAGCCGTTCGCGCATCGCCAGCATGCAGCGCATGAGCATGATCAAGCAGATTATCGCCTGGCTGAAACTGTCGCAGGGCCGCAATTTTGACCAGTTGAAACTGAAGCTGGAGCGCGCGGGCAAACGCGGGCGCGACGCGGTGTTCGTCTTTTTGTTTTCAAAATTGGCATTGGCGTTTGTGTTTGCGGCCTTTGTCGCGTTTCTGTCTTTCCTGCGGCATCAGACCGGCGGGCACGATGACGGGCTGTTGGCGCAATTGCTGGGGGCTGTGTCCGCTGGTTGGGTGCTGCCGGATGTGTGGATTAAGAACCTGACGCAAAAACGTATGGATACTTTGCGGAAATCCATGCCCGATGCGCTCGACCTGCTGGTGATATGTGCTGAGGCGGGGCTCAGCCTCGACGCCGCGTTCAGTCGCGTCAGCAAGGAAATGGCCGCAGGCGCGCCGGAAATGGCCGAAGAAGTGGGCCTGACCTCTATCGAACTTGGCTTCCTGCCCGACCGCGGCAAGGCGCTGCGCCGATTGACGGAACGCGTGCCGTTGCCGAACATGACGGCGCTCGTGAACACGCTGCAACAAACCGAAAAATACGGCACGCCGTTGGCGCAGGCGCTGCGCGTTCTGGCGGGTGAAATGCGCGACGAACGCATGATGCGCGCGGAAGAAAAAGCGCACAAACTCCCGGCCATCTTGACGGTGCCGATGATCCTTTTCATCCTGCCGCCGTTGTTTGTTGTCCTGATCGGGCCCGCCATCATCCGCGTGATGACAACGCTTTCAAGCCATCATTGAATTAGTAGAGAAACGGTATCAGGCGGGCGGTTTTGCGGCTGTAGGATTCATACTCCGGGAAGGTATGGCGCAGGCTTTTTTCCTCGTAATGCATGCGGGCCAACTGGAAACCCAGTTGCGTCATGACCAGCAACAGCGCGGGCCATGTCATAAAGCTGATCGCCACGCCGATGGCGGCAATGCCCTCAGCCAAATAAACGGGATGGCGCACGAAACGGTACAGGCCTTTGGTCACCAATGCGCGGCTTTCGGGCAAGATGGAGAACGAACGGCCAAGGCTCATCAAACTTATGACCGCCAGAATATTGCCGCCCAGAACCAGAACATTGCCGGTCATCAGTGCCGCAACCGGCGGGTGCTCAGCCATGGGCATCAAGGGCATGATGGCGATCATAAACCCGCCTAGTAACGCGCTGGCCACCGGTTTCCAACCGCTTGCGCGGTGACGGGCAGGCAGGCGCAGAATATACAGGCAGGCGATGGTAAAGCTGTACAGGCTGATGGCCAGAATGGACAGGGCCTGGCTGACCTGCATCACATCATGCGTGGCGATGCCCTGTAACTTGCTACCGACATTGCTCAGGTAAAACCCGGTGCACACCGCAAACAGGATTGACATGCCGTACCGGCAGGCCGCGTCTTGCCAGTCACGTGCGGGGTGGGGTGTCGGCTGTTCGGATAATGTGACGGCAGGGGATTTTGCGAGCATGAACGACTCCGTTGCTATGCCAACAAGGTACAGCACAGGCCTTAAGGCATCGTCGATATTGTCCGACTTTCAAACCAATTTTTCGATAAAATACCATCAATTTCTATATGATAAAACGCTACCCAATATTAAACGCGCATAAGCTATTTCCAGCGATAATGAAGCGTTACAGGAATCGTTGAGGGGTAGGGGATGGCTGGGCGCAAGCGCGGGCGATATGCGTGGGCAGATGTGGCGGCGTTATTCGCGCGCGACAAACGCGGCAGCGTCATGGTCGTCGGCGCGTTACTGCTGCCTGCCGTGCTTGGCTTTGGCGGTCTGGCCGTTGACACGGGCGTCTGGTACGACACTCAACAGAAAGCGCAGGCGGCAGCGGATGCGGCGGCCCGCGCAGGTGCGTTCGAGGTCGGGTACAATACGGGCGGCAGCGCGATACAATCCGCGGCTTTGCATGACGCGACGCAGAACGGTTATGCCAACGGAACCGGCGGTGCTGTCGTCACCGTCAATAATCCGCCCAAGTCGGGCAGTTATGCGGGTAACGCGAATGCAGTCGAGGTAATCGTACAAACCCCCGCCAAGCTTTATCTGTCTTCGCTGTTTGCGCATAACTTTACGATCGCCGCGCGTGCGGTTGCCTTGATGAAGGGCACGACGACAGGATCAGGTACAGGCTCAGCCTGTATTCTGGCGCTCTCCAGCACCAACACAGGCATCACCGCCAACGGTAACATGCAGGCGAATATGCCGTCCTGCGCCATCGTGTCGGATTCAACCAGCAGCACATCCATCATTGCGAATGGCAACGCGACAATAACGGCCAGCTCCCTTTATACGGCAGGCGGTATTTTGACCAATGGCAATATTAAATTGAATGTTCAGTCAAAAACAACAAACGGCACGCCTGTTGCCGACCCGTACAGCAAGGTAACAGTGCCCTCTTACGGCGGATGTAACCATACCAACAGCGTGTACAACAGCGGCGTGAATGTAACGCTGAACCCCGGTGTGTATTGCGGCGGACTAACCTTTAACGGGCAGCAGAATGTCACGCTTAATCCCGGCACTTATTACATTACAAACGGCGACTTTATCGCGAATGGCGGCACCACTATCACGTGTAATTGCACGAAGAGCACGGATGGTGTGACTTTCGTTATGACGGGCTCCAGCCCAGGCAATGTGACGATGAACGGGAATTCGACAATGACGCTGAATGCGCCAACGGACCCGTCAAACCCACTGCACGGCTTTTTGTTCTACCAGAGCAAGAGTGACGGTTGTGGTGGGCAATCGGCCATATTTAACGGCAACAGCAATTCGACCATGAACGGTACATTGTATTTTCCGGGGGCGCAGGTGACATGGAATGGTAACTCGGTCACGAACGCGAACAACGCTTGCGTACAGGTGATAGGTAATACCGTCATGCTGAACGGTACGGCGAATATGACCGACACGGCTTGCAACAGCCAGGGTGCGGGCATGATTTATACGCAGACGCCGGGTGTTCAGGTCGCGCTGGTGGAGTAAGCCATGCAACGTATCCACCGACACCGCGAACAGGGTAACGCGATTGTCGAGATGGCGTTGATGCTGCCTGTTCTGGTGATCCTGACGCTGGGGCTGACCGAATACGGTATGGCCGCGTATAATAAGGTCCAGTTGGATACTGCTGTGCACGCGGCCCTGAATTACGCGACGCAAAACAGTACGGATACGTCCGGCATTGCCTCTGCCGCGCAACAGGCCGCCGCACCGTTTACAACCGGCGCATCCGTTTCTACATCGACCTATTGCCAGTGTAATGACGGAAGCTCAATTTCGTGCACCGGCACGTGCACCAGCGGCAATGTTCGCAAATATATGCAGGTCAGTGTCTCGCAATATTACACACCGCCCGTGACGTCATCCCTGTTTTATTCACCACCGAGCCTGCTAACCAACACAGCCAGCACGAGGGTCCAATGATCCGGCCTCGCCGTCATAAACGCAAGGCGCGCGGGGCGGCGGCGGTAGAGTTTGCTTTTGTTTTGCCTATTCTGCTGTTGCTTCTGCTTGGCAGCATGGAGTTCGGCCGTGCCTTTATGACCTATAGCGCGATTGCGGACGCGCTGACCCTGACGGGGCGCTATGCCACTTGTAATGCGTCGGCCAGTTCCTCTCAATTACAGACCTACTTCGGGCAGGTGTTGTCCACAATTCCTGCGTCCAGCGTTGCGCTGACCTTTAGCAATTCGGCGACAGGCACGACGACTTTTACAACCATATCAGCCTCTTATAAATTCAACGCTGTCAGCAGTTATCTGCCGTTCAGCACTATCACGCTGGGCAGTTCCGTACGCGTACCGCGCCTCAGTTGATCGCGGGTTTTTGGCGCCCTTTGGGGTTGACACTACTTTGGCAGTCGGGCGAGTATGCCCGTGACCCGCAGTGCGGGCGCGTTTTTCATGTGGATTCCCCAAATGGTTATTGTACGCACGCCTTTACGCATCTCATTTTTCGGAGGTGGCACGGATCATCCCACCTGGTTCCGTGAGCATGGCGGGGCTGTTCTCTCAACCTCGATCAATAAATACGTCTATCTGCAGATGCGCCGTCTGCCGTCGATCTTCTCCTTCAACTATCGTGTGTCGTGGCGCATGTTGGAAGAAGTGAAGACCGTCGCGGAAATCCAGCATCCCGTCGTACGCGAGGTATTGGGCAACTACTTCAAGAAGACGCCGCCGCGGTTTGAGATTGTCTATAACGCGGACTTGCCGGGTCGTAGCGGCCTTGGCTCCTCGTCGGCGTTCACGGTGGCCTTGTTACAGGGGCTTTGGGCGCAATATGGCCGCCTGATATCCAATTATGATCTGGCGCTGGAGGCCATGCATGTCGAACAAGACCTGCTGAAGGAAGCGGTCGGTTGTCAGGATCAGGTTGCGGTCAGCGTCGGCGGGTTGAACCGCATCGACTTTCTGCAGAATGGGCCGTTCCGTGTGACCCCGCTGCCTTTAATGAACAAACGGCGCGAAGAGCTGGAAAGCCATATGATGCTGTTCTTCACGCATTATCAGCGCAGCGCGTCGGCTGTTGAAACGGACAAGCTGAGGAATTTTGCGAAGAAGCAGGCGAACCTGCACCGCATGCGCGAAATGGTGGATGAAGGTCAGAACATCCTTCTGAATCCGAATGCGTCGATCAGCGAATTCGGCAAGCTGATGCATGAAGGTTGGTGCCTGAAGCGCGACCTGTCCAGCGCTGTATCCAGTTCCGACATCGATGATGCCTATGAAGCGGCGATGAAGGCCGGGGCATCGGGCGGCAAGCTGTTGGGTGCGGGCGGCGGCGGGTTCCTGCTGTTTATGGTTGAGCCTGAGCGCCAGAAAGCGGTGCGTGATGCTTTGCCGCAACTGGTGCAGGTGCCGATCAAAATGGAAACGCGTGGCAGCCATTTGGCGATGTTCGAGCAGGGGCTGGATGCCGCCAGTGATGCCGATTTTTATGACGATCAGGCTTCGCAAACAGCCGAGATCCCGCAAAAACGCGTTTTCGGATAACGGCAACACCTGTTTGAGGGGCAAAGTATGGCTGAAGGCGGGTTGATCATAGGTTTATGCTTTCCGCAACAGCAAGACGCCCTGACCAGCGCTACCGTCACTTTTGTCGAAGACTTTTGTGAACAGGGGCGCAATGCCATTGTTGTGAATCTTAGTGAGGCCGATGGACTTACGCTTCTGTCACGGCATCTGCAATCCGGCGCTGTTGATTTCTGTTATGGTGTGCAGGGGATTGGTTCCAACCTCAAGGTTGGGGATGTCAATCTCTGGACGGCCAGCCGCACGCCGTTCGTCGGTGTGCATTTTGATCATCCGTGCCATAACCCGCTCAATCATTTCAGCGAGAGTGCGTTTGTTGGCAATCTCTACTATTTCGACAGCTTCCGTGCAGCCCGACAGAATTATATAGGTGGGCCGCAATTGTCGGGAACCATAGCACCCGATTTCTTTAAACGCATGCCTGGCATTACGCCCGAAACGGGGGCTGACGTTGCAAAGCGTCCGATAAAATTCCTTTATGTGAAATCCGGTACGGATATTCGCCGTGTCACCGATGATGTGAACAACATCCACGAAAGCGTGCGCGATGCCATATGGCAACAAATAGACTATGCGCGCCAACATCCGAACATTGAGCTATGCGACTTGGTGGCCCAGGTCTTTCAGGATGTCGGTTATGACCGTACGGTTTATGACAGGCAATTCTGGGGCATTGTGCAGATTATGGATTTATATATCCGCGCGCGCCGCAGTGTTGATTTCGTTGAATGGCTGAAAGGGCAGGAGGGGGCCGTCATCGTTGGCGATGGCTGGGATTTTATTGATCGTACGAATGCGCGCGCCGTGTTCCGCCCCACTCTGCCAATCGAGGAAGCTTACGCCCTGTTTGCGGATACGCAATTCATCTGCAACACCAACCCGCACGGTGCCGACATTATTCATGAACGCGTGGTCAAAGGGCTATTGAACGGCTGTGCCGTCCTGACCGACACCAACAGTTGGTGGGATGCACGCTATAGTGACTTGCAGGCACTGAAGCGTTTTGACTGGTCCGCTGGCTGGCAAGATCGTGTGCAGGCGCACATAAACGAAGCGGCATTTTCACCTGAACTGTGTAGACAGGCCTTAGAACGGGCCTGGCGCGACTTTACGTCCAGGAAGTCATACGGGGCCATTGCCGCATTTGCGCAGCAGGTGCGTCAGAGGGCCGTTTCAGGCACTTAGAGTCGGCGGCGTTGCCGCATGGATACTTTGAGCCATATTGCCGAGCCTGAATTGATCTGTTAATAGTCCTATTGTTAAAAACTGCTTAGATTCGTGGTTGCTGTCTGTAGCCGCCTAAGTGTGTCAACTTCATCCAGGAACCCCAGTATGGATATCAGCGCCTTCATTGAAAAATTTATCGAAGCAATCGATTTTGCGGAGCCGGTTGAAATTACGCCCGACACCGTTATTGCGGAACTGGATAATTGGGATTCACTCGCTCAGTTGGGCGTGATCGTCATGATCGACATCGAGTTTTCCAAGACACTGACGGCGGATGACATTGTCACCTGTCGCACCGTGCAAGGACTGTATAACTGGGCGCAGGGATAACAAACCATGGCAAGATCCGTTTTAAAAGGCGTGCGCATTGCAGGGCTAAGCGTCTGCGTCCCTAAAACGGTTATTGATAATCTGGAAGTGCCGCCGGAAGAGCAGCAATCGCGCGACAGGCTGGTGCGCAATATTGGTATTCGCTATCGGCGTATTTGTGAAGAAGGTATTATCTTCTCTGATCTGGCTGAAGCAGCGACGAACGATGTATTGGCTGGCGTCGGTTGGGATAAATCGACCGTTGACGCCTATATCTTTGTAACGCAATCGCCGGAATACATTATCCCATCAACATCCATCGTGTGTCAGCATCGCGTTGGGCTGCCCAAAACGACACTCGCGTTCGACATCAATCTGGGTTGCTCTGGTTATCCTTATGGCCTGTACACGGTTGGGCGTATGCTTGGCGCTCACGGTCTGAAGCGTGCCGTTGTCGTTGTGGGCGACCAATCCGCATCGCGCGGTGCCAAGGATAGCGGGCGCGAGATATTGTTTGGTGACGCCTGCAGTGCCACCGCGTTGGAATTCGACGAAACGGCGCCTGATATCTTTTTCGAAGGTTTCAGCGACGGCAGCGGGTACAAGGCGATCTATGTGCCCGATGGCGGTCACAGAAACCCCCTGACACCTTATAGCTTGATCCCGACCGAATGTGCAGATGGTGTCATCCGCAAGGGGATCGACGTATCACTAGACGGGCCTGCCATTCTCAACTTCTCGATTGAGGTCGCGCCTGCCGCTGTTCACAGCATTTGCGAATTTTCAGGCGTGGCGTTGGACAGTGTTGATCGTCTGATCTTCCACCAAGCTAACAAAATGATCAACGACACCATTCGTCGCAAATTGAAGCGTACGCCTGAGCAGGTGCCGGAGTCGTTGTACGACTATGGCAACACCAGCTCCACATCGGTGCCAACAACCATTGTCTATCGCGCGCGCGAACAATTCCTTACTCCTGGCACAAAATTCATTTTGTGCGGGTTCGGTATCGGCCTTTCATGGGCGACGATGCTTGTTGAAACAACACCAAACACATATTGCTCCACCATTTTTGAGGTGTAGTTATGGATGACGATTTCAGCCTGTCCGGTAAGACCGTCTTGGTCACGGGGGCGACATCGGGGATAGGGCGTGCATTGGCGCAGGCCTTGGCTCAAGAGGGGGCACGTGTTTTTGCGACGGGCCGTTCACGGGAACGACTGGATCAAGTTCTGGCCGAACTGCATGGCACGGGCCATGGCGGTGAAACTGCCGACCTGACAGACCCCGACCAAATCACAAATTTGGTGAACGCCGCTCCTGAATTGAACGGGATTGTTCTGAACTCAGGTGTTATTGCCAAACTGCGGCCGTTTCAGATGGAAGATGCAGCACATATGCAAGAAGTCATGAATGTGAACTTCTTTGGCCCTGTGAATCTGCTTAATCAATTGGTAAAAAAGAAGAAAGTGGCATCCGGATGTTCGATTGTTTTTAATACGTCGATGGCATCGCTGATTGGGACACCGGCGACCTCGGCTTACGCCGCATCAAAAGGCGCGTTGGCTGTTGTCGCCAAATCCATCGCCAATGATCTGGGTAGAAAGAAAATCCGGTCGAACAGTGTCTGTTTCGGTTATGTACAGACCGAAGCCCTGATGGGCAGCAATGTATCAAGCGAACTGTTTGAAGCGGTTCCCTTGGGCGTACCAAAACCTGAGGAGGTCGTTGGGCCTATTTTGTACCTCTTATCTGACGCCAGCCGATGGGTTACGCGTACAACGCTGATCGTCGATGGTGGCGTCACGCTGAAACAGTCGCGGACATTGTAAAATGGCATCCTATATCGACATAAAGGGCAAAAGATTTCTGGTAACCGGCGGCAGTTCCGGACTGGGGCGCGAAACGGCTGTGCAATTATCGCGCCGTGGCGCACTTGTCATAGTAACAGGGCGTAACCCCGAGAAATTGGCGCAGACGCTCAGCCTGATGGAAGGCGAGGGGCATATTAGTCATGCCGCCGATCTGACCAAAGCGGATGAAATCGCAGCACTTGTTGATGCCATTCAGGCGGTAGATGGGGTTGTGCACTTTGCCGGCATTTCAGTGCCGATGCCGTTCAGGATGATATCGGAGAAATTTCTGGATGACATAATCGCCAGTAATTTTAAATCTGTCTTTCTGCTTACCCAGCGCCTGATTGCAAAAAACAAGATTAACAAAGGTGGCTCAATCGTTCTGGCGTCCTCCATCGCTGCGCATACGGGTACGGTAGGCATGGGGGCTTATTCAGCCATCAAGGCGGGTCTTGAGGGTGTCATGGCCCCGCTCTTCCTTGAATTGGCGCCTAAAAAAATCAGAGTCAATGCTATTGCCCCCGCGATTGTCAGAACGGAAATTTTTACTGACATTCAGCAGTCATGGCTGGATGAGCAGGAAAAACTTTATCCGCTTGGCCTTGGTCGCCCAATAGATGTTGCCAATGCCGTTATTTTCCTTATGTCCAGCGCATCCAGTTATATGACGGCGACGACATTGGTGATGGATGGCGGATGCATACAGGTTCGTTGAGAGTTGCCCTTGTGTCGCTAAGAGGATGTCGTGATGTCTGAGTCTCAAGAAGAAATGAAGGAGCTGATTATCGTCGGCGCGCGTGGATTGGGACGTTGTGTGGCGTCGCAGGTGCGGGGCGACGCTGCGCATGGAAAAGATTGGTCGTTAAGTGGCTTTTTGGATAGCGGCGGTCAATCCGTTCTTCCTGCCAACTGTGACATACCTGTTATCGGTGATCCGATGACATGGGTCCCGCGGGAAAATCAGCGCTTCATGCCTGCAGTCGGCAACCCCGTAGAGAAAAAGAAGTATTTGCAGCCGTTGATTGAAAAGGGGGCGCTCTTTACCGACCTGCGCACCATGGTGCGTGTGGGTGACCGGGCTAATTGTGCTTTTAGTGTCGTGTTCGGCATGAACTCCGAGGTCTCTACCGACACCACGATTGACGAATATGTCTATATCGATAACAACGCGACCATTGGGCATGACTGTTATGTAGGGCGGTATTCGCATATCGGCGCTAAAACATTTGTGGCTGGAGGCGTACGCATCGGCGAATGCGTGACAATACATCCCGGCGTCATCATCGGGAAAGGCCTGACTATCGGCGATAACGCCGTTATTGGTCTGGGTTCAATTGTTATGAAAGACGTTCCGGCCAATGCCTTTGTGCTCGGGAACCCTGCGCGCGTCGTCAGGATGCTGGATGTGGGGCTTGAGGCCGAACGACAAACCGATTAGTATGGGCCACAGGCGCCGTTGTCCGCCTGATTTCCAGCGCCAGAGTGAACCACGATGATCAGCAGCTTCGACAACAAGGGTTTTGCCTCGGATGATTTTTTCCGGCTGGAGCAGGAAAGGATTTTTTCAAAATATTGGATCTTTGTCTGCTTCAAATTCATGGTGGATCAACCGAACCGGTTTGCAACGCGTGACATAGCGGGCGTACCCGTTCTGGTGCAGAACATCGGTGGTGAAATTCAGGCCTTCAGGAACGTATGCGCGCATCGGCAGCGTAAACTGCAGGACGAAGATTTTGGCACACGCAAGATGACGTGCAAATACCATGGCTGGCACTATGGCGCAGATGGCAAATTGCTGGCCGTCCCCTATAATGACGAGTATTATCATTTGTCGCAGGAAGATATCTGCAAGATCAAGCTTGAATCCTTCAGGGTGGAAATTGTCGGCGAATTTGTCTTTGTCAATCTGGATAAAGATCCAATCGCCATCGACAAGCAGTTCTCGCAAGAGATGACTGATTTGCTGAAGGATCTGTCCGGGCACTTCAATCGTGAAATGCTGATCTCGAAATTCAGCTTTAATGCGAACTGGAAACTGGTGAACGAAGTATTGCGTGACAACACGCATATTCCGTTCCTGCATACACGGTCGCTGTTCAGCCAATTGGACCACAAAGTGGACCCGCCGCCCGAAGATCACGGTCAGCGTTCCAGCAGGATTCCCGATGTGCAGGAAATCAGCGGCGGCGGCCTGACGCACATTTTCAACGACGATAAACACCCCGTTTATGCGGATAAAGTAAACCGTTGGGGTGATGTGGATGGCTATTTCGAATGGCGCTTTTTCCCCAATTTGCATGTCGTTTGCCCGCGCGGCGGTTATGGATTCTCCATTGAATATCATCACCCCATCGCACCGGATAAAACGCAGGCGACAGTTTACATGATGACGGCGGCGACAAAAGCGAATATTCCCGCCAGCTTTCTGTGGGGCCAGATGAAGGGCGCCCGGGTTGTTCTGGACGAAGATTATGGCGCGCTGGAAGCCGTGCAGGCGGTTGTTGGGCAGGCGCCGGGGCATTCGGTACTGGGTGGCGGCGAACATGAAATGAGCGCGCTGCGCAACCTGATCGCCTCATTGGTCAGGGGGGTACGATGAGCGGTACAAAACTTATTGTCATTGGCGTTGCCCCGCATGCCGCAGAAGTGGCGGCGATCGCCCGTGAGACAACGCCGGAACGCGTTATCGAGTTGGTTGATCTGATAGAGACCGCGCCGTTTGAATTTGACCTGACCTGTCTTGATGCGCTTGATCCGGCATCTTGCGAAGTTTTTCTGGCGCTTGATGCGCGCGCGGTCAATTTCAGCCGTACCTATCTGCTGTCTGAAATTAAGGGGCGCGGTCTTAAAATGGCGCGTCTGGTGTCCAGCCGCGCCTCGGTACCGCAAGACCTAAAGCTGGGCGAAAATTCGGTTATCTATCCGGGCGTAGTTGTCATGACGGACGTCACCATTGGCTATAACGCGGTTGTCAGAACCGGCTGCCTGCTGGAAATAGGGTGTAAAATAGGGAATTCTGCTTATCTGGAGTCAGGTGCTGTGATCGGCCCCTACACCGTGATTGGCGATAATACGACCGTCGGCAACCGTGTCGCAGTTGGTGCCAACATCAAAGTGGGCAAGCAGTGCGAACTTTTAACCGCCATGACTTATGTCAACAACATTCCCGACAAAACCTTCTATGTCGATGGTTATGATGGGCCGACGCGCATCGTCAGATTCTAAATTGGAAGGCTAAGGATACTGCCATGTTCAGATCAGACTTGCCGCCCGATATTTATCTATCGGAAAAATATCTGGATCTGGAAAATAAAAAAATTTTCCGCGACATGTGGATGTTCGCCGGTGTTCGCAGTACCCTGTCGAGCAAGAGCGCTTTTTTGACGCGCACCATAGGTGGTGTGCCGGTCGTCATCACGACCGATGACGGCGTAACACTGAAAGCGTTTGAAAATCTGTGCGCGCATCGGCAAATGCCGATTCAGAGCAAGGCGTTCGGCAAACGCGCCCTTGTATGCCCCTACCATGCCTGGTCTTACGATCATCATGGATGTTTGCGCGCCGTCGCATCGGCTGAGTTGTACCAGATGCGCCAGTCGGAAAAAGACGGCATCAAACTGCGTGAGTTCGCGATCGAAGTCATCGGCAATTTTGTTTTTGTCAATTTGGCCGATAAGCCACGTCCCATCGGCGATCAATTCTCGGCTGAATTTTTGACGCAGATTGCCGATGTTACCAGCTATTTCGATCCGCAATATGCCTACACGACGTTTGAGGTTGATTATAACTGGAAATTCAATCTCGAAAACGTCATGGACTACAACCACATTCCGTTTGTTCACACGCAAAGCTTTGGCGGTTTGATAAAACGCAAGGAAGCGGCAAGTGAAGAAAACCAATTCCGCGAAGATGTCGTTTGGGATGCCGAGGAAGCCCGGAAGGCGACTGTTGCCCTACCGGAGTTGAGCTATTATGGCACCGCCGAAATGTCGTTAAAACCACGCTGGTATACGGATCTGGTGCGCCGATACGGTGACCGCGACCTGTATTACAGCTGGCATTTGTATCCGAATGTCAATTTCTGTTCGGTCGCCGGTGAATGGTTTCTGATACAGCAATATGAACCGATTTCGCCAAAAAGAATGCGCTATCACCTCTGGGTGACAACAGCCGAACGTTTGAATAAGAAGCGCGACCTGACGGCCTTGATGGTTGGCCTGATGCAGGCTGAGAAAAAGATTATTGACGAAGATGTCGTGTTTCTGAACAATCTACAACGCAACCTGCATACAGGCGCTTCATCTGCGCTGCACGGCGCGTATGAATACCGTCTTATCCGTCTCGGCAAATGGTATCGGGACAATGTTCTGGCAGGTGAGGTGTAAATGTCCGGGAAATTGATCATACTTGGGTTGGGGGACGCCTTTGCCCCTATCGTCTCTTTGGCAAAAACGATCCCTGACTTTGATGATGTGCAGGTATGCGACCTTGTCACCGCCGACGGTTATACCTTTTCGTTGCCGGACATGACGGCCTATCCCAAGGAAGAATGGCGCGCCTTTGTGGCGCTGGATGAACGCGGCCTGAATATGGCACGTACGCAGGCGGTAGCCGAATTGAAGTTGCGCGGATATAAACTGGCCACGCTTGTTGCGCCGGATGCCGTGCTGGGGGCGGACGCGGTTGTCGGAGAAAACTGTCTGGTCGGCCGTGGCGCCTATATCGGCGACGGCACCAGGGTTGTTTTCAACAGCTATATCAGCGATCGCGCCCTTGTCGGCAATCACTGCGTCATTAACAAATCATGCTTTGTCGGCAAAGGTGTCACGATAGACAACAAGGTTGTGCTGGCTGACTTTGTTACCCTTGGCACGGGGGTGCACTTGCAGGAAGGAACCCAGGTGGGAAAGAGCAGTGAGCTCCGCCACCGTAAAAGCTATGGCGGCACCATTGCCGACAAAACCTTTTATCTGGATATCTTCCCGAACCCGGTTGAGATCATATCGCCGCTATAGGCTATACGCGGCCGTAATTATCCTGCAGGCGGATGATATCCTCCTCGCTGATCTGGTCGCCATATTGTACTTCGATAATCTCGGTTACCTCGGTGCCCGGGTTGGTCAGGCGATGAACCGCACCCAGCGGGATATAGACATTGTCATTGGGGTTCAGATGCCTGACGTCACCATCGCATTCGGTTTTAGCAACCCCTTGGACAACGACCCAATGTTCGGCACGGTGCAGGTGCTTTTGCAATGAGATGGATTGACCGGGCAGCACGGTAATGCGCTTGACCTGATAATTGGTGCCGCGCGCGATGCATTCATAACCACCCCACGGACGTTCGGAAAAAGAGCGGTCTAGATCGGCATCAGCAGGGATTTTGGTCAT
>JAFALY010000041.1 GCA_019233975.1 Alphaproteobacteria bacterium | reverse complement strand
GATGTGGGGGTTCAAGTCCCTCCTGGCACCATCTCAATTGCTTCGCCAGGCGGGCTTTGTGGCAGAGCTGCCCGCAGGAGCCGCCGCGATCGACCTCGACAGCACCCTGTCTGTTGAGGCGATCGATCAGGTCATCGAGCATCATGTGCGAGAGCTGCGCATGACCGACGAAACCCGCCTCCCTGATGATCGCGACACGCTGCTTCGACTCTCTGATCGGTTTCAGCACCGCGCGGTCCGTCGCGAGCAGGCGGAGGTCAAGGCCGCCGCCAAGGCGCTTCAGAAGCGGATCTAAGACCGGCTGGAGGCCAGGCGGGTGATGCGGCGAAACAGGAGGCTGCCGGAGGCGAGACTGCAATAATCACTGACAAGATTACAAAAGGCTTTGATATTGCAACAGGAGCTGAACCCATAGTCATGTATATTGTTTTGAATCGAAAAGCTGGCTATTTTATTACTATGGGAGAACCAATATGATCGGTCGGAAAATCCTTTTAGCGTTGCTTCGCATTGGGAATGTTGTCGCTATTGGGATGGTTGCCTTTGGCTGCTTGGCAAGTCTCGTTGTCTTGGGTATAGGCGTGGCAGATGGCATGAAGGCGGCGGATGTAATAGTAATTCTCTTCATCATTCTCGGAATTGGTGGCGGCATTATAATCTTCTTTATATATATGCTTTCCACCCCTAAAGAAAATCACACAAACCGGCAGGTGGCTTTAAATGCTTTTGTACTGCTATTCGTCGTTTCTTTTGTTCCCTTTGTCAACTATATGAATTCACATCATGTCTTTTGGAATCACCCCGATACCGTCAAGCCTCGGAGTGCTGATATAAATATGGAAGCTTGGAGTGGAAAAAAGCATTAGGGCTGTCTTGGAGCAGGAATTCACTTCTCCCGATATACGGATTCCGATCCAACCCCTTACCCGCACAAAACCCCTTTGTTTTACAACCTTTCATGTTATTTAAGGATAGGGTTGGTTGAATATTCTTTTCCCCAGATAAGACACGCGGGGGTGTCGGTTATGAAAAAACCCGGCCTTTCGAGCCTGCAAAACCTTTCGTTGGCAAAGAAGCTTGCGCTTTGCGAAATCATTTTCCTGATCCCCATCACCATCCTTATCTGTTTTTTGATTGTCGAAAAACGCGACGTTATCCTATTTACCGATATTGAACGCGAGGGTGTTCACTATCTGGGCGCGATAGGGACAATCCTTTATGACTTTTCCAAACCTGATTTTTCACAACGTGATCTGGAGCGGGATATTGAGCACTTTAAAGAGGCCGCCCTGGATAACGGCGAATTGCCACGTACCGTGGAAGCATTACGGTTTGATACCAAGAATGTGATCAGCACCCTGTCCGTAACCGATAAGGCGAACGGTGCCCGCACCATGCGCAATCTGGCGCTCGACCTCATGGACAGGTTCAACCTGTCGCTGGACCCGGATATTGCGACTTATCATTTGGCTGAGGCTGAGTTTAACCAGTTGCCCAAAATTCTGGCGGGACAGGCGAAACTTTTGGACGGACTGCGCCTTTATAATCCCCACAGCCCCGAACAGCAGGTGCTGAGCACCATCACCAACACCACGATCATGGAAGCCAAAGACAGCTTCTCATCCGATATGGCGAAGGTCCTACTGCATATAGATAACCCGGAAGTTGTTTCGGAGCTTGCCAACGATGAATTACAATTTCTGAATAACATCGATTTGTTCATGACCGCCATGAAGGGCGGCAATGGCGAGGATATTTTTGCGTCCGCCTATGTGGTCAGCGACAGTGCCGAAAGAATGGGCAACAAGCTGAACCAGACACTGACAAACCTGCTGCATGAACGTATTCGGGCCCTGATGGGTGTATTGTTTATGCAGATTATCATCGCCCTTGCCAGTATTGTGGCGGGCACTTATGTCGCGTTCAAGATTGTCAGCCAGACGACGGGGCCGTTGGGTATTATTCTGGCGCATTTGGAGACATTGGCGTTTGAAATAGCGCGTACCAACACTGTTGAGGATGATGAGGCGTCTGACGCGCGTGATAATGAAATAGGCAAGCTGAACAGGGTTTTGGGCGCGTTTCGTAAAAACATCGAAGATTTTAAAGACATTGCCCAAGCGCTGCAGGAAACGGAGGCGGCGTCTCAATTGCTGTTCAAACACAACCCCCTGCCCATGCTGGTTTATGACCGTGAGACGTTGAGCTATCTGGCGTTGAATGAAGCCATCGTGAAAATGCTTGGTTGGCCGTATGAAGAATTTCTGGGCATGACCATACTGGATACGGCGCATGAAGATGACAGGGAGCGCATGGCGGCATCAGTCGGGGCGCGCGGCGCGGGCGCATACGCATCGGGCCCATGGACACTGAGGCGTGCGGATGGCTCTACCACGGTTGCCGAGGCCTATTCCGACACCATACGATATTTTGGCCGTGACGCCGTTTTGTGCGTGGTAATAGATGTCACCGAAAAGAAAAAGCTGGAAGGGCAACTGCTACAGGCCCAAAAGATGGAGGCCATCGGCAAGCTGACCGGCGGCGTCGCGCATGATTTCAATAACCTGCTGGGCATCATCATCGGCAGTCTCGGCCTGTTGCAAAAACGACTGCAGGGACAACAGGAGTCGGTTAAGCAGCTTTCGGACAACGCCCTGTTTGCCGCCATGCGTGGTGCGGATCTGACGCGGCATCTGCTGGCTTTCGCGCGCCAACAACCGCTGCGCCCTGAATGCATCATGATCAACGGGCTTATTGAAAACCTTGCCCGCATGGTGTCGCAAACATTGCCGTCGCAGGTTGAGGTTATTTTTAGGCCAGATGGCGATTTGTGGCCGATTGAAGCAGACCCGGCCCAGCTGGAATCCTGTATTCTGAACCTGATCACCAACGCACGTGACGCCATGCCCAGCGGGGGCACGATCTTTATCAGGACAATGACGTGCATCATTGATGAGGCCTATGTCAAAACGCACCCCAATTTCAAAGTTGGGGATTATGTGGTGGCCGAGGTTACGGATACCGGCACCGGCATGAGCGCAGAGACGGTCGAACACATATTTGAACCCTTCTTTACAACCAAGGCCCGCGACAAAGGAACCGGGCTTGGCCTCAGTATGGTTTTCGGGTTCATCAAGCAATCGAACGGGCAGATCAATGTTTATAGCGAAGTCGGCATGGGAACGACTTTCCGGCTTTATTTTCCGCGGACCTACCAGAAAATTGCAGTAGTTCCTGATCTCAGCAAACTGCAACGGGCCAGCGGCAACAATGAAACGATCCTGGTTGTCGACGACAACAACCATTTCCGGTTTGTGGTTACATCGCAACTGCAAGAGCTCGGATACAATGTCCGCGAAGCATCCAACGCGGCCGAAGCATTAGATCAATTATCGGCTGGTCCCCTGCCTGACTTGCTGATGACGGATATCGTTATGCCGGGAAAATTGACGGGACTGGGGCTTGCCCGGCTGGCGCAGGATAACTGGCCATCGCTGAAAATTATCCTGACATCCGGATTTCCCGAAACCGCGCTCAATGCCCGGGGTGAGGTAACCATGGGTCTGCCCCTGCTTTCAAAACCATATATGATTGAAGAGCTTGCATCGCTTTTGGCCAGAATTTTGGTCTATGAGCACAGTGATGAATGAATATTCACGTCCAATGTGGTAATATGGTGGGCGAGATCGGGATATTTGGCTTGCCTTTTGTGTGCATTTATAAAAATAATGCCTGACAAGTAAGGCGCGACACTATCTTGTGCGGAACCCCCCTTCTCCGGAACGATCCATGATCCTTGTCGTCGAAGATAACGAGCAGATGCGCCACTTTATTTGTGAGGCGCTTACGGACGCCGGGTATGCCTTTAAGTCAGCAGGCAACGGCAAGGAAGCGCTGACACTGATCAATGACAACAATTTCAGCTGCATCCTTCTGGACATACTGTTGCCAGAAGTGGATGGGCTGGAGGTTATTCGCAAGCTGGCGCAACGAACCGATACGCAAAAAATAAAAATTATCGCAATCACCGGCGGCGGTGCCGATTTGCCGGGATGGTATGCGGGACAGATGGCGCAATCCTTTGGCGCGCACTCTGTGCTTTACAAACCGTTTTCGGTGGATGATCTACAGGACGCAGTCAAATTGTGGGCTGCCTGCGATAATTAAACACTGATTGCTACCGTTTCCCTGACCAGTCTTTCCATCAGAACCGCGACGGAGAGGATCTGATCCTCAGACAACTTGGCACAGGCCTCAACAACCTGATGGATGGGGTCCTGCTCCAGGATTTTCCGACCGGCACTGGTGAGCTCTAGTGTTGCGACGCGTTTATCTTCACCCGGGCATTTTTTCAGATAGCCCTTCTTGCACAACGACGCGACGGTTTGTGAGGCGCTGCTGGGCGTCGTGTGGCGCAAACGGGCAAACGAACCGATGTTGCGGACATTCGCATTAGCCTGCGCGACAAAGCGCAAGGCCGACCATTGCGCCATGTTCAGGTCTGTGGCGTTGGCGTGGCTGTTGACGAGGCAGTCAAAGATGATAATAAGCTCAGCAATAGCCGAAGCCATTTTCGTCTTCTGCGAAACTTGAGCGGGCTTCCCCATCGCTTATCACCGTGGCATGGCAGTAAATACAGGCATGCTTTACTAGCGTAGCGATAGTATAGAGTCTTAATAATTAAGACTCAAGCCCCTCCCCATTACTTTCAGGAACAGTGTGTTCTTGCTGCACGGCAGGAAATTATGTCAGGAGATTTCGACGTCGTTGGCTTTGAACGCCGCTTCGAACGATACAAGCGAATGCATGAGCTTATCGACCGCATAGGTCAGATATTCTTCATAAGTGTCTGTCTGCTTGATAAGATCTGCTGCACCTTCATTCGGTATGCGGTTGAGAACGGCACGAAGGCTGGCGATTTCCTCGCCCAGGCGGACGCTGCGTCTTAACACTGTTTCGACAACGAGAGCGACGGACCTCATTTCCTCACGAGATTGTCTGTATTCGGCCACTGGAGTCCCTTTCTTGCTTCGACTTTAGGACGCGGGGAAACCTGGATACTCACCTGGCCGCCGACACGAGGGGGACCCCAAGTGCCGGCGTACAGGCTTATGCAATCTCGATCAGGTCGCGCCTTGTAATCAGGGACTACAAAAACGCACTTTACCAATACCACCAATACTTCCCTGACCGGGATGCATTCACTCAACCAATAACGCTACTGATAATAACCTGGCGCCCTAATGCTGCAGACAGTCACGACAATCACCGCGGGGCCATCCCCCAGAAAGCCTGACGCGAAAACCGGCGCGCCCGTCAACAGCATTAGAGTCTTACGTATATATATTAGAGTCTAATACTACAGTCAATGAAAAAATGCCCATATCCATCCAAAAAATCGCATCATTATTGGCGCAATAAATAGATAAGTGACGCTCCGCAGGGGGTCCGTACTGCCAAAGAGCGATGAATACCTGCATTTATATTGCGCGTTGACTGCATCAATAGGTATTTGACCTAATTCACCGTCGATGTGACAGACAATCAATGGTTGTGTCGCGGTACCGGATTAGCCGGATTAATGACCAATTCTTCCTCGGACATCGGCGCACCGCTTGAGATTTGCTGGAACCCTGTCGCAAAATCGAAGCATCCGCCTGAGCTTAGTTGCCCGACATGGTCGCGATATATCTTCTGCCATGGCGTGCGGTCATGACGTGCAAAGGGTTTGAGGGAGGCGCGGCGTGACGCAATTTCTGCATCGCTCACCATCATATCAACGCGCCGCTTGTTCAAATCGATGCGCACCATGTCGCCGGTTTGAAGAATGGCCAGATTGCCACCAACGGCCGCTTCGGGCGCGACGTTGAGGATGGAGGGGCTTGCCGATGTGCCGCTTTGTCTGCCGTCGCCAAGCGTCGGCAGGCTGGATATACCCTGTTTGATAAGGCAGGCGGGCGGCTGCATGTTGACAACCTCCGCTGAGCCTGGATAGCCGACAGGCCCTGCGTAACGCATAACCAGAAGACTATGTGCATCCATTTTCAAAGCGGGATCTTCAATGCGGGCGTGATAGTCCTCCGGCCCGTCAAAGACAAAGGCACGCAATTCACAAACATTCTCTGATCCCGGTTTTTCCAGATAGCGCTGACGAAATTCGGTGCTGATCACCGATGTTTTCATGACGCCATAGTCAAAAATGTTTCCGGACAGAACAATAAAACCCGCTTTGGTCATCAGCGGTTTGTCAAAACTGCGGATAACATCGGCATCGCTGGCGCTGCGTCCCTGAAGATTTTCCGCCATGGTTTTTCCGGTGACGGTAAGCGCGTTGTCGTGCAATTTTCCGGCTTTCATCAGCTCGTGCATCACGGCAGGCACACCACCGGCGCGGTAAAAGCCTTCACCCAGATATTGGCCGGCAGGTTGGCAATTGACCAGCAGCGGCAGATCAGCGCCAACGCGTTGCCAATCTTCCAGCGTCAGATCCACGCCGACATGACGCGCGATGGCGATCAGATGCGGCGGGCAGTTGCTGGAAGCGCCAATGGCCGAAGCCAGCGCAATTGTATTTTCAAACGCCTGCTTTGTCATAATATCGGATGGCTTGATATCATCCAGCACCAGACCAACCGCACGTTTGCCGGTGTCATAGGCTATCTGGCCGCGTTCGCGATAGGGCGCCGGAATAGCGGCACAGCCCGGCAAGGACATGCCGAGCGCTTCTGCCAAGCTGTTCATCGACAGGGCCGTGCCCATGCTGTTGCAATGGCCGATACTGGGTGCAGAGGCCAGCGCCATATCGATAAATTCTTTGTAATCAATCTCACCGGCGGCGTGCTGTTTACGCGCTTCCCAGACAATGGTGCCAGACCCGGCCAATTGCCCCTTGTGCCAGCCATCGAGCATCGGTCCGCCGGACAAAACAATAGCGGGAAGGTTGGCGGTCGCGGCGCCCATCAGAAGCGCCGGGGTTGTTTTGTCGCAGCCGGTCAGAAGTACAACGCCGTCCAGCGGAAAACCGTCCAGCACCTCAACCAGGCCAAGATAGGTCAGGTTACGTTCCAGCGCGGCCGTCGGGCGGAAGCCTGTTTCCTGAATCGGATGCACCGGAAATTCGAGCGGCAAGCCGCCAGCGTCACGGATGCCAGCCTTTACGCGCTCAGCCAACACAATATGATGTCGGTTACAAGGGGCAATATCACTGCCGGTTTGCGCGATGCCGATAATGGGACGGCCTGATTGCAGTTCTTCCCGCGTCAAACCGAAATTAACATATTTTTCGAGATAGAGAGCGGTCATGTCGGGACGCGCGGTATTATCGAACCATTGCTGACTGCGTAGCGAACGTTTACCTGACATGTCATCCCCTGATGTTGGTGAGAGGGTCTTTCTGCCAGATAACCAAAATGCCAACCGTGTCGCAAGAAAGCGTGTTGCGCCCCCTGCATATTTGCTGCGGCGCACAAAAGTATTGGTGTTGCGCGATGTTTTGCTTCGTGGAATGGATAGGCCTTCGGATTTTGATCTCTTCAAACAACGTGGTGTGCGATGGATTTTTTACCGCAGGACTGGCAACAGGGGCGTTTTGTTGGTCGTATTGACAGGGGGGAAGGCCCGACACCCGTCATTATTGAAAATGGCAATGTCTATGATGTGTCAGCCACCGCGCCAACCGTTTCCGCGCTTTTGAAAACGAGATTTTCAACGGCAGGCGGCAAAAATCTGGGCAGGTTGCAGGATTTGAAATTCGGTCAGGGCGATACACGACTATTGGCGCCCATTGACCTGCAATGCGTCAAGGCGGCGGGCGTCACCTTTGCCGTTTCAACCATCGAGCGCGTCATCGAGGAACGCGCGCATGGCGATAACACCAAGGCACATGAAATTCGTTCCCTGCTCAATCAACGCGTCGGCAAGGACATCAGCAGCGTCAAGCCCGGGTCAGACGAGGCGAAGCATCTGAAAGAAGCCCTGATGGCGGACGGCCTTTGGTCACAGTATCTTGAGGTCGCCATCGGCCCGGATGCCGAGATTTTTACCAAGGCTCCCGTTTTGTCATCCGTCACGTGGGGGGATGAGGTCGGTATTCGCTCAGACTCTCACTGGAATAATCCGGAGCCTGAAATCGTTCTGGTCTGTGCGCCGTCGGGACAAGTCGTTGGCGCGATGCTGGGCAACGATGTCAACCTGCGTTGTTTTGAGGGGCGCAGCGCCCTGTTGCTTGGCAAGGCCAAGGACAACAACGCCTCTTGCTCAGTGGGGCCGTTTATCCGCCTGTTTGATGACAGTTTTACCATGGATGATGTACGCCGCGCCGAAGTCAGGCTGGAAGTCACGGATGACACCGGTTATCGCATGGAGGGGGTCAGCAATATGGCGCAAATCAGCCGCGACCCGCTGGATATCGTTGCGCAGGCCATTAGCGAGCATCATTATCCCGATGGTTTTGTGCTGTTCCTCGGCACGCTTTTTGCGCCGACACAGGACCGCGACAAACCGGGGCTTGGCTTTACGCATAAAATAGGCGATAAGGTGCGCATCTCTTCCCCCAAGCTGGGCGTGCTGGAGAATAAAGTGACGACTTCCAAACAGGCGCGCGCCTGGAATTTCGGTATTAACGATCTGATGCAAAATTTGGCCGGACGTGGACTTCTGAAATCGGCCTGAACCCTGACAGGAGCAGACCATGACAGAGACCCTGACCTTGACGCACTTTATTGACGGCAAGGCCGTCTCTGGCACGCCATCAACGGAAAGTCTGAACCCGTCCGATACGCGCGATGTCGTCGCCCGCTTTGCCGAAGCCACGACCGACGATGTGAACGCCGCCGTTGCGGCGGCACGTAAGGCATTTCCAGCATGGTCTGCCGCGTCACCTGAAGTTCGGTCCGACCTGTTGGACAAGGTCAGCAATATCATCGCCGACCGTCGTGAAGCCTTAGGCAAATTGCTGGCACGCGAAGAAGGCAAAACAGTTCCGGAGGCTACGGGCGAGGTGATGCGCGCGGCACGCATTTTCAAATATTTTGCAGGTGAAGCGCTGCGTCGCCATGGCCTGACGCTCGACTCGACGCGTCCGGGCATCGAAGCCTCTACCTACCGCGAAGCTGTCGGCGTTTACGGGCAGATCACGCCCTGGAATTTCCCGATTGCCATTCCTGCCTGGAAGGCGGCCCCAGCGCTTGCCTTTGGCAACACGGTTGTCATGAAACCGGCGGAAGATACGCCCGCCACCGCTCACGCGCTGGCCGCCATTATCCACGAAGCCGGCGCACCTGCGGGTGTTTTCAATATGGTTCTGGGTCGCGGTGCCACAGGCGGCGCCATCGTAAACCACGCCGATGTGGACGGCGTTTCTTTTACAGGATCGCAGAAAACAGGCGCCATCATCGGGGCCGCAGCCGTTGCACGACAGGCGCGTGTGCAAATGGAAATGGGCGGTAAAAATCCGCTGGTCGTTTTGGATGACGCCGATTTTGACCGCGCCGTTCAATGCGCGCTGGACGGTGCCTTCTTCGGCACAGGACAACGCTGCACGGCATCCAGCCGCATTATTGTGACCGCAGGCATCTACGACAGGTTTGTTGAAGCGTTGGCCGTGAAAGCAGCTGCGTTGAAAGTCGGCCCGGCACTGGATGCCGCGTCACAGGTCGGCCCCGCCGTCAATGAACGGCAGTTGAACCAGAATTTGTCGTATGTCGATATCGCCGTGAAAGAAGGCGGACGTCTTGTCACCGGCGGGCAGCGTCTGACGCTCAACACACCCGGCTTTTACATGAGTCCCGCCGTGATTGCGGATACGCAGCAGACTATGCGTATCAATTGCGAAGAAGTATTCGGCCCCGTCGCCAGTCTGATCCGCGTCAAGGATTATGACGAGGCACTGGCTATCGCCAATGCTGGTGGTTTAGGCTTGTCTGCGGGCATTTGCACAAACTCCCTGAAATACGCACGCCATTATCAACACAATGTGCGGGCGGGTATGGTCATGGTCAATTTGCCGACCGCAGGCGTTGACTATCACGTGCCGTTTGGCGGTACACGACGTTCAAGCTATGGCGCGCGTGAGCAAGGATTTGCGGCTGTTGAATTTTATACGCAGATCAAAACCGTTTACAGCTGGTCATAATACGCCGCCAGCATGTGCGAGACACGCGTGGCGACGGCGTACGCAACCTCTTCCTTGCTCATTTCCGGCAGGCGTTCAACGCCTGCGGCGTTGATCAGTATAATCTGATTGCGTGACGGGTCGCGGGCAATGGCCGTGCCCGCGCCGATGGGGTTGGCGACCGTCAGATTGGCGCCGAGCTTTTTGAACTTCTGCGTGGCGTAAGCCTCAACTGTTTCCGGTGATTGTGCGGCAAAGCTGACAACGATGGGCGGCCTGTGTGTTGGATGGCTGGCGGCGCGCCCGACGATGCTGGCATTTTCAACAAGTGCCAGCGTGTGCGCTTCACCCTCTGCCAACCGCAAATCCACGGGTTCTGGCAGACAGAAATCAGACACTGCCGCAACGCCGATAAAGACATCGCAATCCTGTAACAACACTTCTTCCGCCACCGCCAACATGGCGCGCGCAGACCGTACATGCCGTGTCGTGATGCGTGGATGTTCGACGTCAGGCAGGAATGTAGGTCCTGATATCAGTGTGACATGTGCGCCGCGCCGGGCCAGCGCATGCGCAATGTCCTGCCCCTGCTTGCCTGAAAAATAATTGGTGATGAAATCACCTGAGGTTGTCAGTATTTCCTCTGTTCGCGCAGTGGTGACAACGACATGGCGCCCCGCCATATCATCGGCAATATCCGGCATTGCTGGTGCTGATGCGGGCACTATGCCTGGCGTATCCAATACCGGTATGGGAATATACTGGCCGTCACCATGCCATCGCTGGAAGGCATCATAGCCGGCCACAACTGCATGCGGGAATGCAGCCGTTAAATGCCCGATCAGATTGATGTTGCCTGAGACATCGAACAATTGCGCGCGCTCCGGCCCTGTTTTCTGAATTTTGTAAGTCACAGGCCTGTCGCATGTGATGGACGACAGCCCCGCCAGTTGCAGGACAATATCCGCACTTGCTTTTTCCCTATACTCCAGCGAAGCCTGCAACAGATCGCGCGCCGATATAATTTTCTGACCATTTGCCAGTGTGCTGATTCCTGTCACACCCTCTATAATCGGTTTCTGCGCATGCGGCGCAATTACTGTTACAGCGGCCCCAGCGTCACGTAACGAAGTGACAGCGGCCCAAGCTTCGGCAAAAGAAATTCTGTCGTTGGTATAGTGGCGGAAGCTGTCGACAATTTCCTGCGGATAACCAGCGAGCACTAAAATCTTTTTTCCCTGCATTGCCGTGCGGCCTTTGGAATCCGCGGGCAAAGCCCTGAAATCGTCAATACCCTTCACCCCGTCAGCAACCAGTTGCCCAACCACATTCTGCGATAGGTTATTGAGTGCGGCTTGCGCGACATAAACCGGCGCTTTGCTGGCAAGCGCAAGGCACAGAGTAAAATCCTTTGCACTACCCTGCACCATCTGTTCTGCGATAGCGGCGTCCAGAAAAGGAAAGAATACGCAGGTGGCGCGCTCCGGCAGGTGGATATGCTCCATGCCGTTCAGCGTGGGTATCTGAAAATGGTCCGTACAAACCAGTGTCCCCGTCAAGGCGGCCAGCGCGTCACGATGCAGGGCGCAGTCGGTACCCAGAACATAGTCCGCAGTTATACCGGCGGATTGCAGGTTTTTGACAAAGGCAGATATCGCGGGCCATGTGGCGGACTTGCCCGCAAGGGCAATCAGGGGCCGCGTTGCGAACAGGGATTGATGTGTGGCGCGCGGGGCGAGGTGAGGGGCGTCAACCATTTGCGATGCCGGATGCGTATGCCCATCCCGTACAGCGCTTACTGCATCGGCGATTTGCTCAACCGCCAGCATGCGGCCAAAGCCAACATCGCCGCAGGCGAGCGGACCATCAACGGGGCCCAGAAACACAGCGCCGCGTTGTGACAGGACTGCGACATTACGTTGAACCGCGGGATGCGCCCACATATGCGCATTCATGGCTGGCGTTATAATTAGACGCGCCCCGTTTCCCTGCGCATAGTTAATCTGCTGCGCCAATGGCGTATTATTTTGTGCCAGTTGATACAGGATTTCCGCGCTGGCAGGGGCGATCAGAATGCAGGGTGCCGCGCAAAACGCAGATAATTGTTCAAGAGTTATGTCGTCGCGGCACAGCAGCGAGTGCTGCGTTAAGCTTTCTGCTTTCGCCACATCGACCCAGCCCCACGCAACCGGTCCGGGCGTGCTGAGTGCGGCCACGGACAGCCCGTTCTCCCGTAACGCCTTGATAAGCAGCAGGGTTTTTGTGGCGGCAATACTGCCGGTTATAACAAGGGCGATGTCATGCATGGTATTTTGCGATGCAACAAAGCGAGAATAATGGTTGGCGTAGCGGCTGTTCCCGCTATACGACAAGTATTTGTGCAAACCTAGCCGTTTATTAACCCGCAAATAATTGACAAAGACACCCCGCCTGTCCTAGTGACGGTGGTGTATTTCGAACGCGTACATTTTAAAGGGAGGGTTTGGAGTTGCTTAAATTCGCACAACATTTTCTTACTGCCCCTTTTGGATCAGCCCTATTGCTTCTGGGCGGTTTTGCTTTGGCCGGCTTGACCTCACAAAGTTGGCTCGTGGCTGCGAGTGCTTTCGCCATTTTTTTTGGGGCAGTTGGTTTGGTTTCGCGTGCGTTCTCCGGGTTTCCGTCAAGCGCGCCTGAAATGATGGCTTTGACCTGATATGTCAGGGATGGACGAAGCAAAAGATATACAGTGCCGAAATGAATACGCAGTGCAGAATTGA
>JAFALY010000029.1 GCA_019233975.1 Alphaproteobacteria bacterium | reverse complement strand
GTTCACCTTCTGAAATGGGGCTGGGCCACCCGCGTCTGTTCTACACGCTTGAGTTTCAGTTCTGATATGCTTGCAACACAGAACGTAACTTAACCAGCCGCCTGCGGGCCATTACCACGGCGCCGTCGTGGTGTGCCAGGGCCGCCGAATAGAGGATATTGCGGATTGTGGTAGACCCTTGCCTGTTCATCGACTGACAGCGCCTGAACATGCAGAGGATCTGTGTTTTCAGAAAGAAGGTACAGGCCATGCCTTTTCGCGGTTTCTCTATATATCTTGATCGCGCGCTGCGCCTGCTGCGACATGGGCCCGCGTTCAATCTCTTGCTCAGTCAGCGGACGGCCCGTTGAGCGCCTGACAAGAACGGCGTCCGTCGCCAAGCCATAGCGGTGCATACTCACGTTCGCGTTTGGCACCTGCGAATAGCCACCGCGCATTTGCCTGCGCTGTTCTTGCGCGGTCCGCAAGCTGCTGGACACACGAAACGCCAAATCTGCCCGCATCAATTCCGGATTTCTGTTGAGGTCGTCATACATCGCTGCCAATTTTGCTGCGAACTCACCTTCAAGATGCGCATTTCGTTGTGCCACATCATCAGTGTATGTCGGAATTCTCTGGTAGGGCGGGTGGCGCGCGACTTGCGGCACCGGCGGCCCACCTTTTGAACGAGGATCATTTGGATTTGTCATAATAAAATTGCCCAGAATACCACCCAACAAATCTAAGGGCTGTTGGTAAATACTCGATAAATATCAATACAAAATTTTTCTATGCCACAGAAACGACAACACTTTCAGGCGCAGCCAAACGCACATAGGGCCCATAGGTATTGGGTGAGAAGAATATCTAAAGATGTCCGGGGTTTTGAGTGGTGCGCGCGACAGGGATTGAACCTGTGACCCCCACCATGTCAAGGTGATGCTCTCCCGCTGAGCTACGCGCGCACATTTCAAGTTGCAGGGTTTTAGGGGTTTGCTAGGTTTTGGGCAAGCCAAAAAAGTGGTTTTGGCCTAACTTATGATTTTCCAAGGGTTTTTTAAATGCAGCATGCCTTGAAATTTGCCCCGGTGGCCGAGGAAACACTGCCTTTGGTTCCGTATCAATATCCGGCGCCCGGCGTGACATGGAACGGGCTGGCCCTGATCGGTGAAGCGCCCGGTGCGGACGAAGTCCGTCTGGGCCATCCCTTTGTGGGGCGCAGCGGGCAGTTGCTGGATCAAATCCTGACCAAGGCGGGTATTGAGCGTCAGGCGTCCTTTGTCGGCAATGTGTTCCGCCTGCGTCCGCCAGCCAATAAAATCGACCATTTCTTTATATCACGGCGCAAGGCCGCCACCGAAAATATCGCCATCGCCGAACAGTATGGCCAGTTCGGCAGCGCCTATTGCCGTGGTGATTTTGCGAGCGAGATCGACCATCTGGCCGAAGCCCTGCACGCCCTGAAACCCCGCGCGATTGTGGCGTTGGGGCGCACCCCTTTGTGGGCGCTCACCGGTGAAAACGGTTTGCTGAGTAAAGTCGGCCAGAAAGTGCCCTGCCGCCTTTATAACGGTGCCGCCGTAACCGCTACCTATCACCCCAGCTTTATCATGCGCGGTAATTGGGGCCTGCAAGAAACGTGGCAATCTCATCTGTCATCAATTGTTCAATAAAATCAATTAGTTAATTATTAAAACACCGTTAAGGGACTTCATTTTATTGTTGCACAAATGCAACGAAACACTTGCAATCGCGGGGAATAAACCGCTAAACACTCAGACCCGGACGGCGCAAATGATATAAGCGTAAGTCTGGTTAAGTCCCTCGTTGCCAACGCTGTTTTCTGCCTTGGCGAAGGGACTTTTTACCCGAACATAAAAGTCCGGATATCAGGCCAAAGACGCAGCGTTGCGACAACATTTTTGCAGTGAACAGGAGCACCCTTTGACCACTTCAGCCCCAGCACAAAAAGCCGCCGCCAATTTCGAGCGCGTTAATGTTTTGCAGGAATGCGAAATTGAGGCCGCCGACGTCAAGACCATGACGCCAGGCAAGCCCGTCACACCGCTGCTTGATCAAATCACCTATCCGGCGGATCTGCGCAAATTGTCGGCTGAGCAATTGCCGCAAGTCGCGGCCGAATTGCGCGCGGAAACCATCGACGCCGTATCGGTGACGGGCGGCCATTTGGGCGCAGGTCTTGGCGTCGTTGAATTGACGGTCGCGCTGCATTACGTTTTCAACACACCGGACGACAAGGTCATCTGGGACGTCGGTCATCAAGCCTATCCGCACAAGATCCTGACCGGTCGTCGTGATCGCATCCGCACCCTGCGTCAGGGCGGCGGTCTGTCGGGCTTCACCAAGCGTTCGGAAAGCGAATATGATCCGTTCGGCGCAGCACACAGTTCCACCTCCATTTCAGCCGCGCTCGGTTACGCCGTCGCGCGCGATTTCAAGCGCAAGAAAAACAACTGTATCGCCGTTATCGGCGACGGTTCCATCAGCGCGGGCATGGCGTACGAAGCGTTGAACAATGCGGGTGCGATGGATTCACGTCTGATCGTCATCCTGAACGACAACGACATGTCGATCGCGCCGCCCACAGGCGCCATGAGCGCGTATCTGTCGCGTACGGTGTCGTCGAAGGAATATCGCGGCCTGCGCCACATAGCCAAGGAATTTGCGAACCTGTTCCCGCGTCCGATCCGCGAGGCAGCCCGCAAGGCCGAGCATTACGCGCGTGGCATGGTCACGGGCGGCACGCTGTTCGAAGAAATGGGCTTCTATTATGTCGGCCCCATCGACGGTCATAATCTGGAGCATCTGGTTCCGGTTCTGGAGAATATCCGTGATGACAGCCAGGGCGGCCCCGTCTTCATCCATGTCGTGACGCAAAAGGGTCATGGCTATGAACCGGCAGAAGCGGCGGCGGATAAGCTGCACGCCGTGCAGCCGAAGTTCAACGTCATCAAGACCGAAGCCGAGAAGGCTGCGGAAAAGCCCAAGAAGTCGAACCCGACCTACACCAAGATATTTGCCGAAGCGTTGATTAAAGAAGCTGAAGCGGACAACCGCGTTCTGGCCATCAACGCCGCGATGCCATCCGGCACGGGCCTGGATATTTTCGGCAAGAAGTTCCCGGAACGTACCTTTGACGTCGGTATTGCCGAACAGCATGCCGTCACGTTCGCGGGTGGTCTGGCGTGTGAAGGCTTCAAGCCGTTCTGCGCGATCTACTCCACCTTCCTGCAACGCGCCTATGACCAGCTGGTGCATGACATCGTTCTGCAGAAACTGCCGGTACGTTTCATGATGGACCGCGCCGGCCTGGTGGGTGCCGACGGCGCCACGCATGCAGGTGCATTCGATTTGGCGTATCTAACTTGCTTGCCCAACATCATCGTGATGGCTGCGGGTGATGAAGTTGAATTGATGCACATGGTGGCAACCGCCGCCGCGATTGACGATATGCCGTCCGCCCTGCGTTATCCGCGCGGCGAAGGTAGCGGTCTGACCCTGCCCGAACGCGGTCAGGTTTTGCCGATCGGCAAGGGCCGCATCGTCAAGGAAGGCACCAAGGTCGCCATTTTAAATCTGGGAACGCGTCTGGGCGAATGCCGCAAGGCCGCCGAAGAACTGGATGCGCGCGGCCTCAGCACCACCATCGCCGATATGCGCTTTGCCAAGCCGATCGACATGGAACTGGTCAAGCGTCTGGCGAAAAACCACGAGGTGCTGATCACCATCGAAGAAGGCGCTGCGGGTGGCTTCGGCAGTCACGTTGCGCATCAACTGGCCAACGAAGGCCTGATGGACGGCGGCCTGAAGCTGCGTCTGATGACTCTGCCTGACCGGTTCCAGGATCATGACTCGCAGGTCAAGCAGTATGACGAGGCCGGGCTGAACGCCAAGCATATCGTCGCCCGCGCGATGGAAGCCTTAGGCCAAAACGCGGCGGACGTCTTGGCACGCGCCTGATTGCTTTGCTTTCAGGGCCATGGGCGGGCTAAATTTCGCCTGAATTAGAGGCTATACCCCTGCCGTCGGGATCGTTATGATCCCGCTACAGTTGGCTTGATAATGTGATGATGATGACACGCAAAACCCTTTTGTCTGCTCTGTTTGGCACCGGCATGCTGGCGGCCTTGTTCCTGCCCGTCTTGCCCGCGCGTGCGATAGAGGCAACGCCCGTCGCCCTGACCACCCAGACGCCGGACACGCAAGCCGCTACAAACGTCATCAAGAATTTCTATGCCGAACTGACGGACAGCATGAGGCGGGCGGATACGCTCGGTTATGCCGGACGCTACAAAAAAATGCAGACGGCAGTTCACACGGCCTTTGACATGCCGACCATGACGCGTCTGGCCACGGGTCTTGCCTGGACCAACGCGACGCCAGACGAACAGACACAGTTGATCAGCGCGTTTGAAAGCTTTAGCGCCGCCAGCTATGCCAGCCAGTTTAACGCCTATGACGGCGAACAGTTCGCTCTGGGTGATACCAAACCGATGAACGGCGGATTGATGGTTGAAACGACCCTGCAACCCAAGGAAGGCGACGCGGTCGCCCTGAATTACATGATGCGCCGCGACGCGGCCGGTTCATGGCGCATTGTCGATGTATTCCTGAATGGCACCATCAGCCAGTTGGCCACCCGCCGCGCGGAATTCAGCGCGATTGCGCACAAGGACGGCATTGCCGCTCTCGTTAACTCGCTCGGCGAAAAATCCAAGCAAATGGGGCCGTCCTGATAATATTGGGAACGCCAAAATCTACAGCGCCTCAATAGTCCCGGATAATATGACGAATTAATTGCCGATCTGAAATATATTTTATTTGGCATTATCATGCCTGATGTTTTGAAAATACCGTTCGTCATATGTGCAATTTCTTGCGCGCTACTATCAAAAAAATTCATTCAAACAGTGCTTTGACACGTAGGTGCGTTGTTGTTAAACGCAGGCCATTACGTAGACAAAAGTGCTGAGAATCAATTTTTCACAAAACTGATGGAGGTCATGATGTCACGTGCATTAGCATCTTCCGCATTACACAGTGCAGCTCTGATTATTGCAGGCAGACCTTTCGACGATCAGAACGATGACCCGGCGGACGAAACCCCGCCACCCGTACTAATAAAAGTAGCTGCATCCGTTGGCCAATCAGGTGGCCTGCGGGTTGTGGCAATGTAAAATAATTCTATAGAGTGCCTATGAGCGTGCGGCTTGTGTCGCACGCTTTTTTATTAAGCCCGCCACAAACCGACGATATCCTTGACCTCGCGCAAATGTTTTTGCGTGACGGCGTTGGCCTTCTCGGCTCCCTTGGCCAGCATACGGTCAATTTCAGCAACATCACCCATCAGGCGGCGCAGCGTGTCGGCGATCGGCGCCAGTTTGGCAACCGCAAGCTCCGTCAGATCTTTTTTGAAGCCCGAGAATTGCGCACCTGCATGCGCCGACAGAATATCCTGTCGCGTTTTGTCGGACAGGGCCGCATAGATGGTGACAAGGTTATCCGCCTCCGGCCGTTTTTCCAGTTCAGCCAATGTTTCCGGCAAGGGTTCGGCGTCCGTCTTGGCCTTGCGGAATTTGAGCGCGATGGTATCGGCATCATCCGTCAGATTGATGCGTGAATAATCGCTTTCGTCCGACTTGCTCATTTTCTTGGTGCCGTCACGCAACGACATAACGCGTGTCGCTTCGCCGATAATCATCGGCTCCGGCAATGTAAAATATTCGCGGTTATAGGCACGGTTGAAGGCGCCCGCCAGGTCACGCGCCAGTTCCAGATGTTGCTTCTGGTCTTCGCCGACCGGCACATGCGTTGCCTGATAAACCAGAATATCCGCCGCCATCAACACCGGATAGGCATAGAGGCCGAGCAGTTCATGGTCACGGTTTTTGGCTGATTTTTCCTTGAACTGCGTCATGCGGTTGAGCCAGCCGAGCGGTGTCATAGTCGCCAAAATCCAGTTCAGTTCTGTATGTGCCGAGACGGCGCTTTGCGGAAACAACGTACTTTTGTTCACATCGATACCCGACGCGATATAGGCCGCCGCCGTTTCGCGCACAGACAGGCGCAGCTTTTCGGGGTCCTGCGGGATGGTCATCGCGTGCAGATCAACCACGCAGTAATAGCATTCGGCCTCATCCTGCATTTTGACCCAGTTTTTGAGCGCGCCGAGATAATTCCCCAGATGAAGATTACCGGTCGGCTGCATGCCGGAGAGAATGCGTTTCGTCATGTTGATCCCTTTATATATCGGACGGTCACTGTGTCTTGCGCGGGCACAAGGCGTTATTGGTCAATAGCGCCTATCTTAGTTTCGCGGCGCAAAAGCGCAAGCACATCACGCCAGACAAGCGCCCGCGTCGCCAGCAAAAGACCGGCATATCCCACCAGCGCGACACCGATCAGCAGGCAAAGCCAGGCAATATTCGCGGCCAGATGGTGCGGCTGGAACCGGGGTTGCAGGACAAGCACCAATAAGACGATTAAGGCCGCCATGCCTGCGGCGCTCAGGCCAAGGCGCAAAACGCTCTGCCGCAAACGGGCATCGCCAAACGGACCGATTTTCTTGCGCAATCTTAAATACAACAAAACCGCATTCACTGAAACCGCCAGGCTGTTGGCAAGCGCAATTCCTACCTGTTTAAACAACCCCAGAAACAGGATGGACGCCACCACGTTCACGACCATGGCGATGATTGCCACGCGCACGGGCGTACTGGTGTCATGTCGTGCAAAAAATCCGGCGGCAAAAACCTTCACCAGCAAGAACGCGGGGATGCCAAGCGCATAAGCCGCCAGCGTGGCGGCGGTGGCCAGAGAATCTTCATGCGTAAAGACGCCGTGTTCGAACAAGGTCTGGATAATCGGCACAGCCGCCAACGCAAGGCCGAGCGTTGCGGGCAAGCCAAGGAGCAAGCAAAACTCCACCGAGCGGCTCATATAATAGTGCGCTTCTTCTTCGCGGCCACCTTCGATATGGCGGCTGAGCACCGGCAAAAGCGTCGTCGCAACCGCGATTCCGACGACGCCCAGCGGCAGCTGGTTCAGCCGGTCTGCATAAAACAGATAGGAAACGGCCCCTGTCGGCAAGGTTGACGCCAAAATGGTGGAGATCAGCAAATTCACCTGCGCCGCACCAGCACCCAGCGCACCCGGTCCGATGCGTCTGAATAAACGCTTGCTGGCCTCTCCCCAATGCGGCCAGACGAGCGGCAACGACACGCCAGCACGGTGACAACTGACCATCAACCAGACCATTTGCACAACACCAGAAGCTGTGACCGCCCAAGCGAGCGCCGTACCCACCGGCCATGCAAACAGGCGTGCCAGAAACATGGCGATGATCAGCACGATGTTAAAGGCGATCGGCGCAGCGGCGCCCGGGCCGAACCGCCCCTGCGCATTCAAAACGCCGGTCTGTAATGCCGTAATCGATATCAACGCCAGATAGGGGAAGGTGATGGTGCTGTAGGAAACCGCCAAATTGTATTTCTGCGGGTCATTTTCAAAACCGGGTGCGAGCAGCAGCATCACCTGCGGCATGAACCACATAATAACAGCCGAAAAAGGAATGAGTGCTGCCAGCAGAAGGGCCAATGCCTGACCGGCAAAGGCCTGCGCGGCATCGCGTCCATGCCGTTCCTGTTCGGTTGTATAAAGCGGAACAAACGCTGCGGAGAAAGCACCTTCGGCAAACAGGCTGCGGAACAAATTCGGCAGGCGTTGCGCCACAAAAAACGCGTCGGCAACAGGCCCTGCGCCCAAAAACATGGCCGTCAATGTATCGCGCAAAAAACCGCCAACGCGGCTGACAATCGTCAGACCGCTTACGGTCACCAGTGAACGCGCAAAGCTTTTCATCCATCAATCCTTAGGGGGTCGTTATAATCTGGTAGAAAATACAGATAATCAGGGACAGGCACAAAGCGGGCGCAAAAGGAAATTCCTTGCCACCACCCGCGCGCCGCCAGCCATAAGCCAGCACCACGCCCCAAACACCCGCCATACCCAAAAACCACGGCACTTGTTCAGGCAATATCCAAAGCCCTGCCGCCGCGAAAAATTTAACGTCGCCTAGGCCCAGCATTTCGCGTCCGCGCCAATGGCTGTAGACAACCGCAAAGAAAAGTCCGGTCAACAGCAAGCCGCCCGCCGTCAGAAGAGCGATGTCAAAATCGCCACCCGATGTCCAGACCCAACACGCGCCCAGTACGCCCAGCAAAAGATTCAGCACATCCGGGATAATGCCGTATTGCAGGTCGACCCAGGCAATGGCGGGCAGAAGCGTAAGACCCGCAATCATGGGGATATCCCACGGGCCCCAACCGCCCAGCACCATCGCCACAATGCCGATCACGGCACCCAGTATCTCGATAACCGGTATGGCAATCTCACCCTTACGCTGGCCACAGGGACAGGTGAAAGATAACGTTTCAGGACGCAAGATCCACCCGAACAAGGGCGTCAGGTTTTGCCAGCTGTAGGGTTTCAAGCAGTAAAGGCAGGACGGCATCGGGCTTTCGCCCGGCATGCGATCAGCGTCGCGCACACCAAAACGCGCAGCGAGCGATGCCACCGATGCCCCCAAACTCCCCGCCGCCAGCCAATGCAGCAAATTCGGGATAAGATGATGATGTTGATGAAAACTCGCCATTCACGCGCCTGCCTAAAAATCAGGCACGCACCCTAGCACAGGCATTGGCGGGAGAGAAGGCGGTCCAGACCCTAAAGCCGCCCTACATATCGTGGCGCGGCGGGGTAACGGACGAAACAGCGTTGGGTTTATGCGGTGTACGATTTTCGATCTGCAGTTTCTGTTCATAGCTCAGCAGATTAATAGCGACCGTATCAACCGCAGCGGACAGGATGCTGGTGATCGTGCGCGAAATCAGGCCCAGTTTTTGGGCCGTGCGCGTATCAATAAGGCCAGCCTGAAAGAGTTTGTGCAGCGTATCGTTGCTGAGCCTCTCCAGCGCCGCCGCCATTTTCTCGGCCAATACAGTACGCGCCTGTACGCGTTGTTCTTTTTCCGAGGCGATGCGCTCGGCGCTTTGTAAGCCCTCTTCGACAATGCCGTGATAATCGCCCTCATCCTGGCGATTGGAATCTTTGGCAATGACTTCCTTGGCCGTCAGCGCACCAGCACCGCCCGCGAACCCGCCAGCTTTGCCTTTACCGGACTTGCCTTCGTCATCTCCATCCTCAGCTACGCGGACGGAAAGCTGTTCGGCCTTTTCCTGATGGCGCGTCATATGGTCATGCGTGTCTTTAGTCATTCGGTTCCTCCAACGTCGAGAGGATGGCCGCCGCACGGCGCACATGCAAGGGGGCTTCTTCATCCGCCGCGACTTCTTCAATCACATTCTGCGGCACCGGGCTGAAATACGCGTCGTAAATCTCGCGCAGTTCCTTGATGTCTTTGTTGATCTCAACCTTCGCTTCGTCGGGCAGGCCCGCGATGGCTTTTTCGATCAGGTTGATTTGCTCAGCCAGATGCAATTGCAATTCGGCGTCCACGTTACGTTCAATCTTCACATCTTCGTAATCGCGCGCCAATTGTTGGATGGTGGATTTAATGGCGGGCCAATGGTCACCCTCGGCACCCAACTCCTGACCGGCAACCAACAACGCGTTGCGCACACGTTCGACCAGACGCTGTTCGCGCGTTTCTTCGGCCGTCATGTCTTCCTGATGTTCTGTATTGTCTGCGCTCATACTGTCCCTGGACCCGGTCCCTGTTATGCCTTTGCACCCTTACACATAGCATTCAAGGGCTTAACCAAGGTTTAAAATCAGAACAGTTTGAAATACATACAAAAAAAGGGGCCAAAAGGCCCCTTTTCTGAAAACAGCGGGATTATTTAGACAGCACCTGTGTAAGCTGTTGCGCCCCATTTTGCAAAATAGCTTTATCCCTTCTATGCGGGAGCGCCTGACCCATGAAAACCGCACCAATGCCACCAAAAACACCGCCAAAGGTTGCGTTAATAAGCCGCATACCCGTCTTAAGAATACCAACCTTGGGATAATATTGCTCCGCAACCCCATCTTTATTTACTCTGGTTTTCGGTGTGGTCTCTTCCAAAACAGCATTCATCAATGTCGCAGCGTAGCAATATTGAACAGTGGTAACGAACGGATCAACAACATTGCGCTTCGCAAATCTCCAAGCATTCAGTATTGCAGAGTGTTTTTTGCCCTCTGAGATTTCGTAACGCTTGGCATCGGTCAAGGTTTGCGTTGCCCACGCGGCAAGCTGGACTGACGTGGCCACCATGGCACCACGCGCTTGTCTGGCCAGAAAGTTTCTCTCGTTATCGCCTCTGGAAAAGTTGGGGGAGATGGCCGTGACAGATTCAGTCAGCAGCAACAGGGCTTCACCATGTTTTGCAACATACGTAGATAAAGCTTGGAGGGATGCCTGCCCTTCGTTATGCGTCTTATCCAGCGTATAGTCGTATCTACGCATAGCAGTCGCAATACCAGCGGTATGCTTCTTTTTGGCCTTTTGACGTTTTTTAACGTCCTTCGGGTTTTTGCTTTGAAACAAAGTGAGTGGGTCTGTATCAACAAGGCCAAACAGAGCCGCCGCTGCTGCAAGTATCTTGTGGTTCTTTAATGTAGTTACTATGTCTCCAACCACATAGGATATCTGGTGGGGCAGATCTTGGTGTTCTCCTCTAGCCTTGGCCAATGATTCACGAAAAATGGCCGCACCTTGTTTTTCATCAATTCCTACAAGGGTAAACAGGTTCTGCAGCTTCTCAGGCACAACGGCGTGCTCGTGATCGGTGATTTGCTTTGCGACCTCAACGCCCAACGACAATATGGTCGTGGCAAACAGCGGGTGTTGAATAAAGAAATCAATGCCCTCAAGAAGATATTGGACGGCGGGTTTCTTATGCGCATCTTCTTCGGTTAGTCCTGCCATTTTTGCAAAACTTAGTTTAAGCGTGTCGATGTCCAAACCAAGTTTCTTTGAAAGCCCCTCAAAAAACGCATCTGGTGCAACACCAAATTCTTGGTCCATGAGATCAGATATCTTATCGCCCAGCCCACCTGTCTCTGTTTTTGGGGCAGCAGTATCGGATTCAATCAAATCACTTGCCATTATCTTCTCCGTTGAAAATAAGATCTTTACACACTGTTAACCTACCAGATTAGCGGGGGTCACCACAATACTTGCAAGCATGGACTTTAATTTCATGCCTGTATTTATTGGGTTATTTGTCATTCATAATTTGAAAGAATCTTTTGCTAGGCTACGCAACCAACCCTGTTAACCAATAACCCATGCAACGCACCCTACCTCTTCGTCTGGCTCTGGTTTTTGCCTCCCTGCTCTATTTCACGGCGTGGGGCTACCATCTTTATGTCGATACGGCATTGCTGCGCGGCTTTTGGGGTGACGGGGCCATGGAATTTCTGGTTCACCTGTCACGTTCCTATGTGTTCACAAATGAACCGCCGCGGTTGGACAATATCTGGGTTCATTTGTTTTCGGTCGGCAATCCACGCGACGGGGCGTTGTTTTTAAATGCGCTGGGTTTGCAAGCGGCGCTGTGGCTGAACATCACGGATGCCAGCACACTGAAACACATCTTTGTTTTCTGGCAATATGCCTTGCCGGGTTTTTTGTATCTGGGCCTGATCGTCACCCTATGGCGCACCGGACGCGCAGCCTGGGCCATATTCCCGCTAGTGTCATGGACGGTATGCAGCGTGCCCGTGGACTGGAACGCTGTTAACAACGCGCGGTGGGCCGTGCCGTTATTCTGGATGCATGTCATGCTGTGCCTGCATGCCCGGCCCGGCAAAACATGGCGTGATGAAGCGCCCGCCCTTGTGGCGCTGGGGCTACTTGGTGCCCTGATGCTCGCCGGTTTGTATGAAAGCGTCGTGGGTCAATTGGCCCTGACGGCAGCGGCGGGTTTTTACATCCGGCACAAGGAAGGCAATAACCGTCCCCTGCTGTATTCACTGGCGGCCTTGCCGGGTGCGATCGGCGCGCTATGGTCCTATCTGGCGACAGGGCAAAACGCGCAAAACGGCCTGCATGAATTCATCCTGCCCAAGGTGTTGCCGCTGTTCCCCGTGGCAGCGTTGATTATTCTGCCGGTTTTGGCTGTGCCGATACTGGCGCTCACCCCCCCGCGCGCACGCCCCTTTGTTTACGCGATCCTGCCCGCCTGCCTGATTTACTGGGGCATACGCATGGTCGTGACGCCGCCCCTGCCGATATGGGAACAGGTCAATTTCCGTTTCGACTATATCTTTATGGCGCTGGGGCTGATGACCATGGCCGCCGCCTGTCGTTGTCTGCAAAACCTGCCGCAGGTCGCACCGGAACGATGGGCCGCACCCGTCGTCCTGCTGGCCTTATGCACTGGCGCCCTGTTGTGGCAGCAGCAGGTGACGCAAAGCGGCGACTGGCGATCCTGCATGGATGACTATCAGTCCATGAAAAGCGACAAGCCTCTTTTGCTCAGCGCCGAATTGCGGCCCCTGATACAATTCAATGACACGACTATGCAGGCCTATAACCGCCGTGCGGTGCATCGCTGCCTGTGGGACTGGGCAACGCCGTGGACCGATATGTTGATGAGCCAGGACGGCCGCGTATCGCAATGGTCGTTGTTCACTTTCTGGCAGGGCTTTGCCTTTACGGAAAAAGGCGGGCAGGTTTACCTGCATACAAACAATTGGACCATGAACAGCCCATCCATTCAGGAAAGCGATGGCTGGCTGCCCCTTAAAACCATGTTATACAACCTGACCCCCTTGTATGAAAAAGTCGGACTGGGCCCCTTGTTCCCAAGGTCGCAATGTCTGCCTGCGGCCATGGCGGAGCCGACATGGCGGCCTCATCTGGAATCTTTGACAGATGACAAACGGCGGGCCATGTTTGTTTGCCCCCGTCATTAAAGCCCTTTAGCGATTCGCACGTCATGATCGAGAATAAAAAAATCACCGTCGTCATGCCCGCCTATAACGCTGAAAAGACACTGCGCATGACCGCGGAGGCCCTACCCAAAGATGTCGTGGACGATATTATTCTGGTCGATGATTGCAGCCGCGACGCAACCGTACGCGTCGCCGAAGAATTGGGGTTGTACTGCGTGCGGCATCCTGAAAATCGCGGTTACGGCGGGAACCAGAAAACCTGTTACCGGTTGGCGCTGGAACGCGGTGCCGATATCGTCATTATGCTGCATCCGGATTATCAATATGACCCGCGTTTGGTGCCCGCAATGGCGTGGATGCTGATGGCGGGGCCGTATGATATTATTCTGGCGTCGCGCATGCTGGTGGGCAGCGCACTGGCCGGCGGCATGCCGATGTACAAATTCATCGCCAACAAAGCACTGACGACGTTTCAGAACCTGATGCAAGAACAACATCTGTCCGAATACCACACCGGTTTTCGCGGCTATCGCCGCGAGGTTCTGGAGAAGTTTGATTACACGCGTAATTCCGATGATTTCGTCTTTGATAACCAGTTTCTGGCGCAGGCGATTTATCACGGTTTTAAGGTGGGGGAAATCTCATGCCCCGCGAAATATTTTGACGAGGCGTCGTCCATCAATCTACGCCGCAGCATCATCTACGGGCTTGGCGTTGTCGGCACAAGTCTGGCATTCCGCTATGCGCGTTCTGTGTCCGCCAAAGGCGGGCTTTTTGACAATCTGAAAGAACACACGTCATGATTTTGGATCTGAATAAATGGCACAACGCCCTCTCCGACATGAAGCAGCGGTACCAGCAGGCGCCCGTATTCCCGCATATAGCAATTGACCAGTTTCTGGATGCCGACACGTTGCAGCAGGCGGCGGCGGATTTCCCGCCCATCAGCGGCGACGGATGGATTCACTATCAGCATGTCAACGAAGACAAGGGCGGCCTGAACAAGCGCGACCTGATACCGCCGCGCCTACTGGCGATCATCGACCGGTTGAACAGCCCCGATTTTGTTGCCTGGCTGTCGGAACTGACGGGCATACCCAATCTGGTTCCCGATACGGCGTTGGAAGGCGGCGGCCTGCACCAGATTGAGCGCGGGGGGTTTTTGAACATCCATGCGGACTTTACCGTGCATCCGCATCACCGCATGTGGCGTCGTCGCGTGAATGTTCTGGTTTACCTGAATGATGATTGGCAGGACAGCTTCGGCGGACATCTGGAATTATGGACGCGCGACATGAAGCAGTGTTTTGAAAAAATCAGGCCCGACTTTAATCGCTGCGTCATCTTTAATACGGATTTTGATTCCTACCACGGGCACCCGACGCCGCTCGCCTGCCCGGAAGACCGCACGCGCCGTTCCATCGCCCTTTATTACTTCACGGTCGAAAATAAGCCACCCGGCAAGGTCGCCACCAATTACCGTGCGCGACCCGAAGACGGGCTGAAAAGCTTGTTGATCTATCTGGATAAGCAGGCGCTGGCGCTCTACAACGCGATCAAGGGCGCCACAGGCATCAATGACGAGGCGGTTAGCAAAATACTGCGCTGGGTCGGGAAACTGCGCGGCAGGCGCTAAAAGACTGCGTTGCCTTTATTGCGCGGCCTGCAGCGGATAATCAAAGGAATCTTCGTCTTCCTCAACCGCGCTCACCCTTGAAGTGTTGCCGTTGACCTTGGTCACCGGCTGGCGCGAAGCCAACTGTTCCGCCATCATGGAAATGACCGCGCTCGACAAGCCGAACAATTGCATCGCTTCGTCGATCGACAGGTTGGTTTCCGGCAACAGCAACGGGTTGCGGTAATGATCCTTGACCTGAATCAGCATCTGGATCACGCGGCGATCCGGCTTGTTGGTCGCGTCTTCATCATCCAGCAGCGCGGCCAGCTTCTTCAGATACATGGTATAGTTACGCTCACCCTTCGTCGATGCTGTACCACCGACAAACGCTTCGTAATACGCGCGCAGCATCATATCAACCGCACGCAGCATGTGAACAGCGGCGGCTGTACCCATACCGAACACCAACGCGCGGCCGGCGCCGTTAAATTCCGTCTGCGCCGCGGCGGGGATGGTTTTGCGCAGGTGGTCCGAGAAAACAGCTTGCGCGTTATCAGCCAGTTCGGTCGTTGAATAAATACCGCGCTTGCCCGCCAAGAAAGCCGGGAGCAACGCAAGTTCAGCCGACAGGGATTGTTCGAACTTATCCAGCAAGCCATGGATCATGTTCAGGTCGTGCGCATCGACGGGATCTTGATTTTCACCCGCGCGCAATTGCTTGGTCGCGGGGTCGATGAAATAACGGTTGAAAATGGCGCCGATCTTTGACTGCAAACGCAGAGCATCCGCCTTGGACGATTCAAGCGCGAACACTTCGCCCTTGATGAATCCATCCAGCACGTTTTGCGCGTCCGCCAGCGGACCGAACATGTTGGCGACATGCTGTTGTGCCTTGGCACAGAACATCCGGCGCAATGTGGAACCCAATTCATAAAAACGGTACAAATTCAGCTGCTGCATGGTTAGTCCATTCAATAAATTTCGTTTTAATCCCCAAGCGGCGGATCTGCATAAACCAACGGAACCAATAACCGGATCCAGCCTGTACAAGGAAGACTTTTGGCGTACGCTGACCATCCCCCTGCGTCAACATCATATTATGGTTAATATTGTTTTTTGTAAGGTTTAATGCGGTAAAAATGTTAATATCCGCGCGACTGATTCTTCAATTCGAAGGGAGTTTCCATGACCCCGTCCCAGGCCATTTTGATTGGCGCCGGTCTGATTGCCGCCAGCGTCATTTTTGTTAATACGATCAACGGCGCGAATGCCCAGGTGCGCGGGCCCTATCAGTTGATGCATCACAGCAATACGGCTGCCAATGCGGGCGTATTCCGCCTGGATACCGGCTCTGGCGCAGTAAGTTACTGCTATATAACAGCAAAATCAGACCTGGTTTGCAGTGGTGAAGTCCGTTAAGACGCGCGCTTGATGAAGTGCAAACCCGTATCGCCATAAAAACGGGCAAGAAGAATGGCAAAACCTTCAGGTACGGTCAGCTCTTCCTTGCGCGCTGTTTCGGCGACAATTAACGGTGCTTTTTCCATCCATCCCGCAGCGTCCAGCGCCAGCATGGCAGGTGGAATCAATCCCTTGCGGTAGGGCGGCGCCAGAAAAACCAGCCGGCAGGGCATCGGGGCCTGTGGCGGCTGGGTGGTGTCGGCGGACAAAATTGCGCATTGCGGCAGTACTTTCAGATCCGTCGCATTCTGTGTTGCTACCTGTAACGCCTGACGGTCGCGGTCAAAAAGAGTGGCATGCGCCGCACCGCGCGACAGCGACTCAAACGCCAGCGCGCCGGTGCCGCAAAAGGCGTCCAGAACGCGCGTGCCGTCAAACACATCGCCTACATCGCGACCCCAGTCATGGTGTTCCAGTATATTGAAAAGCGATTCACGTACACGGTCCATCATCGGACGCGTCGTGAGGCTGAGCGGGGGCGCGAATTTCCTGCCGCGCAATTGACCACCGACAATACGCATCAACGGCCATCCTTCAGATAATTGGCCAATTGCGTCCGCAAAACATTGCGCGGCACTTCCTCAACCGCGCCCTTGGGCAGTTTGCCCAACTGAAACGGACCGAACGAAACGCGGATAAGGCGCGTCACCTGCAGGCCCAGATAATCCATGATCTTGCGTACTTCGCGGTTTTTGCCTTCGCGGATGGTGACGTTCAGCCAGGCATTGCTGCCTTGCTCTTTTTCCAATTCCGCTTTGATCGGCTCATAATGAATGCCAGAGATTGTGACGCCTTCCGCCAGTTTCGCCAACTTTGCGGGTGCCACATCGCCATGCACGCGCACACGATAATGTCGCAGCCACGCATTTTGCGGCAATTCCAGATGACGCGCCAATCCGCCATCATTAGTCAGCAGCAACAGACCTTCGGTATTAAAATCCAGACGGCCCACTGTAACAACACGCGGCAATTCGGGCGGTAATTTCTCAAACACGGTCGGCCGACCTTGCGGATCGCGCGCGGTCGTAATGATGCCCGGCGGTTTATGATAGCGCCACAGGCGCGTGGCCGCAGGTGCTGCGACTTCCTGCCCGTCGACGGCAATGCTGTTCGCTTCGGTCACGTTCAGGGCCGGGGATTTAATCACCTTGCCGTCAACCGACACGCGCCCTTCGGTAATCAGGCGTTCAGCGTCACGGCGGGAACAGATACCCGCGCGCGCCATACGCTTGGCGATACGCTCCCCCTCAAAGCCGGATTCTTTGGCGGCAGCAGGCGGTTTGCGCGGTTTCGGTTTACTGGTTTTCAAAGGGTCATATGTCATGGATTGGACACTATCCGGTAAAAATATTAAGAAAGCATGGCGACATTAGACAAATTTTGAAACGGGGTCGAGATGGCGAATTTTATGCAATTGGCATTTACCGAGGCCGAAGCCGCCGCAGGGAGGCAGGAAGTACCAGTAGGCGCCGTGATTGTTCATGACGGCAAAGTCATAGCCCAACAGGGCAACCGTGTTGAGGCCGACCATGACCCGACCGCCCATGCGGAAATGCTGGCTATCCGGCAGGCAACCGCCCTGCTCGGCACATCACGCCTGACAGAGGCCGACCTGTATGTCACGCTGGAGCCCTGCGCCATGTGCGCGGCGGCCATCAGCCATGCCCGCATCCACCGCGTGTTCTTTGCCGCCTATGACCCCAAAGGCGGTGCCGTGGACCATGGCCCGCGTTTTTTCAGCCAGCCAACCTGCCACCACGCGCCAGAAGTCGTAGGCGGCATGGATGAGCAACGCGCCGCGCAGATGTTAAAAGATTTCTTCAGCGCACGCCGTTAAGACGAAGTGGATGTCGATGTAGTCGTAATGGCGGGTTCATCGCCAACGGCATCGTAGACTGCCTGCACATCGGCGCTGGTCGCCGACACATTACCCAACGAAAGAACGGTGTTGCCCGAACTGTCGGTGGAGACACCCGTTACCTTGCCGATAATGCGTTGGTCGCTGGGTGTAATGGCGGTGCCATTGGCGGTCGTCGCGCTGATTGAGAAAGTGTAGGTTCCGTCGCTCAGTTGATTGCCGCTGCTGTCCTGACCATTCCATTTGACATAGTTGATGCCCTTGTTGGTAGAACCGCTTAGTTCTGTCACGATATTACCTTTGCTATCCTTGATTGTGATAACGGTCTGAGAACCTGCGGAAGGCAGGGTGTAGCCAAGCTCTGCTACGCCGCTTTGCAGTGGCATGCTGTTGCTGGTCGTTGTCACTTCGGTATATTTATCCATGTAGCCGAGCGCCGCCGTCGTACCGCCCGTACCCTTTTGCAGATTGACGAGCGTATCAAGCTTGCTGTTCGTGCCGATCTGCTGTTCGACGCCCGCGAACTGCACCAGCTCCTGTGTAAACTGGTTGGTGTCGGTCGCGTTGGTCGGATCCTGATTGGTCAACTGCGTGGTCAGAATTTTCAGATAGGTATTAAAGTTGCCCCAGGTCGACGCCGCCGAAGAGGCCGTGTCAAAACCGCTGGAGCTGGAACTGGCTGTTTTGTCAGCCGCCACAGTGGACGCCTGTTGCGTCAGATAATTATTCAGTGCCGAACTTGTACCGCTGGCTGCAGCCGCTGCGACTGTCATTGTTCTCTCCTATACCCGCAGATTGACACGCCCCGGCGTGACAACCCAATTTTCCGTTTCATCACTGTCATTGGTCGCAATATCTGCCGTCTGGCCATTTTGGTTCGTTGTGCCCGACGATGTATTGCCGTTCTGTGCAAAACTGTTGGCCCCCTGTCCCTGCTGGCCGCCCAAACTGAATTGCAGGCTGCCGCTATCCGCTTTCAGTCCGGCATCTTGCAAAGCGCGTTCCAAACCGCTGCGGTCCTTGGTCAAAAGATCGAGCGTCGCCTGATGCGAAGCCACAACCGTGCCCGTCACACTGCCGTCCGTGCCGATGTTCAGCTTGATATTAATTTGTCCCAACTCGGCTGGACGCAGTTGCAACGTCATCTGGTCGTTACCGGCCTTGATGTTGCGGCTCAATTGAACCATGGCCTGTTCAACGGCGGCAGGCAGGGCAGCCGGCGAATTGCTGCGCGCAACGGAAAGCTGGCTGGCAAAATTATAGGTGCTGGTTGACTTCAAGCCATCAGCGCTGACCGGCGTAGCATCGTTATTTGTCAGATTAGCAGCCGCGTTATTATTGCCCTGACCCGACAGCCAGTCACCACCGGCATTGGTATCTGCACCGGTTGAGGTTGTGTCACGTGACGTAAACGCCGTATCCACAAAGTTCAGCGTCGTGGTCACCGTAAACAAAGAGGGTGTTGCAGCCGCTTGCGTATCCTGCGCGGCTTGCGCGCTCGTGTCCTGTCCCGCTACGGCTTTTTGTAAAACCTGCATGAGGCGGTCTGCACCGGCAAAGGTTGCCTGCATCAGATTGGTAGCAACAGTTTGCGTGGCGGATGTGTTGTCAGCAATCACGTTGTCCTTCGTTGTGGCATTCTGCTGAACCGGCAAGGCGTTTTGCGGCAAGGCATCAACAACCGTCTGTTTACCCGCCTGCTCTGTTGTGGCCGGTGTCTGGGTATTGGTAACTGCCGACTGGAACTGATCCACCAGGGTTTTCAGATCATTCAGAAATGATGCATCCAGTGTGGCCGTCTGTGTTTCCGACGCAGTGCCTGACTCATTCGTTGTCGTCGTGGCCGTGGTTTGCGTTGCAACCGATGTAGCATCATCGGTTGTCGAGGCCAGCTGCGTTGCCGCTTTTTGCACCAGCTTCAGAAAATCGAGCAGCATGGCGCCTGCATCCTGCAAAGCGCCATTGCTCGTGGGGGTCAGCGAAGCATCCTGCGTCGCTGTGGATGCGCCCTGCTGCAGCGCTTGCACATTCTGCAGCAGCGCCTGCATGGTCGCGATCAGACTGTTGATATCAACATTACCCGTAGGGGCAGTGTTGTCTGTGGTTGTCGCATCTGTCGTAGCCGGCGCGGTGTCTTGCGTGTTGTTTTGCGTAACAACCGGCGCTGCCGTGACAGTCGCGTTGGATGATACGGCCGGGGCCGTGGTGCCGGTCTGCGATTGTGCGTTGTCGTTATTCTTATCGGCAGACTTGGCGCAATTATCTTTGGTTTGATCTGCAGACGGCGTTTTGTCCTGTGCCGCCGTGTGGGTTTGTACCGCGTCATGCCACTGATGCACAAAATGGCTGAGTTCCGACACGACATTCTGCAGGCCAGCTTTATCCGTCAGATTGTTTTGCGTCTGATCTGTCTTCACCGACTGACTGGTTGTCTGCGTTGTGTTTTTGACGTAGGCAGCGAGTTTGTCGATTTCACCCAGCAGACTGTCGAACAGGCTGTTGCCTGACTTGCCGGCAAGTTGATCGCCAAACGCGGACAGCCAATTCAACGAGGTCGAGCCTGACTGTTTAACATCCGTACTGGTTGGCACATTCTGGGTCATGGTTTCTACACTTTCAATCAGGCAGTTTGGTTCAACGTCACGGGCTTGCAGGTCGGGCTGTAATTACCCAACGCCAGATGCGCCGTTGTATGATTTTTATAGGTGTTTTGCGGCAAGGCTTCCTGCTTAACCATCGATACAATGGTCTGCACCAAACGTTGCGTTGCCACCATAATGCCGCGCAGCATGCGCGCATTCTTTTCACTAGCGTGCGACAGGCGCGCGGCGGCTTCCTTGGCGCGATGACGCAGTTCATCAGGCAGCGCCTTGAATGCTTCGGGCTGCAGGGCGATGGAGCGCAGGCTGTTGCGGTAATCGAGCGTCAGTTTTTGTTTGCGCTTTAAAAGAACAGCGTGTTCATCCATTTTGCGCTTTAAAATCAGGTCATGCTCACGATCCATGACGTCGATCATTTCGTCGATGACGGCAATGACATTTTCCAGGATATCTGCGGGTTTTGCGGGGGCGCTGTTCTGGGTCATAACATCCTCATGGGGTCTGTTGATTGACGGGCTGGTCCTGCGTCTGCTGATAGGCGGCCGACACCGCGGACGGTGTCATGGCGGGCGTCGCCATGCTGCGTTCCTGTTTTTGCAACATGGATTTTTTGATGGCATCCGCCAGACCGAAATGGGCACTGCGGGCCATGGACTTGCCGTATTCCTGCACCATAAAGCTGCGCATGACTTCTTCGCCGTGACCGCCGCCAAACATTTTGTCGGCCTCAATGCCGTCAAACATTGGCTGCAGCATTTGCGCCATGAACATGCCTTCGAAATCCTGCGCGGTTTTGTCGATGGAGGCCATCGCACCCGCGCTGATGCCCGGCATCATGGCGCCGGTTGGCATTGCGCCCGTCATTAATGATGTGTTGGCGAGTGCATCCATCATCACAGCAGCTCCAGATCGGCTTGTAGGGCGCCTGCGGCCTTGATCGATTGCAGGATCGAGATCATGTCGCGCGGACCAATACCCAACGCATTCAGGCTTTGAACGACTTCCTGCAGGCTGACGCCGGTTTTGAGTAGGGCAAGACGGCTGTCCTTGCCTTCTTCGATATTAACATCGCTACGCTGAACGGTTGTCGTGGTGCCGCCCTGCGAAAAGGCGCCAGGCTGTGACACTTGCGGTGTTTCACTGATGCGGATGGTCAGATTGCCCTGCGCAATCGCGACCGTATTGATGCGTACGTTTTCGCCCATCACAATGACGCCGGATTGTTCATCAATCACAACCTTGGCGACCTGATCCGGCTCAACGCCCAACTGTTCAAGATCCGTAACCATGCCGACAACATCGCCGCGTTTTTCAGGCGGGATTTGCAAACGCACGGTGCTGGAGTCAACCGCCTGCGCCACGGCGCCATTCAGGTGGCGGTTGATAACATCCGACACGCGACGCGCAGTCGTAAAATCAGGGTTGCGCAACGAAAGGCGCAGAACGGACAGATCAGCCAGGTGGAAGTTGACTTCGCGTTCAACAATCGCGCCATTGGCGATGCGGCCAGATGTCGGCACACCCTTGGTGACCGAAGAACCGCTTTGGCCGCCAGCACTGAAGCCCGAAGAAACGGCGCCCTGCGCCACGGCATAAACTTCGCCATCCGCACCCTGTAACGGGGTCACAAGCAGGATACCGCCCTGCAAGCTTTTGGCGTCGCCCATAGTGCCGACCGACACGTCGATGCGCGTACCCTGTGCCGAAAACGGCGGCAACGTGGCCGTGACCATGACGGCCGCGATATTTTTGGTTTTAATGGTGCTGAAATCGCTGTTTTCGTTAATGCCCAACCGTTCCAACATGCCGATCAAGCTGCGTTCGGTGAACGGTGAGTTGGTCAGCGTATCGCCCGTACCGTTCAGACCCACAACCAGGCCGTAGCCGACCAGAACGTTGTCGCGTACGCCTTCGAAATTGACGACGTCCTTGAGGCGCGAGGCGCAGTGCGCCTCGCCCCCAAAGAAGAGGCTCAGGACCACCATACCCACAGCCGCTAGGGGTAGGGGTAGCTGTCGGGCGCGGGCATACTTCCCAACAAGCCGGCGGGAGAGAGACGAGAGTACTTGGTTCATTAAACGGGGCATGGCAGCTCCTGATCCTCTGCCGGATACCATGCGAAGACCGTGCCAAGTGTCACACACCCGAATTAATTAGATAAAATCTTGAAAAAAAATGCTTTTTTGATATGACACTTTTTACCCTTATGGGGTAGACTGCAGCTGTTAGTCGGAATCAAAGCGCATCCGGTACCCCCACCACAGGCAGAATCTGCCGACACGGGATGGGGCGCCACCGGACAAAGGGCGGGCAAAGAGGCAAAGCGTGATCGACAGGATAGAAGGTCCCGGCATCATCAAGACCGCACAACCGGTGAAGCGTACTTCCAAATCGGGCAGCACGGGCGGGAGCAGTTTTGCCAAACATCTGGACGATTCATCCGACACGGGTGCGGCGTCCGGCGTCTCCGCGACATCGGCGGTATCTGGCGTTTTAGGCGTACAGGAAGTTGACGACGCACTGGCCCGCGCATCGCGCGGTAAAATGCGGGCAGAAGACATTCTCGACAAGCTTGATTCCCTGCGCGTCGATATCCTGACCGGCGCCATATCGCGCGATAAATTACTGGAACTGGCGCATGTTGTGCATGCGCGCCGTTTGGAAGTGACGGACCCCGCACTGGGTGAAATTCTGGATGAAATCGATCTGCGCGCGCAGGTTGAATTGGCCAAATACAGCCCCTCGACAAGCGGCTGAAAAACGACGAAACTGGACCATCGATTTTGCGTTAGGAGAGAGTGAATGCTGATCCATACCACCCTGATTTACGCCGGTCTTCTGGGTTTATTGCTGATCGTCCTGTCCTTCAACGTCATGCAGAACTGGGTCCGCGTCACGGGCGAAGGCCATCAGACGGACCGCGCCATGCGTCGAGCCGAACGTGTGTTATCCAGCTTTGTCGAATATGTGCCAACCTGCCTGATTTTGATGGTCCTGATCGAACTGAAGGGCGCACCGGAATCCGTGCTGCACATCATGGGCATTGCGCTGGTGTTTGCGCGTATTCTGCACGCCTATGGCAGCAACGAAGTCGCGGGCGCCGGTCTAATGCGTTTTTTAGGCGCACAAATCACCTTTCTGGTCCTGACGGTTGCCAGCATCGCCTGCATCTACAGCTATACGCTTGGACGGATTTAATCTAATCGGAATTCTTCAGCTTACTGTGCGAATGGGTAAGTTGGCGGCTGATGCTTCTTGAGCTGCGTATCGTTCAGCAATTGGCCGTTTAGCCTGCACAGAAGCAAATCTTTTAGCAAATTCCTCACAGCTAATCATTGGGCCATGCGGCATACCGCAACTGCTGCAACCACCTGCGATAACTTGATGAGTCATTTTAATCCCCTTAAAAGAAACAGAATATAGGGGTATGCAATCACAAGCATCGTGAGGGTGTCAATGCTTTCACTTCAATCGAAAGTTTACGCTTACATAAACAGTGCGCCGCCCCAGAACAGGAGCGCAACGCCAAGCGTGATAACGCCAGCGCCGTAAATAAAGAACCAGTGCGCCAGTTGTTGGTGGAAGCGTTGTGTGGCCTCGGCTTCGGGGCCGGTCGCAACAACACTGGATGATATATGACGGCGTGCGCCATAGGCCCAAAGGACCAACCCGCCGATCAGCATCAGGGCAATACCGATAATCACGCACCAGGCGGCGATTTGATAAACATTCATGCTGACCTGCCCATTCATAAGGGGTTGTTGCCGGGTATTTTGCCCGTAGTAACGGCCTTCGACAAGAGGTTTTAAGGGCGGTCGTTAACCCTTAAAAGGCTCCTTAAGGTCCAGACCGTCAACGGAATCTTCGGGCATATTCTTAATGCCCTGCCCCAGATCCCACAGTTTTTCGACCGTATCGCGCGCCAACTGACGCCAACGTTCGGCATCGGCGTTACGAAGGTTGAGTTTTTGTTCAAGTTCCGCCGCGCGGTTACGCCACATATCGGCCTGTAGCGTCTGCGCCTGAAGAGCGGTATGCAAATCATCGATCTTTTGCCGCTGCTGTAAGATTTCCATTTCCAGATTGACCATCTGCTGGCTGGAGAAAAAGCCAAAGGGCATGTTCACGCGCGGTTTCTGCTGTGCCGCGCGTGCCAGATCGCCGAATGACAAGCCATCGCGCGATAAAATCTGCCGCGCCTTGCGAATGGCCACGACGGCTTCGCCTTCGTGGCTGGAGTCCGCGAGCGCCAGAACTTTGTCGAGCTGTTGAAACGGTGGTTGCGACATGGGCGTGATTCTAGGGGCTTTTTCTCTGATTCGGCCAGATAATTCCGCAGGAGAAACGATAGCCCCCGATTAGCCCTACCTCTGCCCCATCAGTTTTTTAACCTTGCTGAGGAACCCGTGATATTCGGGTTGGGTTTTCTCGGCTTCGCCCGCCTCGGCAAACTCACGCAACAGTTCTTTTTGTTTTTTGTTCAGGTTGACCGGTGTTTCAATGGCCAGTTCCACATACATATCGCCACGCGACGTACTGCGCAAAATCGACATGCCTTTGCCACGCAGACGGATACGCTGTCCCGATTGGGAACCCGCGTCGATTTTCATTTCTGTCATGGCGCCTTCGATCATCGGCACCTGTATCGCACCCCCCAGCGTCGCGTCGACCATCGGCACCGGCGCACGACAGAACAGATTGGCGCCGTCACGCTGGAATATGGGGTGTTGTTGGATCGCCATAATGACATACAGGTCACCCGCATGACCGCCGCGCGCGCCCGCTTCACCCTCGCCGCTCAGGCGAATACGCGTGCCGTCTTCGACGCCCGCCGGGATGCTGACCGACAAAGTGCGCTCCTGACGCACGCGCCCCTGCCCCGCGCATTTGCGGCATGGTGATTGAATAACGCGCCCGGCACCCTGACAGGTGGGACAGGCGCGTTCGATCGTAAAGAACCCTTGCTGCGCCCGCACCCGGCCCATGCCACGGCACATGGTGCATTCGATAGGTTGCGAACCGGCAGCAGCCCCCGACCCTTTGCAGTCATCACAGGCGACGGAATTCACGACATGGATTTCTTTATCCGCGCCGCGGAACGCTTCCTCAAGCGTGATGTCGAGGTCATAGCGTAAGTCAGCGCCGCGCGCGGCGCCCTGTCCGTTGCCACGACGACCGCCCACGCCGCCGCCCAGAATTTCGCCAAACATTTCATCGAAAATATCCGCAAAACCCGCGCCGAATTCAAATCCGCCAAAGCCGCCTGCACCACCTTGTTCAAACGCCGCATGGCCAAAACGGTCATAGGCAGCGCGGCGTTGTTCGTCGCGCAACACATCATAGGCTTCGTTGATTTCCTTGAATTTGTGTTCCGCTTCCGGGTTGCCGTGATTGCGGTCCGGGTGATATTGCATGGCCATCTTGCGATAGGCCTTTTTCAGCTCATCCGCCGACGCCGTTTTGGCCACACCCAGGGTTTGGTAATAATCCGCCTTCGCCATCAGGCCCCCTGTAATTCCGGCATCAGGTTGCGAAACGCCAACCAGTGTGCGCGATTAATCTTTATACCCGCCAAGGCCGTGACAGGAAACCATGCGGTTTCGTCACCTTCGGGATTGATCCATGATTTGTTCGCATCCACGCGTGCGTCATAGTCACAAAGGTGGAAGGTCTGGTCATAGACCCAGAACTCATTCACATCTTCTGCATAATAACCGCGCGTGTGGGTGTAAGTCTGCCCTGTTGGTTTTAAGGGCGCGATGTCGATACCCGTTTCCTCGGCCCATTCACGGCGCATGGCGTCGTCAGGGTTTTCACCCGCTTCGACGCCGCCGCCCGGCATTTCCCAGAAACCATTGGCAAAGGATTGGAGCGCCAGCACAACCGCATCACCCGCCCGCGCCAGAACAAACACGCCGCGACGCGGCTTGATCAACGCATCGGCGGCCGGGATGATCTGGTGCCCATGCCGCGTAAAAAAAGGCGTAGCTTCCGCGGTCATGCGCACCCCATCACGTCAGGTCTTAGACCGTGCCGCTCTTTTTGTCGTCTTTGACCTCGCTGAACTCAGCATCGACGACGCCTGGTTCGGCCTGTGAAGCACCGGTGCCAGCATCGGCACCCGCAGCACCTGCCGCCGCACCGGCGGCCGAGGCGCCCTGCTGGTCCTTGTACAATTGCTCACCGAGCTTCATCGACACTTGCGCGAGCGCTTCAGATTTTGTGCGGATCATCGATGCGTCACCCGAGTCGATCACGCCGCGCAGGTCAGCAATCGCACCTTCGACCGCGCTGCGGTCGGCGGCGGCGACTTTGTCACCTAGATCCTTCAGCGTCTTTTCCGCCGTGTGGATGAGGCCGTCCGCCTGATTGCGGGCATCAACCGCTTCGCGGCGCTTTTTATCTTCGCTCGCGTTCGCTTCGGCTTCTTTGACCATGCGCTGAATGTCGGCATCCGACAGGCCGCCTGACGCCTGAATACGGATTTGCTGTTCCTTGCCGGTCGCCTTGTCCTTTGCGGTCACGCTGACGATACCGTTCGCGTCGATGTCAAAGGTAACTTCGACCTGCGGCACGCCGCGCGGGGCGGGCGGGATGCCGACCAGGTCAAACTGGCCCAGCAATTTGTTATCTGCCGCCATTTCACGTTCGCCCTGAAATACGCGAATGGTCACGGCATTCTGATTGTCTTCCGCCGTTGAAAAGACCTGGCTCTTCTTCGTCGGAATGGTCGTGTTGCGGTCGATCAGGCGCGTGAAAACACCGCCCAGCGTTTCAATGCCAAGCGACAGCGGTGTCACGTCGAGCAACAGAACGTCCTTCACGTCACCCTTTAAAACGCCCGCCTGAATGGCGGCACCGACGGCCACCACTTCGTCGGGGTTGACGCCGCGATGCGGTTCACGGCCAAAGAATTCCTTCACCGTTTCCATGATCTTCGGCATACGGGTCATGCCGCCGACCAAAATGACTTCATCAACTTCGCTGGCCTTCAAACCGGCATCCTTCAACGCCAGCTTGCACGGTTCGATTGTGCGTTGAACCAGATCTTCAACAAGCGCTTCGAGCTTGGCGCGCGTCAGCTTGATGCTGAGATGCTTCGGCCCGGTCTGGTCCGCCGTGATAAAGGGCAGGTTCACTTCGGTCTGCATGGCAGATGAAAGCTCGATCTTCGCCTTTTCGGCGGCTTCCTTCAGGCGTTGCAGCGCGAGGCGATCCTGACGCAGGTCGATGCCCTGTTCGCGCTTGAATTCGTCACACAGGAAGTCCATGACGCGGGTGTCGAAATCTTCACCGCCCAGGAAAGTGTCGCCGTTGGTTGACTTCACTTCGAACACGCCGTCGCCGATTTCAAGCACGGATACGTCGAAGGTGCCACCACCCAAATCATAAATCGCGACCGTGCCGGACTTTTTCTTTTCCATGCCATAGGCAAGCGCGGCGGCGGTCGGTTCATTGATGATACGCAAAACTTCCAGACCCGCGATCTTACCCGCATCCTTGGTCGCCTGACGCTGGCTGTCGTTAAAGTAAGCGGGGACCGTGATGACAGCCTGCGTTACTTTTTCACCCAGATAGGCTTCGGCGGTTTCCTTCATCTTGGTCAGAATGAAGGCCGAGATTTCGGACGGGCTGTAATTCTTGCCGGAGGCTTCGACCCAGGCGTCGCCATTGCCGTTGCGGACAATCTTGTAGGGCATCAAGCCGATGTCTTTTTGCACCATCTGATCATCAAAGCGGCGGCCGATAAGGCGCTTAACCGCGAAAATGGTGTTCGTATAGTTCGTAACCGCCTGACGTTTGGCGGACTGGCCAACCAGTCTTTCGCCCGAATTCGTAATGGCGACGATGGACGGGGTCGTGTTTCCCCCTTCGGCGTTCGGGATAACCTTTGCCGTACCGCCTTCCATGACGGCGACGCATGAATTGGTTGTGCCCAAATCGATACCGATAACTTTTGCCATATTTTTCAATCCTTTACATGTTTTAGCGGCTTTGGGGTGGAGAAGGCAGCCGTGACCTTCTATGCAATCTTACTGTCTATATAGGGCATAATTTCGCGTCTGCAATGGGTTAGGGGGCGGAAAGGCACAGAAAAATAACCAACCCGGCTGAAAGGCAGGTCACCCCCCTATTACGTCCGTTCGACAACGCCGCTCACAACGCCCCCGCACTGGGGAACTGCAGCCTGCCAAAACTCCATCTTGTTCAGAGCGATCGCGGGCAGGATACCTGTGCCCGAACTGCCGTTAGCCAAAGCCGCCGCGACGGGTCGCAGGGATGTCAGCACATCATGATAAATCCCGAAACGGTCGGCGGGGACGGCCTGATGAAACAGACTGCCTTCGGCAAGCAGGGCATCAATGGCATCAAACCCGTGGCGGGTAAAGGCTTGCCCTTCATGGTCGTGACCGGCGTTCAGGTCGATGGCCTGCACATCCGGTACAAGCGCAGCAACAACAGCCAACGCCTTGCCCGCCCATTTGCGGTTCATGCCCTTATCATGGAATTCAAAGAAATAAGGGTGCGGCAATCCGCCGAGTACACGAAGCGCGACTGCCTCTAGCCCCACTTCTTCGCGGGCTTCGCGATAAAAAGCCTGTTCGATTGTTTCGCCCTTGTTGATGCCGCCCTGCGGCAGATCCCACACATGGCGTTTGGCATCCAGCCCGATAAACACGCGACCCTGTGCATCAAAAAAAACAATCAGGACCGTTTTGCGGATTCTGTACGGCAGTCCGTCGGCCAGATTGGCCGTGAAATAATCCGTCGCGGGTTTTTGCGGTTCATGCGTCATGCGCATATCATAAAGGCCCTTGGGTACAAGGGGAATGTCAAAATAAGTGCGCGACTAAAAAGAGGGTTGTCACTCTAAAAAACACATGTTACGGTTTCGACCATGGAAAAGCGTAACAGCCAATTCACCACGGCTCGCACGTCTCAAGTTTGGGGCGCGTTTTTTTATTCCTATTGGTTCCGGTCATAACCGGAACATACGCACGCATTTCATCCTTACATCGTTATCAGATTTTGCCGGACCGCCCCGAAAGGCTTCCGTAACCCGTTTCACGAAAGAAATGCCTTATGACTGCGCACATAACCCCTTTCAACCACAACAACGCGGGTAGAAATTCCGCCTGGAGCCCGGCCAGCCACCGCACCAAACCGGCCAAACAACAACCCACCTATGCCGACCCCGAAGCGTTGCGTCAGGTGGAAGAAAAACTATCCCGCATGCCGCCGCTGGTTTTTTCCGGCGAGGCGAGACGCCTCAAGAAAAAACTGGCCAAGGTTGCGGCGGGCGAAGCCTTCCTGTTTCAGGGCGGTGATTGCGCCGAAAGCTTTGCCGAATTTTCAGCCAATCATATCCGCGACACGTTCCGCATGATTATGCAGATGGCGGTTGTTCTGACCTTTGGCGGCGGCACGCCGGTCGTCAAAATCGGTCGCATGGCGGGGCAATTCTCAAAACCGCGTTCGGACGATCTGGAAAAGCGCGGCGATATCACCCTGCCCAGCTATCGCGGTGACAGCGTCAACGGTCTGGATTTTACATTCGAAGCGCGCCTGCCCAACCCCGAACGCATGATGCAGATGTATTACCAATCGGCATCGACCCTGAACCTGCTGCGCGCGCTGGCGCAGGGCGGTTATGCCGATTTACATCAGGTGCATGACTGGAACCTGCATTTCGTGGGCAACAGCCTGCAGGGGGAGCGATACCGTACGTTGGCTGACCAAATCGGCGAGTCTCTGGGTTTTATGGCAGCGTGCAACATTACGGCTGAGACTTCCGCCGAAATTCGTGAAACGGATTTCTTCACATCGCACGAAGCGTTGTTGCTGCCCTACGAAGAAGCCCTGACCCGCGTCGATGACGGTACAGGTGCGCCTTATGACCTGTCCGCGCATATGTTGTGGATCGGCGATCGCACCCGTCAGATTGATGGCGCGCATGTCGAGTTCATGCGCGGTATTGCCAACCCCATCGGCCTGAAATGCGGGCCGAGCCTGCAGGCCGATGATCTGCTGCGCCTGATCGACATCCTGAACCCGCGCAATGAGCCGGGGCGTCTGACCCTCATCACGCGCATGGGGGCCGAGAAGATCAACACGCATCTGGCGCCGCTGCTGCGCGCGGTACGCTCAGCCGGTCGGTCGGTCGTGTGGTGTTCGGACCCGATGCATGGCAACACACATGTCGCCACAAACGGTTACAAAACGCGCGACTTCAAGGCGATTGTCACGGAGGTTTGTCGCTTCTTTGACATCTGCCGCGCCGAAGGCGTACATCCGGGTGGTATGCATCTGGAAATGACCGGGCAGGAAGTCACGGAATGCACGGGCGGCGCCTCAGCCGTCGGCGTCGACAATCTGGCCGAACGTTACCAGACGCATTGCGATCCGCGCCTGAATGCGACGCAGGCGCTGGAACTGGCGTTTGTGGTCGCGGACCATTTGAAAAATGCGCGTAAGGCGCGGGAGCTGGCAGCATGAGCAACGCCATCACACGCATAGAAGTACCGTTGGCGTCCATGCCGGCGACATCCTACGACATCCTGATCGGCACAGATCTGATCGGTTGTTCGGGTGAAGCCATCGCGGCGCGCCTGGGGTTACGGCAGTGCCTGATTATCACCGATGATCGGGTGGGGCCGCTTTACGCCGAGAAAACCGAACGCGCGCTGGCAACCGCCGGGCACAAGGTTTTGCAAACCCTTGCCGTGCCACATGGCGAGGGCAGCAAAGGCTTTGCGACGCTGGAACAGGTTCTGACACATATGCTGCAGCAGAAAATGGACCGCGGCAGTCTGGTGATCGCCCTGGGCGGTGGCGTGGTGGGTGATATGGCCGGATTGGCTGCATCGCTTTACATGCGCGGCATCGACTATGTGCAAATGCCGACCACCCTTTTGGCGCAGGTCGACAGTTCGGTCGGCGGCAAAACCGGCATCAACATGCCGCAGGGCAAAAACATGGTGGGTGCTTTTACCCAACCGAGCCTTGTCATCAGCGACACGGATACGTTCGCAACCTTGCCGCATCGGCACAGGTTGGCGGGATATGCCGAGATCGTGAAATACAGTCTGATCGGCGACCGCGTCTTTCTGGACTGGTGCCGCCGTAACAGCAGCGCCGTGTTGCAAGGTGACCCGGCCGCTCTTGATTACGCCATTGCCGTCAGTTGCCGCACCAAGGCGGCGGTTGTTATCGCGGATGAAAAGGAGCGTGGTCAGCGCGCGCTTTTGAATTTGGGTCACACTTTCGGCCATGCGCTGGAGGCGGCGGCGGGATACGGCGATACCTTGTTGCATGGTGAGGCGGTTGCCATCGGCACCCTGTTGGCCTTTGCAACATCAAAGCGCATGGGCCATGTAAGCGCCGAAGAAGCAGGCTTGGTCACCGCGCATTTCGAGGAAGCCGGCCTGCCCATCAGCCCGCCACGCACCGGGGCAAGCATTGATGATCTGGTCCAGACCATGACGCAGGATAAAAAGGCGACACAGGGTGCCATGACGCTTGTTCTGCCGCGCGGGTTGGGCCAATGCTTTGTGGCCCACGATGTGGACCAGGATCTTGTCAGGGATGTGTTGCGTGAAGCGTTGGCGGCTTAAGCCTTGGCCGCAGCCTTCGCTGCTTCGTCTTCCAGCATGAGTTTACGCGATAGTTTGCCGATCAGTGTCTTCGGCAGGCTGTCGCGAAATTCTATCTGCTTCGGCATTTCAATCGGCGAAAGTTTGTCTTTTAAAAAGTCGCGTAAAGCATCGTTGCTGAGGGCATGCCCTTCACGCAGTTTAATCCACGCCTTGACCGTTTGCCCGCGATAAGCGTCGGGGATGCCCGCCACCACGCATTCTTCGACAGCATGGTTTTGATAGATCGCTTCTTCGACATTGCGCGGATAAATCTTGAACCCGCCCGCCATAATCATGTCCTTAATCCGGTCGACGATAAAAGTATAGCCGTCAGGGTCCAGATATCCCACATCCCCCGTGTGCAAACGCACGCCGCCGTCGGGCAAATGGTCCATGACCTGCGTGGTTTCTTCGGCATGACGCCAATAACCTTTCATCACCTGCGGCCCGCGAATGCAGACCTCACCCGTTTCACCTTGCGGCAAGATAGTTTGATGGTCATCCAGGCTGACGATCTCCACCGTTGTTTGCGGCAGCGGCAGGCCGATAGAACCCGCCTTGTTTTCTCCATCAACCGGGTTGCAGTGCGTGACGGGTGATGTTTCCGACAGCCCATATCCTTCTACCACGATACAACCTGTCAGTTTTTCGAAATCATGTTTGACTTCTAACGGCAGGGGCGCGCCACCCGATATACAATATTTAATCGACCGCAAATTATAACGGCCAAGATTTTTGTAATGATTGATCGCCGTATAGATAGTCGGCACGGCAGGAAACAAGGTTGGCTTCTTCTGGTGGATGGTTTTGACGGTCTGTTTTAAATCAAAGCGCGGCAGCATGATGATGCAACCACCGATCAGAACCGCAAAATTCATCACCGCCGTCATGGCGAACACATGGAAGAAGGGCAAAACGCCCAGCATTCTTTCCTGCCCCCAGGCGACACCTGCAAAGATAAGCTGTGACTGTTTAACGTTGGCGATCAGGTTGGCATGCGTCAGCATGGCGCCTTTGGGCACGCCGGTCGTACCACCCGTATATTGCAGGACCGCGACATCCTGATGCGGGTCGATGGCGACTTCGTGCGGCTTGCCGTCATTGTCCATCAACACATCAAACATCACAAAGGCGGCTTCATCCGGCACGCGGGCAATGTCTTTGCGTTTGAAGATGCTGTAGAGAAAGCCGGTCACAGGCGGCAGCAAATCCTCGATCCGCGTCACGATGATTTTATGCAGGCAGGTTGTGCCAAGCATGGACTGCAATTTGCCAAGGCATTGCGGCAAATCGACCGTCGCCATAATGGTGCAGCCGCTGTCTTTGATCTGCTTTTCAATCTCACGTTCGGCATAAAGCGGGTTGAAGTTGACAACGATGCCGCCGACACGCAGAACGGCAAAATACAGGATGACATAGGTCGGTGTGTTCGGCAGGAACATGCCGACGCGGTCGCCTTTTTTCACGCCCATGCGTTGCAGGCCCTTGGCCGCATGCGCAACCTGCGACGCCAGTTCCTTATAGGTCGTGATCGACCCCATAAAATCGATGGCAGGATTGGCGGCAAAGTCGCGCGCAGCGCGATCCAGAATGTCCGTCAGCGGTCCGTCGGGCAGTGGGGCCGACCAGTCGACCGATGCCGGATATTTTTTCGCCCATGGCAAATGTTGTGGTGCTGGCATAAAACGACCATGTAGAAAGCCCCTGATTTTACAACCATGTGTGTTAACAAGTGTTTACAGGTGGGGCTTGTCCGCCAATCTCGCTGTGCAGTGCAGCAATACACCCGACAGCTTGAACCTAGCAGTTCTGTATCAGCAGGTTCAGCATCGCCGCTACATGGTCAACGGGAATGGCTTCCATATCCGTGGCACCGAATCGCGAAGCGTCCACCACGATACTGTGCGTCACACGCGGGCTCAGTTTACGCGCCGATGTGGGACCGAAAAGGCTGATCAGCGGACAATCGACCGCCGACAGCATGTGCGACAGCCCGCTGTCGTTCGTCACGGCGGCGCGTAATCGTGCGGCGACGGCAAGCGTATGTTCAACGGTCAATTGGCCACCACTGAGCGTGACCATATCCTGAAGGGGAAATCGCGCCTGCGGCAACGCATCGGCGATTGTTTTTTGCCAGTCGGTTTCCTGTGGCCCCAGCATAAAGACAGGGATGCGCCCGCCTGCGGCCTGTTGCCGCGCAACCTCGATAAATCTTTCAAGCGGCCATATTTTGACCGGATTACCCGCCCCGGGCGCAAAGCCGACATAGACAGGGCCGTTCGGCAAAAGCTTTTGTGACAAGGCGCGAAAATTTTCCGCGATCGGCAATGACCCACCGCTTTGCGGTGGCGTGCCGGAGGCAAGTTCAACCAGTTGCAACAACCGATCGACAATGTGTGGTCTCTTGGGCGTGAAAAGGGGAGGCCTTCTGTCGGAAGTCCAGAAACGCAAGGCAAGGCTGAGGAACACACCATGCGGCAGCCGTCGCGCCGCCATGGCCAGTTTCCAACGGTTACGCGTGTCGATCAGCAGATCGAAATGCGGCGCATCTTTCGGGTGGTTGAGCCAATCAGGCGTCACGGCGATCTGGTCGATTAAATGGCGTGTTGGTTCGCGCAGTAAATCGCTATAGGCCGTTGGCCCCTTGCTGGTAATCCAGGTAATATCAGCATCCGGAAAGGCGTGGCGCAGCGCCCGCAAAAAAGGCAGCTTGATCAACGCGTCGCCTATGTAATCAAGGCCGACCATGACGCCGATGGTCTTGAAAGTACGGGATTGGGGCATGAGTATCAGGGGCTTGAAGCAGGTGGTTAAAAGGCCAATATACAAGCGGTTGTAACATGCGCCTGAAAAAGTTAAAAGAAGCCGTAACCGTTTAGTAGCCGGAGTTCAGAATGACCGAACCGCAGCACGAGTATCAGGAAGACGAAACCCCCACCCGTCCGGGTGAAACCGCCGACGCGACTCCCGCCACCGAAGGTGGTGAAGCCGACGGGCAATTGGCCGCGCTGAAAGACCAGTTGTTGCGCGCCCTTGCGGATTCTGAAAACCTGCGCCGCCGCACCCGCAAGGAAGTCGAAGATGCGGGCAAATACGCGGTCGGCAACTTCGCCAAGGAAATGCTGACGGTCGCCGATAATTTCCAGCGCGCGCTGGAATCCATTCCGGCCGATGTCGCGGATGCGAACCTGAGAAATCTGCTGACCGGTATTGAAGCGACGCAGCGCCAGATGCTGGCCGCGTTTGAGCGTTTCGGTATCAAGAAATTGTCGCCGCTTGGGCAAACTTTCGATCCCAATCTGCACCGCGTGATGATGGAAGTAAACGATCCGTCACAGCCGCCCGGCACCGTGACGCAAGTGTTGCAGGATGGTTATGTCATCCATGACCGCCTGTTGCGCGAAGCGCTGGTCGCCGTCGCCAAGGGTGGCGCCATGCTGCAAAAGGTTGATACGCAGGCCTGATTAAACCTGTAGCGCGTTCACTTGCCGCACCAGCGCGCGCAACCGCGCGACGGTGGAACGTTCAGGTGTGCCGGTGAGGTTATCCGGCTCAAAGTGACGCTGAAACGCCAGTATGGTTTTATGCATCGCGGGATCATAGGACCCGGTCTGCGGGCAGTCATAACCAACAATCCGCAACATGGCCTGCAATTCAGCGTCCATCACATGTTCGGTACCTTCGAAATCCTCGGCACGCGGTGCGGGCCACAACCCCAGTTCCTGTTTCGCCAATTCCTGCCACGGGAATAATTCACCCGGATCTTCTTTGCGCAAGGGCGCCAGATCCGAATGTCCCAGCAGGCACAAAGCCGGGTTCATGCCGTAACGCACGATGATGTCTTTTATCAACAAAACCAGTGATTCCACCTGCGCTGCCGTAAAGGGGCGATAGCCGAACTGATGCCCGGGATTAACAAGCTCAATGCCAATGGACGCGCTGTTCATATCCGTTACGCCGCGCCAGGCACCCTGCCCCGCATGCCAGGCACGCTTGCCTTCATCGACCAATTGAATAATGTGCCCGTCTTCCTCGATCATATAATGCGCGCTGACCTCCGACGCCGCATCGCACATGCGGGTCAACGCTTCATCCCCCGTTTGCATGCCGGTGTAGTGGATGACGATATATTCAAGCTTAATCTCAGGCTTGCGATCACCGAAATTGGGTGACGGCACGAGCGGAACGGACAGGCTCATTTAATTCCCTTGATCTTGCATAACGTGTCATAGGCGGCGTTGATGTTTTTCATCTTCTCGGTCGCGGCGACCAGCATATCGGGTGTTGCGCCGCTGGCGGCCAGCTTATCCGGATGGTTTTGGCGGATCAGCGTCCGGTAAGTCGTTTTAATCTCCTCAGCGGTCGCATCCGTTTTAACACCCAGGATCGTGCAAGCTGCCGCCGTTTTATCAACCGGGGGTGCTGCGCCATTTGCGCGGTCGCGGCCGGAACTGCCATCCGCCGTGGATAAAAGGGCGCCCGCGCGCATCATCACGGTTTGCAGCCTGTCCGGCGCCATACCAAAGATATAGGCGGTTGTGCGTATAAACCGGCTTTCACTGGGGTTCAGGTGTGCGCCATCCGCCGCCGCGACAGTTGCCAGACCGTAAAGGACATCTTCCAGAACACTGGGCTGCGCATTGAAGTAGTGCGCAAGCTGATAGGCATAGGCTTCATACCCCAGCGCATCACGTCGCGCATTGTCGAACAATTGCGCCACGCGTTTTTCCTGCGTTTTATAAACCGGGAAGGCACGTTTGAACGCTTCGATTTCGGCATGCGTCACGCGACCATCGATTTTCGCGAGTTTAGCCCCAAGCGTGGTAACTGCTGTCAGATAGGCCAGGTTTTTGGCATCTTCCCGTGCACGTTCACGTGCGCCATGGCCTGCAACCGTACCGAACCAAGCAGAATCACCGCCGATTTCCGCCACGCGTTTGTCATAGGCGTGGCCGATCGCCATGCCAATCAAGGCACCCAAGGGTCCGCCGCCGATGGCCAACCCCAACGTACCCCCCATGACTTTGCCCCAAAAACGCGCCACGCGCGAAACTCCCGACTGTTAACGGCCCTAGCATAAACATTGCGGCCCGGCTTGCAACTCTTGAACTTGCAATAATCACGCCAGATGGTTAGCGTGCGACATGATCGCAACTATAGATGTCCCGGTACGGCACCGGATGACAGTGATGCGGCAAAAATTGCAGTCGTTTGTAGCGTAACAGTATATATCCCCGAACCTGATGAGGTCTCCCATGCACCCCTGTATCATGAACGCCCTGACCGAAGCGCAAACCGCGCTGGCCGCCCTGATCGGCAACACCGAAACGCAGCGCGCCATCGATATCGCCGGCCATTTCCTGATTGATACACTCAAGCACGGCGGGCGGGTTTACAGTTGCGGCAATGGCGGGTCCATGTCGGACGCCATGCATTTCGCCGAAGAACTTTCAGGCCGCTATCGCCGCAACCGCCCGGCGCTGGGCGCCGCTGCAATCTCGGACGTGGGGCATCTGACTTGCGTCAGCAACGACTTTGGTTATGACTCGGTTTTCTCGCGCTATCTGGAAGGTCATGCACGTGACGGCGACTGCCTGCTCGCGATCAGCACCAGCGGCAAAAGCCCGAATATACTGAAAGCGGTAGAATTGGCCAAATCGCGCAACGTCAAGGTTATCGGCCTGACGGGCCCCGCGCAGTCACCCCTGGCGCAAGCCGCCGATGTCACCATCGCCACGCCGGGCGGACAGTTCGCCGACCGCGTGCAGGAACTGCATATCAAGGTCATTCATATCCTGATCGAAATCGTGGAACGTGAATTGTTCCCGGAAAATTACAATGATCTTCCGGTCTGACGATAACCGCGACCCGGCAGAGCGCGGCCGCGCCTGGTTGAGCTGGATCCGGCAGAATCCGCTGAAAATATCCGGCATCGCCGGCTTTGTGGCAGAAGTTCTGGTGATGGCAACCGGCGAAGATGTCGGCAGCCTGTCCCTGTTCATGGCGGGGTTTTTCGGCATGACCGCCTGCCTGACCCTGTGGGCCTTTGGCCGCGGCGGGGATGATGGCGCGGTAGGTCATCATGGTGGTGGCGGGCAGCAAGACCCGTCGGCATGGCTCATGAAAATGACACGACAAGGCCTGCTTTTCTGGCGGTATCCGGCTGAATCGTCGGCATTCCAACAGGGGTTGTGCGGTCTGGCCTTTATTATCGCCGGCATCCTGCAAGGCGTCTGGGCTCTCGGTTTTACTGGTATTTGTTGCATTGGTATGGCCGTGGTTGTGAATTGCCTGCCGACCCGTACCGGCTGGCGCAACCCCATGATGCTGGGCGCCATGATGCAGGGGCTGGCAACCATCAATGTCATCTGGTCGGCCCTAGAATTACAAAGCTGGGTTATGGGCCTTGCCGCCCTTGGCTACATCATCAATGATGTAGCGTTTGGCCTGTCTTTGAGGCATGATAACGGCGCTTGAAACAACCCCTTGCCGTTGATCACGAGACCGTAAAATGCCGATTGAGAAAACCTATACCCCCGCCGAAACTGAAGCGCGTTTTTACAAAAAATGGGAAGAATCCGGCGCGTTCGCCGCACATCCGGAATCCAAGGCCACACCCTATACCATCATGATGCCGCCGCCCAACGTTACGGGCAGCCTGCATATGGGCCATGCACTGACCTTTACGTTGCAGGATTCATTGATCCGTTACCAGCGCATGAGGGGGCGTGACGCCCTATGGCAGCCGGGCACCGACCATGCCAGCATCGCCGTGCATACCATTTTGGAGCGCCAGCTGGCCGAGAAAAAGCAACACAGGCAGGATCTGGGCCGCGAAGCGTTTCTGGGCCTGGCCTGGAAATGGAAAGAAGAGTCCGGCAGCACCATCACACGACAATTGCGCCGCCTTGGCGCTTCGTGCGACTGGGCGCGTGAGCGCTTTACCATGGAACCGGCGATGAACCGTGGCGTTAATCGCTGCTTTGTCGAGCTGTTCAAAAAAGGCCTGGTGTACAAAGACAACCGTCTGGTCAACTGGGACCCCAAATTTCAGTCGGTCGTGTCCGACCTTGAGGCGATCCCGCGCGAGATCAAAGGCCATATGTGGCATTTGCGTTATCCGTTGGCGGATGGCGTCACCTATCAACATCCCGTGAAGGATGCGGATGGCAACGACACGTTTGAAGTGCGTGATTATATTTGCGTCGCAACCACGCGTCCGGAAACCATGCTGGGTGACGGCGCGGTTGCCGTGAACCCGGAAGACCCGCGTTATAGTTCTCTGGTCGGCAAGCTGGTGCGTCTGCCGCTAACCGACCGTCTGATCCCCATCATTCTGGACAGCCATGCCGACCCCGAAAAGGGCAGTGGTGCTGTTAAAATTACCGCCGCGCACGACTTCAACGACTTTGAAGTGTGGAAGCGTCACCGTGACCACGATTATTTCAAGCGTCAGGTCAATGGCGGCCTGATCAACCTGTTCACGCCCGACGCGCGGATGAGCGAGAGCGCCCCCGAAGCCTATCGCGGCCTGGACCGGTACGACGCCCGCAAGCGTGTTATTGCTGATCTGGAGGCGTTGGGTCTTGTCGACAAAATCGAAAACATTGTCCATGCCGTGCCGCATGCCGAACGTTCGGATGTGGTGCTGGAGCCCTATCTGTCCGAACAATGGTATTGCGATGCCGTGACACTGGCGCAGCCAGCCATCAAGGCCGTCGAAGAAGGCCGCACCAAATTTGTGCCGGAGCAGTGGCAAAACACCTATTATTCATGGATGCGCAACATTCAACCCTGGTGCATCAGCCGCCAATTATGGTGGGGCCATCAGATTCCGGCGTGGTATGGCGAAGACGGCAAGCTCTTCGTCGCAGAAACAGCCGAAGAAGCGCAAGCCGAAGCCGACAAACATTATGGCCGTAAAACGCAATTGACGCAGGACCCGGATGTTTTTGACACATGGTTTTCGTCGGCGCTGTGGCCCTTTTCCACGCTCGGCTGGCCGGACGCAACACCCGAACTCGCGCGCTATTATCCGGGTGACGTGCTGATTACCGGCTTTGACATCATCTTTTTCTGGGTCGCGCGCATGATGATGATGGGCCTGCATTTCATGCAGGATGTCCCGTTCAAAACCGTCTATATCCACGCGCTGGTTCGCGACGAAAAGGGCCAGAAGATGTCGAAGACCAAGGGCAATGTCATCGACCCGCTGGCGATGATAGACACCTATGGCTGCGACGCGCTGCGCCTGACGCTTGCCTCGCTCTCCACGCCCGGGCGCGATATTCGCCTCGCCCCCGCGCGCATTGAGGGCTATCGCAATTTCGCAACCAAGCTTTGGAATGCCGCGCGTTATTGCCAGATGAATGAATGCGCGTGGCAGAAGGGTTTTGACCCCGCCGCCGCAGAGGAAACTGTCAATCAATGGATTGTCGGCGCCGTCAAACAGGCAGCGGATAGCATCGCCGCGCATCTGGACGCCTATCGTTTCGATCTGGCGGCGCAAACCGCCTATGAATTCGTCTGGAACAATTTCTGCGATTGGTATCTGGAATTCACAAAACCGGTTTTGACCGATGGTACAGACGCCGCCAAGGCTGAGACGCGCGCGACAACGGCGTGGGTTCTGGGCCAGATGCTGCATTTCCTGCATCCCTTCATGCCCTATATCACCGAAGAATTGTGGGAACAGTTTACAGGTGCGGAAACCGGCATGTTGATCACAGCCGCATGGCCCACCCTGTCCGACACACTGATTAAATCTGAAGCCGCGACTGAGATGGATTGGCTGATCCGTTTAATCAGCAGCATCCGCACTGTACGCGCGGAATTGAATGTGCCGGCCAGCGCCAAAGTGCCGTTGCAGATCAAGGATGCTGCACCCGCCACGACCGCACGTCTGACACGGCACAGCGCCATCATCCACCGCATGGCCCGTTTGTCAGCCGTTACACCGGTGACGACGGTCGGTAAGGGATCGGCGCAGGCCATTTTGGATGAGGCAACCCTGATCCTCCCGCTCGCCGACGTCATTGATCTGGAGCAGGAACGCGCGCGCCTTTCCAAGGAAAGCGAGAAATGGTCCGCTGAGATCAAAAAAATAGACGCCAAACTGGGCAACAGCAGCTTTGTTGACAAGGCGCCGCCTGAAGTTGTCGAAGAACACCGCGAACGCAAGGCCGAAGCCGAGGCGATGCTGGCCAAACTGGAAGCCGCGTGTAAAAGTCTGGCGGGATAACAAACGGAACCACGGGAGCAGCCATGAAACAACACGCCGTTATTATCGTGATGAGCCTGTTGTTGATCGGCATGGCCCCGCCCGCCCGTGCGGCAGCATCACAGGTAGACCCGCGTTTATGTCAGGCCTTGGTGCAATACACGCCATCGGCCGATGTGGCGTATCAACCGGGCGTTGACGTGCATGGCAAGCCTGTCGCCCCCGCCGACCTGCCCGGCACGCCCGCCATTGCCGTACCTGACAAAATCAACATCCCGCTGACCATGAATATGGCCAAACTTCTGAACCTGAACACCACGGCGTTCCCGAATAACGCGCTGGGTGCCGGGACCGAAGCGCAATTGGGCACCATCACGGTCGAAGGTAACAAGGTCAGTTTCAACGGCCAAACCCTGACCAGTGACCAACAGGACAAACTGGCTGTCCTGTGCATGCAACCCGGCCGTTAAGACGTAGGGTTTTTTAGGGGTTTTCACCCAACCACACCCCCTGCCCCATAGACAGGGCTAACCTTTTTTCCTACAGTGTCGCACCCGCCAGAAACACAGGATGCGATGATGCGCCTTAGCCAACTTTTTACGAAAACCAGCAAAGAATCCAGCAAAAGCGACGTCAGCCGCAACGCGCAGCTTTTGACGCGTGCGGGCTATGTCGACCGCCTGATGGCCGGGGTTTACCAGTATCTGCCGCTCGGTCTTCGTACGTTGGGTAAAATCGAAAACATCATCCGCGAAGAAATGAACGCGATCGGCGCGCAGGAAGTCCTGATGCCATCCTTGCATCCGCGCGAAATTTGGGAAACAACCCAACGTTGGGACAAGGTCGATGTTCTGTATAAACTGAGCAGCGACCGCGAAGGCAGGGGCGAATGCGACCTGGCCTTGGGCCCGACACACGAAGAAACCGTCACGCCGATGGTTGGTGGTTTTGTGCAGTCTTATCGCGACCTGCCCGTTCATGTGTATCAGATTCAGACAAAATTCCGTAACGAGCCGCGCGCCAAGTCGGGCCTGCTGCGTGGTCGCGAATTCCGCATGAAAGACATGTATTCGTTCCACGCGGACCAGGCAGATCTGGACGCGTTCTACGACCGCGCCATTCAAGCCTACCTGAATGTATACAAGCGCGTGGGTTTGGGTGAAACAACACTGGTCACCTTTGCATCGGGCGGTGTGTTTTCCAAATATTCGCATGAATTCCAGACCATTAGCCCGTACGGTGAAGATGTTGTGTATCGCGTGCCCGGCACGCATACCGCCATCAACAAGGAAGTGATCGAAGACACGGATGCGCTCAAGGATATCATCCCGAATTATAAACCGGGCGATGAAAAGAATCTGGAAGAGTTAAAAGCGATTGAAGTTGGCAACATCTTCAAGCTTGGCACACGTTTTTCATCCGCCTTTAATGTCAGCTTTACCGACAAGGACGGACAGGTCAAAACGCCGGTTATGGGCTGCTATGGCTTGGGGCCGAGCCGCCTGATGGGCACAATCGCCGAAAGCATGGGGGATGATCAGGGTCTGATCTGGCCGGAAGAAGTTGCACCCTACAAAGTCGGCATCATCAATTTGAAGGTCGGCCATGCCGAAGCCGACAAGGCCAGCGCTGACGCCTATGCCAAGCTGAACGCGGCAGGCGTCGAGGCTTTGCTGGATGACCGTGATCTGAGCGTCGGCGTCAAGTTTGCCGATATGGATTTGTTGGGTCTGCCATGGCAGCTCATCATCGGGCCGCGCGGCCTTGAAAAGGGCGCTGTCGAATTAAAGCAACGCGCCACCGGCGAACGCAGCGAACTGAGCCTCGACGCCGCGCTGCAAAAGCTGGCGGGTCGCTGAGATGATCTTCACCCCTTTTGAACGCATGGTGGCGATGCGCTATTTGCGCGCACGGCGGCAAGAGGGTTTTATCTCGGTCATCAGCTGGTTTTCGCTGATCGGTATCGGCCTTGGCGTGGCGACATTGATCGTCGTTATGTCGGTCATGAACGGTTTTCGTCAGGAATTGTTCCAACGCGTCCTGGGCCTGAACGGCCATATGAATATCTATGCGACCGCGGGGCCATTGTATGATTATCAGCCCATGATGGAACGTGTGCGTGCGCTTACGACCGTCGCGGATATCGCACCGACGGTAGAGGCGCAGGCCCTGGTCAGCCAGAACGGCATGGCCTCCGGTGTTTATGTGCGCGGCGTAACGACGGACAGCATTCTGCGCCGCCCCTCCATCAGCCAGCACATCAAGGAAGGCGATTTGCACCAATTCGGCGCGGATGGCGACGGTATTGCCATCGGCATCCGCATGGCACAGCGCCTGTCGGTGCATGTAGGCGATACGCTAACCCTTATTTCACCCGTCAGCAGCAACACGGTTTTTGGCGCGGCGCCGCGCTTGCGCGGTTACAAGATCGCCGCTATTTTCGATGTCGGCATGTATGAATACGACAATTCTTTTGTCTTTATGCCCCTGTCCGCAGCACAGATTTTCTTCCGCATGGGGCCGACGGTTTCGTCGTTAGAGATATTCCTGCACGACCCGCACCATTTGACCGCTGCGCGCGGCGATGTGGTCGCGGCCATCGGCGGGCCGGGTTACCGGTTGCTCGACTGGCAACAAAACAACGGCAGCTTCGTAACCGCCCTGCAGGTTGAACGCAACGTCATGTTCCTGATTTTGACGATGATCATCATCGTAGCAGCGTTCAATATTATCTCGGGCCTTATCATGCTGGTGAAAGACAAGGGGCGGGACATCGCGATATTACGCACCATGGGCGCCACACGCGGCATGGTGATGCGTATTTTCTTTTTAAACGGCGCGTCCATCGGCTTTGCCGGCACGGCGTTCGGCTTTGCGCTGGGCCTGTTCGTCGCCGCGCATATTGAAACGCTGCGACAGATTGTGCAGGCCATCACCAAGACCGACCCGTTTTCACCCGAAGTCTATTTCCTGACGCGGATGCCGTCCGTTATTGACGTGAACGATGTGTTGCAGGTGGTACTTATGTCGCTGGCGCTTTCATTCCTCGCCACCCTGTACCCGTCATGGCGCGCGGCGAAGCTCGACCCCGTTGAGGCGCTGCGTTATGAGTAACGGTATTCTTGAATTGCGGGATCTGCACCGCCGTTTTCACCAGGGCAGCACCGATCTGCATGTGCTACGCGGCTGTTCATTGTCGGTTGGCGCGGGTGAAACCGTGGCGCTTATTGGCCCTTCGGGATCAGGCAAATCCACCCTGCTGCATATCGCGGGCCTGCTGGAACAGCCGGATGCCGGACAGGTCATGATCGCGGGCACAGATGCCACCCATCTGGACGACGCGGGGCGTACGGCGCTGCGCCGCCAAAGTATCGGTTTTGTTTATCAGTTTCACCATCTGTTGCCGGAATTTTCGGCGCAGGAAAATATCGTCCTCCCACAAATGATCGCGGGCGTAAGCAAATCCGCCGCCGAAAAACGCGCGGATGAATTGCTGGCCCTTATTGGCCTGACACACCGCGCCGACCACCGACCTGCAAGACTATCGGGCGGTGAGCAGCAACGCGTGGCCCTTGCCCGGGCACTGGCCAACAAACCTAAATTACTGATCGCCGATGAACCCACGGGTAATCTGGACCCGGAAACCGCCGACCATGTTTTTGCGCTGCTGCAACACCTGGCGGCGCATGAAAAGCTGGCGTTGTTGATGGCCACGCACAACCATGATCTGGCCCGTAAAATGGGGCGCGTCGTCGCCTTGGCCGATGGCGCCATACAAACCCGCCAATAACAATGTAACATATTGATATTAAATAGTATTTTATAGATTTTGCGCTTGGAATCGTGCGCGTAAAAATGCTAGTGTTTGCCCTGTTATTCAGCGGCCCCCGGAGCCGCTGATTCGTTGTTAATTACAGGACTTCCCGTGACCGATTCCACTCTGCCTGCCCTGCCAACCGACATCACGCCCGTTACCATCGAAGAGGAGATGAAGCGCTCCTATCTCGACTACGCAATGAGCGTCATTGTCTCCCGCGCCCTGCCTGATGTACGCGACGGGTTGAAGCCGGTGCATCGCCGCATTCTGTTCGCCATGAAGGAAGGCGGTTACGACAGCAGCAAGCCTTACAAGAAATCCGCCCGCATCGTCGGCGATGTGATGGGTAAATACCACCCGCACGGCGACAGCGCGATTTACGACGCCATGGTGCGTATGGCGCAGGATTTTTCCATGCGCCTGCCGCTCATCGACGGTCAGGGCAATTTCGGGTCCATGGACGGCGACAACGCGGCTGCCATGCGTTACACCGAAGCGCGTTTGGCCAAAACTGCCGAGGCGATGCTGGAAGATATCGACAAGGACACGGTCGATTTCCACCCGAACTATGACGAATCCATCGAAGAACCCGACGTTCTGCCTTCACGTTTTCCAAACCTGCTGGTCAATGGCGCAGGCGGTATTGCGGTCGGCATGGCCACCAACATCGCGCCGCATAATCTGGGCGAAGTTGTAGACGCGACACTGGCGCTGATTAAAAATCCGGGCATCAGTATTGATGAACTGATTGAAATCGTCCCCGGCCCGGATTTTCCGACGGGTGGCCTGATTTTGGGCCAGAGCGGTTGCCGCGCTGCTTTCCACACCGGCCGTGGCAGCGTCACCATGCGTGCCCGCACCGAAGTCGAAGAAATCCGCAAGGACCGCAGCGCGATTATCGTCACCGAAATCCCGTATCAGGTGAACAAGGTACGCCTGATCGAACGCATCAGCGAATGCGTCAATGAAAAGATTATCGAGGGTATCAGCGACCTGCGCGATGAATCCGACCGCGACGGCGTGCGCGTTGTCATCGAACTGAAACGCGATGCCATGGCGGATGTGGTTTTGAACCAATTGTACGCACACACGCAGTTGCAGACGAATTTCCCGGTCAATATGCTGGCGCTCAACAAGGGCAAGCCGCAGCAGATGAATTTGAAAGACGTGCTACAGGCTTTTGTCGATTTCCGCGAACAGGTCGTCAACCGTCGCACGGAATATGAATTGAGGCAGGCGCGCGACCGCGCCCATATCCTGATGGGCCTGGCCGTCGCCGTCGCGAACATCGACGAGATTATCGCCCTGATCCGCAAGGCGAGCGACCCCGCGATTGCCAAGGGTGAACTGATGGCGCGCGCATGGCCCGCCGCCGATGTCGGGCCGCTGATTAATCTGGTTGATGAATCCGCGCTGGCCAAAGACGGCACGTACCGCATGACGGAAACGCAAGCCAAGGCCATTTTGGACCTGCGCCTGCATCGCTTGACCGGTCTGGAGCGCGATAAAATCGGTGACGATCTGAAGCATGTCGTCGATCAGATCCGCGATTATCTGGACATTCTGGCCAACCGTCCGCGCGTGTTCGCCATTATTGAAAACGAACTGATCGACATCCGCGCCCGTTTTGCGACGCCGCGCCGCACGACCATTGAAGCGCAGGAGTTTGAACAGGATATTGAAGACCTGATCCAGCGTGAAGACATGGTGGTGACCGTCAGTCATGCGGGGTATGTGAAGCGCGTGCCCCTGTCCACCTATCGCGCGCAACGTCGCGGCGGCAAAGGCCGCACCGGCATGGCGACGAAGGACGAAGATTTTGTCAGCGATATTTTCGTGGCCTCTACCCACACGCCGATGCTGTTCTTCTCGTCGCTGGGCCGCGTCTACAAAATGAAAGTGTACAAGCTGCCGCTCGGCAACCCGCAGGCGCGCGGCAAGGCCCTTGTGAACCTGCTGCCGTTGCAGACGGGTGAAACCATCACAACAGTCCTGCATCTGCCCGAAGATGAAGCAGCATGGAATAATCTGCACATCATGTTCGCGACCGTCGCCGGGACTGTGCGCCGCAACCTTCTGTCTGATTTCAGCAATGTACGCGCGAGCGGCATCATCGCCATGAAACTGGAAGACGACGACCGTTTGATTTCCGTTCAGACCTGTACCGAACAGGATGACGTCATGCTGGCCACCAAGCAGGGCAAAGCCATCCGCTTTGCCGTCGATGATGTGCGCGTGTTTGCGGGTCGTACATCGGTTGGTGTACGCGGCGTGCGCCTGGCTGACGGTGACGCGGTCATTTCGATGTCCATCCTGCACCATGTGGAGGCATCCGCCGACGAACGCATTGCCTATTTGAAACAGGCCGCGCAGTTACGCCGCACAGGCGAAGAAACAGGCGAAGAGGTCACAGGTGGGGATGATGAAGAAACAACGTCGAACCTGACACTGACACCGGAACGCTTTGCCGAACTGGCGGCGCAGGAACAGTTTGTCCTGACTATTTCCGAACGCGGCTTTGGCAAACGTTCATCGGCCTATGACTATCGTCTGGCGGGCCGCGGCGGTCAGGGCATCTGGAACATGGATATGTCCGAACGCAATGGCCATGTCATCGCCACCTTCCCCGTGCCCGACCGTGCCGAGATTATGCTGGTGACGGACGGTGGCCAGATTATCCGCCTGCCCGTCAACGACATCCGCATTGCGGGCCGGCGCACACAGGGCGTGACGGTATTCCGCATTGCGGACGGCGAACGCGTCGTGTCTGTCGCCGTACTGGAAGACACATCCGGTGAAGCTGACGGCGCAGACGAAGTGGCCGGAGAAACATCGGATGCGTAACACAGCGCTTTTCGTTTACGGCACCCTGATGAAAGAAAGCGTTCAGCTTGAAATCATCGGTCGTGTTTGCCAATACAAACCCGCCAAGATGGCGGGGTACAGCGTTCATGTGGGCCTCTGGCCTTACCTGATAGAGCAAAGCGGCAGCGAAGTTTCGGGCATGGTATTGGAAGGGTTGACTGATACTGACTTTGTCAATCTTGATGCCTATGAACGCATTACCACAATCCCCAACCTGCCAGACAATGAAATGTACGCGCGACGTCTTGCGGACGTTACACACGCAGACGGCACGCATTCGCAGGCTTGGGTTTATTTCCCGCTCCTCCATAAATGGTGGCCTGAATGGCTCAAAAAAAACCTGTAACTAAGGGGCGCACCGGCCTTTATCCTGGCACGTTCGACCCCATCACGCTGGGGCATATCGATATTATCCGCCGCGCGGCGCGTATTGTGGACCATTTGGTCATCGGCGTTGCCAACAACCCCGGCAAGGGGCCTTTGTTCACCACCAAAAAACGTGTGGCGCTGGTACAACGCGAGGTCGATATGATGGCACGCGACGGCATCCGCAATATCTCGGTCCTGCCTTTCGATACTTTGCTGATGCATTTCGCGCACGACCTTGGCGCCTCCGTCATTGTGCGCGGTTTGCGCGCGGCCTCCGACTTTGAATATGAAATTCAGATGGCCGCCATGAATTACCGCATGAACCCGGATATAGAAACCGTGTTCCTGACAGCAACCGAAGGCACCCAGTTTATTTCCTCACGGTTTGTAAAGGAAATTGCACGTCTGGGCGGCGATATCAGGCCATTTGTCAGTCCCGCCATCGCCAAGCTGATGAAAGACAGTTTCAAAAAATCCGGCCCGCGCAAGAAAATACAACCCGAAGTGCGCGACTGAATGACCGAAGTGTCTGCCGGGCCAGAAGCCACCATACCCCTGTTATTGCTTACTTTTTACAAATCCTCTGGGCAGATACCCGGATAACATAAAGGCTTGCATTGGGGGGCGGTCATCTGTTACCCATCATGCCCTTATGCCGCTTCTGATCCAGAAGGGCTTGTGTGACCTCGTAGCTCAGCCGGTAGAGCATCTGACTTTTAATCAGGGGGTCGCGGGTTCAAATCCCGCCGAGGTCACCAATAATATCAATAAGTTATACATTATGCCCCAACTCTGAATTCCATAGGGGTAGCAATATGGGTAGCGAAATCATCAAACCATGATCCTTGATTGATTACCGCCACACAATGATTTGTCACGGTTTACCGAGATGATATGACGTTTTTGAAATGTCGATTGTTTGGCCGCTCAGAAGCTATCGGACTCCACTCTGGAAGATTTCACGCTACCCTCTTGAATTCCCGCCGCCATGCATTTTCGATGGCTATTAATTTGATTGTCCGAGATTTCTTTAATTCCAAAGAGGTAGGTTCTCCCATCCTGCCGGAAAGCCGGTCTGTTGGATGCTCACACCGGAAGCCACTGGAAATGTGGCAAGATGATCTTTGAGACGATCTATCCATGAAGTGGTGGGATTAATTGTCCGCAAAAAGTAGCACATGACAGCGGCCACACCGTAAAGGCGGTAATTAGCAAACTGATCATCCACTAATGGGTTCAATAAAGGTATTTCATTGTTCTTGGGTAGTTTGGGCCGATCTGTGAGCGAACGGTTCCACAAACGGGCATGGTGCGCGCAAATATTTCGAACAAGGTTCATGCTCCGCATCCAGCTCGTAAGTAACTCTGGGCGCGGAATACCGTATCGCGCGGCGATAACCGCCAAATCATCGTGGCGCATGCCTGAAAGAAACTTCGAGAGCATTCCGAAGTCCCATAATTCAACAGCAATCCATATAGGTAAAGGAGGATCGTAAGTTTCTCTGTAGTGAAGGATGAATTCTTCTTTTGATTTGACTATCCGATTATTAAAGAGAGATAGCCATTCGGTATATCCTGTTTGCCCTGTGACGGAGCTTACCTTTTTAGTAAAATTTCCATGTAGTAGATCAACATTGCTATATGCAAAAGGATCAAACCTGCCTAAGTGGGAAGCAACATCGACGCGCAACGCCACTTCTATCCGCTCCAGCGCGTCGAGAAAAAGAAGTCGAAGTTTTTTGTCGAATACATAAAGATCAACGGCATTTTTAAAATCACTGCCATAACGGAACTGATCCACCACGACATAACTTAGTTTACCATCCCCGGCTTGGCGGGCCTCTGTTTGCCGAAATGGATACCAATATCCACTAAGCCGGTAATACCCTATCCGCTGCAAACACTCTTTGGCTTTTGCTTCATCTGTAACCATCATGTGACGGCTTTTGAGTAAAGCGATTTGTTGTTCAAAATTCAGGTGGGGTTTACTGTAAGGAATCGGCATCGGGAGATATTACACAAATGAAAACTGGCCCGTACACAGATGTGCAGAGGGGCCAGTCATGTTGACATGACGATATGCCGGTGATGCTTAAAAAAGCAATAACAAAATTAACGGCCTTGGCAGAAGGAAATATAACCATTTGTAACAAAACAAAATTTTTAAAGGCAAAAATCCCTTAACTTGTAAAACTCTCAAATACACCCATTAAACATCGAGAATATCTTTTTTGATTAGGTATCACCACATTCTTCATAAACGCCGATTGACCACACCACCTGGTTTCGTTTAGCGTCAGTGCATGTGCTGGCGTTGTTGCCAGTGCTGGGGCTTCAAAACCTCTTTAACGAGCGGCCAAGGCATCTATGGCCGTTAGGAGTCCAAAGCGATGAACTTAATTCCCGACAAATAGAGAAAGTATAAGCGGTAGGCGGTATGCTTTTCGCTTTGTGCCATTTCTTATTTCTAGGGATATTGAGAGCATAACTCAGGATTTCACAGATGCCGCCTTTCGGTCTTATGGCCGGAGGGTGGCGTTATGTCCAAGCCTCGCGGCTAAAAGCGCCGCGCCGTTTCTCGTTAAGCGGTTTTGAACCTCCGGTCACCAAGCCTTGTGCTTGGTGGCTTCAGGTCAAACCATCTGGGGCGGGGCTATGAAAAAACGGTATATCTCAACATTAGGAGTAATTCTGTCATTAACTGGCTGCGCAGGCGATTTCGCGCAGTTCCCACCTCCGGATCGCGGATCATATGCGCTGGTCGTGCCTGTTGGAAATATACAGGTTGAGCACACCAGTAATTCTACTGGTGTTATGTTTGGTGCACTTGGCCCCTTGATCGAGGCGGCGGCTACGTCTTCTTCATCCCAAACCAAAGGGCAAAATGCAACCGATGCGCTGGCCCAGGAAAAAATCGAAAACTATTTTGCCAGCCAGATTGCGCGAAAAGTTGATACTTGCGGGATCAAGGGTCAAGTATACAAAGAAGTTATTGCCGATACTGATAAACAGTGGCTTGATAAAACCACTTCCGTTATGCCGGATATTACGAGCGTGAAAGCTAACTACGTCATTGAGGCTGGAGCACCAGAGATCGGCATCAGCGAGGGAATGTTTGAGACTGTCTTGTGCACGAAAGCTCGTGTCAAAGTTTATAGGGCATCAGATGGTGCCTATGTCAATAAGATCAGGGACTGGACATGCCAAGAGAGATTATCTCACTATTCGGAATCTGACCCGCAAAGGTTTGAAGAACTAAGTACAAAAACGAAGGCAGCGCTAGATAAGATTTCAGCAAACCTCGCCGACGGGATTTGTAAGAAATAGACACCACTTGGTTAGCTTATGATAATAGAGATCGCTCTTGGCATTCTCCTCGGGTTTGTACTGATTGTGACAATTCCCGTTTGGCTTGACTTATTAATCGAGGCTTCTCCATTAATAGTCCGATTTCTAAAATACGTGGCCATCGGATTGGCCGGGTTTTTTGTTTATAATTTTCTGTCAAAATATTTCTCAGTCGGTGAGCTATGCAAAGGTGCTCTCATCGGTGGTTTTGTCTTTCTGGTAATACGTGAGAGAATCCGCGGCTACAATTCCGCGCACTCGCTCCGCATGAAAAAGCCTTGGTTAGAAAAAGAGCCGAGCTTCAACAGGCGTGATAAAAAATCAGGGGACGAGTAGCTCGAATTATGGGGGCTTGCCTACGCTTCTAAATCTTCAAATGACACCAGCACATTCACTTTGGTGAAAATTGGAGTTAATTCAAAGTATGGTCCATCAAAAGATGGGGAAGCAATTGTCATCAGCCCTGTTCGAGAAACAGCGTTTACAGTCGCCCATAACTCAGATCGAGAAGAAAACACATCCGGTATTAGCACATCTTCTATAGACTTTGTCGCTCTGCGTTCTGCAGAGTTCTCCGCTCTTGAAGGATCTAGGCTGTTTTCTCGAACCACTTTAGTTTCAATTGCCAAAACACGAGCATAAGATCCCAATAGCACTATCTCTTCGTGACGCAACGAAGCAATCAGATCGGCGTAATACAGAAATTCATCAGCCTTCAATGCCTTAAGGGCTTTCTGTCCAGCGATAATGCGTGCCAACAAGCGTAGATTCATCCGAGCAGCCCCTTCTTGTGCCGCACGCATGTAACGGTAAACAATTGCCACTACTTCATCACATTCCTCAACATTCAGAATATCATTCTCTCCACCCCGTATTTCTTGGATAAGGATCTCTCTTGCTTTTTCTATACGCCTCTTAAAAATATTTTGAAGAAGTTCTCCTGCGGTACTGGCCCCGGGCACCATAAGAGCGGAAAGAATATCGGTTAATATTGCACCGGAAAATTTTGATATTTCACTCATTTGATGTACTGGCCCCTTCTCGTGAATCGACTATTCTCAAAAGGTGAGTAGCTAGCAAAACCATCTCTTGAGCCTCCCTGGGATCTGCTATGCTTACTGTGCGATGCGAGTGAGGATTTTTATAAGATCCAATGGCCCCCGCAAAAAGATGCGCAAGAGATAATCGTTCTGACTCTGGCTGGGATTTATCCGTAAGTGGGCCGGACTCAGCATCAAAAGCCTTGCGCATTAGGGCTACACCAATATCTTTAGCATCCAATCGGGCGGCCTGCCGTACCCTTACTTCGACAGTTTTAAATGCAAAAAATACTGCCTCTTCCAAGTCACCTCTTGCAAGTGCTAACCAAGTCTTGTCTGCAATAATTGGGTGTAATAATGATCTTGGGAAAGCTGCTGCTTCTTTGAATGCCTGAAAATCTCTGTCATCAATAATTCTGAGTGCCCTGCGGCTGAACATCAGCCAACCATTATTGCCGTTCATTCCTGGTGCAGGAATTACAAGAGAATTGACGCGAAGCCAGTTCCATGCCTCAGCTAGAGCTATATCTACTTCATGCCGTTTGTTGGCTGGGTAACAAAACTCGGCGGTTGCGATCATACCAGATCCAGCAAATTTCTCAATTATAGTGCCTGGTTGAAACATGCCATTTTGAAGTTTTTCTTTTGCCCCCTTCAAAAGGAACCAAGCCAGCTCTTCTGGTTCCAGCCCTAATAAGACATCGACATCAGGGATGAGCTTTTCGATTGGGCTTGGTATGTTCATTGTCTAAATCCCCAATGGTTCCTCTTGCCTTTATTTACCCGGCATTAAAATCTTCCCCGACCCCCGCGCCAACGTATATCACACAAAATCCCGTTGCGCATCTTGACAACACAGAAGCCACGAGCAAGTTTTGGTTCTCGTTCCTGCAACTCGGCGCGGCGTTCGATAATCTGCGCAAAACTTAAGGCAAGGTCGCCGGTGCGGTTGTAAAGCATTGCAGCAATTTGCCGGAGGTAGAATGGTGGTGCCCGCCGATGGCCGGAGAGCCACGCACGTATCGTGCCGCGCGGGCGGCGCAGGGCCTGAGCTAGAAAGGCGTTTGGCCGGTCTGGGGCAAGGAGGCACGCTGCGCGGCGTAGTGTGTCGTCTTTCGGCATAGGATGCTGCATCAGTGCTAATGCGCGATTGTATCAGATTTACACGTGCAGCAGGTATATTTTCCAATGGACACGGATTTTCAGCCGTCACTCCGTAACAAGTATTGAAAGGTAATTAGGTCGATAGAATGTCAGTCGTCACAAAGCATTTCATTGTGACGGCCAAGGAAACCCCTTAGCATATTGGTTGATGGGGATTGTTACGGCGTGACGGCTCAGTTGTCTCTTGTGGAGGAAGATACCGTGTCCACGCTTCGATGAACTGATCTCGCTCATACCCTTTTGCGGTGTCATTCGCTGTAAATCGCTTGGTCGATGGCTTAATGCCAAAAGGCTTGAGCAGATTTGCAAGGGTGGTAGGCACCATACCCTTACCTCGATTCCAGTCTGCCCATGGACGCCCTTCCATAGAGCGCAAATAATCAGACAGTGTATCCGATTTGAATTTCCCAGACAGTTCTCGACTAAAAATCTCGCGAATATCGGCAAGAATTTGGATTCCGAAAGATTCTTGCTCATCGCGGTCTTTTGTATTCAGCTCCAGCATAGCGGAACGCGCCTTCTCTGCCCAAGTGCCTCCGATAACTTCGGCGATAGCCAACAACGGCCTGCAGTTGTCTGCTGTGCGATTAAAGATACAGGCAGGCATTTCTGGCTCGTAGTCGGCGAGTATATCGCGATTATCCAGTGCCCAACGACAAACCATTGAGGCAATAGCATGTAAGTGTCCGGCTCTGTCACCACGGAACGGATCAGCTTTTTCATCTGCACGTTTACGTTGCAGGGGAATAACAATAGAACGGTCTTGCAACGTGTCTGGCAGTTTCCGGATTGATGCGATAACCTTCGGACACCATGTCGCAAAATTTTGCGGCGTATGATTCTCGCCAACCGTTCGAATGACAGCGCCACCTTTCCGGTGACCAGAGTTCAAGATACCGCGCAATTCGTCATTATTCTGGGCAAATGTGTCAGCCTCGTCGATTAACAGAGTGGGCGTTGCCGCTTCGATAGTGCGGAACAATGCGGCAAAAGTTATATTTGACGCACTAAGAGGGCGGGATACAAGTGCTGCAAGAACATCAAGCAACGTAGTTTTACCGCACCCCTTTTCCGGCGATTGAATTGCCAAAATTGGTGCGATAAAAAACACGTCGAACACATATGTAAAAATCACCCAAAGCGCAATGGCTAGCGCGGCCTCTTCCGAAAGAACAACATGCCGCCTAACGGCTTGTGTTAGTTCCTCAAGAAGTTCTGCTCCATCTACGGGTTCTGGATAGGGTACGGCATCAGAGATTTGCAGCGCATTGCCTTGTCCGGAGAAATCATGGGCGCCAGATTCTCTCTCAAGGCGCTCAAGTGCCTTGTCTAGTTCACCCAAGCGGTTGAAACCTGCCTGTTTCAGTTTGACGCGTAAGCGTTCATATTCTGCCGGATTGATGTTTTTGACGCTGGCGATGGCATCAAGCGCATCCGGCTCAAACGGTGCACCCACATCGGTTTTGACTTGATTGACAAGTTGGTCAAGATGCTCGGCAACGTCCGTTGACTTTATGGCGGTGTTGGCAACAATGTTTTTCAGATCATTAGTCATTGATCACCACCTTGCTCAAGGCGCTGACAACCGTGGCGATGATTTCTGTCTGTGAAAGCCCTGCGACACTGGCGGCGTGCGACATTTTTCTTGCGACCTCTTCGATCAAGAGCCGGTCCGGAAGAAAATGATTGAGCCGCCTGATTTGAAGGTAAAGCTGATGATTCCGCTCACCTTTGGGCGTTTGGGCAACGATGCGCGCAGCACGTTTCAGAGCACGGAGCGCGTCACTGCGTGTCAATTGCGATGGCAACGCGCGTAACTTCAAGAAGCCTTGGGGAAGGCGGCTGGCCGATGATTGTGCTGGTGTGATGACAATTTCGACCTCATCGCCCACGATGCCACACACGACGCCAGAACGGCATGGGACAGGGTCGACGACACCGGATTCAAAGAGAGGGTTAGCAGTGAAATGGATTTGAACTGGGTTGAATAATTTTGTGTCTACTTGAAGTTTCAGACGCCTAGCCCAGCTTTTTAACTCCCCGCTCGTCGCTGGATTCTTGAGCCAGAACCAAATGTGCGCTCGCAATTTTCTGTCCTTGCTGGGATGACCCGCGCTTGACGAAAGTCGCCAAAAATATGATGCGATTTGAAATTCTGGTGGAAGACATCGGCGGGCAAACTCTTCACACGCAGCCTGCGGATTTACGGTGGGGTCGATGGTTGTTTCAAAATCATCGACATCGAACATCACGGCGTGGAGCGGCTGATCGGTGAAAATCCCAAGTGTGCGGCGGATGCGCTTGGGGGGTGCGCTGGGATCGAATGTCTGAACATTATCCCATCCACAGAACATGCCGCGCAATATCGCGCTGCAAGGTCTAGTTTGCAAACGCTGCAATAATCGTACAAGCATTTCAAACGATCTGACGCTGAGAATGTTGATTCCAAAATATTTGGCTTTTGGTGCGCCTTCGATGGTTCCATCAGAGAGCCATTTTTTCGTAAGGAGGCGTGAGTGCGAAAGCACGCAAATGCGGTCGTAACTTTCATTTTGGTTTTCTGTTCTAGGCATTGTTTTCTTCCTGCTCCAGGGTATGTGGATTGAAAAATGACCATGCTTTTATTGGAAAAGGCTCTCACGCCAACGGTCGATTTCGCTTGCGAGCCAACCGACCGCATTTGCCGAAAGTTTTCGGCGCCTAGGGGCCTTGCCGTCGCGTTCCAATCGCCACCATGTTGCCCGTGAAAGCCCCGTTTTCTTACGACGCTCAGGTTCGCGAATTATTCGGTCATCGCCGTTCATTGTTGCCCTCCATCAGTTGTTTCACTGACGAGCAAGATGGAGCAACTAAGGGCGCCTGGTATCGGGCGTTAAATCGCCTGCTAAATAAATTTTGACCGATTTATTGCCTGAGGTTTTAGGCGCGGTTTTGAAGATATTTTCTAATTGTTTCCAAACGCGTGCTTTTTTCTTTGATTAAAAACTTATGTGGTATGTCCGCATGAATTGCTTCGATTAGTTCTGAGAATTTGCCAGAAAAAATTCCCTCTTTTGTTTGCCCAGCTTTTGCATCGTCACGCAGAATATGCGCTTTCTTCCCTGTTACCCTGCTAAAAACTTCGGCAAGGTCTTGCGTGAAGATGCGTGATGCTTCTTGCTTGGGTACACCTCGCATACTCGTAATGGAATAAACTTTTTTTGCATCATCGAGGGCTGATCGGTAGAAAGCTACTAACTCAATATTTACAAGAAGAGCATCTTCAATATGTGCTGGAGCATTTCCCCACACGCCCCCATAAACGAGCCATGCATTTCGTAGATGCTTGTGGGATATTTTAATGCTCTTTAAGCTCTGGGTGAGTTTCTTTATGTCGGTGGTGTTAGATAGAATCTTTCTTTTTTGAACATTTTTCAGTTTTGGAATCCACGATGTGAACAGACCTTTAAGGACAGCAACGTCAAGAGCATCTCTAAAGTCTTGATCGGGGGATTTTATACCAATTATTTCTTCATAGCGCTCGTGCTTTAATGCCCGAATGTTCTCCCTGCCTTGCTTTTGCATTTCTGCATCATCTTTATGAAACTGTGACCTTTTCCATTTTGCATAATGATGGGTTCTACTCATTGTTCGGTTATTATTTTTCACTGTCATTTTCTACCTTTGCGTGACGTATAATTCAAAATGTTTGCCGCCCGATTCTCCGCCATTATAATTTCGCGTAGCTTAGCCCCCCATGCATTGAGTGCATTCCGTTTTTCTTTGTCATAGGAATAGCGATCGTAAACAGCGGTTACACCCTTCTCAACATGATTAAGGATTTTTGAAACAGTTAGGCGACTGAAGCCAATTTCAGTCATGTGGCTTGCAGCAGTACGGCGCAGATCGTGCGGCACGGTGTCACAAACATCTAACTGTTCTTCCGGATTTTGGGCCTTAATCGCGCGGCGCACTGCGTGATTAACGGCTGGCCCCGTTATATGCATGTTTGCGCGTGGTGAAGGAAACAGCCAGCATACGGTTTCGGCATTACCTGAGATGTCCTGATTTTCTTTGTCTTTAGATATAGTGTCTTTGTCATTCTGCTTTTCATCTTGCAGGTTTTTGATCTCGGCCAGAATAGTGATGGCAAATTCGGATAGAGGAACACGGTGGGAGATTTTGTTTTTTGCCTTCTCAGCTGGAATCGTCCATATCTTTTCCTTAAGATCAAACTCATCCCATTTGGCGCTGATAACTTCTCCGCGTCGTTGTGCGGTCACAAGCTGAAGTTTCAGAGCCAGCCGAACTTCTGGGGACATGGGGAGCTTGGGCTTAGACAGAGAAAGCCACAATGCCTTGATTTCATCGCTGCTTAACACACGATCACGCTGGCTCTCTTTACCCGGCGCTTCGATGGCCGCACAGGGATTAGCGGGCACCAAGTCGCGCGATACAGCCCAATTAAACATTTTACGGACTGTGGCTAATGTTCGGTTGGCACTAACGCCAGCGCCACGATCAACAATTCGGTCAAGAAGAGCTATGACATCTTTACGGGTTATATTGTTTGCCTTACGTCGCCCCCAGGCAGGTAAAACATCCTTACGCAACATGCGCTCATCTTCCGCTGCGCTGCGCTTTTTAGGACGCGCATGTTTATCGAGATAAGCTTCAACAAGTTCAGAAACTGTTTCGGCCAATCTTTCAGCCTTATTGCGTCTAACCTCTTGTTCGGCTGGATCAACACCCTGTTTGAGTAATTTGTTGGCTGTAGCAAGCTTTATGCGGGCATCGGCCAAACCAATCTTTGGATAGGTTCCTATTGTTAGGCGACGTGAGCGCCCTTGAAAGTGATAAACCCATACCCACGTCTTGGTGCCACGTGGCGACACGCGCATCCCGAAGCCATTCCCCTCCCAAACCTCATAGCGTGTCGGCTTAGTTTTGAGCCCATTGATTGCTTTGTCTGTAAACCGCATAGCTGATCAAACTCCATTTCCTTATTTTCTTGCTACCCCATCACTTGGGTAACAATTGGGGTAGCAAATGTAGCACTACTGCCTGAAACAGGATGAAGCTTAGATAGCATCTAAATATCAATTAATTAAGCCACAAAACAGCATATCACCTGTTTCTTGTGGTATCAAGAAAGCTCAGCAGGAAAGATGGTTCCCTGACTTTTAATCAGGGGGTCGCGGGTTCAAATCCCGCCGAGGTCACCATTTTTTATCCATCATGATTTACCCCGGCCTAGCGAGCAGCAAGAAAACGCTATGAAATAAGGATGGTCGCCTGTCATTATTGCTGAAGACTTCCTATACTATAGTTCAAATGGAGGATGGTTGTGGGAATGAAGAGCTATATTAATGCATCACAGATAAGGGCGGCGCGGGCAATCCTGGAATGGTCACAAGAGGACCTGGCGGAAAGAACCGCCTTATCTATCACCACAATTCGTAAAATTGAAAGCGGCGGCATATCACCACGTGACACAACAAATGATAGCATACTGGCCGTACTCGAAGATAATGGTATAGAATTTACGCCACCTGAGGGGGTCAATAGAAGAAAAAATAAAATTACAGTTCTGGATGGGGCTGACTCATACCTGCACCTCTTAAACATAATTTACGAAGATATGAACGGCACCGAGGACACCGTATTAGTGTGGAATGCAGACAACCGCGTGTCGCCACCGGAAGTTATCGAACAGGAAAAGAAAATGCGGGATGCAGGTATCCGTTTTCGCTTTCTTATCGAGGAACATGATACCTACCTATATTTTCCGTTAAATGAGTATCGTTGGATACCCAAACAATATTACAGAAATAACGTCCAGACAGTTTTTGGAAATAAGGTTGCATTAAGCATTCACACCAGCATGGCGGTTAAACAACTTAGCGCCACGCTCATCATTGAAAGCCAGCCATTGGCCGAAAGTATGCGTAATACGTTTAATTTTATATGGGACAGTTGCCGTCAGCCCACCCACAGTACGTCTAAATTACGTATACATTAGAGCGCTCTAACGGTGAGCCACTGTATGTTCTGTATTGATCTATTTGTGAACTTCCCTCAACCCGTTCCCTTACCGCCGCCGGACGTCCAGATATCTTCCAGCCAGTCCTGAATATCCGCCAGCGAGTAGCCAAAGCATGTAGGCAGGGCCAGTATGCCCAAAAACAGCACAACACGTCCAACCACGGTGACAATATCATTACCGCGCAAAACAGCCGGGCCGGGCGCACGCCCAAGGCCCAACAGGAAGCCATACAGGCCGACTATAATCAGCGCGGGTGATAAAAGGTAAATGGCCACGTGTGCCCCCTCACATATTCGCGATTATGCAACAAGTTGCGGAAAGTGAATCTGCAAGTTGGCCGTCATGTTCTGAATAGGCTTAATGCCCAGTTGCGGCTTCAGTTCTTCTTGAACATAAAGCGTTTCAACCATATGACGCCCACCATACAGGCGGTCCCAGAACAGATACCACTGCTCATCAAAATCTTCACACAGCACAGCATCAATCGGACGCGGTAACGTCGGTGCATCCAGTGTTACCGATATATATCGAATGTCATGCTGGGGCAAATATTCATCCCAGCCCATGCCGATTTCGGCGTGAAAATCAGTGGCACCCTGATGCGTCACGACGTAGTCGGGTGACACGCTGGAGAATTTAGAAGTTGCTGGCATAATACGCGTCTGCACTTCGGCAGGCAGAAATGTGATTGCGCCGACAAACAGTGAGCCTTCTTTTTTAAAACAGCCGATTTTTTTCATGGCTTTTCCCCTTACTGCAATTATGAAAACATAGATTTCGGCGCATAATCAGCGCCTATGTTTCATGTAAGGGACGGGGGTTCTGCTTCCTGCAAACACATTTTTGGCATTTGTACGTAAACAAACAAGCCGCGCCGCACGGCTGCGGCACGTTGCACCGTCGATACGAAAGAGTTTGTAAAGGGTCTTTTATTCATCTGTTCACCTCTTGGCCCTGCGGCCGAGGTGAAATCACATCAGGCCAACGTGGGCGTGGGAGACTGTCTGTAACCGCCAAAGCGGAAACTACTACTGTCGCCGTCCATATTGCTCTCTTTAAGTTGGTTTTGGCCGAAGCCTTATTCGGGGTTATACACCCGTGGAACGGACGTGGTCAACCCTCAAATGGTTTCGTCTACATGCCCGTTATTTACGCAACTGCTGCAGAATAAGCTGGCAAACCCGATCACCGGCTTTGCCGTCACGGACGTCGTATAGGTCATGCGCCAGCGCATGACGGTGGCTGCGGTAAGTGTCTTTTTCGGGGTTATGGTCCACCTGTATGGCGCGTTCCAGTTGTTGAATCAGCGCATCATGGGTATCAGCCACCGGGCCGCAGAGATAGCGTTCGTGGCCATCCACCAACGTGCGGGATTCGTTCACATATTCCACGTGATTTGGCCTGTAAAACACAATCGGCCTGTCCAGCAAGAGATAATCAAAGGCAATAGAGGAATAGCCGGTTACCAGAACATCACAAAATTTCAGGATCGGGAAAACGTCACACCCCGATTCAACAAAATGTACGGCAGGATATTGTTGGCGCAGACGTGGAATATGTTGATGTTCATAGGGGTGTAGATTGACAATGAAATGCCAGTCACGCGCGGCACATGCGGCCGCGATTTTATCAAGATTGATCTGTTCCAACCACGCACCCTGATTATTGTCACGAAATGTCGGCGCATAGCAGATAGCGGGCTTGCCCTTCTTGTCACGCAATAGGGCAAGCACGTCCTGATCAACGTTCAGCCAATCGCGTTCTGTGCAGTCTCGGAGCAGGACATCATCACGCGGGTAACCAATGGGGGCAAACTGCGTAAACATCAATTGCCGGCGCCAGGATTCTTCGGACGCGGCACTGGTTGCTACCAGTGCATCATAGGGCCCCATGGAATGCAGTAATTCCACCATCATCGGGTCGGCCAGCTGGCGTGCGGTCAGCGTTTCCATGCCGATGCGCTTCATGGGGATGCCGTGCCACAATTGCAGCTTGCGGGCACCGTTCATAAGCGCGTGTTGCGTCATGGTGCGCCAGTTAGGCGGAATATATTGCTCGTCATAAACGACCAGCTTGGTTGACAGCAGGATGGCCAGTTCTTCTTGCCTGTAATCTTCGAACGTTGCCGGCAAGCACGGCAGACCTGCCTGCCGCAACATCTTTTCCTGATCCACGCCGCCGGGAACAAAATAATGCTCAACCCCATGTTCGGCAGCGCGTTCGGTAAAAGCCAGAAAGGCGTATTTGATGTTATCGCCGAAATAGCCGCGCCCCTTAAACAGAACGATATCCTTTTTCGGATGCGCGCGCGCCATATCCGTCAACAACGCGGCACTGTGTAACGCCAACGTTTTTTGATCAACATTACGGATCATCTCAACGGCGGATAGCAAGGGGCCTGAATATTTCTCTTCCGCCTGATGCATAAGACCGGCGATTTCCTGAAATTTCTGCGCCAACAGAACAACGGCACGCTCAAGCTGGTCGAGCCTGCCTGAAAGCTTATCTTTATCTTCGGACGGCAATGACATAGGTGACCCCGGATTTGCGGAAAGGCTAGCTTCTATCCGTGTCCAAATCTAGGCAGGCGTCGTTAAAATACATTCATATTTATCGGGTTTGCGGTACTTTGGGGACCTAAACCCCTGTTACGCAATTGTATGGCCAAGAAAGCTATCCCACGCCACGGCGCGGCTGTGCCAGCGAAAGTCACGGTTGACTGCTTGTACAGCTTCAAATCGCGCTTCGCTCCATGCCACAGGGTCGCGGTTATAATCATCAATGGCGTCACGCATTAAATGACGAAACTGGTCAGCCAGGGCATCGCCACTCTGTGTTGTTATAGGCATCAAGCGCGCACGGCCTTCTGTAACTTCAGCTAATGCGCCCAAATCCGTTGTGACGACGGCAAGGCCTGCGGCCATCGCTTCAATCGCCGTAATGCAAAATGTTTCGGCATAGATGCAGGGATAAAATAAGTAAGCCGCACGCCGCAAATGGTCGGCCAATTCTTTTTGCGATACGGCACCCTGAAGAACGATCGCGGGATTTTGGCGCCCCAGGTCAAACAGGTCCTGATATTTATCATCGGCATGTTGGTACACACGCATGGAAGAAAAAATATCCAAGGACGTTTGCCGACCAAGGCCCTGCATCGCGTGCAGAAGGATGGACAAACCGCGGAAGGGTGTCGTTGTATAGGCCGCGCGATCCTGTTTCGCCTGACGCAACGCAGCGGCACTGTCGAACATGTTTTCAAAAACCGGCGCCACGCCGTTGCCGATGACACAAGGATTGCCAATAGGGCCAAAGGTGCGTTCTATCTGCGCCTGCTGCCAGCGCGAAACATAGACGACCGCGCTAAAACTGTCCCGCACCGCTACTTGCGCCAAAGGCTGCATAGCAGGCTGGTCGGGTAAAATATGCGCCCAGTAAATCAACTTGGCGCGCGGCGCCATGGCCCGCAGCGCCAAAGCGGGGGTGGGCATGTTGCAAATGACAATGGCGTCAAAATCCTGCGCCGTAAAAAAAGCTGCATCCAGCAAGCGTTGCAGCGGTTCGTGCCGGATGTTGAAAACCGTTACCGGTTTGTCTTCGGGCAATTGGGCAATAAGCGTGACATCGTGTCCCAGGGCGGATAGTGCGCACGACACATAGCAAATGGCTGATTCCGTGCCGCCAAGCGGCTCCGTCTCCGGCGTGGCCACCGTGAAACGAAGCGCTGACATATTGACGAAAAGCAGCTTCAAGAAAAACTAGCCTATCGACACGGCTTGTGCGGCGGCAAAGATGACCGCCGCGATGCGGATGGATGATTGTACGCTGGCCTTGCTGAGGCCGACTTTGATCGCCGACTGCGTATGCGCTTCCATGCACATGCCGCACCCGTTGATAGCAGAAACAGCCAAGGCCATCAGTTCAAAGTCATGTTTATCAATGCCCGGATTACCGATGACGTTCATACGCAACCGCGCGGGCATTTTCTTGATATCCTCGTCATGCGTGTAGTGAATGAAGCGATAATAGATGTTGTTCATCGCCATGACGGTCGCAGCGGCTTTGGCAGCCTGACGATGCGCGTCATCGAGCTTACCCGCTGCTTCGGCTTCGATAGCTTGCACAACCGTCTGGTTGCGCGTTGCATAGGCGGTGGCAAGCGCGATACCGAAAATCTGCGTCTCATTCAAATCTGGCGCGCCCTCTGGGGTCAATACGTTGCCGAGATTGAGGGAAATATCCTTGGCATAATCACCAAGACTGGACCTTAACGCTTCGATGCTCATGGCAGTTTCCTTTCTTATCTGACGCCTTGTTTGACGCGGGGGTCCGGGGTCTGGCGCACCAGACCCCTTTCCCAAACAGGCACGTTTATTAAGCGACCTTCAACGGCGCATCACCCTTCTGCCAGTTGCAGGGGCACAGTTCGTCCGTCTGCAGGGCATCAAGTACGCGCAGCACTTCCTTCACATTGCGACCAACGCTCAGGTCCGTGACCATCACGAAACGAATGATGCCTTCGGGATCGACGACATAGGTCGCGCGTTGTGAAACACCGGCCTTCGGATCCAGAATGCCAAGCGCCGATGACAATTCGCGCTTGATGTCGGAAACCATCGGGAACGGCAGGTTGTTTAGGTCCTTGTGGTTTTGACGCCACGCCAGGTGAACGAATTCCGAGTCGATGCTGAAGCCCAGCACTTGCGCTTCACGATCAGAAAATTCCTTGGTCATCTTGCCGAATTCGGCGATTTCAGTCGGGCAGACAAAGGTGAAGTCCTTTGGCCAGAAAAAGGCGACAATCCACTTGCCCTTGTACGTGCCGTTATTGACCGGCTTGAAAGCCGAGGCGACGTCGTTCGAAACGGCGGCGGTCAGGTCGAAAGTCGGGAATTTTTGTCCGATACCAAGCATAGTTTTCTCCTGTTTGTTGTTGGTTGCATCCCCCGCGACAGGCAGGGAAGGCCGGGGTTAGTTTTCGTGTGCCAGAAGCCGCGCACAGGCGCAAGTGGCGTCATCCGGTTCGTTGCCTGAATTGTCTGCTTTGGCTGACTTCGCGAGCATAAGCATATGACAATAGGTGTACCAGCTATCCAGATCGTGCATGGCGGGCTCCTTTCCTGCGCACAATGTGCCACCGTTACATATATAAATAAAATTCATTGTTTTTATACTTATCATTGATAATATCAATGTATGAATATTCGTGATTTATCCTACCTCGTCGCCGTGGCGGATACAGGCAGCGTGGCACGCGCGGCCGAGCAATGCCATGTGGGTCAGCCGACGCTCAGCATACAAATCAAGAAACTGGAGGCCTATCTGGGTGTGACGGTTTTTGAACGCGTGCAGCGACGCCTGCGTATCAGCGAAGCCGGCAAACCCATTATCGCCATCGCCCGCCATATCGTCGCTGAATCCGAGCGCCTGCGTCAGACGGCGCGGTCACTGGCCGATCCATTTGCCTTGCCTTTTCGCCTTGGCGTGTTTCCGACACTCGCACCCTATCTGTTACCGCGCGTGATGCCGGAGATCAGCCGCACCCTGCCGCAACTTAGCCTGCGGTTGATTGAAGAAAAATCACCGGTGTTAACGGAACAACTGTTACAGGGACAAATCGACGCGATACTGACGTCCCTGCCTATCCACCACAACGATGTGGAAATGTCGCATTTGTTCGACGACCCGTTCCTGTTAGCCTGCCCGGCCGAACATCCGTTGGCGAAACACAAACAACTGACGCGCGCCGATCTGGACGGGCAAACGCTCCTGCTACTGGAAGACGGGCATTGCATGCGCGATCAGGCGTTGGAGCTGTGCAGCGTTTCGCATGCGCGCGAAGATGATGAATTTCGCGCGACCAGCCTTGAGACGCTGCGTCACATGGTCGCAGCCGGAACAGGCATTACCCTGATCCCGCAAATAGCAGCCCTGCCCACGCCCAATCTGGTTTATGTGCCGTTTCGCCCGTCGGACAGACCGGTCCGGCCCATCGCGTTGGCCTGGAGAAAATCATCGGCGCACCGCATGGTAATTGACGACCTGGTTGCCATCTTCAAAAAAATTTAATACGCTTTCAGGCAACATTCACTGCTGCTGAACTATAAAACCCGGCGACGGCGCTTTCAGGTAATTGGCTGTAGAAAGCCAACGGTTCGCCATAATAGGCTGCCCATTCACGGTCACCGTAGGAATAGTGCCACCATTCACCGTCATAGGGCGCGAAATCTGCCGCCTGCATAACGCGGCGCAACAGCTTGCGATTGTTGGTCGCAGCATCCGATATGAAGGGTGAGAAGAAATAGCTGTCTTGTTCTAACGCATGCATGCCGGTACCAAAATCCAGCGCGTTGCCATCGGCATCCACAATCATCAGGTCAACAGCGCCGCCCGTCGGGTGACCCGCAACCTCTGGCACCGCGATAAAGTGATGCGTGCGCTCCATAGCCTCGGGGTCTGTACGATCCCCTAACCCGAGTTCACGCTTCATTTTCTCAAATGACGCGCATTGAATCTCCATGGATCTGTAGGCATAGGTCAGCACCAACTCATATCCCGGCTTGTCTACCTGCAGGATTTCCTGCGCGCGCAGCAGCCGTTCGCAAACCGATTGCCGCAGTACAAGCACACTCCCCGTGCTGGACGGCAAGGCGCTGGCGGCCAGATCAGCCGACAGACTAAAATCGGCGACGTCGCGCATCGGGTCACTGTTTTCGATAATGGGTATGGAAATCAGGTTCTGATAATTCACGAACCGCGCCGCCAGCGCTTTGTTAATACGATCACGATTTTGCATGGTATCCTCCTTGTTACAGATCGAATGTGTAAAAAACACGCGCATCAGGATGCAGGGAGCCGTCAAGGCGTAAGCTATCGACGTCCTGGGTCAAACCCTCTATCAAACTGCCACCCGCTTTTTCCACGGCATTGCGCTGCGCCGTGCTGTCGCGACTGGTGCGCAACACCATGCTTTCATAGCCCATGGCGCGGTTGGCCAGCAACAGCAGTTTCTTCAGTTGCGCGGAAATACCACGGCGGCGCAGAGCGGGAGCAACGGCGTCTTCGGCAAAATAGGATGTTTTGCCAAGAGGTGTTTTCAGATAAGGCTGCACCAAATGCACGATGTCTGGCTTATCGCTGAGCGGACGCGACGCCACAAAGGCTGCCACAGCACCTGCGTCATCGCGCGCGACAAAGATCAGACCGCCAGAACGCAGTATGGATTGGAAATAATCGGCAACTTCGGGCGGCAAAAATTTCTCCTCATACGGTTTTTCCGCAAATATGGCGCAGTAGGTTTTGTACAACCCGCGCTGCCCGCCACCCACGTTCGACAATTCATCCGAGGTGCGGATCCAATCGATATGTAAGCCGATTTGCCTGCTGATACGCGACGCTTCTTCCTGAATGTGTGCCTCTGCACCCAACCCCTGCACACCGCCGTCCATAAACAACCTTTCCTTGTAATAGTATTATACTACTATAGTAGTATGGTATCTATACAGTACGGGCTGGGCAAAAACAATCACTGTTTAAAGATGCTAGAAATGCTTGGAATAGGCCTTATTTTTAAGGCGATCCAGGATCGTGCGGTATCCCTGATAGGGTTCCTGCAACAGGAACCGGGCTACACGGCCAATGGTTGTGATGCTGACACCGGTTTTGGCATGGATGGTTTGGTAGGAATCGTCCGACCGGTCGAGAATCTGTACGACGCGCCAACGTTCGGCGAAGGCCTGCAGTTCCGCAGGCGTGCACAGGTCGCGCATGAAGCGCGCACATTCGTCGCGTGACTTCAGTAGCAAGAACGCGTCATACAGGCTTTCATAATCCACTTTGCCAACCGTACGTGCGGCGGCCGCCCTGCCCTTGGTTTCTGTTTTTGCCATTGGATGTTCCCACCTTCATCACAATCGAACCACAGGATTGGTTCCCTGACAATCTAAACGCGCAGCCCCGACCGCAACTGCATACGCAGAGCCTCAACCGGATCGGCGGAGTTCGTACTGTTCTCTAACACATGGTAATTATCGGCAATCTGCACATATTGCGGCAACAAACCGGCGATAATCAGATTACGTTCATCGACATAATGCGGCGGCGTAAAACGTCCGCCCTGCGCATTGCGTTCAATAATGCGCGCCTTGGCAACGTCCGCCGAAACCTGCAGATGCAACAGCTGGATGCGATACCCCGCCTGCTTGGCATATTGCAGCAAAGCCGGATGCGCGTCATTCGCGCCGCTATGTTCAAAAATAATATTGGCCCGGTGCGCGATTAGGTCCTTAAGCAGCGCATAGCAGGCAATGCGGGCAGGCAGTTCGCAGGACACGAATGCCTTGGCCGGGTCTATTTTAAGGCCAGCCTGATATTCGGGCATGCCCTCCATCAATTTGTCCATGGCGACAAAAACAGGATTCTTTTCTGCAAAAAAATCACGCAACGCGGTCATCAATGAGGATTTTCCACAGCCGGGGCCACCCAGCGTATGAATGAAAAAAGGCGCAGATGACGCGCACGCCGCCTGACGGATGGCATCAATTTGCGCGACGAGCGATGGCGTCATGGCCTGACGCGGCGGCAGGATAACGGGATAGGACAAAGACATTGTGTGCGTACCGAAAGCCTAATGATTACAAAGGACTATAAGGCTTATACGATAATGGGCCCCGGTTCAATTGGTTCAATTAAGCCTCCGTCAATGAATCCTGCTCTAAAATTCTGGTTTGATATCAAAGGGATTCACCGGGTTGTCTCAGTACAAAAAAGTTCTGGAGCCGGAAAAAGACATTTCAGTGGGTACGTGGTTGTGGCGTCATGGCTGGGACGCGGCGAAAGTCTCGTTATTTTCCCCCAAGCAAATGGCCTACGATCACAAAAGGCTGATAAAGGATCCGCAGCCAGCGGAAGCACGGCGCGCCTTCGCCTTTATGGGCGATGATGTCAGCGACCCGCGTGTACGTCATGAATTGATGCAAACCATTTTAAAGCCGGGCAAGAAGGCACCACCGGACTTTGAAAAAGACATGGCGACCATGCCTATCGACGCGTTCGTGCAGAAATATGGTGACCAACCACCACCCCATAAACGCGAGGGCATCCTTCAACCTGTAAAAATTGAAGTGGGTTCACGCCCCGTTAAATTTGACGGCCGTGATTTTGGTTCGCGTGACCCCAATTTTCATTTACCTGATCTGGATAGTGGTCAAAACCACATTTTCCTGCGTTTCAGCATCGGTGATAAGTCCGTCATTCTGGATGGGTATCAGACATCAGCGAACGGCAGCAAAAATGCGAGCATGAGCGGCACTATTTACAGCAAGCTGTTTGGGAAGAAAAACAGCGTCAAAATGTTTTTAGATGATAATCCCAAGGCAGGGGTTGAAACGATAACCGAAGGCTATCACGGGGAAAATACACGCTATGACACTATTGCGACCATGAATCTGGCAGATGGCATGCGCGCCTACCACCAAGCCCTGCAATATGGCGCGCAGATCAACCAACAGGAACGCAATTATGATTCAGGCAGTATGAATGGCAACACCGCCATACGTTATATTGTCGAGAAGATGAAGTTGAAACTACCGGCCAGCATGGACACAAAACGCGGCACATCCCTGTTGGATGATGGAAAAACAAAACGCAGCGTGCCGGGTATCAGTGACGTATCGCGTGACAAGCTTGTGACGCTGGGCGCGCCGGAGCCACAGAAACCCAAAGCCGCTACAATGCTGGATTTTGCATGGGCCGTTGGCCAGCAACAGCATGAGGTTCACAAGACACAACCAACAGTGTCACGGCAAGTACCACCCGATTACACCAAACCCATCGTTGTCCCCATTAAAGGCGGCGCAGCAGGGCCACATAGACACAGGCGCGTGCGCAGACGTCTTTCACATGACGCGGCGTGCACCTAACTAGCGGCAGCAATAACGGACAAAAACTGAAACAAGCGTTCGGTTTGCGGGTTGCGCAGAATGTCGGACGTGCCGCTCTCTACAACCTCGCCATTCGCCATAAAAACCACCTGATCCGCTGCATGGCGCGCAAAGCCCAGCAAGTGCGTGATGATAAAAATACCGATCGATTGTCCGCGTAGGTTCTTCAGATAATCGAGGATCTTCGCGATCTGCTCCACATCCAATGCGGACGTGATTTCATCCAGAAGCAGATAGGACGGTTTGAGAATAAGTGCCCGCGCCAAGGCCGCCCTTTGCCGTTGACCAAGCGACGCTTCGTTTGGATAGCGGTGTATAAAATCGCCCATATCAAACGCGTCGATAAGGGCCGCCAGCTCTGCCTCCAACCCCGCCATGCCGCGGCGTTCTGCAGGCATCAGGATATTGTCACACAACGTCAGATGCGGCCACAGGAAAAGCTGTTGAAACACGGCCGTCAGTTTTGGCCATGGCGCAGGCGGCATGGGCCCCGATAAAGGATAGGCATAAGTCTGGCCATCAACCGTAAGCGTGCCGCTTTGCGGTTTTTCCAGAAGGGCAAGGCAGCGTAGTAGTGTGGTTTTGCCGGTACCGCTGGGCCCGATCAGGACCGTCACCCCGCCCGTAGGCACCGACAGGCTGACGCCATTCAGAATTTTGCGATCGCCATAACCGAAATGGATGTTGTCGGCCTGTAGCATTTAACGCTCCGAAAAATCGCGCGTGAAGCGCTTTTTAAGAAGGGCCGCGAACATCGTCACCGGCAAGCACACGATCAGGAAAAAAACCGCGAGCGCGGTGTAAATCTCAATCGGCCTGTAGACGGTACTGTTGATGCGTTGCGCCACACGGAATATTTCTTCGACTGATATCAGGCTGGCGAACAAGGTCGCATGCAGCATACCAACCTGTTGCACCAATAAGCCGGGCAGCAACTGCCGAAACAAAATCGGCAACTGGATGCGCGTAACAATATCGCGCGTGGGCAGGCCGCATACGCGGCCCGCGATGATATACTGCGCCGGAAAGTCAGTAACCGCCTGACGCACCATTTCACCGACGGCAAAAATATTCACCAGCGAAAGCGTCAGCGACGCCGTATAAAACGGGTCGATCACGATACCCAGCGCCGCCTGTGCCGGATAATGCAGCCAAAAAAGTATGACAAGCGTCGGGATCGCCGAAAAAGCAAAAGACGCGCCGCGCGTAAACCGGCCCCAGCTTTTGGGGGAATGGGCGCCAACGACACCCAGTGCCGTACCCAACACCAGACCCGCCGTCCATATGACCGCGCACAGCATCAGGGTTACGCGCAACCCCTGCAAAAATGCGATGTGATACGTCAGTAGAATATCAAAAACGGACATGGGGACTATTGTTGATACGGCTTGGCGTTCTTCAGATACATGTCGGGATAGTCGTTTTCATATTTTTTCAGAATGCGGTCAACCGCACCGGCATTGATAATTTCCTGTACCGCGACATTCAGCATATCCATCAGGCGGTGGTCATCATTATCCGTTGCGAATGACTGACCGAACACGCGCAAATTCTGACCCGGTGCGACGCGGCGCAATTTGCCCGGATTGTTCTTGGTAAATTGTCGCCAAGCACCTGGGGCAACAAAGGTCACATTTGCCTTGCCTGTCGCAACCGTCATCAGCAATTCCGTATCCGTGCCGGACAGTGAGCCGAGCGCAAAGCGCCGCGCCAGAGGAAAGTCCATTTGCGCGATAAAATCACTGTTATCCGAATCGATGACGGCGGCGGTCACATCGGCCGCGTTCACGCGTTGCAGGTTATTGTCAAACCGTTGGTCATCGGCAGCGGCAAAGGCTTCGATGCTTTGGAACGTCACCGGCAGGGAGAACGTGATTTCCTTCGCCTTAATGGCGCTTTGCCACATGCCTGCGCAAATGGCGTCCACCTTACCAGATTTCAGTGCTGCACCGACATCGGCCCAGCCGACTTGTTGCGCCCATTCGATCTTTAGACCCGTGGCCTTGCCCACTTCTTCTGTAATATCAGCCCAGGCACCCGTCATCTGGCTGGAAGCTGGGGTTTGCATCACGCCGCCATCCCAATATTCAAAACCGCAACGCAGCGTGCCCGTGCGTATAACGCGTTCATAAGACGTTTCATGATGTTGCGGCGTGACCTGCGCAGAAGGCGCGGCGGGTTTCATAAATTGCGTGGTCGCAAAGATGATGATGGCGCAAAACACCAACCCAAGAAAGAACGCATTGGTCGATTTCATGAATGACTCCCCTTGCCTGACAGGCGCGATGTTATCCGAGGATACGTGGCGATAAAAGCCCATACTTGGACAGACCCGCCAGTATATACCCCTTTTGGGAATGGCCTTGCGCGTGACCTGCCCTCTATCCTGCTCCTCCCCTGTTTTGCTATTGGGTGCGCGAGGGGGGGCCTAGTATTGCGTGGACAGCAGCGTCTGTGCCTGCCCCCACAAATCTTGCACAACTTCTTTTGCCGGTGCTGCCCGCGCCATACGTCCCGCCTGCCCGGACCAGGCTTGTTGCCGCTGAACGTCATCCGATTTTGCCGCGGCGGTGCGCATGGGTTGTGTCAAACCACGCTGAACGGGATAGGGAGCATGTTGTGGCGCATCAGGCAGGGCCATAGCGCGCACGAAATCCGTCGCCAACCCACGCGCCGCACGTCCAGAAAAGGCCCGCGTCACACGTGTTCCCTCAGGGTCGCATTGGCCGATTGCCGTCGCCCATGAGGATGATATGCCTGCCTCCGGACATCGTAAGAAGGCGGTGCCAACCTGCACAGCGGAAGCCCCCAACACCAAGGCCGCCGCCACGCCGCGTCCGTCTGCAATGCCACCGGAAGCAATAACGGGGATCTGTGTCGCATCCACTATGGCGGGCAACAATGCAAACAACCCCACCATTTCCGCTTCGGCCTGCGCCGCGTCAAAGGATCCGCGATGACCGCCCGCCTCCATACCCTGCACAATTATGGCGTCCGCGCCCGCGCGTTCTGCCTGCCGCGCTTCGGCAACTGTTGTCGCCGTCGCAAACCACCGGATACCGCGCGCGCGGAGCGCAGCCGCAATGTCCGGCGGATAAAGCCCCATGATTGATGACACGACAGGCGGCGCAATATCCACAAGCGCCGCGCATTGCGCAAAAAAATCCGGGGTTGTGAAATCACCGGCCTCTGACGGCACAGGCGGCCCCCATTGTTCCAGATAATCGCGCATCGCCTGTTCCTGTGCCGCGCTGCGTATCGGTGGTGGGCCGGGCATCCATAAATTGACCTGGAACTGATCGCCGCCGCGCAGACGCACATTATCCGCCCATTGACGCATGGCATCCGGCGTCATACCGGCGGCCCCGCAGGCACCGAGCCCACCCGCCTTCATCACTGCCACAGATAAATCAGGCGGGCTGACCCCCGCCATAGGGGCCAACAGAACGGGCAATGTCAGGTGATGCGCATCACAAAAGCGCAGCGCGCGTTGCAAGGCAGGGTGCGATTTTGTCATGGCGTTACCCTTCCACAAAACTTCATCGGCACCAGATCACGCAGGCTTGGCGCACGCAAGGCGTTGAACAGGAAAAGATCGAAGCAGTCGATAAAAAAACCGAGCGTCACAATCAACCATGTCGGATTGAGGATCTTACCATAGGGTCGATGATTGAGATCCGGGGTCATGCGTCGCTCGCTTGCAGGAGTTGCTCTGTAAGATCACCCAACAGGCCTATCACAAACGGGGCAAAAGCCAAAGGTGGATGAAAATGCGGTTGACGTTGAGCGCAGCAACCCCTGAAGCCAGCGCCACAACTCATGATAGGGATTAGTGTAAAAGTATGGCGTCCCCTAACAGATACAGTTCGAACTCAGTTTAGGGATCAGGCGTTGAATCTCCACATGCTTTTGCTCCCAATGCTCGGTTAGGCGGCAAAAATCAAGCATACTTTAGCCAGGAATAAGCATCCCCACCGCTGCCGCACCCATAACTGCTGTCGCGATCCAGCCCAATATCACTATGGGTTTACTCGTGGTAAAATTACCCATGACGGATTTCTTTGTACACAACGCAATAATCACTATCATAAGTGGCACGGCCACTACGCCGTTGATAACAGCGCTCCAGAACAAAGCCTTCATAGGATTGATCGGTAAGTATTGAATGACGAGCGCGACTAAAACGCTCACAATGATTATTCCATAAAAGCCTCTTGCGTCGGTCGCCTTGCGCTCAAGCCCTGCCTTCCATCCCATTGCCTCCGCCAAGGCATAAGCGGCAGACCCCGCCAGCACGGGTACGCCGATCAATCCGACCCCTAAAATTCCGAGAGTAAAAAGTATAAAAGCATAATTCCCAGCGAGAGGCCGCAATGCGCTTGCTGCCTGCGCTGCCGTCTGGATATCGGTGATGCCCGCCACATGAAGCGTTACTGCCGTTGCCAAAATTATGAAATAGGCTATGAGATCAGAGTAGAACATACCGCTCCATGTATCCCAGCGAATACGACGAAGCTCGGAACCTGCCGCGTTAACATCACTAACAAGAGCAGAGCTATGTCTGGATTCCATATCCTCAACTTCTTCTGATGCTTGCCAGAAAAAAAGATAGGGGCTGATTGTTGTCCCGAAAACACCTGTAATAACTGTCGCTGCGTTGGAATTCAGCGTAAATTTTGGCAAGACTGAGCGAAGTAGCACTTCGCTCCAGGGAATATGGACTGTGAACAAGACGGCAACATAGGCCAGAAGAGATAGGGTAAGCCATTTTAGGTAGAAGACGTATCGGTGATAGGGAACAAAAACTTGTAGAAGAAGGGTTCCGATCACAAGTATTATAGTCATGATATGACGATCTATGCCCGTCACAAGTTCGGCGGATTCCCCCATGGCCGCGATATCAGCGGCAATATTAAGTGTATTGGCAATCAACAGTAATAAGACTACACATCGTAGTACCATTGGCGAAAAAGTGGACTTGATATTAGCGGCCAATCCCTTTCCAGTTACCCGACCGATTTGTGCGCACATAGATTGGATGGCGGCCATAAGAGGAAGAGCCAGCGGCATCGTCCAAAGCATATTTAAGCCAAACTGTGCGCCGGCCTGAGAATATGTGGCGATACCACTCGGGTCATCGTCAGCCACGCCAGTAATAAGACCAGGGCCTAATCGTGCTAGGGGGTGTTCCTTGAGACGCTCCCAAACCCAGGAAATACGTTTTTGACTTTTGCCTTCTGGCATGATCTTGCATATATCCTTACTGCTATTTCTGCATTTACAAGCAGCGCAGGGACAGGCTGTCTCTCGCCAATATCATCAAGTTTTACCAGATTTATTGCCTATGACTATAGCATTTTTGTCGGATCACCGTGGTTAATGAATGGTTAGCATGGCGTGCCCGAGAGGAGTCGAACCTCCGACCTAGTGCTTAGAAGGCACTTGCTCTATCCAACTGAGCTACGGGCACATACCAAGGGGAACGTTACGCCATCCTGCCGCAAGGATGCTAACAAAACCTTACGTCCTTGGGGACGTAAAGGGCCGTTTTTCAGCCTGAACGGCTTTGGCGTTCTTCGTCCTGCGGACGGACAATCTTGAAGTTGTCGAGGTAGTTGCGCGGCGTCACATGGCGTTCGGCGGGTTCTTCCACCACCATGTCCCACCCGCGGGCGGTTGCAAACTGTACCGCTTCTTCGCGCGACGCAAACTTTAAGCGGCCGCCGAGTTCACCCAGCGTATCGCCGCTTTGTTGCCAGCCCATCAATGCCTCAGGCGTACGGGGCGTGGCCAGTTCCGGCTCTACCAGCCAATGGCGCGTACCGGCACGGCCGGACTGTGACGCGGTTTTAGAAGGGCGGTAGATGCGGACGCGCATGGGAACCTCGGCTAACAAGTGGAGCGGGGAACTATAGCAAAAACACCCCGGAACAGAAGCCGGTTTTTGGCGATGCAGCATAAAACAGGCCGAAAACCGTACTAAAAAACCGCGAACAGGCCGGTTTTGGTCATAAACGAGTCATAATTTAACCGTATCCTGTGAAAATGAGCCCGGTTATTTTGACATCAGCCCAGATTAATCCACGCGCCGTCCGCACGGCGCACAAGGCGCACCTGATGGAAGGGCACAACGCGTTTACATGTCTGGAAGAAATCGTGCATGTCATTCGCGGGTACGACGCGGTGCCATTGGTCATACCGGTGACAGAAAACCCGGAAAATCTTTTGCCCCTGCTGGACACCATCGACGGCATTTTGTTACAGGGCGCCACCAGCAATATGCACCCGTCCCGTTACGGTGAAGAACCTGACGGGCATCCCCAACGTTTTGACGAAGCACGCGACGCGACGGACTTTTTCCTGATCCGCGAAGCACGGAAGCGCCGCATGCCGGTTCTGGGCATTTGCCGCGGCATGCAGTCCATGAATGTCGCGCTGGGCGGTTCGTTGCACCAGCAATTGCCAAAGGCTGAAGTCAACCATTCCTGCAGCATCAAGAAAGATGGCGCGATTGCCTGCGAACATCTGCACACGGTGTCGATTGCGCCGGATGGCATCCTGCACCCGCTTTTGAAGGACTTGCCGCACGAAGTGTGCAGCATTCACGAACAGGCGGTCAAACAATTGGGTAAAGGCTTGCGGGTGGAAGCACGCGCCGAAGACGGCGTGGTCGAAGCCATTTCCGCCGCCGGCAATGACGGGTTCTTCCTCGGCCTGCAATGGCACCCGGAATACACGCAAGACCACCCGGTTTCACGCCGCATTCTGGGCGCGTTCCATCAGGCGGTACGGGTTTACAATATGGCGCGCACAGCCAAAAACATGCGCGCCGTCACCGACGACAGCCTGACCATCGACGCCGAATAACAAAGATGTTTGTAAATGGTCGGGGCGCCCGGATTCGAACCGGGGGCCTCAAGTACCCAAAACTTGCGCGCTACCAAACTGCGCTACGCCCCGTTGCATCAGCAATAATGGAAAGACGGTCCGACAGCAAGTGTTTCGCCGTCTTTTCCCCTGTTTTTCAAGGGTTAAAGGCTTTGTAAACCACGCGATCGCCGGTTTTTAACCCATAGGCGTCAACCGCACCGCCTGCAAGTTCGATGACAGCCTTAACAGGCCCATCGGAGGGTAAGGGTGTCAGGTTCAAGGGTTCGGCATGCGCGATGATATTGCGAATACGCCCATCCGCCGCGACATACAGCATATCCAACGGGATGTAAGTATTCTTCATCCACATGGCGACCTGTTGCGGCGTTTCCCATAAGAAAATCATTCCCGCGTCAGTGTCCAGATGCCGCCGGTACATAAGGCCATAGGCATGTTGTTCCGGCGTTGTGGCGACCTCTATCTTAAACGGCAGGGTTTTACCATCAGCGCGTTCAATCACCATCGTATCCTGCGGAAAAGCGGGAGCCGGTGCGGCACCGTCCGCAAGCCCTTGCGCCCACGGCCATACAAAAAGAATGGCCGCGACCGCCAGCGGTGCCAATAGCCATAGCAGCGATTTATAGCGTTTTAGGGCGGGGGACAGGGGCATGGGTGTTCTCTCATAACTTATTCATTTTATATTTATCAGCCTTTTGCAAAATCTGGTAGTGTTGAACGTTATTCGCAACCGGTATGTATTGGATCCGCATGCGTTATTCAAAGTTTTCCCTTCTTTCCTTGATGCTGGCCGGTAGTTGTGCCGCCATCATCGGTTGGGCAACACAGGCACAAGCGGGCAATGTCCTGTTGCCTGATGATAATAATAGCGCCGGAAGCAGCGGGCCGAATATGGGCCTCGTACCAATGCAAAACGAAGTGCCTGCCCCCGCCCCCGTAAAAACACAACAACCCCAACCTCAGGCACAGCCGCAAGCCAATGTGCCAGCACAAGCTCCGGTGACGGAACCGCAAAGTGCCGCGCCACAGGCTTATTTGCCTTACACGCCTGTGCCATCTGCATCCAGAAAAACAGGGGCGCAAATACCCTATAAAACACCGACCATGGTCATCGACACACCGGAAACGCCGGATTACAGCCAGTTACCGGGTCTTGAGTTGCCGTTTAGCGCAGGGGTCGCTTTGTCACAACAATCTGTCTGGTCAGCCAATGATGTGACAGCCATAAATCAGAAGCTGGGTATCGCCATGAACAAGGTCGCCAGCGCCTGTCGCATTTCGTTATCGGGCATGGTGCTATCGGATAAAATGTCGGGCCTTATAGACAGCCGTGGCAGCACCAGCACCGTGACGCATTTTGACGGAAAAGTGCGCAGCCTGATGGTCAGCACGCGCGCACTGTGCGACGTGGGAACCCTACCCGAAGGTGCCGGTGTCGTGCAAAAACAGGGCAATTATTTTATCGTGCCGCTCAGCACCGCAACGTGCAAAACACCCGCCAATGGACAGGTGCAACAAATCACCATCACGCATGGGCTTGCCGCCACCGATGAATGCGCGGTCAGGTAATCAGCCGCGGCGTTTATCGAACGCCGTGACGTCAACATTTTGCCAGACGCCGACTTTGTAAAACGGGTCTTCACGGTTGAAGGTGATCACGTCCTGACGCGCTTCGGCCTGACAGATAATCAGGCTGCCCAGCGCACGCCGTGCGTCATCACTGACCAGCGGTCCGGCAGTGACAATCTCAACACCGTAGTCCCCGCATTTTTCCAGATGTTCCTTATGCGCGGCGTAATGTTCGTTGCGTAACGCATTCGTATCTTCGGCCTGATCCTTGGCATAGATAACAAACAGCATCGTCCAGTCTCCCTATTCTTCATCCTTGTTGATGGCGGGGTCCTGCAAAAGCGCGTCATTCGGCAGTTTCGACAGGAAGTTTAAAATCAATTGTTGCGTGCGCATGTTGTAAACATTGTTATGTCCCGCTTCCGGTACATATTCGACCTGTTTGGGCTCATTCGCCGCTGCAAACAAACGGCGACCGAATTTCACGGGTACAACATCATCCAACTCACCATGCATCAGCAACAACGGCATATGCACATCCTTGATTTTGGACAGCGAGTCATATTTGTCGCGCAGTAGTATGTGCACCGGCACCATGGGGTAACGGTCTGTGCCAACATCGGGCACCGATGTATAGGGCGATTCCAGAATAAGCGCGGAGGCACCGACCTCCGTCGCCATTTGTGTCGCCACGCCGGTCCCCATCGACTCGCCGTAAATCACCATCGCTTTGTCTTTTACGCCGAGCGCACGAATAGCATCGATGGCGCTGCGCGCATCATCATAAAGGCCCTCTTCGGACGGCGCGCCGGGATTGCCGCCAAAGCCGCGATACCCCACCAGCAGCAAACCATATCCGGCATCCAGCCAGGGCCGGAATTTGTAATTTCTGTACCCCAGATGACCGGCGTTACCCTGACAGAACACGATGGTAAAAAGTCCCGGCTTTTGCACCGGTCTGTACCAGCTGTTCAACGTCAGCCCGTCATCTTCATGAATGGTAAGCGGCTTCATTTCCGGCAACGCCCATTCGGACGGCACGAAACGCCCCGTATCCGGAAAATACATCAGGCGTTTCTGCATAAAGAACAAAGCGCCGATAAAAACCACATAGACGGCCAGCAGGGTAACCACCCATCCGGAGGCGCGGCGCGCCAGATGCCCTTTGGCCATGATGTGCTCCTACTACCCTGTCAGCGTCGCCTTAGAAATCGGCACCCGCTTCGCTTTGCATTCCGTAAAGTCTGGCATAAACGCCGCGCTTTTCCAAAAGTTCCGTATGCGTGCCCTGTTCAACGACGGCGCCGCGCTCCAGAACGACAATCTGGTCAGCATCCACAATGGTTGACAGGCGGTGGGCGACAACAATGGTCGTGCGCCCGATCTGCAACCGTTTCAAGGCCGCCTGCACCGCGCGTTCCGATTCATTATCCAGCGCCGATGTCGCTTCATCCAGCAGCAAGATAGGTGCGTTGCGCAACATGGCGCGCGCAATCGCGATACGCTGACGTTGCCCGCCAGAAAGCTTGACGCCATGTTCACCCACGAGCGTGTCATAACCCTGTGGCAGGTCGCGGATGAATGTGTCGGCAAAGGCGGCGACGGCGGCGGCTTCAATCTCGCTGTCGCTGGCGCTCGGGCGGCCATAGGCGATGTTGGCGCGCACGGTGTCGTCAAACAACGCGGTTTCCTGACTGACAAGCGCGATGGAACCGCGCAGGCTGGACAGGGTCAGATCGCGCACATCACACCCACCGACACGAATACGCCCGCCCTGCACATCATAAAAGCGCGGGATCAGGTTGATGATGGTTGATTTGCCTGCCCCCGATGGTCCGACGATCGCCACCGTCTTGCCATGCGGCACGGTAATAGACAGATGGTCGAGGGCGCGCGTGCCGTCACGATAATTGAACACAACATCTTCCAGCGCCAGACTGTAATCTGTCACATTGAGGGGTGTTGCACGCGGCGCGTCGACGATAGTCGGTTGAATATCAAGGACGGCAAAAACACGTTCGGCGGCAGCAAGGCCAGCCTGAAACTGCGCATTAACCTTGGAGGTACGCTTCATCGGGTCATAGGCCAGAATAAACGCCATCACGAAGGAATAGACCCCGCCCGTCGTAATCAGCCCATGTTCGACCTGCCAGTCGCAATACATAAAGACCGTCGCGATGGCAAGACCGCTGAGCATTTCCGCCATCGGGTTCGTGAGCGCGCTGGCATGAAAACCTTTGACCGTCAGTTTGAAAACATTCTCGGTCACGTTGTGAACACGGTTATCTTCGGCTTTTTCCATGCCGTAGGCCTTCACATGACGGATGCCCTGAAAGGTCTGGTTCAAAAGCGAAGCGTAATTGCCGATTTCAGCCTGTGTCGAGGCGGAGATTTTACGCATGCGTTTGCCGACCTTGATGACAAACCAGGCAGAGACCGGGAAAATGAAAAACGCGCCCATGGCCAAATGCCAGTTCTGATAAAACATAACGCCCACCAGAAAAATAAGCGTGAGCCCGCCCTTGAAACTGCTGGTCATGCATTCGCCGACGGCCTGTCGCATAACGGCCACATCATTGGTCAAGCGGGATATCAACTGCCCCGACGCATTGGCGTGAAAGAACGCAAGGTCCGCGCCCAGCAAATGCCGGTACATTTCCTGCTGTACATCAGTGACAATGCGTTGGCCAATGCGATTCATCAGCACAGTATGGAAATAGGTTCCAAGGCCGCGCAGGAAGAAGATAACGACCACGCCAGCGCCGAGCCCAAGCATATAAAGCGGCATATGCGGCTTGCCCAATTCATCCGTGATGGGTTTGATAATCGCAGCAGCAGCCCCCGTCATGGCGGCCGTTAAGGACATAAACAGGCTCGCCATAATAAAGCCGGGTACATGCGGCCGCAGATAGCCGCGAAACAGGCGCATGATTAAAGTCCATGTGTCTGTCGGCTTGCTGCGTTGCGAAAGGATCAACGGGTCGATCATCTGCGTGTTTGTTTTATCCAAGTGTATGCCCTGAGCGATAAATATTAACAGTTTGGATCGTATCATAGGGCCTGATCTGCTTTTGGAAAGCAGTTTTAGCAGTCCCGGTGGTATTCTTATGTCCTCAAAAACATTATATCCCGCGATGCGTGGCAAACGCAAAATAGGTCTGGCGCTGTCCAGTGGCATGGCGCGCGGTTGGGCCCATATTGGCGCTTTGCACGCCCTGGTAAAACTAGGCTTCACTTTCGATGTCGTAGCAGGCTGTTCCATCGGTGCACTGGTCGGTGGTTGTTATCTGGCAGGCAAGCTGGATGTTTTAGAGGCCTGGACGCGTTCGCTGAACAAGCGCAAGATTGTTGGCTATCTGGACATGAAGTTGAAAAGCGGTGGCCTGATCGGCGGCGGCAAGCTGGCTGATGAAATGTTCCGCCAGATCGGTAAAATCAAAATTGAAGATCTGCCCGTACCCTATGCCGCCGTGACAACAGACCTTGTGACCGGTCACGAGGTTTGGATACAAAGCGGTGATCTGGTTGAGGCCATGCGTGCCTCGTTTTCTTTGCCCGGTATATTTCCGCCGGTGCGGTACCAGGACCGTTGGCTCGCAGATGGCGCGCTGGTGTGCCCGCTGCCGGTCGCCACATGCCGCGCGATGGGTTCCGATATGGTCATTGCCGTCAATTTGAACGCCGATATCATCGGCAAATCACGCAGGCCCGGCACTATCATCCCGACCGCCGCCGGGTTCGACCTGATCCCCTTCCTGAAAGAAAGCGGCCATTTCGACAAGCTGTCGATTATGGACGGCGTTGCCAAGCGTGTGTTTCGCCGCGACCCTGACACGCCAAGCCTGTTCGGCGTTATGACATCATCGCTTAACATCATGCAGGACCGTATTACGCGTTCACGTCTGGCGGGTGACCCGCCGGACGTACACATAGCGCCACGTCTTGGACATCTGGGATTGTTGGAATTTGATCTGGCCGCCGAGACGATTGACGAAGGTGAAGCCGCCGTCATGCGCAAACAACCGGAACTGGCAGATGCGTTGCAGGTTCTGTCACAGAGCAACCGCGTCGTCGGCGACAACGAGCCGATTTAGTCGAACAGCGAGTCAATAGCGCCCTGATCCAACGCCGTATCCCGGCCATGGACGATGGCGCTGCCATCATCGACCAGTTGTTGTAAATCACGCGATACGCGCAGAGCCATATGGTTTAGTTTTTCCGTGTCACCGCCGCCGATCAACTGACGCAACCCCAGACGCGACATTTCAACGAAAGTCCGGATCTCCCCTATCTTTTTTTCAAAGGCGTCGCGCGTTTTGGGTAATGCCTGCGCATAAGCTTCAATGGCCAATTGCGCGAAATCAAGACCGCTTTCCTGAAAATGCTGGACATAGTCGATATAGACCCATTGGTCGATTTCATCCAGGAGAGCAGGATCATCCGGCACCATGCCGAACAACATGATGACCGTGTTGAAATGATTAAAATAATCTGTCGATAAAAAAGACCGCGGGTCTATATTCGTTCCCTCGATACGCACCAACAGGGCATCGCGGTCTGTTGTGTTGTCATCTGTCATTGAATGCTCTTCTTTGCTGCTGCCAGACAGAGTTAGGGTGAAAATACCAAAAGGTAAATTGATAATTTCAGAGTTCGCGTATGCCACCCAGGAAAACCGCTATGTTTTCCTGTAATTTGCGTAGTTGGACATGCAGATCCTGCACATCAGCCAGCATTTTCCGGCTGTTATTGCCGGATTTAGCCGCTGTTTCGTTAACGATCTCGATGCTTTCGGTGACCTGTCCGCTGCCATCCGCGATCTGTTGCACATTGCGCGTAATTTCAGCCGTGGTATCAGCCTGCTCGGTAATGGCGCGGGCAACGGCCTCGGCAATCTCCTGGTTCTCGTTAATCTGATGCTTAACCTGCTGGAGCGCATCGATAGTTTGCCCGGCGGAATTTTGCATATCCTGAATCTGCTTATCGATTTTTCCGGTCGACTCTGTCGTCTGATCTGCCAGATTTTTGACTTCAGCCGCAACAACCGTAAAGCCCTTGCCGGCATCGCCTGCGCGGGCCGCTTCGATGGTCGCGTTCAACGCCAACAGGTTCGTCTGACCGGCCAGTTCATTAATGACGCCGACGACACCCGCCACGTTCTGGCTGGACTCAGACAGAACAGCGACTGTGTCATCCGCTTCACGCATTAACTGGGTTGAGGCGCGGCTGATATCCAGCGCACGCATTACGAGTGATTGAATTTCATTGCCCGCCGATGTCATTTCTTCCGCCGCCGCCGCAACCATGTGTAAATTGGTGTTGGCCTGCCGCGCATTGGTCGCGACATGCGCCGCCTGCATGGCGGTGTCGGCGGCGTCTTCGGCCATCAGATGTGCGGACTGTTCCAGCGCGTCACCCGCCTGTTCAGCCGATGAAACAAGGATGGTGGTTGAGGCCTCAAATCGGCTGATCAACGCTTCCATATTCTGGGTGTAGCGCTGATTTTCAAGCGTCTGCAGTTCCTGCTGGCGGGCACCCTTACGCAACAGCCATCCAATAAAGAAAGCAACAGCAAGCGCGACACCATCCACAACGCCCAGCAACCATTTGGCGTGCGCGACGATATCGTCAACCTGATCGCGATAGTTCGACCCGTCATTCATGTAGCGTTGCGCCACTTTATCAAGCGCGCGCGTTATGGTGTCGATTTGTTCAGCATCAAGCGCGGCGGCATTCTCTGCCAAGGGTTTGATTTTTTCCTGCAAATCAAGGCTGGCTGTTTTCGCTTTTTCGGTAATTGACCGCTCAGCCGCCACGCCCAATTCAGTATACAGCTTGGTCAGCAGGTCTTTCTTTTCGTCTTCGCTGGAGCCCGCCGTTGCCGCAAGGGTTACATAATGCTGCCAGTCAATTTGCGATTTGCGCGCATAATTAACGCCCATGAAGGCTTTATCATAAATGTCGCGTGCCAGGTCGGCCTGTCTGGATGATGTATACAAACCGCCGACGCCAAGCGCCGCCGTCATAAGCACAGACACCGCAGAGACAAGGATGACTTGCTGCTTTAATTGAAGCTTGAAGGCCATAAACGACTAACCTTTTTGCAGAACTCAGTGGGGGCCCGAATCCAGACGGCCAGAACCGTAATTCAAGGTTAATTGTTAATTTTTCCAAGTTCAAGAAAAAACCCCGCCACTGTCCGGGACAGGGCGGGGTGGCGTTAGGTTTACTGCCTCAGGCCGCAATCCCCAGGACCATCAACCGTTGGGCAGTTATTCTGGTTACTCTTGTGGCACAGGCCTCTTCTTCAAACAGGTCACCCTGTTCTTCCTTTTCCGGTAAGGTATCCGGAAAAAGGTCGCCTTGTTCTTCTTCTGCAACTATCTCGGCACGTGCTGCTATCATCACACACCTCATCAAAAAACAGTTTAGTCAATGAAGTATTGTTGAGCACGCCGCAAAACGGAAGGCAATTGCAATTCGCGCACATCTTCAAGAACGAAAGAAAACAACAAAAAACCCCGCCACTGTCCGAGACAGGGCGAGGCGTTTCGCATCAAGCCCAAAGGCCTGAAAATCGACGAAGCTTACTTGAGTTCGACGGCGGCGCCGACGGCTTCCAGCTGCTTCTTGAACTTTTCAGCGTCAGCCTTGGCAACGCCTTCCTTCAGGGTCTTCGGCGCACCTTCGACTAGGTCCTTGGCTTCCTTCAGACCCAGGCCGGTGATGGCGCGGACTTCCTTAATGACTTCGATCTTCTTGTCGCCTGCCTTGGCAAGAACGAGGGTGAACTCGGTCTTTTCTTCGGCCGGGGCTGCACCGGCGGCGGCGCCACCAGCAACGGCTGCAACGGCGACAGGCGCCGCGGCGCTGACGCCCCACTTATCTTCGAGGAGCTTCGACAATTCAGCGGCTTCGAGGACGCTGAGGGCCGAAAGATCTTCAACCAACTTTTCCAACTTCGACATGTTACTCTCCTTTGTTGACTGTTTCTTTGTCTTGGGTTGTTCGTACTTACTTCTTCGTATTGAGCGACGGCACTAAGCCCCAGCCCGATTAGGCCTCCTGCTTGGAACGTGCTGAAAGCACGCGTGCCAGTTGACCGGCGGGCGCCTGAAGAACGCCCGCGACCTTGGTGGCCGGAGCCAGCAGAAGACCGATAATCTTGCCGCGAAGCTGATCGAGCGATGGCAGGCTGGCCAACGCCTTTGTCTGGGCTTCGTCAAGCAACTGGTCGCCCATAGCGGCGCCCACGATTTTCAACTTGTCGTTCTTCTTTGCGAATTCGACGGCGACGCGCGCGGCGGCAACCGGATCCTTGGAGAAGGCAAGGGCGGTCGGGCCCTGCAGATACTTGCCGATGGCGGCGAAGGGTGAGTCCTTCAAAGCCAGCTTGATCAGCGTGTTCTTGCCGACCTTGAAACCGACTTCTTCCTTGCGGAAAGCCACGCGCAGATCGCGCGTCTGGTCGGCATTCAGACCCACTTGCTGGGTGACGACGATGATGCTGGCATCCTGCACTTCGCTGCCGAAGGCTTCGACCAGCTTTTCCTTATTGGCGCGGTTGGCGCTCACTGTTGTCATGTTCGACCTCTTTCGCTTTTCACTCGTTACAATCACTTCAAGCACGTCATGCCGAACCCCACGGGGCACGGCGAAATTCTGAGGGCAAAAAGTCCCAAGCACCTGTCGGCGCAAAACTGTCAAAGCTGAATGAAGGAAAGAGGCGAAGCCGGAAAGCACCCTTGGTGCTGGCCCCAAGGATGTTGATCCATTGAGGCGGTTCGCTACGATCCCCATCTATGCTGGCTTATTTAAACTTTTCAAAGGGTTATACCCTTATCAAGTACCCGCAGTCTTTGACAGGATGTCCGGGATTGCGTCCCGAACGGCGTTTTCATAACCGAAATGACCCTCTTAAAGCAAGAGGAAAATGCACAAAATAGGCCTAATTGACGGTGAGAAACTATTTATTAACCTGTTTTAACCATTGGCCCCTCTGTATAATCGGGCCACGCCTACTTAAACGGATTATAGGGATATGTATAACATTATCAGATCATCGGTCACCGTACGCACAATTGCCGTGGGTGCCTGTCTTTTAACATCCGCCTGCACATCGCACGAGCGCGACCACAGGCAAATTGGCGCCATGGGCGACGCACTGATCGATTGCCCCGAACAGAACGGTGGCAAGGTAATGACCATATCCATTACGGATGGCCCGAACGGCCCCGTGAACATCAACGTCGTCAGCGCAGGCGATATGACCATGGTCATGGTTCATGGACCCGATGGCCGCCCACAGATTTATGCCATCAGGCATAAGGCGGAGGATGCGAAGGTTTATGCATTGCCCGGCGCAATCGATCCGAAAGCTGACGATATTACTGATTTAGAAAAGCGCGCGCATGACATTATCGCGGCATCGAAAGCACTGTGCGAAACCACAAACCTTTCAGGCAGTGGCGCGTATATTATCCGGGAGGACGCTGTGGGTTATACCATCCCCGTACGTGACGCCATGGAAGTTACAGCCAACAAGCAAGTGATCATCTTCGAAGGCGGCAAGCTGGTGTACTAAAACCGCCTTGCATCATAAAAAACCGCATAGAAAACGCGCTGTCCCTGAAGACAGCGCGTTCTTTATTTCAGCTTTGTACCCGCCTTATTCGCCTGCGAGGGTGCTGAGGTCCACCTTCACGCCCGGGCCCATCGACGATGAAACCGTAACGCGGTTGATATAGGTGCCCTTGGCGCCCGACGGACGAGCCTTGGCAATCGCGCCGATGAAAGCGCGTGCATTTTCAAGGATCGCCTTTTCGGTAAAGCTCACCTTGCCGATGCCAGCCTGAACGATACCGGCCTTTTCAGCACGGAATTCGATCGAGCCCGCCTTGGCAGCCTTCACGGCTTCGGCGACGTTCGCCGTCACGGTGCCCAGCTTCGGGTTCGGCATCAGGCCGCGCGGACCCAGAACCTTACCCAGCTTGCCGACCACGCCCATCATGTCGGGGGTGGCGATAACGCGGTCAAAATCCATGAATCCGCCGGTCATTTTTTCGGCCAGGTCGTCGGCGCCGACAATGTCAGCACCCGCGGCCTTTGCCTTATCGGCGTTTTCACCCTTGGCGAACACGGCGACGCGCAGCGTCTTACCGGTGCCGTTCGGCAGTTGCACCACGCCGCGGACGGCCTGGTCGGACTGCTTGACGTCGATGCCAAGGTTCATGGCGATTTCGATCGTTTCGTCGAACTTGCGCGCCGCAGTGGTCGCGTTCGACTTCACAAGCTTGATCGCTTCATCAAGGCTGTAGGTTTTCGTGCGGATCACGTTCTTTGCGACTGCACGCAGTTTCTTACCATGTGTTGCCATTGCTTAGCCCTCCACAACCTTGACGCCCATTGAACGGGCGGAGCCGATGATCATGCTGCACGCCGCGTCGATATCGTTGGCGTTCAGGTCGACCATCTTCTGTTTCGCGATTTCACGCACCTGCGCCATCGTGATGGTGCCAACCGATTGCGTACCGGTCGTCTGCGCACCCTTTTCGATCTTCGCAGCCTTCATGATGAAGAAGCTGTTGGGCGGCTGTTTGGTGATGAAGGTAAAGGTACGGTCGCTGTAAGCGGTGATCACGACCGGGATGGGCGTGCCCTTTTCCATGCCTTGGGTCTTGGCATTGAACTGCTTACAGAAATCCATGATGTTGAGGCCGCGTTGACCAAGCGCCGGGCCGATGGGCGGCGACGGATTGGCGGCGCCCGCCGGAACTTGCAGCTTGATAAGGCCGACAATTTCTTTTGCCATAGTGAACTCCTAAGTTAAAAACACGCAAAACCCACCCCGTATAACAGAGCGGTTTCTGCAACCATTGATACCGGGCGATCAGTGAATGTTGACACGATGCTTGGGTTCACTCGCTCTGCGCTTCACGCAACCGCTCATGACCTGCATGGCCCCCGTCACTGCACGACCAATATCTTAAGACGAAAAGGAAGAACGCCCCTTTGAACCTGCTTCCCCGAAACCATCAGGTCTTGGGAAATGGTGGCGTGGTGCGGCTCTGCCGGGCTTATTTGGCAGAAAACCTCCCACACACAATCGTCAGAGGCCGCTTATAAGGGAAAAAGGGCGCAAGAGTCGAGATATTTTTAGACGGCGATTACTTTGTTAACCCACAGGGTCAATACGGCCCCTGATAATCTTCAACGCTTTCATTATAGGCGCTGGCAACTTGATTGGGGGTCATAGGATAAGGCTCACTGTTGCCACCAAAAACGTTTTTCAGAAAATCGGCAGCGGCCCGCCAACTATCACGCCCCAATTGTTCAATAAAATCTTCGCCATCATCCATATGAACACCAAATATAAAAAGTGCTAAATAAAAAATCCTTTATAAACAATAAGATGATAACACATGTTTTTGAAAATAATGCATGGCACGAAGACAGATTATCTCCCCCTCGACGTGGGTGCGGGGGTATGCTACCTAACCCATTGTAATTTATTGGTTTGATCCCCTTATGGTCGCACGTATCGCCACAGTCGCTTTTGAAGGCACGCAGGTACTGGATATTGATGTTCAGGTGCAGATGTCGGCGGGCGTAGTCAGTTTTAACCTTGTCGGCCTGCCGGACAAGGCCGTGGCCGAAAGTCGCGAGCGCGTACGCGCGGCCCTGTTTTCCCTTGGCCTGTCCCTGCCAGCCAAACGCATCACCGTTAATCTGGCGCCGGCCGACGTCCTGAAAGAAGGATCACATTTCGACCTGCCCATCGCGCTGGCCTTGCTGGCCGGCATGGGTGTGTTACCGCTGGAAGAAATGCAGCGCTACACGGCGCTGGGTGAACTGGCGCTGGACGGCGTCCTGTCACCCGTCGCGGGCGTCCTGCCTGCCGCCGTCACGGCGGCCACGCGTAACCGCGGCCTTATCTGTCCGGAAAGAAATGGCGGCGAAGCCGTTTGGGCAGGTGAGATTGAAGTGCTGGCGGCACCGTCGCTGCTGGCCATCATCAATCACTTCAAGGGCACGCAAGTACTGGGCCGCCCCACGGCACAGGTGCAAGACATAGGCGATGAGGTCACGCCCGACCTGCGTGATATCAAAGGACAGGAAACCGCCAAGCGCGCGTTGGAAGTCGCGGCGTCCGGCGGGCATAATCTGTTGATGATCGGCCCGCCCGGTTCGGGCAAGAGCATGCTGGCGTCCCGCCTGCCCGGCATCCTGCCACCGCTGGCAGCGGATGAGGCGTTGGATGTTTCCATGATCCATTCGCTGGCGGGTTTACTGGATGAGGGCCGCCTGCTGCGTCGCAGGCCGTTTCGTGACCCGCATCATTCGGCGTCGTTGCCCGCACTGGTCGGCGGCGGGTTGCGCGCCAAGCCGGGTGAAATATCATTGGCGCACCACGGCGTTTTGTTTCTGGATGAATTGCCGGAATTTCAACGCGCCACGTTGGAGGCCCTGCGGCAACCGATGGAAACAGGTCGCGCGGTTGTGTCGCGCGCCAATCATCATGTGACCTATCCCGCGCGTGTGCAATTGGTGGCCGCCATGAACCCCTGCCGATGCGGACATCTGGATGATCCCGAACGCACCTGTGGCCGTGCGCCCAAATGCGCGATGGATTACCAGTCGCGCATATCAGGCCCCCTGTTCGACCGCATTGATTTGCATATTGATGTACCCGCCGTCAGCGCGGCGGATCTTAGCCTGCCGCCACCGCGCGAAGACAGCGCAACCGTTGCCGCGCGTGTAGCGGAAACCCGCGCCATCCAAACCGAGCGTTATCAGAGAATTGCAGAAGAAAGTAGTAAAGCCCAACAGCCGCGTACCAATGCCGAAGCGGATGGTGAGTTGCTGGAGCGTGTGGCCGCACCTGATGCCGCCGGACGCGCCCTGTTGACACAGGCGGCAGAGCAACTGAAACTTTCCGCACGCGGGTACCATCGTGTTCTGCGTGTCGCGCGCACGCTGGCCGACATGGCTGGTTCTGATGCCGTTGTTAAAAGCCATGTCGCTGAGGCGTTGGGATACAGGCGGATCGTCCTCGGTAAATAATCAGCCAGCATTAAGGGCAATGCGTGTGGATGGCTCGGTGATCGGATCATCGCCACGGACGGTGACTGGATGAGGTGCTGCGAAGCCTGCCTTTAATTCCTCAACCGCCTGCGGGCCAATAGCGCAGCAGCGTTCCAGCTCTCCCACATAATAGCGGATCCACTGCGATGTCGCCGGAAAATCATTCAACATCGGCGTGCCCTGTACGGTCGCGCGTTCATACATAATGTGGGCGAAAAGTTCCGCGAAGGTTTCTTCGTGCGAGCGATAGGCTTCAGGTTGGTTCATATAATAACCATAGCCTTTCACAACGCCACCATCGACGCCACCCATCGCGGCCAGATCGCTTTCAAACTGCCGCCTGAAGGAGGGCGATCGCGAAAATTCAAAAATGCCATCGATCGCATGGCCGTATTCGTGCCACAGGACCTGCTTCACAAAATGTGGTGACTGCGCTTCCCATAAATGCGTCAGAATGCCCATGGTGTCGACGGCATGATTCATCGCACCCGGTCGCACGGACCGCAGGTAATGCTCGTTGACGATAATTTGCCGACGCCCATGCGTGTACCAACCGGAAACATTGCAGTGCCAGCCTTCATTGGTCAGGCGCTGTGTCATTTCGCAATCGGTAAAACCCCTGTGCGCTTCAAAAGCTGTGCTGCTGCCAACCGTGCTCAACCACTCTTCTTCAAACATATAATTGCGAATAGGCTCCGGTATGGCGGTATAGGCTTCACACATCGCCTGACGGAAGGCTGTGGTTGTCTTGCCACGAAATTCCACACCACTCGCATCACGGTAATTTGTTTCACGCATGGATTGCGCATGCCGGATAGAACCCAATATACCATCTTTAGGTGCCACAATGGTCACAGCCACATCCGCCAGCACGGCATTGGCACGCATCAACAAGGCCCCAGGCTCGGTTTTCAGGAATTTGTCACACGCCGTAATCACCACCGCGGTGGCTTTGTCACCATAAACCTGATAGGCGCCAAGACCCGCCGCCAGCCCAGCCTTGGCCAGTGTCAACACGGGCACCAATATGGTGACGCTGGCAGCCACAAATCTTACGGCCATGTCCTGATGCGTGTCGACCTGCGCAAGGCCGTGCATGTCTGGAAATACAGAGAGCATATGAAAGATGGCCGTTTCATATTTATCGGCATCTATCAACTCACCACAAATAGCCATGGCACCGCCGAGCGTAGCGCCGGCCATAGCCCCCACGGTGGCGATTGTCTCACGGCCCTGACTTGAGTAATGACGCTTTTGAACCGGCTCTTCTTCCATACTTCAAAAAATCCCGCCCTAAAAATGCGGCGGATTGTACCATTTTATATTGCAACTATTAAGTATAGTATTATTTTCTATAATAATAACAATTATTTACTTTGTTACATGGATTACTTTATAGGAAGATTTGCCGCCGCCCATGCCAAAATGCCGCCAGTCAGGTTAATGGGTTTAAGGTCGGGGTTCTCCATCACCAATTTCTGGCAAGCTTGCAGGCTGCGCCCGCCCGCCTTGCATTGAATAACCAATTTCTTGTCACCAAGCGGCGGCAGGTCGGCGGCATGTATGCCACCCAGCGGCATGAGGATGGCACCCTCAATAGCAGCCTCGGCATACTCAGACGGCTCACGTACATCAATCAGAACCGCTTGCCCGGTATCAAGCCACTGTTTCAATTCCTGTGCTGTCGCTGTCGCAATGGTCATGGGCATCCCCCGGGATACAAAGTTAAGGTTCTAGGACCGACTTTGGACAGCATAACACACACCCTGCGGTTGTGAAGGGGCCGACACTCTGCTATGAGGATCGTCATCTCTTCGCTTCGGAGTCCGCCATGACAACAGCCACCGCCCTGAACACCGTTCCCGCTGATTATAAAGTTAAGGATATCGCACTGGCCGAATGGGGCCGTAAGGAAATCCGCATCGCGGAAACTGAAATGCCGGGCCTGATGGCGGTGCGCGAAGAATATGGCGCGCAAAAGCCGTTAAAGGGCGCGCGCATCACCGGTTGCCTGCATATGACAATCCAGACCGCCGTTCTGATTGAAACGCTGGTGCATTTGGGCGCCGAAGTGCGTTGGTCGTCCTGCAATATTTTTTCAACACAAGACCACGCCGCAGCCGCAATTGCCGCCGCCGGTATCCCCGTATTTGCCTGGAAAGGCATGACGGAAGATGAATATTGGTGGTGCGTTGACCAGACCATCACCGGCAAGGATGGGTGGCGCCCGAACATGTTGCTGGATGATGGCGGTGACCTGACGCTGCGCGTTCATGAAAAATACGCCGACCTCCTGAAAGACATTCGCGGTGTTTCCGAAGAAACGACCACGGGCGTGCATCGCCTCTATCACATGATGGAACATGGCACGTTGAAGCTTCCCGCCTTTAACGTGAACGACAGCGTCACAAAGTCGAAGTTCGACAATCTGTATGGTTGCCGCGAAAGTCTGGTGGACGGCATTCGCCGCGCGACCGACGTCATGATGGCGGGCAAAGTCGCCGTTGTGTGTGGTTATGGTGACGTGGGCAAAGGCTCTGCCGCATCGCTGCGCTCAGCGGGTGCCCGCGTAGTCGTGACGGAAATCGATCCCATCAACGCGTTGCAGGCGGCGATGGAAGGCTATCAGGTCGCCACGATGGATGACGTCGCCGCGACGGGCGACATCTTCGTGACGGCAACCGGCAATCTGGACGTTATCACGCTGGACCATATGCGCGTGATGAAGGACCGCGCGATTGTCTGCAATATCGGCCATTTCGATTCAGAAATTCAGATTGACGCGCTCAGCAACTACAAATGGGAAGAGGTCAAGCCGCAGGTGGACGAAGTTGTGTTCCCCGATGGCAAGCGCCTGATCGTCCTCGCCAAGGGCCGACTGGTCAACCTGGGCTGCGCCACGGGCCACCCGAGCTTTGTCATGAGCGCGTCCTTTACAAACCAGACATTGGCGCAGATCGAACTGTGGGCCAACCCGGGCAAGTATGAAAACAAGGTCTACATTCTGCCCAAGCAATTAGATGAAAAAGTCGCGCGCCTGCACCTGGCGAAGCTTGGAGCCAAACTCACGACCCTGTCGCAAAAGCAGTCGAACTATATCGACGTACCGGTTGCGGGTCCATTCAAACCGGAGCGTTACCGTTATTGATGTCCCTGTCCAGTTTCCGTTCTGACTCCGCGCTGGCTTTGCCCTTTGGCTTGCGTCCGCACCAGATTTTCTGGCTGTTTGCGCTGTTCCATTTCTTGTTGTGGGTCATTATTCCGGCCGCAACCGGCCCGAATGTTCAACTGGATGTCATCGAGGGTTACGCCTGGGGTCATGAATGGCCCATGGGCACCTATAAGCATCCGCCGCTTCAGGCCTGGATACTGGAAATTTTTGCGCAAATCACAAACCGTGCGGTCTGGGCATCCTATATCGCGAGCCAGTTGGCGATTGTCACAGCATTCTGGGCAGTTTGGAAAACGGGCCGACGTATTTTGAATGAAGAGGGTGCCCTGATCGGCGTCATGATGCTGGAAGGTGTGATCTACTTCACCTACACCAGCACCGAATTTAACCCGAATGTGCTGCAGCTTCCTTTCTGGGCCCTGATCGGCTGGTCCTATCACAAGGCGGTCAAGGAAAACCGCTTGATCGACTGGGCCTTGCTGGGCTTGTGGGCGGCGGGTGGCCTTTACACCAAATACAGCACGGCGCTGCTTGTTATCTGTCTCGCCATTTTAACGGTGGCGCATCGTGAAACACGGCCGCGTCTGCTATCCCCCGGACCCTACCTGGCGGCGCTTATTATGCTTGGGCTGTTCATGCCGCATCTGCATTGGCTGGTGAAACACGACTTTCAACCTATCGTCTATATGCAAGATCGCATGAACATGGACGCCGAGCATCTGGCGCAGGATTATCTGCGTGCACCGTTTATTCTGATCTTTGGCCAACTGGTTGCCCTGTTACCGATCACCCTGTTGGCCATGGTGTTTATCGGTGAGCAAAACAGTTCACGCCAGCGTACATCGGATGTTTTCGACCGGTGGTTTTTACACACAGTCACTTTCGGCCCGTTTGCGCTGACAGGGGTCATGGCTTTGGCCATTGGCTTCAAAGTTCACGATATGTGGGGCGCACCTTTCTGGGATTTTATTGGTCTTTGGATTCTTTATGTCTTCAAACCATCCCTGTCGCCCGGTGCCTTGCGCCGCTTTGCCTATTTTTGGTTGATTGTCACCATCGCTACACCAGTCATCTATGGCGGCGTTTCAGTCCTGTATCCCTATGTCACAGGCCGCGGCATGCGCATTCATTTTGCCGGTCGCCATCTGGCAGAAAATATCACACCTTATTGGCACCATCGTTTCCACACCAAACTGTCTTATGCCATCGGGGATACGTGGCCTGCGGGTAATCTGGCTTTCTACACACCGGACAGACCTCACGTTTTCATTAATCATGACCCAACGATCAGCCCCTGGATCGATATCAACGACTTCCATAACAAGGGCGGCGTAGCCGTTTGGTGCATTCGGTATTGTGCATCCGGCAATAACCAGGGCCGGACCCCCGATTATGTACAGAGCATGCCGAACGTGGAGATTCAGCAGCCGCTGCTGCTGGAACGTCATTCGGGCGCCAATCTGCCAGAAGTTGTTATGGGGTGGGCCATTGTGCCACCGCAAAACGCATCAAATACTGATCAAACAACGCGTTAACCATATTTCCATTTCTGTGGTTGAAAGTGGGCGGCCCTTTTCTTCCGTGGCAAGTTCGCGTAATCAGGGTACTGGTTATTTTTTCATGATACTGCCATGTCGCAACTACTTCTGACCAATGCTCCTTACATAGCCGTCCTGGCGATATTGGGCGGACTGTTTCTGGCTGTCGGTTATCAGTTCGGGCTGGGCATGCCAACGATGGTCATTCTTGGATTCGGAATGATCACCCTTTTGCTATCCGGCATGGTGATCCTTTTGAACAAGCGTCTGGTGTTGCGCGACAAGGATGGACGGCAGGCACGTTTTGCCGCCGAACGTTGGCAAACCATGGTCGCATCGACACCGGGCGGTTACTGTCTTTTCACGCCGCAAGGCCTGTTGCGCGAAGCGGTACGCATGGCCCCCCTTTTGGGATTGGAAAAAGTTTCGCATATCGAAGACATTGTTGGCGTCCTGAAAGATCCTGCTGATTTTCTGGCCGCCTTCCGGCATCTGCAAATGACCGGTACGTCCTTCAGCCAAAGAGTCGATATCACGTCGAACGCCGAGCAGCAGCCGCGCTGTCTGCAGGTACAAGGTCGACGCATACGCATAGGTCGTGAGGGGCCGTTGCTGGACATTATGTGGTTTGTGGAAATACCCGCCGTCCCTGTGGTGGATAAACATGAACCGCAGGCGGGCCCTGCGGACTATCTGGACATGCTCCCTGTGCCGGTCTGGCTGCGCGGCCATGGTCTGGATTTGATCCATGGTAACAAGGGTTATTGTCAGGCGGTGGACACCACACCGGCCCTGCTGGTTGAACATCAGGTTGAACTGGCATCCGCCGCAACGGGTGGTGGTAGTGGCAAGGTTCTGGCGGGCAATGCGATAGCGGCAGCGGGCGCACAACAGGAGCGCCGCCATGTGATTGTCAGCGGTAAGCGCCGTCTTTTGGAAATTACAGAAATTCCGGCGCCAACCGACTTGGTGTTCATGGGGCAGACGGTCACAACATTTGGCTTTGCGATTGATGTAACCACCGAAGAAGAAAAAGACGGTGAGTTACAGCGGCATCTGTCGGCCCAGCATGAAGTTCTGGAAAATATGGGCAGCGCCATCGCCATTTTCGGCGCCAATATGCGGCTGGAATTTTATAATCAGGCTTATCTGCGGTTGTGGGAATTTTCAGAGCCGTTTTTGGACGGTAAGCCCACCATGGGTGAAATATTGGAGGATCTGCGCGAGCGCCGCCGCATTGCCGAGCAGCCTGACTTTCAACGCTTTAAAAAAGAAAAGCTGGCGGTCTTTACGTCACAGACTGAACCACAGGAAGATCTGGACCATTTGCCGGACGGCACAACCCTGCGCGTTGTATCGGCGCCGCATCCGATGGGCGGGCTGATTTTCGTCCATGAGGACGTGACGGACAAGCTGGCAATGGAGTCATCCTATAACACACTAATCGCGGTGCAGCGTGAGACGCTGGACAATCTGGCCGAGGGCATCGCCGTGTTCGGCTCAGACGGCAAACTGCAATTACACAACCCGGCTTTTGCGCGCATCTGGCGCTTGTCTCCCGTTTTCCTTGAAACCGCGCCGCATGTGTCCGATCTTTTGGAAAACATGAAGCCGCTGTTCAATTTCGGCAGCAACTGGGCTGTGTTTAAAAGCGAGATGGTTGCCTATATTCTGGACCGCAATCCGCGTCGCGGCCGTATTGAACGCGCTGATACTTCCATCATCGAATACAACACGGTGCCGCTGCCCGATGGCGCCGTGCTGAATAGCTATCTGGATATCACGGACTCGTTGAAGGTTGAGCAGGCACTACGCGCCAGCAACGCAGCCCTGGCAACGGCGGACAGACTAAAGTCTGAATTCGTCGCCAACGTTTCATATCAATTACGCACGCCGCTCAGCACCATCAGCGGCTTTGCCGATATTCTGACCAACCAGTATTTCGGCACGTTAAACGAGCGCCAGCTGGAATATACCCGCACCATTTCAGACGCCAGTCACAAATTGTTGCTGCTGATCAATGACGTGCTGGATCTGGCGACCATCGAAGCGGGCCGCATGACCCTGAACCGCCGGTCGGTAGATGTTACACGCCTGTTGGCGTCCGCGCGCACCATGACGGCGGAATGGGCGCGTCAGCAGGAACTGGATGTAACCATCAACTGCCCCGGCGACATCGGTTATTTTGACGTTGATGAAAACCGCATGAAGCAGGTTTTGTTCAATCTGGTTGGCAACGCCATTAAATACACGCCGAAGGGCGGGCAGATCACCCTGACCGCCGCCCGTGATGAGGATTGGGTTACCCTGACCGTCGCCGACACGGGCATCGGCATTCCGGAAGCCGACCGCCAACGTATATTCGGCAAGTTCGAACGTTCAAATGCCAGCGCAAGACAGGCGGGCGTCGGGCTTGGCCTCAGCCTTGTGAAAAATTTCATCGAGTTGCATGGCGGTCGCGTCGAGCTTGTTTCTGAAATCAACAAGGGGACCAGCATTACCTGCTTCATCCCCAACAATCCGCCTGACAATGGCCATACGCTTTCTTGACCTGCCTGACAGCGTGGCCACCGAGGCCGCTGCGGCATCGCTGGCGCCCTATCTGCGCGCAGGCGATTGCGTGGCTTTGACGGGCGATCTGGGTGCCGGCAAGACATGCTTTGCGCGCGGCCTGTTGCGGGCGTTGGGTGTAAGGGGCGATGTACCCAGCCCCACTTTTACCCTTGTGCAGCATTACGACACGCCAACACTACCCGTCGCGCATTTCGACCTGTATCGCCTGAAGCAGCCCGATGATGTTTTTGAACTGGGGTGGGAAGACGCGTTGCAACAGGGCTTGGCACTGGTTGAATGGCCGGACCACGCAGGCGCGCATTTGCCCGCGCAGCCTTTAACCGTCACTTTGGCAGTGACAGGCGATACGCGCCGATGCACCATAGCCGGTCAAGGAGTTTGGTCAGAACGTTTGAAGGATTGGGTTTCGTGAATCGCGCTTTGGAAATTGCCGACTTTTTAGGTGAACATGGATGGGAGGATGCCGTACCGACATCCCTGCCCGCCGATTGGGCATCACGCCATTATGCGCGTCTGAATCACCCTGATGGTCGAATAGCCATTTTGATGGACGCGCCGCCAGAGCAAAAAACTCCGGAATATGTGATGATCGCGCGTTTACTGACGCGCATCGGCTTACATGCGCCGGAAATTTACGCCGCCGCACCATTACAGGGCCTGGTCCTGATGGAGGATTTGGGTGCGCGCAATATTGGCCACCTGCTGGATCAGGGCGAAGCAGCAGCGCCTTATCTGAAACGCTGCATTACTGTCTTAGCGCATTTGCATCAGAACTGGGTTGCGCCAGCACCACACGAAGCCGGACCCCTGCCGCGCTATACAACCACGCTTTTTGCCGAACAGGCAGGGTTGTTTATTGATTATTACGCGCCGTCCATCTTGAACCGCGATATAACGCCGGATGAAAAAGCCGCGTTTGATGCCGCGTGGCACAGCGCCCTGCGCCCCATTTCCCAATTGCCGCAAAACCTGATGTTGCGTGATTTTATGCCGGATAACGTCATGGATTTGTCGGACCGCCTGCCTTCCGAAGCAGTGACATCCATCGGACTGGTCGATTTTCAGGACGCGGGCGTTGGGCCGGTTGCCTATGACATCGCGTCATTGTGCGAAATTGTACGCCGCGCAGGTGGTGACCAATTGTTGCCGCAGATGCAGGCGCATTATATCTCATTGGTTAAGCCCGATTATGAAGCAGAAGATCTACGCCGCGCCTGCGTCATTTTGTCGGCGCAGCGGCATATGCGGATCATTGGCATCATCACCCGTCTGGCGCAAAATGGCCGGCCGGAAAAACAGGCCTATCTGCCCCGTATCCGCGCGCAAATGCAAGTCTGGCTGCGCGATCCGGCATTGGCTGCCATAACCAAGTGGTTGGAAAAAGTCCCCTGTTTATAAGGGCCGGTCTGTGTTAGGTCTTAAAGCATGATTTTATCACATGCTCTGGCCACCATGCCCCCCGAAAACACGATGAACGCACAAGAACGCGCGCCCCTGTCGACGACCGCCATGGTTCTGGCGGCGGGTATGGGCATGCGGATGCGCCCCCTGACATTACAAAAACCCAAGCCGTTGCTGACCATCAATGGCCGCACGATGCTGGATCTCGCCATCGATCATCTGGTGGCATTTGGCATTCAGCGTGTCGTCGTCAATTGCTTTTACCTGGGCGAACAGATCGAAGCACATATGGCCACCCGCCGGGATGTGGAGATTATCACGCTGCATGAAACCGAATTGCTGGATACCGGCGGCGGTGTGCGCAACGCCCTGCCTCATTTCGGCGGCCTGCCTTTCTTCAGCCTGAACGCCGACCTGCCCTGGATTGAAGGGCCAGCACCCACGCTCGCACGGCTGGCGGATTTCTGGGATCCGGCACATATGGATGCAGCCCTTTTGATGATGCCTACCGTCAAGGCCTGCGGCTTTGGCGCAAAGGGTGATTTTAATCTGGCGCCAGACGGACGTTTATCGCGTCACGACAGTACGCCGCCTTATTCGCATGTCTGGATTTCGGCACAAATTTTGAAGCCGGAAAATTACGACCCCATCACGGACCGTGTTTTTTCAAACAACCGTGTATGGGATATTGCCGAACAGCATGGCCGCCTGTACGGGTTGGAGCATGACGGCACTTGCTATCATGTCGACACGCCGGAGAAATGGGAAGACGCGAACGCGCGGCTGATGGATGGCCGCGGTTGGACCCTTTAGCGGGGGCGCATGTGACGGGGCAACGCGGCACAGGCACACTCTACACGCTGCCGGCCAGCACGCCCTTTTTGCCCGCATTGGCGGCGGGATTGTGGGATAAGGCGGAGCGGGACCCCATTGCCCTGTCGGCCATGCGGATTTATCTGCCCACCCGCCGCGCGTGCCGTCTGTTGCGTGATACCTTTATACCCGTCACAGGATTAAAGGCTGTCTTGCTACCGCAGATGCAACCGCTTGGTGATATCGGCGAAGAAAGCGACGACGGCGCCAGCGTGCTAGCCGACCCTATACTCGCGGCACGATTATCCGCGATACCACCCGCCATTTCACCGATGCGTCGCCGTCTGTTGTTGGCGCAACAGGTCATGCGGCGTGACCCGACATTGGGCAGCGATCAGGCCTATGGGCTTGCAGGCGCGCTCGCAACCCTGATGGACGAGGTGCAAATTGCCGGGCGCGATTCCAGCGCGATGCGTACCTTGATCAATGATGATGATCTGGCGCGGCACTGGCAGGAAACACTGGCGTTTCTGAATATTGTCACTGATCATTGGCCTGCCATTTTACAGGCCGAAGGGTGCATAGACCCCGCCGACAGGCGTAACCGTGTCATTGCCGAACTGGTTGCGTTCTGGCGTGAAAAGCCGCCAACAACGCCGATTATCGCGGCCGGTTCAACCGCCAGTGTTCCCGCAACCGCGGCCCTGTTACAGGCAATTGCCAATTTACCGCAAGGCAGCGTGATATTGCCCGGCCTTGATTTGATGATGGATGACGCCGCGTGGGATGCCATTGATGTTCAGCACCCCCAATATGCGATGAAGCAGTTTCTGGAAAAATGCGGCACATCACGCACGGCGGTTCAGTTATGGCAGAACGCGCCGTTGCCCGATACGCCACGTGACTTATTGCTGCGTGAAGTCATGCGCCCCGCCGCCGTCACCGATGCGTGGCGCGATTTGAAGCCGGGGCAATTACCGCGCGCCGCCCTGAATGTCATAGAGCGGTTGACCCTGACCCACACACAGGAAGAAGCCGGGGCGATTGCCCTGCGCCTGCGCGCGCATCTGGATACGCCAAATAAGACCGCTTTGTTTGTGACCGCAGACCGTGATTTGGCAGACCGCGTATCCGCCCTCCTTGCGCGTTGGTCGATTATTGCGGATGACTCGGCAGGGCAAGCGCTTGTGACCATGCCGGTTGGCGTCTATCTGCTGTTGGCGCTGGATGCCGCGCTGGCGCTGGGGGACTGTACGACCGAAGCCGTGGCGTTGTTATCCCTCCTGAAACACCCCTTGACCGCCTGTGGCATGGAACCCGCCGCTTGCCGCCTGTTGGCGCGGCAAATAGAACGCCAGACATGGCGCGAAGAAAAAATGCCGTCGGCACAACAAATAGGCTTTGTGACCGAGAAACTGTGCGCACTCTTATCGGACAGGCCGCGCACGCTGGTGGAATGGCTGACTTTGCACAGACGGACGGCAGAGCAATTGGCCGACACGCCGGATATAAGCGGGGCCGAACGTTTGTGGCAAGGGGATGATGGTCTGACGGCAGCCGATTGGTTTGCCACTGCAACCGAAGCCGCGACGGGATATCCACCCATGACGTTGCAGGCCTACCGCAGCCTTTGTGAGCGTTTTTTGCGTGAAACATCGTGCCGCGCGCGCTTTGGACAGCATCCGCGCCTGGCTATCCTTGGGCCATTGGAAGCGCGTCTGGCCCATGCGGACCTGATGATCCTTGGTGGTCTCAATGAGGGTGTGTGGCCGCCCGCGCCGTCCGTTGATCCATGGATGTCGCGACCCATGAAGCAGCAATTCGGTTTACTGTCGCCCGAATTACGCGTTGGCCTGTCGGCACATGATTTTGTTCAATTGGCGTCGCAAGGGCAGGTTTTACTGACCCGCGCCAAGCGTGTGGGCAGTGCACCTGCCGTGCCCTCGCGGTTCTGGTTGCAAATGGATGCCGTGTTACAGGCGGCGGGTTATCCGGACGTTGCAAAAACCGAGCCCCTGCCAACCGCAGAACCATGGCAGGCATGGGCAGAGGCATTAGACGCCCCGGCCGGATCACCGATACCCATCGACCCACCGGCCCCACGTCCACCCTTGACGGCACGACCGCAAAGCTTGTCCGTCACACGCATTACAACCTGGATACGCAACCCCTACGGCCTGTATGCCGAAAAGATTTTACGCCTGAAAAAATTGGGCGCCTTGCAAAAAGAATGGGAAGCCGCCGATCGTGGCACCTTGTTCCACACGATATTGGAGCAATTTGTTGCCACCTATACAGGCACATGGCCCACAGACGCTCATGAACGCCTGCACGCCATCGCTGCCGCCGTTTTTAATGCCGAAGGATTGCCGGATGATGTGCGCCTGTTCTGGTGGCCACGTTTTGAAAGCATGGCGCGCTGGTTTATTCGGCAGGAAGTCGAACATCGCGCCGAAGGTTACCGCCCGGCCCTGATTGAAAAAGAAGGGCAGATTGTCGTCACAACCGATGCAGGCCATCGCCTGACCCTGCATGGCAAACCGGACAGGATCGACAAAAACGCAAACGGGCACTTTGCGATTATCGACTATAAAACAGGCACGGTACCTGCGGCCAAAGATGTCGAAAGCGGGCTGGAGCCGCAGCTTACGCTGCTCGCGCTCATACTCGCGCGCGGCGGGTTTCAGGATTTGGGCACGGGCGATGCCGACAAACTGGCCTATTGGCCAGTGACGGGCGCGCGGTCTGAGAAAGAGCCGCGTGTGTTTCCAAAGAAAAAACCTTTGGACGCATTACTGCATGAAACACTGGCGGGACTGTCATCCTTAATCGACGCCTATGCTGACGCCAACACGCCTTATCTGGCCGTGCCTCGCCCAGACTATGCCGCGCGTTATAATGACTATGCGCATTTGTCACGCCTTGCGGAATGGGGACGTGGTGACAAGGGGGATGATGTATGACGACACTCTCCCTGCCCCAAACGGACGGCATCATTATAAACACGCCACGGCAACGTCTGTCACCCGATGAGGCGCAACGCATTGCCTCCAACCCCGAACACTCTGTCTGGGTGAATGCATCAGCGGGGTCTGGTAAAACCACCGTTCTAACCAAACGCGTGACGCGCCTTCTATTGTCAGGCGTGGCGGCGCATAAGATTCTGTGTCTGACCTTCACCCGCGCGGCGGCGGCGGAAATGTCGTTACGCGTGGCGCAACAACTCAGTCTTTGGGCTACCTGCGACGAAGCGACGTTGGACACACAATTATACGAACTTGAAAACAAAGCGCCAACACGCGCTGTGCGTGACAAGGCGCGGCGGTTGTTTGCCGAAATGCTGGCCTGCCCCGGCGGCATGCGCATACGCACCATTCATGCTTTTTGCACGGAAATTCTAGGCCGCTTTCCGGTGGAGGCAGGCGTCACGCCGCATGTCGCCACCATCGAGCCCGATGAGGCGGACGCGCTGCGCCAGCAGGAAATGAACCGTCTGCTAGGTAGCGAACACCACGCAACGCTTAAGCAAGTGCTTGGCTTCCTGCTGGATGAGCTGGGCGAGAAAAATCTGGAAACCGCCCTTTCAGCCATGCGCAAAGATGCGCGCAAAGTGCAATATGCTATCGCCAAACATGGCGGCATGGATCGCCTGTCGGCAACCCTGCGTCACCATCTGGATATAAAGCCCGATGACACGGAAGAGAGGATTTTGCGCGACGCACTGTCTGATGTCGCTGTGCCGGTTGAGGATCTACGGCGCGTTTTGCCACACATTCTGGAAAGTAGCAGCAGCTTCAGCAAACGCGGCGAGGGTCTAGCGCGTTGGTTGTCTTGTGACCTTGAGGCGCGGTGCGATGCGTATGATGAATACCGCCGCGTTTTTCTGACAGGGGAAAATGAGCCCTACAGCAAATTTGCCAGCAAGGCGGTTCTGGATAAGCATCCGGATATACAAACCATCATGCAGGGTGAGGCAGTGCGCCTTCAGCGTATTGATGCGCGACTGGAAGCATTACAAATCGCCGATATCACGCGCGAATTGGCAACATTGCATAGCGCCATTCAGGACGCCTATGACGCCGCCAAAAAGGCGCGTGGCGTGGTTGACTATGATGACCTGATCACCCACACACTGGCGCTGCTGCAGCGTGAGAAAATTGGCGGCTGGGTCATGTTTAAACTGGATGGCGGCATCGATCATATTCTGGTCGATGAGGCGCAGGATACCAGTCAGGCGCAATGGGACATTGTGCGCCTTATAACCGAAGAATTTTTTACGGGCGCAGGGAAGCACGGTCAAACACGCACCCTGTTTGTTGTCGGTGATGAGAAGCAGTCGATCTACAGCTTCCAGAATGCCGACCCTGGTGCGTTCGACAGCATGTATGTCTATTTCGACCGCAAACTGCGCGAGGTCGGACAAACATTGCATGCGGTTGATCTGAATGTTTCATTCCGGTCGGCACCCGCCGTTTTACGCATGGTCGATGCCGTGTTTGAGCCCCCTGAAGTGCAAAAGGGTGTGTCACGTACCCCCATTACGCACCAGGCCGCCCTGCCGCGGGCAGGCGAAGCCGCCAAAATGGGGCGTGTTGAATGTTGGCCCCTGCAAAAAATTGAAAAGGCGGAAGAGGACCAACCCGATTTATGGGCCGTCGCCACACATAACGAAGATGTCGAAGATGCGCAGGCAGCACTGGCGCAGCAAATTGCCGTGAAGATAAAGGGCTGGCTGGATGATAGCCATACCCACGAAGAATTGGGCCGTCACGTCAGACCCGATGATATAATGATCTTGTTGCGTCAGCGCGGCAGTTTTGCCGATCTTATGGTGCGCGCGCTAAAAAAACACGGTGTTCCTGTAACAGGTGTTGACCGTATGCACCTGATTAAACAATTACCGGTGATGGATGTGCTGGCGCTGGTTCAGTTTATTCTGTTGCCTGAGGATGATTTGACGTTGGCCTGTCTGTTGCGCAGCCCCCTGTTGGGCGTCAGCGAAGATGCGTTGATGCAACTGGCCCTGCCGGAACGACAAAGCCTGTGGCAAGCGTTGCAGCGCGTGCGCGACCAGCCCGCATGGTCTGCGGTTTATGGGTATCTGTCCAACTGGCTGTCACGCGGCGATTATATGAAGCCGCTGGCGCTCCTGACCGAAATTTTGAACCTGCCCTGCCCCGGCAGTTCCATCAGCGGTCGTCACGCTCTGTGGCAACGGTTGGGCGTTGATGCGCTGGACCCGTTGGATGAATTGCTGAACGCAGCCCAGCATTACACGCGTCATGACGCCCCCAATCTGCAGGGCTTTGTAGAATGGTTGACAGCGAGCGATAGCGAAATCAAACGTGAACTGGATCAGGGTGGCGGACAAGTCCGCATTATGACCGTTCACGCGGCCAAGGGGTTGGAGGCGCCGATTGTTTTCCTGCCGCACACGACAGGTTTGCCGGATACACAGCGCATGCCCAAGCTTTATTGGTCGGACGATGACGTGCCATGCTACATCCCACACAAGCCGATCGGCGGCCAGCCGATGCTGTATTGGCAGGGCATGTTTGCGAAACAGATGGAAGAATACCGGCGCTTGTTGTATGTCGCGCTGACGCGCGCGTCACATTGCGCGATTGTATGCGGATGGGAAAACAGCAAGACAAAAAACAACCGCGACCATTGGTACGCGCTGTCACAAAGCGCCCTGCGTCATTTGTCGCCTGACCAAACGGATGAAACCCGTCCCTTGTTTCATACGGACGGTCCTACACAGCATAGCCTTACCAAGGCAACGACTGCGTCTTCTGAAGCAATGGCCTTGCCCACATGGGCGCGCGTGCCTTTGCCGCCGGAAACCATGCCTGCGACGCTGCGTCCGTCTGAGGTGCCGGGTGAAGCATCTGCCAGCCCCGACAGCGCTTATGCCCGCGGGCGCATTATTCACCGGTTGTTGCAATATCTGCCTGATTTGCCGACGACGGCGCGCGCCACTGCTGCCGCACATTATCTGGCAGAGGCACGGCATAATTTATCACCAGCCGCGCAGCAGGAAATTGCCACCGAGATTTTGCGCCTGTTCGACGACCCCGCAACCGCCGCCCTGTTTGGGACCGGCAGCCGCGCTGAAGTCCCTGTTGCAGGATGGATAGGCGACCAGCCGGTCAGTGGCCAGATTGACCGTCTGTGCGTCACCAATGATGCGGTCCTGATTATTGATTATAAAACCAACCGCCCGCCACCCGCGACTGCCGCAGGCGTTCCACACGTCTATCGCGCGCAAATGGCGGCCTATGCCTCCCTGATGCGCCAGATTTACCCCGGCAAACCCGTCAGGTGTTTCCTGCTGTGGACCTATACCGCACAACTGATGGAAATTGGGTGCGATCCTGTCGATAGCGCGGCTATCCAATAAAAGATGTGAATGATGGGTTTCGTCTGGCCTATAGGTGGTTTACAGGCAATAACATTCCCCCTTACATGGTGGTAACTGAAGTTAAGCGCACTGGACGCGCCGCATATCTGCCTTAAGCGTTGTTTCAGGGTCATTTTCCACCCGTTATAATTAAATTTGGCGCCGTGATCCTGCATCTTGATCTGCGCCATGGGGCGGATTACATAAGAAGAGTGTCTTTTGATCAGGGGAGAATCACCATGGGTAACGCCACCAAAGCCGTCACGGATGCCAGCTTCGAAGCCGACGTTTTAAAGGCCAACGGTCCTGTCGTGGTGGATTTCTGGGCCGAATGGTGCGGTCCCTGCAAAATGATCGGCCCCATTCTGGAAGAGCTGGCCACGGAAATGCAGGGCCAGGTGACAATCGCCAAAATGAATCTGGATGAAAATCCGATGACCCCGACCAAGTACGGTATCCGCAGCATCCCGACCCTGATGGTTTTCAAGGGCGGTGAGTTAACAGCGACCAAGGTCGGCGCTTTGCCCAAGGGCGCGTTGCAAACCTGGATTAAAGAACAGATCTGACGCCCGCGTACGAACGGCCCAGTGATGGGGTCAGGCCGTGTGCGTTTTGACAACCGCAGCCGTTACGGATTCTGCCGCTGCGGCTGTGTCATTTGCAGGTTTTTCCGGCGTTGTAACGGGTGCCGGGGCTGACGGGGTTGTTGATGTTGCTGGCTCTACCACCTCTGGTTCAGCACTTTCATGAAACGTGACGGGCTGCAGCGAATGCTCCAGCATCATGTCGTAATCCTGCCCTTCAGAACCGGCATTGGCGGCCTGTTGTGTCGGCAAATGTTGATGCACGAATTGGCGCACGGCCTGCCACAGGCCGGACGGTAGATTGGCAACCGACGCCCAGGCGGGTTGCGGCAAGGCCAAAGCGGGCGCATGCTCCACCGTCACGGATTCGGGTAAAATTGTTTCATGCGCCACGGGTTCAACGTGGTGCGACAGCGAAGCGGGGCCGGGTGCCGGGCGGCGGCCCGTTACCTCAACCCACTCAAGGCGTGGCAACACTTCATCGATATAACCGGAAAGCGTTTGCAGGGCGCGGCGTTTTGGCGCCTGCGTTGCGTCTTCGATGCTGTTGTAATAGGCGGCGTAGTCGCTGGCCTGCCCATAGATAGAGGCGATCTGCCGCGATAATTGCGCACCGAGCCAGCCGAGCTTGCCGACGTAAGCCTGATACAAGGTCGAGCGCAGGCGCGGCCACGTCGCGGCACGGTCATCATCATCAGTATGAATGGTTTTCAAGCGCGTCATGCAAACAGCGCGCGCGGCCATTAATTCACCGCGCAACGCGGCGGCGATGGCTTTCATTTCTTCGCGTTTTTCATAACGGCGTTGCAGGACCAGCGTCAGAACCGTGCCAAAGGTCGTGATGAACATCAGCCCACCTGCGATCAGCACCTGATAATGCTGGAAGAAACCGGCATCATCATCGCGGCTATTGGCCAGATCGGTCGTATACAGAAGGCCGGGCGAGCCGACATGAACGGGGATCTGGCGACTTTCGTTTTCATGCGTTTCTTTGATAACAGCCGGCTCCTTGATGGGAATTTCGGCCTTAGGCACAACCGGTTCCGCTTTGGCCGCCTCGGCCTTGGTTGGTGCTGTGGCTTCGGTTTTGGCAGCATCGCCAACCAATTGCGCCGCGGGTGGCGTCAACGCCACCGACCATAAACCCGCATGCTGGATTTCCGCCGCCTGCTCGGCCGCCAGATAAGCGTCGGCGATGTCCGTGTTGGTCAGCGATCCGCGCGCCGTTACCGCCAGCCCGTGGCGCAGCAGTTCCAGCCCCAGATCGGTCGACCCCACACGGCACGAAGCCAGCAAGCGTCCGTCGCGGTCACGGTCGCGCACATGGCAACTGGTCGTCTGTCCGGCGACAAGATTGTCAAGAAGGGCGCGCGCCTGCGGCCCGAAACTGGCAGAAAGCTGCGGCGGCACAACGCCGAACAAACGCAAATCAGCGTCACCGATACGCAGCCGGTCGCCGTCCACAATCTGTGCCTGCCCTTCGACATCGCGCGTTTGCATCAGGGCGGCACGGTGGTCCGGCATGGCCTGCTGGTTCACGGGCACATGGGGGGCGCGTTGCGGCACGGGCGCCAGTTGTTGGGCTGTAACCGGCAGGGACAAAAATACCGTCAGCAGTCCCAGCGCACCCCCGGTCAGTCTGTAGCCGTTTTTTGCCATTGGTTTGTTCCCCATCATTGCCGCGAACACCGTTCTATCAATAAGCGCGGGCCGCCGCCAGCCCCGCCAGCGCCTGGCCAATCAGGTCTGTTTTGGCAACCTCCCGAATACGGGCGCGCGCCTTTTCATAGACAGCATCCCCCATAAACAGCCGCATCAAACCGACCGAGTCCGCCAAGGCCATCAGCGCCGCATCCGCAGGCAGAGGCAAAGCGCCATCCACGCATAGCGCCAGCAGGCGCGCCTTCACTTCGCGCACTTCCCGATCCGCCAGAACCGGATAGCGTCTTTCGCCATAGGTCCATAAAATCTTGTCATTTTCGCGGTGGATAATGCCGCGTTGATCCAAACGCCGCAGCGCGCGCACGCGCAGTGTCATGGCTTCGGGCGTCAACAGGTCGATCCATTCGGCGATGGGATGTTGTGTCAATTGCGGTGCGATCGCCAGCATTTGCAAAATGGGGTCGAGTATATCGTCGCCAATGGGCAGAACGTCCGTAACATAGATATTGCGCAGGTCGTAATCCAGTCGGCGCCAGCGCATCAGATCCATCAGGACAGCGCCAGCGGTGGCGAGGTCAAGACGGCTGCGCGGCACGATGTGGAACGCGCCCGTCGCTTCATCCAGCGCCAGCAGCACAAATTCTTCAAGTATCGTCAACGGCGGTATATCGACCATGAGCCTTCCTTCCGGGCGACTATAATGGCAAATCAACGCGGGGAACAGGGGGATGGAAAGGCTTTATCCATCAATCTGTTGCGGCGCGGAACGGGAGAAGAGCCAGCGGCCTTCCTGCGCCTGCCACACCAAAAGCCCCGGCACATAGATAATCAGGTCGCGGCAGCGACGGATAACCGCAAGCGCCAGCGCAGTTTCGCGCGGCAGACCCAGCATACCGCCAAAAAAGACAAAGCCCGCCTCCTGCACACCGATCGCCCCGGGTACAGCAAATGCGATGCTGGCGGAGGCCTGAATGAGCGCCTCAACCATCACACATTCTGTCCAGTCGAGCGGATGGCCGAGATAATGCAGACCGAGCCCGATCTCAACCGCACCCAGCGCCCAGGCGATAAATTGCCACACAGTGCAAAAAACCACATTGCCGTAACGGCGATAAAGGCTGTGCACCGCGCGGTCGAGCATCGCCACACTACCTGCAAAGCGGTTGTTGACGATATCCTTCCAGGTGTCGCGCAACATGACGGTAAAAATTTTATCAAGAACACCGAAAAAGCCGAGCTTCTGCACGTAAACCATGGCGGCGATCGGCGGAACGGAAATCAGTAATCCGGCCAGCAGTTTCAGGCCGAGATCGTGATTGGTTACATGCAGCGCGAAAAGGCCGATGCCCAGAATATCGAAGATGAAAACCGCGATGACGGAAGATGTCAGCTCCACAACGGTGGAAGCGACAGCGATGGAACGGCGGAAACGGTGCTTGACCATCACACGTACGGCGACAATCTCGCCGCCAATGCGGGCGACGGGCATCAAGTTGTTGACGGCGGCCCTGAGCCACAGCACGTAATATAGGAAGGGAATGCTGATGCGTTTGCGTCCGGGCATAAGCGCGCGCCAGCCGATAACGCAGGCAAGCATGGAGACGAGATGGAAAAGGCTGGTCCATAAAATGCCCCAACCAGCCGTCTGGAGCGCGGCGACAAGGGCGTCATACCCGCTCCAGACAATAAGGCCGGTTGCGACAAAAAGACCGAGAAGGCCGAAAAAGGCGGCCCAGCGCAGCATGGGCGCTTTACTTCGGCAACGCCAACGGTTTGTCGGACTGCGTGTTCAGCCACGCGATGACGTTTGCGCGGTCTTGATCATTCTTCAGACCGGCAAAGCTCATCTTCGTGCCAGAGACGGTATTACGCGGCGCGAACAGGAATTCATTCAGCGCGGCGAAATCCCAGACCTTGCCCTTCAGCGCGGTCATGCCATCGGAATAGCTGTAACCTTCCTGATGCGCGTGCGGCCCGCCGATCACACCATAAAGGTTCGGGCCGATCTTGGCGGCTTCGCCCTTGTTAAAGCTGTGGCAGGTACCGCAAACACGGGCAGTTTTCTGCCCCGCTGCAATATCGGCCTTGGCCAACAACGGTTCAATCGGGGCCGGACCGGCAGGAGCCGCTGTGGCCGCCTGAGCCGTGCCGACGGCACCAACGCCTTCGACCACATAGACATTCTTTTCAAGCATGGTGGGCGACACGACTTTGTGCGCGATGAAGTTCGCGAGGTTACCGATCAGCAGCGCCGCGATGACGGCAGCCATAATTTTATTGAATTCAAAACCATTCATGGGGGTGTTCCCTAGCTTGTCATATGATGCGGGAAAATAATCCCATCTCTGCCTGATGTCGAGGGGATTAAAACAGGTCCCGGAACAAGCAAAACACCCCCCTGGTGTTTAATAATGGTGTTTGATTTAGGTCATATCCCCGATATTCAGGGTATTTGACGGCTCTAACTGTGTGCCGGTAAGTGTTGCGTAGGCCGTTATGTCATCCAGCAGAATGACGTTGACGACTGTACCCACCGGGACCATTTGGCCGTTCAGGGCCTGTTCGGTTTGTGTAATGACGGCATAACGCATATTACCACTCCCATACCCTGATTTCGCCACGGCCTCCCGCACCGCCATTACCGCCGCCAGTCAGGCCGGAACCACCGCCCCCACCACCGCCGCCAGCATTACCACCAGCGCCGCCTGCGCCACCTGTGGTTGAGGTGCCGTTACCACCACCAGCACCACCGCCGCCGGAGCCATAGGTAACACTGGCACCAGCCGTGCCGGATGTGCCAGACGCACCACCCGAACCACCGGTTGCAGACGTGTTGGTAACGTTAGTTCCACCTGAGCCGCCAGATAAAGCAGCAGGCGTGGACGCTACACCGGCACCCGCGCCGCCGCCGGTCGGGGAATAGGGTGCGCACCCGGCTTTGTTTCCGGCAGCGCCAACAGCGGTACCGCCGCCTGCGGACGGCATCCAGCCGGATGTGTCACTGGAAGCAGAACCATTGCCGCCACCCTGGCCGCCGCCATTGCCACCGCTGCCGCTGGAGCCAACGCTGCCATTACCGCCGCCGCCCGCAACACCAGCACCCCCGCCGCCCGCCGAAGAACCTGCGGACGAGCCACCGGAACCGCCGCCGCCGCCATAGGCCATAAGCAATGCACCAAAGCTGGAGGTGCCACCACTGCCACCAGCAACACCGGCATTGCCCGCGCTGACAGCGCCTGCGCCAGATGTGCCGCCTGCACCAATCGTGACGGTTACGGCACCGGTTATGTCGGTTGTCGAGAATTGTGCCATAGCACGGGCACCGCCTGCCCCTCCGGCGCCGCCGGATGAAGCTGTGCCAGAATTATAGGCGCCGCCACCGCCGCCGCCACCGCCTGCGCCCAAAACCTCAACCAGAAAACATTTGCTGGAGGAAAGGGGCGTGTAGGTGCCGCTGGATGTAAAGCGCGTAAAACGCGAATTGGAAGGAGGATTAAATAACGTCATCTTACCATCTCCTCGCTGTAATTTTCTGACCGGTTGTCGCGCCATAGACACTGACGGCACCCAGGGGGCGCTGACCTGCTTCGGTCGCGTAATAACCGCCATTGGCGGCAACACGGATGCTGCCCACGCCATTAGCGGCAGCGGTTGTGCTGTCGGACACCCACAGATCATTACTGGGATCGGGGTTACAAATGGCATAGCCATTGGTGGGCACCGTTCCGCCAAACAGGTTTTGCGCCGTGCCACCGGTCGTCAGCGTTGTAGAGCCATCCGTCGCGGCATTGCCCGTAAGCGACACCGGTTGCGTTGTTTGCCAAAACGTACCGCTGACGGGCTGCGTGGCCTGCCAGAATGTACCTGTGACTGCGACAGAGTTGCCGACCTGCACCTTCATACCATTTGCGGCAGAGCCGGGTGCGCGGTCATAGCTCGTGCCGTTCCAGAGCATAGGTACTTCGGCAGCCAGACCTGTGCCTGCCATGCCATCGCCCGCAACGCCGCGTTTGCGGTCCAGATTACCGCTGCCGTTCAGCAACTGGTCAACGCCGCCAGTCATGATGCCATAGACGGTGCCAAGCGATTGATTGTCTGCATTATGAAAGGCGGTAACAAGCGCGCCATTACCAGTCGTGGGATCCGTCACGATAATTTTTGCCTGTCCAGACACGGATACCGTGTTATTCGCGACACCTGTGTTCGGGCTGTTTGAAGCGCTGGTCTGCAACAGCAAGGCAAAGTTATTTAACGTCGCCGCACTTGAGCCGTTGCTGTTCGTCACAGTCAGAATGAAGGACGCAAAAGGTTTGCCATCCAGAACATCAAGGTTCGCGGCACTATTCGCTGTAAGCGCGACACTGACAGCCGCTCCTTGAGGCACCGCACCGCCCGCATCCAGATAGCGCTGGATCGACAGTGTGCCCGCCTGTGTTGATGTCAGACCTGCCGAGATAAGCGTAAACCCTTCGGTGACGATCAGGCTGGTTTGCACGGTGCCACTGGCGGCAATGCTTGTAGGCAGATTATGCGTGGTTGCAGGCACGGGGGCCTGCTCAACCGACCAACGCGCATAAGGCGCAAAGCCGGGGTTATAGGATGTATCGGTCATTGTTCAGATTGCTCCTTTGGTTAGAGAAAGTTTGGAAATGGGTCTTAGCGACAGGCCGCGAGCGCTGCCGTCAATTGCGCTTCATAGGCTTTGCGGCGGTCGATATCGGCCAGCAACACACCGATAGACTGCCGCAAAGGCGTGTCCGGTTTCAGATGTGCGGTTGGCCAATCGGGCGGTATAATGGCGGGCGTGATGCATGCGACGCGTAGCGGTATATCGGCCACCACCGGATGATAAAGAACCGCCGGCTGTTGCACGCCACAGGCGGTGAGCCATAACGATGCAAGACAAAACCACTTCATGGCATATTCTCTGCTGCATTCTGCGCAGCAAAATCACCCACAAGTTTTTGTGCCGCTATGCAATCATCGCCCGTTACCTGGATTTTCAGCCAGGCATCCGCCTGCCGCATCCACACAGCCGCGCGTTTTTGCGCCTGCCGCAGATTTTGCGCTGCACGGGCGGCACGCTCTGTCTCCGCATGTCGCCATGACTGAATCGCCGCATTTTGTTGCGACACTTTATCGCGCATATCCTGATTGGCGATGGTACAGGCCGAAATATGCCCCTGCAGGGTTGCGATCTGCGCCCGCAGATGCGCGTTTGCCAGCAAAAGCCATATGATGCTGGTCACCAATATCAGCATCACGGCAGCGGCAATGATGCCCAGAATGCCGTTGAGTGTCATGGCTTGCCGCCTTCGCCGTCATCCGGCGGGGTTATATAGGGTGAGGGGGCGGCATCCGGTTCCGCATGCGCCTTGGCGCCGATGCCTGCGCCGCCGCCGCCCAGCAACGCGCCGAACCCATAGCCGAATTTATCCATATCGAATTGCAGGGTTTTTAGAACAGACACCAGCGTGCAGCCCAGAAAAACAAGGCCGCCCAAAAACATAAGAACCCGCGCGATATCCCATGAAAAATTATCACGGCCGGTCAAAAGCATGCGTAAAAAATTTGGCATGTCAGGCCTCCTCACGTTGGCGTTGATTGGCGGGAGCGTCAGGCAGAAATTTTTCGGGTCGAACATTCCACAATCGTGCTTCGGCAGCGCGGCGGCGACTGAGCCCGCCCAAAACCTCACCCCGTGCGCGGTTCCATCGCATTAATTGCGCAGGCACCTGTTCATACCAGCCACGATTAAGCAGGCGCAGCAGGGTTGATTGTTCCAGATTGGCAATACCCACATTGAAGGTAAAACTGACCAGCGCCGCAAACTGGTTTTCATTCAGCGGCACCCGAACAAGCCGTTGCACGGCAGGTTCCACCAGACGCAAATCCTGTTGCAGCAACGCATCCGCTTCGGCAGGCGTTACGATCATGCCCGTATAAACGCCGCGTGTGTGTCCATAGCCAATACTCCAAACCCGCGCCGGGCAAAGATAGGGCTTCAGATGCAACCCTTCATAGTCCTTGATAAGTCCGATACCTGCATCGTTCGTCCGGCGAACGAACAGATTGTCGGCTGCACCAGACCAGTTGGTTCGTATGTCGTTTGGCATTAACGCCTCATCCCTGTTTGTTGTTTGTCGATATGATCCAGAAGCGTCGCCTGCGCGTTCAGCTTTTCCTCGATGCGGGCCAGACGCTCGATCATCTGCATCTCGACCTGCTGATGCTCCCCCGTGTGCTGCTCCAGTTGCTCAATGCGGGTTTGCAGAAAACGCGTATCGCTGTCGCGCGTGGCGGCCCACCACACGATGGTCGCAATTTGCAGGCACACGGCCGCCATGACCGCCAGCGGTGCGCGGCGATCCAGTAGGTCATCAATTGTCATGTTCTAAGCCTTAAGCACGCGCACGCGCCATGTGCCTGCCGCCAGTGTGACAGATGCGCCTGTCAAATTGTTCAGCCTGACTTTGACGTTACCGGCAGCATTGACATAGGCCGTGGCGGAAAGTCCCTGTAAATCATACGGGGCCGTCACAAGAACAAAGTCACCCAAAGCCGCGTTTGTCAGCGTCACGGCGGATGACGTCAGGCCGGAAGCGGTCGTGATGGTGCCGGGCGTCCAGCTGAATGTCGCGTCATAGGCGGGCGTTGCCAGTAATGACCAGGTCGTGCCGTTGTAGTATAAAAGGCGGCTGTCGTTGCGTGCCCATGCCGTCCACCCGGCCAAGGGCGTTTTAAACACCCAGCCCCCATAATAACCGGCGACCGCATTGGCATAGCCCGTCCACACGCCGGTTGGTGAGGCGGCAACAATATAACTGTCGCCCGTGTTGGGCGAAGCGGGCGGCGTTGATAAAGTATGGTCGATGACGGATATGTTCGCGACGAAATCCAGGTCGTTCAGCGCCGCGTTATGCGTCATTTCTTTTTGCGCCTGTGATGTGGCGATATACGTCAACGCCAGATTGGGTGTTGTGGTCATAAACTCTCCTTAAACTGTGACGGTTGCCGCCGCGCCGCGGCCATAGCAGGTGCCGAGCTGATAGATATTGAGTGTAAAGCTGGCGGGGATAGAAGCACCCCAATCACTGCTTTGCTCGGCGGCGGTGTAAATGACGCTGCTGGTCGTAATGGAACTGAATGTTCGTATGACTGTGCCGCCATTGACGACTTCCACGTCATACTGTTCCTGCATTTCATCCAGCGGCACATCGATATAATCGACCCATTCCGCATTGATGCGCGCGCGGCGCACCCATGACAGGGTCAGGTCGGTGCCTGCCCCGCTGGCCCGCTGGCCCTTGACTGCAACCGGGGCAAAGGGGCGCAGCGTGGCAAGCGATAGGGTCGCGTTGACATCCTGAACGTCGCCCAGGCTCTGCCCGTTGCCGAGCGCGCGGAATTGATAAGTCGCGTTGCGGTTGGTCAGAAGCGCAGGGATAAATTCGATACTGCTGGTTGTCAGAAGCGTGAAATTTTCACCAACGACATGTACAGTCGTGGCAAACTCCGTACCGCGCCTGCCGCGCAACAGGTTGCCGAGCACATAAAGCCCCGGCCCTGTCAGTGTGGCTGTCTGGAACTGTATAATCTCTTGTCCCAAAAGGGCGGCATTCGCGCCGTTGAGTAAATCCGTCAGGCTGCAACTGGACAGGCTGCCTGACGCCGCTTGCACGGTCACGCTGTTCACATTGTCCATATAATAGGATGAACCGTTTGCAAGGGCCGTCACCGCAAAACCTGCCGTGGCGGCCAGCGGTAGATCTGCAACCGCGCTGTAATTCACGCCATCAGCCGCGCGCCATAACTGCCCGCCGCGCCAGCCATCGAGCGCCGATACGGCAATGTAATAACCGGGCTGATTGTCCGCGCCGCGCAAAAGTGGTATATCCAGTATCGTCAGGCTGCAGCCGCTATTGGCCAGCGACGGAGGGCTTTGCGCCACAAGACCTGTATCGGCAACGGCCGCACTTTCATAGGCATCAACATAAACGTAAAACCCTTCGATGCTTAGCAAATGCCCGGCCTGTTGAATGCGCGAGACGCGCAGCAAAGCGCCATTACCCAAATCGACTACATCGCCGACATCCAACGCCATCCATGCGCCACTGATGGAGAGACGCACAAGATCGCGCTCTGCCCACAAGGCAAACAGCCGTGCCTCCGCCACACGTTTGGCCGTGGCGGAGTTCGTCACAACAGGCAGATTGATTTTTTGCACGGCCAGTGATTGCGTTACAATGCGGCGCGCTGACTGGCTGTTAATTTCATAGTCGCGTGACGCGTCGATGTAATCCAGATTGATGACGCGCGGTAATTCGCTTTCCTGCGCGCGCACGGTCTGCAACGCAGGCGGCGCCGGTTTGTTTTCTGCCGTCGCACGCCATTCACCCGATGGAATGGCTACATCTGCCGTATCATGCCGTAAAATGGCGCGTAAAAGGCCGCTGGTCTCCACAAGGTCGAACGGTGCGTAAAGCTGCAGCGGTTCGATCGCGGCACGGGCCGACATAGGCTCTGCCACGATATAACCCTGTACATCCGAACCGGACAAAGCGGTCACGTCAAAGTCACCGCTGACATAGCCCGCCCGCGTCAATATATCGCCCACAATGCCGTCCAACCCCTGCCCCAGCACCTGGCGCGGCAAGATGTACATGTTGGGCACAGAGGCCGTGGCTTGAACGGGGGCCAGCAAGAACCGTCCGTAATCCAACGCAATGCCCTGCGTTGAAACGCCGTTCGTGCCGGTTGTTGTCACAAGGTTATAGCTGCCAATTGCGAAGCTGCCGGATGTCAGCATGACATCGGTCAGATGACATGAAAGGCCTGACATGTCGCCCTGCGCCATGACGATGCGATCGCCATAAAACAGGGGCAGTTGCGTTGCCGCGTTGCCAAAGCCTGGCACAATCCACTGCCAGGGACGCGTCAAGCTGGCGCCGGTTGTCGTCGGTACAAAGGACAGAAGCCCAAAGCCGGAAATGTTGCCGTAGCAAATTGTATATTCATCCGCGGCGGTGTTGAGCAGATAGGCCGTGGCCCCTGCCGTAATGCCGCTGAGGCCCGATGTAATTGTATAGGGCGTACCAACAACCAGTGCGCCGTACTGCCACATCAGCGTCACGCCATAAAGGGCCGTGAAACCGCCAGGCCCCACATAATCCGACATGCACGCCAAAAGCCCGCCCGCAAAGCGCGTGAATTGCGCGCGGCACAGGGGCGCGCGCGTTGTGGCGGAGCCGGCACCCCATACGCCGTTAAAACCCAGATGAATAAGCCCCAGTCCCGCACGTTGCAAAACATGAACACCCCAAACACCGCCGCTGACATCCGGCAACACCAGATGCGTGTTATCAAGCCACGCTATTTGCCGGACCGCCAGACTGGTCAACGCAGGAAAGAACAATGTCGCGCCAAACTGCCGCGCTTCGGTGTCATACAGCGTGACGGTGGCGTTGGTGGACAGGCTGTCCATCATCATAATGGCAACCATGCGTCCGTCAGGGGACAAGGCCCAATCACCATCGTAAGGCTGCGTTGTAGGGATAACGCACTGATGCGTTTCCAGAAGCGCCGGTGCATCACCCGTCACGTCATAGGCGCTGACGATCAATTCGATATTGGTGCTGGGCGGCATAGGATTATACCCGCCAACCAAAACCGTGCTGACGGCACGGGCACTGCCCGCCAACGCGATGGGTTGCATACCGGCATAGTTGGTGGTTTGCACGGGTTGGCCGAAAGGCACAAAGCTGCTGCCAAGAAGTGACAGATTTGTTGTACTGCTCTGCGGCGCGGCAATTTCAAAGGTCAGGTTCGGCAAACGATTGCCGAAATTCGCCAACTGCAGGTTTTCAAGAACGATATAGGCCATGCCGCGATAAGCGGGAACATTGGCACTGCCCAGCATGGATTGCATAAAACTGTCTGGCGCTTGCGTTGTCGTGCCCGTGTAAAGAGTGGCGCTGTCTATCAGGCCGGATGTCCAGACACCGTTTTGATAGATAACCGTACTGTCGGCCCAGATGGTTGTAATGCCGCCAATCGGTCCCGCCGCAATGCCAACCGCGCAATGTACGCTATAGGTATAAATGGTTGCGCTGGCTCCGCTGCCGCTGAGGCCGCCCTTGCCGCCGCTGAGGCCGCTTTGATGCGTAGCCTGCATCAGGTCACTGGCCCAGATGACATTGCCCGCAACACGCGCCTGCCCATACACACGGGGAATGCCTGCGCCATAGCGCGAGTCCTGAACCGTCAGGCTGGCAAGACGTGGCCCCGTTACCTGTGTCCCGATCCCAAGGCCGTTATCAATCAACCCGCCCGCCGCGCGGCCAAGCGCGCCGAAAAATGTCGAGCCAAGGCCAGGCACCAACGCATTGCCGACACCGGCGCCAACTGTCTGTAAAACGATGGAGGCCATTTTATTCCCTGTTCAATGGGGGGAAAGCGTAGATTCCAAGTAGCCTGCGTTGCCAATAGGGACCGATGCAGGTTTCAACCACTTCGCTTGCAGGCGCAAAGCTGTGGATCATAGTCGCGTCGCTGGTCGCCAGCGCCACATGTTGCGGTTGCCGGTCATAGCGAAACAACAAAACGCAACCTGCTGTAATAGTATCCACACGTACTGCGCCATGTTGCAGTAATGCCCGTTCCAGCGCTTGCCCGTCCGGCCTGCGGCCATAATCCTGCCTGTCCTGAACGGCAATGCCTGCAGCGCGCAACGCGACGACGACAAGGCCGATACAATCCAGCCCCACCTGCGCCTGTCGCCCCTGATGATGAAAAGGCGTGCCGATGCATCCGCGTGCGGCCGCGATCATAATGTCCGTTTTGTGTGCCATATTTTTATGTCGGGTATTTTAAAATGTTACCCACGCCGGGCAGGTAGGGAAAACCGCTAAAATTCACCACATTCGAAAATTTGTCGCGGCAGGTGCTGAGCCTTTTATCGCAGCCCGAATAAACGCTGTAAGTATCGCCAACCTGTATGGGGTTGGGCATGGGCAGCCACAAAACGAAAGTCTGGGTTAGGGCCGTCCAGCCCTTAACCTCCATACTCAACCCCTGATTGGCACCACTGGTGAATATCAGTTTGCCATAGTTGAAAACGCCCTCCCCCTCGGTCCGTGTTGTATCGCCAAAGGTTGCGTTGTCGGCGACCAATGTTACGCTGCCCGTCACGGTTTGCGTGGCAAGGACGACGCCGCAGCCGCTGTCACCCAAATCATGCCGGCACTCAGCCGTGTAGTAATCACCGATGACGCGTTGCAGATTGTCATGCAGGCCGCGCAATTCGGCCACATATTGAACGCCGGACCGCACGATTTGCCCCAGCCAGCCGCGCCGCATCTGCACGACACCCTGCGTCAGATCAGCCCAGTTGCAGACATAAACATCGACACGCGCATGGTCATAAAGACCGGCTTCGATATCCGCATCATCCAGCCCCGCATCAGACAGGATGCCGTTAATTTCAAGATTGTCGGTCGCAAGTTTGTCGCTGCTAGTCATCGCGCTGGCTGTTATGGCGCCATCGGCCTGATAGGTGACGCCCGCAACCGTCAACGGTTTATCACATGTTGTGAAACCGATAACGGTGCCGTCGCGCCGCGTCAATTTGATAAGCCAGGCCAGGGTTGTGCATTCGCTGGTCAGATGCGCGGCCAACGTCGGGGTTATGTTTTTCATGGGTGATTTCTTAGATGCGTATTTCGATGATGGATATGTCAGCTTTATATTGGCTGTAATTTTCGACGGTGAGCGTCAGTTGGTCAGCGTCAAAGCGTACGGGCACATCAAAACTGTAGCCCGCCGTTATCACAACGCCGCCGCCGGGTGGTGTCGCAAAGGTGATGAGGCCGGTCGTCGTATTAACGCTCCAACCGCTGGTTTGCGTCACGCCGTTCAACGCCACGACAACAGAGCCGGCAACAGGTTTACTAATTGTGCGCGTATGGACAACGCCACCGCTGCCGTAAATTTTCACCAGTTGAAATTGCGTGGTGGCGCCGTCGCCCGCACCAATGGTCTGATCGCCTGCTGTCGGCACTGAAACACCATCGGCGGCACTGGTGCCATCGCTCCAGTCATGCAGCCGGAAGCCGCGCGCACGTCCGGCGCGCGCATGAAAGAAGGCCAGCAAGGCCGCCGCATCCACGGATGATCGCACGCCCGTACTGGCGTCAAAAACGCGCCGCGCCTGCGTCCAGTTCTGGTTACGCCTTTCATAGCCGTTGTCGATGGTGACAATCTCGGTCGAAAAGGACGGGCCACCGGACGTGCCATAACCGACACGCAACGGCAAAACCACTTCGTCAAATGACATGTTGTATTTCCTGTTAGTTGTCGCGAGCGGCGAGGCCCAGCAACGCCGAAAAATTTTGCGCGATCATGGATGTGCTGGCGTAAAATCCACCGGATGTCAGACCCGCCTCGCCTAACAATCCGCGACCGATAAACCGGCCCACGGCACCCTCACCAGCCTTTACGAAAAGCGAGGGGTTACTGCGCGCCGTTTTGATATAACGCGTGCTGCCGCGCGGCGCATGGGCGGCCAGATGTTGCCGTAAGCCGGTGATCTGTTCAGCCAAAGCGGCACGGTCGCGTATCAGTTGCGTTGCCATGCGTGCATCCTGCAGCGCCGCAAGCGGCGATTTTCTTTTTGCGTGAAGTGTTTTGTAGGCCATGACTAATCATCCTGCGTCAGAATGTTGAACCGAACGGCGGCATGCGTTGTAAACCCGTCATTTTCCAAGGCCACTTCTGCGCTGTGACATTCGCACAGCAACGCCGTCTGTCCTGCCAGAGGTAAACTGGCGCGGTGCAGTGTGTCGTAAAGCGCCGTTACTATATCTTTTGCTTCCTTGCTGCCCCGATAACGGGACCAGATATCAATAGTCAGCAGATGATCAAAACCCGTATCGGTACGATTGTCGTAGGGCGTTATATGCGTCGCCCCAAACACGGCGTAAGGGAACACGGCACCCGGCGGCACATGGTCGTAAAGGCGCGGTGGGCTGCCGAGCATTGCCGTTATCTCCGCACTTGCTGCCAGCGCGTTATACAAACTTTGCTGTAATGTGAAAAAAATATCGGTCATGTCTCTTCCTGATTTTAGGCAATAAAAAACCCCGCCGAAGCGGGGTTGTAAGGTGGCTATGGTTTTTATAGAGTCGGTTTGCGTCCAAGTTTTTTTAATACCGCATTGCCTGCTTCCTTCTCTGCCTTAGGATCTATAATAACCTTACCCTGCGCGTTGGTCACCTGATCATCAAACATACCCCATTTATCCTTGCCCAGCTCATTGCCGAAATCATCAAGTGTTTCTTGAACAGTTACATCACCATGTGATGTATGCTTGGTAGCTTTAAGTTCAATGTATGTGGCCCCCCCACCACCTGGACGCTGTTTTGCTTTTTCTATGTGCCAGCCATCGACAACGTTGGGATCTTGTTTTGGAGGAAGGGGCATTTTTTCTCCTTGTGTTATAGGGTATGCAATATGCTTGGTGTCAGTTTGGATTTATTAGATTGAAAATCAATTAATTACATCTTGTTTACGCTGCCCCACCTTCCCTCACCATTACATCAAGCCACTGATTTCGTTCGCCTTTGTTTAGAAGCGATAGGATTTTAAATGTACGGCCGCTATAGGTGATACGCATATCGGTCGTCAGACCGGATTGATAGCGCGCGGTTATTTTATGCGTCGCCTCAGCCTCCAGATGGCCATCGACGTAACGCTTGCTGCCCTGCAGGGGCTCAATCTCTGCCCACACGGTCATGACCGTTACCCATGACAGGACATAGCCGCCCGCGCCATCGGCAGTCATTTGTTCGGATTGAAAACTGACCCGTTTACGGAGTGTACCGATTGACATATCAGGCACCCAATGAGGCAACGCGGTACGGCATCAATAACCCATAGATGATGAGTGGCACATTAAACCCGCCCGCCGAGCCCGGCGCCATGCTGCCGCGTGATGTGTTTGTTGCCGCTTCGCCGCGATGTTCGTACCAGTGCGTGACAATCTGGCGAATGGCGGCCTTGATCGCCTCTGGCACATAGGTGCCGTCCGAGCCGTAACCTGCGGTATATTGTATGACAATACCATTAGTCAGGCGCATTGGCACCGGCCAGACAGCACCTAGGCGCAAACAAACGCGTCCCGGCGCATGCACGGTATCCACAAAATAATTACTGGGGTCCCAAACAGTCGCGTTATCGCTGTTGTCATAATAAGTGATGCTGTTGACTGCAAGCAACGGCGGGCGGGGCAACAGCACATAGCCCGGATTTTGAAACGCCGTCACGGGCCCTTCACGTTCGCCATCCCAGAAGGGCAGCGAAGCAACCGGCCAGGTGTCGAACGTCATCTGCCATGTCTGCGTGATGAGCGCGCGGCCTATATAGTTTTCAACCCATTGCCGCGCAGCGGTGATAAGCGACGTCACAAGCGCGTCATCGGCAGTTGTGTCAATGCGCGCTTGTTGCTTGGCATCCATCAGCAAGACGGGCTCAACCGCGGGCGGTGTGACCAGATTAAAGGCTGTCATAAACGACCCTTTGCAAAACATTTTGAAGAAAAAGATGCGGCCACAACGGGCCGCATCTGGCAGGTGGCTGCTTATTGTGTCGGCGCGTTGCGTGGATAGCCGGCAACGATATGGGCCGATGTTGTGGCACCACTGGTTGCACCCGTCGTCGTCATGACGACCTGTAAATAACGTTGCGTACCGATATAACCGACCTGCTGCACTGTGTTGGCGCTTGCACTGCTGGCGATAGTGGCGAAGGTGCCGTCCAGATCCGTCACGGCACAGGCGGTATAGGTAACGCCGTCCATGGATTGCAGAACGGACGGAACATGCGTGCCGTCGGTGTAAGCGCCGGTGGTCACGACGATAACGGCGCCGTCATAGCCCAAAAGATCTACGGCGTTGCCGGTTACCGTGCCGTTGACGCGGTTTGCGGGCGGCAGGCTGTTTGTAATATAGGTAATGCGAAGCAAGTCGCGGGTTGTCATGGAGTACTCCTGTCAGAAAATGGGCAATAAAAAACGGCGCCTGATGATCAGGCGCCGTTGCGGGTGAAAGAACGTTTAGGAAGCCGAGAATTTCAAAAGCTTAATCGCTTCGAAATTCACGACATCGCCGCCGGTGCGCTTGGTGCAGCGGAACTTGATGAACGGCGCGCCGGTATAGGGGTCACGCAAGATCTGCATGCCGGTGCGGTCAACAATCGTGTAGCCTTCTTCAAAGTTGCCGAAGGCGAGTGAATAGCTGCCAGTCGCAACCGGGGGCATGTCTTCGCCCAGATAAACCGGGAAGCCCAGCAGCGTGGACGGTTGCCCTTGCTGCAAGCCCGGCTGCCAGATATAGGCCTGCGTCGTGTTTTCCTTGAATTTGCGGATCATATCGGAAACCGCACGCGGCATGATAAACGACGCCTTTGGATGGTAGCCGACACGCAATTGGTAGACCAGATCAAACAAGACATCCGCCGGGCTACTGGTCGCAAAGGCACCGTTGACGCCGGTCGGCACATATTGCAACACGCCCCATGAACGGGTGCTATCGCTGACCGCCTGCGCCGTATAGCTGGTGAACCCACGCGGCATGCCGATCCCGTCACCCACCACAAAGGCGTTGTTCTCCGCACGCGAGAATTTTGCTGCAACCTTGTTGATCAGCCATTCCTCGACATTCAACACAGCATCATCCAGCAGTTTCTGCGTTGCCTTCGGCTGCGCATACAATTCATGCACCGGGATGCGGATGCGGCCGATCCCGCCGTCATTCGTATCGGACGGCACGCCAAGCTCCGATATCCAGCTGGCCGAAGGCTCATTGGTGTCACGGAGCATTTCAACCGCATCCGATGAAATGGTCATGACGGTTGCCAACTGGCGCATGGGTGTGGTGTCAAACTGACGCGTCACGATACGGTCGGACATCTCGGGCGGCACCATAAACCCGCCCTCGCCGTTATTGATGACTTCCAGCGCTTTGGTCTGCAGCGATGACAGGTCAACCTCATTGCCCTTGGCGATGTAGTTCAAAAAAGCTTGCTTGTACGCGCTGTTACCTTCGCCCCTCATCTCACCCAGCAAGGCTTTACCGGGGCGACGCATGGCGGCCTTTACGTTTGTAATGTCGTCCTGCATATTGTTGATGCTGTTGTCCATGCGCGACAATTTTTCCGACAGCAGCACGTCGGCTGAGCCGCGTCGTTCGATTTCTTCCAAACGACGGTCATTGACGGATTTATATTCTTCAAAGGCCCGCGCCAACGTTTCCGAGGCGGAGCGTACTTCACTGACTTCGATCATGCTTTTCTCCTTGTTGTATTGAATGATTGTTGTTGTTTTGTTTATTCGACCAGTTTACGGGCGGCACGTTTCAACCGCTGGGCCGCTTCGCGCAGTTGTTGCCTGTCTTCGGTTACGCTGCGCCGGTGCTTCGGCTCCGGTGATTTGACAGTGCCGACACGCGCAGCCTCGTTCGCCGGAAAGGTAACAAGCGAGATTTCGAACAAGTCGACGTCCGTTAAAACGCGCGCCTTACGTTCCGCATCGACACGGCTGGTAATCACGCGGTAACCGATCGACAGGCCCGTGAGCGCGCCGAGCTTTAACAGTTCGTACGCATCACCACCTTTTTGCGTGCGCAGCGCCAGCCGTCCCTGCACCGCCAGACCGTTATTATCTTCGTTCAGCGACAACCAAAGCCCGATGGGCTGCGTCGGGTCGTGCATCCACAACATGGCGGGCGCGCGTCCCTGTTGCCGCCATTGACGGAGCGTTCGCGTAAACGCGCCTGGGGCGACAATTTCGTTTTGTTTGTCCAGTTCGCCGAAGACGCTGGCATAGCCGGCAAAAACGCCGTCGCCATCCAGCGCCTTGACCTGCATCGCGCAGGCAAAGTGCTTGATATCCATGTTGTCCTTTCTTTTACAGAAATGCCCCTTGTTTCGCCGGGGCGTAAGCGTTACAGCTCGGCTAAGTCAATGCCGTAGCGATATACGATGTGGGGGGTGTTACCGACCATCAGGTGGGTTCCCAGCCGGAACGTGTTGTTGGTCGGGGCTGTATTTCGGCGCGCCGTATTTCAGAAAATCCGGCGGGAATGTGGGCGTATCATCATCCGCACCTACCAATTAAAGCTCAAATTCTCATCGCAGCGAATATTCAGGACTAAATTTCAGTATCTCTTGGACATCAGATAACCTCGTGTAGATGCCTATCTTCGGGTGAGGTGTGAGGTGGTCCTCTCCTTTACTAACTGGCTTGCATCGTCAGAAACTCAAATGTGTAGGCCAACATTTTGCGCGCAGGTTTGGGGAAATCATTCCATTGAATGATGACAAGTGCCTTGTCGTCATCCAATTCAAAGTGAATAATCTCGCCGTCATTATAAAACATATCGGCTTTGTTGGCAGGCGAATCATCGATGGTAAAATCTTTCACACCTGTGAAAACAATGTGCCCGACATGATCCGTATCTATGTCTTCTTCGTATCGCGAATAATCTACAATAAGTTGTGTATTCGAAAAATTAAATCCCGTAACGGTGATATCTTCAACCTCCAACTTTCTGTCTTTCATCACGTAATCTCCTTTGGAAACAAATGAGATGGTTTAAGGGGCATCCGGCATTGCGGTCACCCTGATATAGCTGTCCCATTTCTGCTGCTGACAGGTCTATGTTGGCCATAGACTCCGGATTATTTTAGTTTTTATCAAACTCCTGACGCCAAAGATCAAGCGGTATGCCAAATTTTGTCAGCGCAAATTGCTTGGCAAGATCAAACGTGTTTTGGAGATAATCGTAAGCACCCCGCCCATCTTTCCACACGTATAGGTAATACCCGGCCTGATTGTCGTATTCTATCTCGCAATGTAGTTTTTCTGGTTGGTTTATATCGGCTGTCCACTTCATGGCTTCACTCCTCATTAAACGGATACCAGTGTTGATCGCCTGCATCGTCCCATTCTCCATCTGCATTCAGTTGTTCAATGTGAAAATGTGGGGCATCGTGTGGCGTATAGTTGTTTATATCAAATCGTATCTTTTTATCATCCTTCATAAGTATAAGATCATCTGAATTATTGAAGAAAGCACGATCTGGTCGTCCTCCCAGATAATCTTCTATGGCCTTGGCGGCCTTTGAAATTGCGTCTCCAGTCTCCAGTCTCCTGACAAACCAGTCCTCTCACAACACTAATAGCTGCCTTTAGTGCCGAACCAGCTGTTAAAGCCGAGAGAATGGTTTCTATCGGATACACAGGCTCTATCGGCGGATCGTCGATGGTATTCCCATGACCTGTATTGACTTCCTGTCCGCTGTCCGAATGATCCGGCGAAGCAGCTGGGTTGTCACCTGTAGCCTGTGCCGGTTTTTCTGTTACTGCGCTGTCTTGCCCACCATCCCCGCCACCACTCGTCCACTGACCACCGTCTGAGTTACCCGCCGGCACACGCGGCTGGTCCGGGCTGTATTTCGGCGCGCCGCATTTCAGAAAATCCGGCGAGAATGTGAGCGTATCATCATCCGCATCAACAATGGCCGGGTCGGGGTCATCGCTGTCGCTGCCTTCATCTTCGGCATCGCCGCCAGGCACGGGGCCGTAACCGGCGACGGCGCGTTTTTCGTTGCGTGTCAGGAAACCTGCGGCCTGCGCCTTGTTCCACAGCGCATCGCGACGTGGCGTGAGCGCACTGATGTCATCCATATCGAAATCAAGTTGCAGGTTGCGTCCATACATGGGCGTCAGCCAATGGTCGAACCCGGCGATGACGCGCGTCACAAGCGGGATAATCGTTTCTTCGTAAAAAGCCATGCGCGCCTCCGCCATGTTGGCGTAAGTCTGGCTGTCGGCGATGCCGACCATCTGCGCCGGTATGCCGAAAGCCAGCGCGATGTCACGCGCCGCGTTGTTGCGCCCGGACAACCAGTCCATATCCTTGGGCGACAGGCTCATCTCCCGCCATTCCAGACCACCTTCGAGGATTAAGGGACGTCCGGCATTGCGGTCACCCTGATATAGCTGTCCCATTTCTTCGCGCAGGCGCAGCAGTTGCTCGTCAGTCAGCGTCGGGCTGCCATCCTTCGGCGCATAGACCAAGGCGCCGGAGGGGCGCGCGCCCTGATTAAGCAGCGCCTGGTTCCAAGACCCTGCCGCGTTATGCTGGTCGATAGACAACAAGGCCGCCTCCATTGGCGCAAGACCATACCAGTCATCCAGCGGATGAAATGTTTTTAAGTGCAAAATGGGGCTGGCGCCCGTAATAGGGTCGGCGCGCCAACTGGTCAGCTTGCCATTTACATTATACTGATACCCCTGTGGCAAGCCTGTCGGCCCCGGCACAACCTTCATGCGATCAGGTCGCAGAACATACAATTCAACAGGCCGTTCATCGTCGCGTGGCATTACGGCTTCGATATACGCGTTGCCGGAAATTTGCAGATTGGCATACACGCTTTCCATAAAGCTGACGCCGTCCTGCAAGGGGTTTGGATGCTGTAGGAGATTGAGCAAAGGATGTTGGTCCAGTTCCTGCCCGCCTTCGTCGTACAGCAACCACGGCACCGCCGCCGAAGCATTGGCAATCTGCATGACACAGCGATAGGCGATGACGTTTTTCTTGAACCCTTCGTCAGCAAGCGTGTCATAACGCCGCGGCGTCCAGCGTGGTTGCCCAACCCCGCTCCACGCGATCACCGGACCGGCAGCGCTGGTTTTCACCTGCTGTGGTGCCGGTGTCGTGGCCACGTTGCTTTGTGCGCGGCGACGCAAAGGCGCCACGAGATTGCTCCATCTCATGCTTATACTCCTTGGGTTGTGGAAAAGGCTAAGGGTTATTAGATGCCCAAGATCACTGATGATACAGGGCGCGCATTTCTGGTTCGATTGTCATGTTTTTTACTGCCGTTTCAGCAGATCATTGTTGCACATTCTTTTTTTGCACAACATGCATGCGCGAGACAGAGTCAATACAAACCGTCTGCATAACTTTCGGTTTCTGCGGCGTAAACGGGCAGACCCGATAATCGCCCCATATGTCATTATCTTCTGTCAGCATCTTTTCAACAGACGGCGGCCAAAAATAATGTGTATTGGAATCTGATATAAAAGCAATATTGAGTATGCGCTTAGTTTTAGGTGCGCCTATGTAAGCATGCATATCCGCGATAAACCTAAATGACCATGAACATCGTAGCAAGGCTCAACGACGCGACTGTCATGCGTACAAGTGCCACCAGCTTCTTCTGCATGGGCACGACCAGAGAGTAAGTGGAACAGCACGATAGCAACGGCACATTTCCGTAGATACCTTTTATTTTCGACCGTAAAAATCAAGATAAATTCCCAATCCTCTTCCAGCGTCACCACCACCTACAGCATAAAACGGCCTTCCTCACAACAAATGAATCCGCGGCTCGCCGCTCTGACGTTCATCAAGTTCCGTCAGCGCCCAAACAAGCGCATCGACACGGTCCGGCGATGATGGCATGCCTGCCTCCGTAAAGCGGCACATCTGGTCTTCCAGAAGCGCAAAGACACCTGCGTGACGCACGCGCCCTTGTTCATACAGCGCCGCAACAGGCATCGCGCGTTCGGTTTTGCCGCGCAGGGCACGAACCGGTTTGAAGGGTAGTGTGGGTGCTGCCTGTCGCAACACACGTTCAACCAAATCACCGCCTGCGTTAACTTCGGCCACAATTTGGTGCGCATGCAAGTCACGCAGCAGGTCGATGGCACGGCGCGCCCAGCCATCGGGCGTATAGCGACCCGAATGGTCAGCCAGCACATAAAACAAACCATCATGCCCGCGTGCAGCGGCGACAATGCCCGTTTCGTCCGCGCTTTGCCCGCTGGACAATGCGGGATCGATGGCAACCACAATCCGTTTCATCCGTGCAAGATCGAACGGTTCCATGACGCGGCAGCCGTCCAACAGCGCGCGGGTCCAGAGCGCGCCCTCTGTATCCTGCAGCAATTCGGCATCCAGTTCCTGGCGGCCAAGGCGCGTGCCGGCATAGCGGTCCTGTAACTGTTCCAGGACGCGTGGCGATAAATGCGCGGCATTGTCTGTTGTGCGGCCACGCGTCAGCAGAACATCACGGCTTTGGCGGCGGAAAAGTTCCTGTATCACATCCGTATTCCTTGGCGTCGTCGTTACAATTACGCGCGGGTCGGTCCCCAACCGCAAGCCAAACCACAGTTGGTCGAACGCGTCGCGCGATGACCAGGCCCCCAACTCATCACACCAGACACGATGATGTTGCGGCCCGCGCAAACGTTCGGGCTGGTCCGCCGAAAAAAGCTTGATGCGCGTGTCATTCACCAAAACCAGCTCGCCCATGCTGCGGTTCCATTTGCGTACCGCCTGTCGGGGCAAGGCGCGCAGCAAACCGCTTTCCCCCTCCACGCAAATATCGCGGGCATCCGCATAAGTGGGGGCGATAACGCCCAGCCGCGCGCCGGGATGCCACAGGGCGTAGTGCGCCATATCTTCCGCGCCTGTACGGGTTTTTCCCCAACCACGTCCGGCCAAAATCAGCCAGACGCGCCAGTCAATCCCCCGCGCCCCGTGCGGCGGCGTCAATTGCTCCGGCCGCGCCGTCGCCATCCATCGCAGGCGCGCTGTAAAGCTCATGAGTTCGGGCAACGGCAAGTTCGGCCAGCAGACAGCGGGCTTCACCAATCGCCGCCTGCCTTTCTTCGGCTTCGCGTTGTCGGATTTCATCATCTTCTTTCGGCGACAGACGCTCCAGCAAAACTTTGGCCGCTGCAATGCGTACGCTGTCGCTTTCGCTGTCCTGCATCAGCGCCAGCAACGTCGCCAGCACTTCTTCGGCATCGGGCAAAAGGGTCATGGAGTTCCAGAATTCAAATTCTACGATATTTGATTGCACTACTGCGTCTTAATGACTTTGTCCTTACGTCGAAACCAGACGAGATACCACACGTCGGGCTCTTTTCCATTATAGGCTATCCATTTTTCCTTGATGCGTGCCAGAACAGCTTCTGGCGTTTGGTTCGGCCAAGGGGTCGCGAACAGTTTTTTATTCTCTACTGAGAGATCAACCGCCCAAAATTGCGACAGCATCAGCGGCATAAAGCGTTCGACTGCTTCCCACAGTTCTTTGGTCTGATTAGAAGCTATTTTCTGTCGATCAAATCCCATGGCATCGCTTATGTCCCACAGAATCTCTGCTAAATAAATATCATCACTCGCACCTTCCAAATAAAAGGCGTGCAAGATTCCAGGAAACTGGTCATCTGGTTTTTTCATCGCTCACTCCAGAAATTTGAGTTTCTTCAAGATATTGCCTATTGATGGTATATTGATATCAATGGTTGGTTCTCCGCTTTCACTGACAGGTCTATAACCAATCCGACTGCCATCCCCCATCGAATATGATGTGCCTTTATAATCGGGTGGCGTCACATCTGCACCACCTTTTGTCAGCTGCTGGAACAGATCTTCGGCCGCTTCCTGCCCACCCGATAATTCACGAATGGAGCTCCTCGATCCCGCCTCGCCGATCAGGTCACCATCTTCGAACAACAGTCTTTGCCAGCGATTTTCAAGTGCCACCGTTTCTGCCGCATCGGCAGTCGCCGCTAAGCCTGCACCCAGCACACGACCAGCATTGACAAGCGCCTGCCCGCCGAACAGGAAACTAAGCGCCGTCTCCAACGGATATACAGGCACTATCGGCAGATCATCAATTCCCTCCCCGCCACCATTCGTCCACTGGCCACCGTCTGGATTGCCAGCCGGGACGCGCGGCTGATCGGGGCTATATTTGGCACCCGCCATCACATGCTGTTTGAAAGCTTCCAGTGATTTTGTCGCCACCATCACCTCTGCCACCACCGGCAGTACACAGCCTTTACGCAGGTAATGGGCAAAACCCACCCACCACGCTTTATTATGTAAAGCGTGTAGTTCCTGTTCGATTGTCATTGGGTTAACCCTCGAAAAAGGGCAATAAAAAAGGCCGCTGTTGCGGCCTGACTTTCTGGGTATTTTGTTCGGGCGATTTGCATTTGG
>JAFALY010000022.1 GCA_019233975.1 Alphaproteobacteria bacterium | reverse complement strand
TATGACACCTATACTGTCTGTAATTGCCAGAATAATTGTGGGCCGCCAGCTTGTGTAGTGACATCAATATCAAATGGCACAGTCAACAGTGACTGCTCAATTGCCTGCAATTCCGGTTATACGCTATCAAGTGATGGCAAAAGCTGTAATCAGTCTTGCGCGACTACATCAGTCACCAATGGCACCGTCAACAGCGATTGCTCCATTACCTGCAACCCCGGCTATCAACTGGCACCGGATAACAGCAATAAGTGCGTTGCAAACCCGGTATGCGCCGGTGGGTCCTATTGTGACGGCAGCTGTACGGCCATTTTCCCACAGACTGCCGTGGGCGGCTCTTACTCCTTTAACTATCCAGCCTGTTCCTGGTTTGCCTATGCGACTTATGGTTGCAGCATTTCAGGATACGATACCAGCACAGGAACCTTTACGACTGTCTGGCGTATTATGAGCGCGGGTCTTAACGGCCCCTATGACCCTTCAGGCGAAGTGATGCGCTATGGTGCTTGTGGCAGTTCGGGCAGAACAGTCTGTCGTCCGGGTGGACCAACGACTTTCTGTCCGACCGGTCAAACAGATGTTGTGTGCTCCCAGTCATGCAGTCTGCATAACGGCGCTGTCTACCCAATTGCAGATGTGGCTATCGGCAGTTGTGTCCCAGAGGCCAGCGCCTGCAGTTATGCAAGCGGCGGCGGTGGGCTGTAACCCCTGATGATGTGTATAAAAAAACCGCCCGTCTTGCGATGGGCGGTTTTCTTTTTCGGTAATGACCGGCTGCTTAGCCGGCCATCTTGGCAACTTCGGCGGCGAAATCATCTGCAGCCTTTTCAATGCCCTCACCCAACTGATAACGGGCAAAGCCGGTCAGCTTGACAGGCGCGCCGAGCGTCTTTGACGCCTTTTCGACGACCTGGCTGATGCGGCTTTCGCCGTCAACCACGTAAACCTGTTCCATCAGAACGACTTCTTCGTAGTATTTGCGCAGGCGGCCTTCGACCATCTTGGCGATGATTTCGGCGGGTTTGCCGCTGCCGGCAGCCTGTTCCGTCAGTATGTCGCGTTCGCGTTGAACGGCCTTCGGGTCAACTTCGGCGATCGTCAGGGCTTCGGGGCGCGTGGCCGCGACATGCATCGCGATCTGCTTGCCGAGTTCCTGCAGCTTGGCGGGGTCAGCCGACGATTCGAGTGCCACCAGAACGCCGATCTTGCCGACATTCGGCGCCAACGCGTTGTGGATGTAGCTGGCAACAATGCCCTGCGAGACCGACAGGCAAGCTGTGCGGCGCAAGTTCATGTTTTCGCCGATGGTCGCAACCAGGTTCGTCAGAACTTCCTGCACCGTGCCACCTTGCGCGTGCGGCTGGTTTTTCAACGCTTCGATATCGCCACCGGCGTTCAGCGCCAGCTTGGCAGCGTCGAGCGCAAAAGTCTGGAAGCTGTCGTTACGGGCGACGAAGTCGGTTTCCGCATTCACTTCGACGATGGCGGCCTTGGTGCCTTCGGCAGCCACTGCAACCAAACCTTCAGCGGCGACGCGGCCTGCCTTCTTGGCGGCGGCCGACAGACCCTTTTTGCGCAGCCAATCGATGGCGGCTTCCATGTCGCCATTGGCTTCGTTCAGGGCCTTCTTGCAATCCATCATGCCTGCGCCTGTCTTTTCGCGCAGATCCTTGACCATGGTGGCTGTGATCTCAGTCATCTCTGGTTCCTTCTATAAAAAGTATCAAACGGTGTTCAGTCTAAGTCGCAGCCAGCCTATCAGGCGCTGGCGGCAACCGGTTCTTCGGCAACGGCTTCGGCGGCAGCCTGTTCAACATTCGCCTTGGGTTTCTTGCCGCGGGGACGCTTTTCGCCGCCCGGCAATTCGGACGCTTCGCCCAGATCCTTGCCGCTGGCGCCCAGTTCGGCTTCGATGCCGTCCAGGACCGACTGCACCGCCAGATCGCAATACAGGTCGATGGCGCGCGATGCGTCGTCGTTACCCGGGACCGGATAGGTGATGTTGTTCGGATCAGAATTGCTGTCGACGATCGCGATCACGGGGATGCCCAGCTTGGCGGCTTCCTGAATGGCGATGTTTTCCTTGACGGTGTCGATGACGAACAGGATATCCGGCACGCCGCCCATGTCCTTGATGCCGCCCAGCGCGCGTTCCAGTTTTTCGCGGCTGCGGTTCATTTCAAGAACTTCCTTCTTGGTCAGCTTGCTCGACTGGTTTTCCAGCTTTTCGTTGATGTCGCGCAAGCGCTTGATCGATTGCGAGATCGTCTTCCAGTTGGTGAGCATGCCGCCCAGCCAGCGATGGTTGACATAGTATTGGCCGCAACGTTGCGCGGCATCGGCAACGCGGTCCGCGGCCTGACGCTTGGTGCCGACGAACAGGACGCGGCCACCGCCGGCTGCCGTGTCACGCAGCGCCTGCAGTGCGCGTTGCAGCATCGGGACGGTCTGTTCCAGATCGATGATGTGAATGTTGTTGCGGACGCCGAACAGGTAAGCCTGCATCTTCGGGTTCCAGCGACGGGTGTTATGGCCAAAGTGAACGCCAGCTTCGAACAGTTGGCGCAGCGATACGACGGGCATTGTCATGCGATAGTCTTCCTTTTCCGGTTAAGCCACCCCTGACGCCAAGAGATCTCTGGACCATAGGTCCTAAAAAGATCACCGGATGGTTCATCGACGGGATTGACCGCCGTGACCGCGCCAAGGTGCGTTTTTATTATTTCTGCCCCGGAACCATTCCAAGGCAGGCGCACTTTATACTTCGCCTATGTGCAAAATCAACTGATTTTAGCCCCTAAATCGTAAAAACCGATGAGTAAGAAATAAAATTAACGTCTAGCCAGTTACAGCCTAATGAAAGCCCAGTTATCTCTGGTGAAACAGGGGGTAGTGTCTCAGTTTGATTTCCCGGTTAGATAGTCGTCCGTGATCTTAACCAAATCAGCCATTTCCCACAACTTAGTCTCAATACCGGCCACCATAGCAGGCGTAACCTTCAGCGTCTTATGGATGCGCACGAAATTGTAAAACATAAAATACAAGGCTAGCGCATAAAAGTGGTTTTCCAGTTTCTTGCTGAAAGCGTTGGTTAAGCGGGTAAACCGCCGCATCCCCATCCGCATATTCAGGTTTTGCCGTTCGACGAAAGACGTGCTGATGCAGCATGGGGCGGGATTACCGACGATTTTAGTTTTCTTTGCGCCGACACATTGCGCGGGTGAATAGCGAACTTGGCCTTCAACGCTTTCACCGTACAGCTTGACCAGCATTGCGTAATCAACGTCGATACCAAACGCCCCATCAACGGCTTTCAGATAAGGGCCGTGACCGTCTGTGGTAAGCTGGACGCGGGTAGCAAGCCGCTCTTTCAGATCATTCATAAACTGAAGGGCGCTATCGGCATCACGATTACCGACGACATAGCTAATCATCAGCTTGGTATCGGCATCAATGCCCGTCCATGTCCAAACGTCACCTGCACCTTCCAGCTTCTTTTCGTCAGACGTATTCTTGGCTTTGCTGTAGCAGAAAGACCAAATTTCATCACATTGAACACGCTGGCTTTTGACGCCGACAACATTCTTATCGTGATAAGCCGCACAAGCGTTTCCAGCGTCCACAAGCAGCTTGGTCACAGTGTTGATAGAAACACCCGCTATGCGGGAAATCGACCGCATGGATGATCCTTCGCAAAGCATCTGCAAGATTTGGCAGCGGGTTTCTAGGGGCAGTTTGTTCATGCGCTCACTATATGAACTTATTGCTTTAGTGTCAAGCATAATTATCACTTTAAATTTAAGGGATTCTCAAACAGAAACGGGGATGATATGATCATCCCCGTCCGGAGTTTTGTACGTTTTCCGTTTCTGGACCTACCTAGGCCACCACCCTCTGAACAGGGTTTGGTGGCCTTTTTATTAGCCCGTGCCGATGCCGTAAGTCCTGCATTCGGCTAGAGCGACTCTCCTTTTATTCATCTTCGCCTCCATCTGATAAAATCATCTTGCTTCTTATTGATGTTTACGTCAAGATAGATTTGATAAGAAATTGAATAAACCCAAATCAACTGAAGGAGCCTGTTATGAGTGACGAAGAAATTAGCGGCGAAAAAGGGTCGCGGGAACGCAGCCCATCATTTCCCTTCATTCCGCTTAAGACTGCCATAGAGCGGCTAACTGCGTTTGAGGACTATTTTAAGCGCCACCCTTCACCTGCTGACAAGGCTGGATTGGCATGGGGCATGAAGGGCTACGGAAGCCAAACCCAACAAATGCTAGCGGCTTTAAAATCCTTTGGTCTCGTAGAATATCAGGGGACTGGGCCAAAACGGAGTGTCTCTGTATCCGAAGAAGGTCGGACATATTTACGCGCACAACAGGACAGCATTAAAAAGGCAATAATTAAGCGTGCAGCCTTAAAACCAAAATTGATTGAGAAGTATTGGTCTTTATGGGGCGCGGACCGCCCCCCTGATGCTGTTTGTCTGGATGAATTGGTTCTAAAAGGTGCTTTCCCTCAAAACGCCGCTGAAACCTTCCTTCGAGTTTATGATTCAACTATTGACTATGCAGGGTTGTCTGAATCTGATAAAATCAATAACGAAGAAGTTGAAAACCCCTTAGAAATCAAGCAAAATGAGGTGGCAATCGGTGATCTTGTTCAGTGGGTTTCTCAAGGGTCAGAGCAATTTCAAGAAGCTAAACGGGTTCGGGCTTTGTCAGATGACAAAAAATGGGCCTTTGTGGATGGAAGCGAAACAGGGATTCCTATGGAACAAATAGAATTAGTAAAAAAGGGGTCGCCTACCCCGCCGCCATTTGTTTTTGGTGCGCCACCTGTATTGGCAATCCCAAAGAGTATGCGCGAGGCAAAGTTTGCTTTGAAAGAAGGCGATGTTATTGTGGCGTTTCCGTCTGATCTTTCATCGGACAGCGTGGAAGATTTAGAAGCTTATTTTGATATTTTTATCAAAAAAGCGAAACGCGATGCTGTTGCATCTAAGGCTTCTTCCAACGACTAGCGGCAGCTTTGCGGGCAATCTCTTTTCTTTTTTTAGAGGAGAGAGATTTAGCCCTCGCAGCGCCGCCCTTTAAGCCGCCCTTCCGAGCATATTCCTTGCCCTCTAGCGGCTTTTTATCTTCAACCTCCCCCGTGGCGATCCGTGCCACCATAACGGCGGCTCCGATAACATCGGCTGGGCGTTTTTGTCCTTTAGGGCCTTTGGGCATATTTGATTTTTCCTACCGCGCCGCACGCAGGGCATATGGGTTTGATTCTTGCGAGGGCCTCATCAAGGCTAACATAACCTTCGATATAGAAGCCATTTCCCTTAAAACCTTCAATACCATATTGTTCCCATTGCTTACTATACGGCTGGTCATTTTCCGACCAATTCACGGTTCCAGTATGACCGCACTCGCAAATGACTTGTTCGTGATGGTGTGTTGTCATATGCCCCCTACGGCATCTGACTATATAGCAACCGCTGACTAGGTGCGAGGCCGTTAATTGGGCTAAAACTCAAACTGAGACACTACCAAACAGGGCAAGCTATTGACCGCCTACACCAATTTTAAATATATTGGAGCGATTGTTCTATCCCTTGGCGACATCGGCGGAGGCCTAATATGCTGTTACAGAACAATAAATTAGGCAATCTATCGCTGAAATACAAAATAACCGTATCAGTCGGCGTTTTATTGATACCGGTTATTCTTTTGGCTTACTTCCTGTTTATCTCAAAAAACGAGATTATTAAATTCACACGACAAGAAATTACTGGTCTTGATTATATCACGCAAGCTTATGAGGCTCTTGGTCCCGTGACATCTGACATACTGGTCCCTGTCGACCTTTCACGGGCGGCGACCAAATTGTCGGGTCAGTATAAGGCCCGGAGGGACGTGTTTGGGCTGGGCAAGCAGGCTCAAGAGCTGGCCGATAAAATCGCCAGCGTCGCCAAGGATCAGGACAGGCTGGATGTGCTGGATCTGGCCAGTGCCTACATCACCGGTCTTTCTGATAAATCGAACATTACACTGGATCCTGATGCCGATACCTATTTTGTCGGCGACATGATCGTGAATAATGATTTTGGCTTGCTGCAAAAGGCGCTGGCATTGCGCACGGCGCAACTGACCAGTGTCAGCGATGCGGATAAAATCGCGCAGACAGTCAGTATCACCGAAGCGCGTGACCGCATGGCTGATTTTTCAGGCAATCTGGATGCCGATTTGACCAAGGCAGTCGCCGCGACGGCGGATCGGACAATGTTCGAACGCGCAGCGCAGGATGAAAAGACGGCAGCCGCCAATGTCGCTGCACTGACCGACAGTTCCAAAGCAAATAGCGCAGCGGATGTGCAAAGTGGTTACGTCGTTTTGCAAAAGACGGTGACAGAGCAGGCGCCGCTGCAAATCAAATTGATGCGGGACTTGCTTAAGGCGCGCATCAACCACGCCTATGGTGTTTTGACGTTGTATCTGCTGATCGGGTTCGTGGCGCTGGTTGTTGCTATCGGTTTTGCGCGCAACGTCATGATCGCACTTGAGGCAATGTTTGAGCATGAACAAAGCCGCGCCGCGCGCCTGGAGCAAAACAGCAACGCCCTCAGGGCCTATGTGCAGGCGGCACTGAAGGATATTCGTGATACGACGGGGCGTCTGGCGGGCGTGGCGGAAGAAGCTGCCAATAACGCCAATGACACGCGCAAGGAAATATCACGCATCGCCACCTCGACGGCAGAGGTCTCCAGCACTATCTGCCAGGTCGCCGCGTCGATGGAGGAGGTTTCCGTTACCATCAACAGCGTGTCACAGGAAATCGGCCGGTCGAATACTTTGACGCAGGCAACCGCAGGCGAATTGGGGCGCACGCAGGATAAAATCGGCACCATGCGGGAAACGACATCCAAGATCGATACGGTTGTGGGGTTGATTAACCAGATCGCGGGGCAGACGAATCTGCTGGCTCTGAACGCGACCATTGAGGCTGCGCGCGCCGGCGAGGCGGGCAGGGGCTTTGCCATAGTGGCGGCAGAAGTGAAGGCGCTGGCCACGCAGACCGGGCGTGCCACGGAAGAAATCAGCCAGCAGATTGAGCAGGTACAAACCCATGTGAATGATGTGGTGCAGGCTGTCAGCAACGTGGACACCGATGTCGGTAGCATCAGTCGCATCTCGGGTGTTGTGTCAACAGCGGTGACGCAGCAAAGCGCGGCTGTGCAGGAAATTACCCGCCGTATTCAGCAGGCGGTTACGGGATCAGGGCATCTGCAGGAAAGCATGAACGTGCTGGAAAAAGACGCGACTGTGTCCGACCAGATTGCGGGCGATGTGTTAAAGCTTGCCAATAATGTTGGTGCATCGGCGGATAAAATTGCCAGCGAAGTGGATTCTTACATCCACAACATGGTCAACAGCTAGTAATGCCGTTTCAGCAGACCCATAATCTGCTCCAGGTAATACTGATCCATAGTACTGAAATCATCGACCTGATCGCTGTCAACATCCAGCAGCAACTGCGTTTCGCCGTTGATAACCAGCGGTACGACGATTTCCGAGCGTGACAATGAGCTGCAGGCAATATGGCCCGGAAATTTTTCAACATCCGGCACAATGACGGTTTCCTTGCGTGTGGCCGTGGCGCCGCATACGCCGCGGGCAAAGGGAATGATGACGCAGGCCAACGGCCCCTGAAACGGACCAAGGGTCAGGGTTTGCGGTGCCGTCGTGCGGTAAAACCCGACCCAGTGAAAGTTGAAAGCCTGTTTTAAAATAGCGGCGATATTTGCCATGTTGGCGATAGCGTCATCAACGCTGCCCGTAACGGCGGCAATTTGCGGCAGGATCGCTTTGTAAATATCTTCGCGGGTCCCGCCCTGCGGAAGGTGAAGGGCATCGGCCATGCATAACCTCCTTGAAACAGGCTTATAGCCTAAGCGCTGCGGCCACTTGTTGCAACAGGGCAGAGATGGCGGGGTTGTTCATGGCCTGTGGGTGCTGTGAAAGGTTGGGCATTAAGGGGTTTTGTTGGACCTGCAGCACGCAACGGTCGCCCGCTAGAAGCTTGGTCAGATCGGCGGCTATTTGTCCGATAATGCCCGGCCAGTCTTGGGGTGTTGTCTGCCTGTAAAGCCGCAGGCTCGGGTACCAGATGCAGTCCGTTCGCTCCATCAGCCAGCGCCAGTCATGGTCGAACGGCAACATGACCCAGGTCGGTATGTTCAAGGCACCCCCCAGATGCGTGGGCGCAGAATCAACCGTGATCAACAGGTCGAGCGTTTCCATGAGCGCGGCGCTGTCTGCAAAGTCGGCAATATCCGGTGCGGCATCCAGTATGCCCAGAGCCGCAGCATCGCCGCCGCGTTGGAGTGAGATCAGATGTGCGCCAGCAACCTCAACCAGCGGCTGTAAAGATTGCGGCGGCACGGAACGGTTGTGGTCGTTGCGGTGAAGCGGGTTGCCCGCCCAGACAAGGCCGATACGCGGGTCCCTGATGCTGGCGGTTTTGTGCCACCACTTGTCGCGTAAGATAGGGTCTGCGCGCAGATAAGGCGCGCTGCCGCTGTTGGTATGAAACGTGCCCAGATGTGGTAGCGCCTGCAGGTAAAATAACTTGGCCGCTACCTGTGGTGGCAGCGACGTCACAACATTCGGTAATTGCCGCGCGGGGTGGTCGGCTCCCATGGTGTCATGCACATAGATGGTGAAATCCGGCAGGTTGCGTGCCACCAACGTGGCCAACGCCAAGGGTATGCGCAAAACAACATCGCCACCATGCGTGCACAGCTTGCTGCGCAGTTCGTTCACATAACGCAGATAGTGGATCAGGTCACCAAAACCGTAATGGCCAACCAGAATGATGGTCTGGCTTGCATCGCCTTGCCACAGCGGCAGATCCAGATCATCCGTTACAGCATCACTATCGGCCAGCGGTTGTAATGCGTCTTGAAAATGGCCGGTCAGAAATGTTGTATAGGCATAGCCCAACAATGCGCTTTGCCGGAGCGCGGTGCCACGTGTCGCGCGTTCGAAACAAAGTCGCGCCATTTCATACTGTGCGGCGCGGCACAATATTTCGGCAGTGAACAACCATGTTTCGTCGTCGATCACATCGCCATTCAAACAGATTATCATTTGCTCTGCGGCCTGATCCAAAGCGCCTGTTTCCATTTCCGCCAAGGCGCGGTGCAGGGCAAAAGAACGGTTGAGCGGGTCGATGGCGCAAGCCTGCTGCAGGTAGGGTAAAGCCTCTGCCCACCGCCCGCGCTCCAACAACAAATAACCGACTTTGTGCCACATTCGAGTGTTGGATGGATCGACGCGCAGGGCCTGCGCCGCTTCGGCAAGTTGATCGGTGGCAGTGTTCGCGACCGTCACCATTCCTGCACTTCCAGACCGCCGCCTATGGCGCGTAGTTGGGTTTTCAGTGCGTCACTGAGTTGCCAGCCGCCCGGCAGTTCCATTTCCGCTTCCTGATGTCCATCCAGATCCAGACACAGGACAATCTTCCCACGACCCGCAGGTGTGCCATCCAGAATGCTTTTCAATGCGGGTAACGGCGACGGTTCATACAGTTTCACGCGTATGCCCTGCGCGGCGCGGCTCGCGGCCTCCGCCAGCGGCTCCATACCGCGTGCGATGTAACGGATATCGGCTTCCTGTCTTTGTTGCGTGTCGCCGGATTGACCGTCTGATGTGCCGCCGCCGCGGTTATTATTCTGCGCATCAACTTCGATAATCAGCGCCTGACCGGCTTCCATGATGTCGCGCTTTGCGGCAAGAAGTTCGGAGAAAATCGTAACCTCAAACGCGCCGCTGGTATCCGACATTTGCATGAAGGCGAATTTGTTGCCGCTTTTGGCCGTGCGTTCCTGTTTCGACAAAACAATACCTGCCAGTTTGAAACGGCTGGGCCCGCCCGCGCGCATGTGTCCCGCGACCATGGAGGCAGGGATGACCTTCATGCGATCCAGCAGGCCGCGGTAATTATCGAGCGGATGCGCGGACAGGTAAAAACCCAATGACTGAAATTCATGTTGCAGGCGGGTCAGATCATCCCATGGCTTGGCGGCAGGCAGGGCAGGGCGCGCACCGCCTGTATGGCCGCCGAACATGTTGACCTGGCCGCTTAGTTTCTCATCAGCCATCTGGTGGCTGTGGCGCAGAATAACCTCGGTGGCGGCAATCACCTGCGCGCGGTTGCGGTTCAGCGCGTCAAACGCGCCCGCCGTCGTCAGGTTTTCCAACTGTTTGCGGTTGATAACGCGCGGGTCGATGCGTTCGGCCAGATCGATCAAATCCTTGAACGGGCCGCCCGCTTCGCGCTCCGCCACCAGACTTTGCATCGCGGCCATACCGACACCCTTAATGGCGGCCAGCGCGTAACGAATGGCCTGCCCACCCGTGGGCGTGCGTTCAATCGCAAAGGCGGGATAGGAATGGTTGATGTCAGGCGGCAGCAGGTACAGGCGTTGCCGCGCCAGTTCTTGGCGGAACACATTGAGTTTATCCGTGTCGCCCATTTCAAAATTCATGGCGGCGGCAAAAAACTCAGCCGGATAATTGGCTTTTAAATATGCGGTCTGGTAGGCGATCAATGCATAGGCCGCCGCGTGCGATTTGTTGAAGCCATAGCCCGCGAATTTATCGATCTGGTCAAAGATCATCCCGGCCTGTTCTTCGGGCACGCCGTTGACACCGGCGCCTTTGATGAAATTCGCGCGCTGCGCTGCCATTTCGGACGCCTTCTTCTTGCCCATCGCGCGGCGCAGAAGGTCGGCGGCGCCCAGGCTGTACCCGGCCAGAAACTGCGCGGCCTGCATGACCTGTTCCTGATAAATCATGATGCCGAATGTGTCTTCGAGGATCGGTTTCAGGATCGGATGCAGATAATCAATTTCTTCTTCGCCGTTTTTACAGCGGATGTATTTGGGGATGTTGTCCATCGGCCCCGGTCGGTACAGGGCGACAAGGGCGATGATGTCTTCGAACCGGTTGGGCTTCAGTTTGCGCAGCACATCGCGCATGCCTGAACTTTCCAGCTGGAACACGCCTGTCGTGTCGCCGCGCGACAGCAGGGCATAAGTGGGCGCATCGTCAAACGGCAGGTGTTCAAGGTCAACATGGCCGCCGTTTTTCTTGACCAGCGCCGCCGCCATTTGCAGCACATCCAGCGTTTTCAGTCCCAGAAAGTCGAATTTGACCAGACCCGCAACTTCGACTGTTTTCATGTTGAACTGCGTCGCGGGCAATTGCGCGTCCGGGTCGCGGTAAAGCGGCACCAGTTCAACCAGTGGCCTGTCGCCGATGACAACGCCTGCCGCGTGGGTGGACGCGTTGCGGTATAGACCTTCCAGTTTGATGGCGATATCCATCATCTGCGCGACCGTCGGGTCATCATCGCGCATTTGCTGGAGCTGCGGCTCGCCCTCGATCGCCTGTGTCAATGTGACAGGGTTCGCGGGGTTGTTCGGCACCAGTTTGCAAATTTTATCGACATAGCCATAAGGCATGCCCAAGACGCGCCCAACGTCGCGCAGGGCGGCGCGCGCCTGCAACTTACCGAAGGTGATGATCTGCGCCACGCGGTCCGCGCCGTATTTCTGCTGGACATAGCCAATGACTTCGTCGCGCCGTTCCTGACAGAAATCGATATCGAAGTCCGGCATGGAAACGCGTTCAGGGTTCAGGAAACGTTCGAACAGCAAGCCAAAGCGCAGCGGGTCCAGGTCGGTGATAAGGAGCGACCACGCGACAACCGACCCCGCGCCCGATCCGCGGCCGGGACCAACCGCGATGCCGTTTTTCTTTGACCATTTGATGAAGTCGGAGACGATCAGGAAGTAACCGGCAAAGCCCATCTGCGTGATGGTCTTTAATTCGAAATCCAGACGTTTGAAATAGGTATCGTGGTCGTTGATGCCTGCGGCATCCAGACGTGCTTTTAATCCGGCCTCGGCCTGTGCGCGCAATTCCTGCGCCTCGTCACGTCCCGCGCCGGTTGAAAAGGCGGGCAAAATAGGTTTACGCGCGGGCGGCATATAGGCGCATCGTTTGGCGATGATGACGGTGTTGTCGCACGCCTCCGGCAGGTCGGCGAACAGGGTCCGCATTTCCGCCGCCGATTTGAAATAATGGTCCTGGGTCAGGTGGCGCCTGTTGGTTTCCGCCAAAACGGTTTTGTCGGAAATGCACAACAGGGCGTCATGCGCTTCGTACATATCGGCATTGCCGAAATAAACATCGTTGGTGGCGACCAGCGGCACATTGTGGCGGTAGGCCAGGTCGATCAGGTCAGCTTCAATTTTCGCCTCAACCGCCGATACGGCGCCGCCATGGTGGCGCGTAACCTCGACATACAACCTGTCCGGGAAGAGGGCGCGCAGTTCATCCAGCGCCGCCTCGGCTGCGGTCATCTGCCCGGCGGCCAGCACATGGCCCAATAACCCGTCGGTGCCGCCCGTCAGCGCCAGCAACCCGCCTGTCAGGGGCGCCAGTTCTTCCAGCGTCACATAGGGGAACGGCCTGTCTTCGGCGACATAGGAACGCGTAACCAGCGCCGACAAATGCCGGTAACCCAGTTCGTTTTGCACCAGAAGAACCAACTGGTCGCAATGGTCGCGCGTCAGGGTTTTCAGCGATGCCTGCTCGGGCCGCAAAACGGCCAACTGGCAACCGATGATGGGTTGAATGCCCGCATCGGCGGCGGCCTGTGAAAATTCCAGCGCGCCGAACAGATTGCCCTTGTCGGTCAGGGCCACCGCCGGCATGTGGTTTTTCAGGCAAAGGTGGATCAGGTCCTGCCGCGCAGGCTTGCCGTCTTTGGGTTTGTCTTCGGTGACGCGAATGGCCCCTTCCGCCAATGAATAGGCGGAATGTACGCGCAGATGGATAAAAGACGGTTCGGGCATAGCGGCAGTTTAGGGATAAACCGCCCGCCACTCAACCTCGCCCATGATAAAAAGAGTCAAAAGCCTGTGGATCAAAACGGAATATCGTCGTCCAGCCCCATCGGTGCGTCGGCGCCGACAGACGGGCCAAAGGCGGGGGCGCTGTCATCCGAAAGGGCGGGGCCGCGGCCGCCGCCTGAGGCACCGTCCAGCATAGTCAATTCGCCGCGATAGGGGCGCAGGACAACCTCAGTTGAATATTTTTCCTGACCGTCCTTGTCGGTCCATTTGCGGGTTTCCAGCTGGCCTTCGACATAAACCTTGGAGCCTTTTTTCAGGAAACGTTCGACAACGCCGACCAGATTTTCATTCAGCACTGAGATGCGGTGCCATTCGGTCTTTTCCTTGCGTTCGCCGCTGCTTTTATCTTTCCACGATTCCGACGTGGCGATGGAGAAACTGGCGACGCGCCCGCCATTCTGAAAACTGCGAATTTCCGGGTCGCGGCCCAGATTGCCGACCAGAATGACCTTGTTAACGCTGCCTGCCATGCGAATCTCCATAGAATGAATTGAGGGGCCACCCTAATCCAAGTCGGGCCCAAAAACCATGCCCTAACCATGCGATAGAAAAAAGAACAAAACAAGTACAAAAAGACTCGCTTTTCAGAACGGCTCGCGGCATAGTGCGGCGCGAGAGGTTGGGCATGACGTTAACACATATACATATCCGCGGCGCGCGCGAACATAATCTGAAAAATGTCGATGTGACCATGCCGCGTGACAAGCTGGTGGTTATTACGGGCCTTTCGGGGTCGGGCAAGTCATCGCTCGCTTTCGACACCATTTATGCCGAGGGGCAGCGTCGCTATGTCGAAAGCCTGTCGGCCTATGCGCGGCAATTTCTGGAGATGCAGCAGAAGCCGGATGTGGATTCTATCGAAGGGCTTTCCCCCGCCATTTCGATTGAACAAAAAACCACGTCGCGCAATCCGCGCTCGACTGTTGGCACAGTGACGGAAATCTATGACTATATGCGCCTGCTGTTCGCGCGTGTGGGCGTACCCTATTCGCCCGCCACGGGACTGCCGATCGAAAGCCAGACCGTGTCGCAGATGGCGGACCGCATTCTGGCCCTGCCGGAGGGAACAAAGCTGATGCTCCTTGCGCCCATCGTGCGCGGACGCAAGGGCGAATACAAAAAAGAATTACAGGAACTGCGTAAACAGGGGTTCCAGCGCGTGAAGATTGATGGCGAGGTTTACGCCATCGAAGACGCGCCCACGCTGAACAAAAAACTGAAACACGACATCGCCGTCGTGGTGGACCGTATCGTTGTGCGGCCTGATCTTGGCCACCGCCTGCCGGATTCCATCGAAACCGCATTGCGTCTTGCCGACGGCATTATGATCGCGGAAAAAGTCGGCGCGGTCGGCGAAGGGGAACAACGCGAGATCACTTTTTCATCGAAATTCGCCTGCCCTGTCAGTGGCTTTACGATTGAGGAGATCGAGCCTCGGCTTTTCTCCTTCAACAATCCGCATGGTGCGTGTCCGGCCTGCGACGGGCTGGGTGAAAAACTGTCTTTCGATCCGGAACTGGTGGTGCCCGATAAGACGTTGAGCCTGTCCGAAGGGGCGATTGCGCCGTGGAAGACATTTTACACGCAGTTACTGACCGCGCTTTGCAAGGCCTATGGCGAGTCGATGGATGAGCCGTGGAAACATCTGTCTGCCGATTTCCGGCAGGCGTTGCTGCATGGCACGGGTACGCGCTCGATCAAGTTCACCTATCACGACGGCAATCATAGCTTCCGCCACGACAAACCATTCGATGGCGTTCTGGCCAACCTCGATCGCCGCTGGAAACAGACGGACAGCGACTGGATGCGCGACGAATTGGCGCGGTATCAATCCAGCAAGGTGTGCGAAGCCTGTAACGGACAACGCCTGAAGCCCGAAGCGCTCGCCGTCAAGATCGGCGGCAAGCATATCAGCGAGGTTTCGGCATTCTCCATTCGCGATGCGGGCGCGTGGTTTGAAAATCTGCCGTGCAAACTGACCGCCAAGCAGAAAGAAATCGCCGCGCGTATTCTGAAAGAAATCAACGAACGTCTGGGCTTCCTGAATAATGTCGGGCTTGAATACCTCACCTTATCGCGGGCGAGCGGCACATTGTCTGGCGGCGAAAGTCAGCGCATACGCCTGGCCTCGCAAATCGGGTCGGGCCTGACGGGCGTTCTGTATGTGCTGGATGAACCCAGTATCGGCCTGCATCAACGTGACAATGACCGGTTGCTGGCGACGCTAAAAAGGTTGCGCGATCTGGGTAATACCGTGTTAGTCGTCGAACATGACGAAGACGCCATTCGCGCCGCCGATTATCTGATTGATATGGGGCCGGGGGCGGGCGTGCATGGCGGGCAGGTGGTCGCGTGCGGCACGCCGGCCGAGGTTCAGAAGAATCCCAACAGCCTGACAGCACAATATCTGAATGGTACGCGGCAAATACCTGTGCCCGCTGAACGGCGCAAGGGTTCCGGCAAAAGCATCGAAGTGCAGGGGGCCAGTGGCAACAATCTGCAAAATATCACGGCGCGTTTCCCGCTCGGCACCTTTACCTGCGTGACGGGCGTGTCGGGTGGCGGTAAATCCACGCTCGTCATCGAAACGCTTTATAAGGCGCTCGCGCGGCAACTGAACGATGCGCATGACCTGCCCGCGCCGCATAAGGCGCTGAAAGGGATCGAGCATATCGATAAAATCGTCGATATCGACCAGTCACCTATTGGCCGCACGCCGCGCTCCAACCCCGCTACTTACACGGGCGCGTTCACGCCCATCCGCGAATGGTTTGCGGGTCTGCCGGAATCCAAGGCGCGCGGTTACGGCCCCGGCCGTTTTTCGTTCAACGTCAAGGGCGGTCGCTGCGAAGCATGCGAAGGCGATGGCGTCATCAAAATTGAAATGCATTTCCTGCCGGATGTGTTCGTGACCTGCGACTCCTGCGACGGCAAACGGTACAATCGTGAAACGCTGGAGGTTCATTATCGCGGCAAATCCATTGCCGATGTGTTGGACATGACGGTTGAAGAGGGCGCTGAGTTCTTTCAGGCCGTGCCGTCCATTCGCGACAAAATGGAAACGCTAAACCGCGTTGGCTTGTCCTATGTCAAAATCGGACAGGCAGCCACCACCCTGTCGGGCGGCGAGGCCCAGCGCGTGAAGCTGGCCAAGGAACTTTCACGCCGTGCCACGGGACGCACGCTCTACATTCTGGATGAACCGACCACGGGCTTGCATGTGGATGACGTGCGGAAACTGCTGGAAGTTCTGCATGTGCTGGTCGACCAGGGCAACACGGTTGTGGTCATCGAACATAATTTGGAAGTTATTAAAACAGCCGATTACATCCTCGACCTCGGTCCCGAAGGCGGCACGGGGGGCGGGCGGATTGTGGCGACGGGTACGCCCGAGGCAATATGTACGGTTGCGGAATCGCACACAGGGCGCTATTTGGCTTCTTACCTGCGCACGGCGCCGGTCAAACCGAACCGCAAGAGAGCCTGAGTTTTATCGCTGATGTCCTGTCCTGTTATTATCCTCGTCGAACCGCAACTGGTTGAAAATATCGGCATGACGGCGCGCGCCATGATGAATTGCGCGTTGACCGAATTGCGCATCGTCAATCCGCGCGACCCCTGGCCGCTGGGCGATGTGCACCATCAGCGCATGATGGCGGCATCATCGGGGGCGGATGACATTCTGCAAAACGCCAAACTGTATGCGACATTGCCCGAGGCTTTGGCTGACCTGAATTACATCTATGCGACCGCGGCGCGGACACATGACATGACCAACCGCATCTTGACGCCACGTACGGCCTTGCCTGAAATGGCGGAACGCATTCAGGGCGGGCAGAAAGTCGGCGTTATGTTCGGACGTGAACGGACCGGCCTGTATAATGATGAGATTGCATTTGCGAACGCCAAGATCACCATACCGTTGAATCCCGCTTTCTCGTCGCTTAATCTGGCGCAGGCTGTCTTGCTGGTCGGCTATGAATGGTATCAGACCCAGAACAACACGCCGGGCAGCCAGCTGCATATGGGGCACACACGCCCTGCCACGCACGAAGAATATCTCTACTTCTATGGCAGGTTAGAAAAGGCGCTAGATGAACGCGGCTTTTTCGTCGCTGAGGATATGCGCCCCACCATGACGCGCAGTCTGCAGAATATGTTGCAACGTGCAGAAATGACCGAACAGGAAGTACGCACATGGCATGGCGTTTTGTCGGCGCTGATCGGCCAGAGGCGCGCCCCTGATGCAGGAGAAAACGGTGACCGGTAAAAATCTTGTTTTCTTGCGCGATTGCCGCGTCAGTTTGAATGTCGGCCTTTATGATCATGAACAAAAAGGCCCGCAGCCTTTGTTGATATCGGTTGAGGCGGAACTCGACAGTCACGAAAGGTTCGACAATATCGACGAAGCAACAACTCTGCGCACGCTGGATTATGACAATCTGTTTCGTTTTGTGACGCAGGAATTGCCCTCGCTTGGGCATATCTATCTTTTGGAATCCGTTGCCGAGAAAATCGCGGATTTCTGCCTGACCACCCCCGCGGCCTTGCGCGTAACGGTTAACGTGGCCAAGGTTTCTATATACGGGAATGGTGCTGCGCCAGGGGTAATTATTGTTCGTGATAAGTAATATATAAATAAACAGTACTGAACTAGTTCGAATTGTACGCACAATATTTAGTCAATTCTAACCATTTGTGTGTAATTTCTAATGGACAATATGTAGAATGCGCAACCAACACCGGCATGTACCCCCATGGAAAACGCGCTTTCCAAATTCTCCATTCTCGTCGTGGACGACGACAGACTGATCCAAAAGCTGATCTTTGATGTCTTGATCAAGCTTGGTTTCGGCAAAATTCACCGCGTTAATGACGCGCATGCTGCGCTGCAACTGCTCGATACGATCGTGATCGACTTCATCATTACGGATTGGCGTATGGGGTCGATGGATGGCGTGACCTTCGCCCGACATGTGCGCGGCTCCATGCGCCCTTATGCCGCCATTCCTATCATTATGCTGACCGGCAATGCTGAAAAAGATCAGGTGGTCAAGGCGCGTGACGCGGGCATCAACGAATACCTCATCAAACCCTTTACCATGAAAGAGCTGTGCCGTCGTATCAACGAGGTGATCGAGCATCCGCGCGAATATGTGATGACCCCGCATTACAGCGGCCCATCACGCCGTCGCCAGAATAGCACCGCACCGCATAACGCCGAGCGTCGCAAGAAACGGCGTGTTTCGGTTGTCAAAGACAGGGATACACTATGGGTGAATTAACTGATGATGGCGTGAAAATTTATGCGCCTGACATGACTTTGAAGAAAAAACTTGGCCCCGGCGTCACGTTTGAAAGCGTGGTGACGCCGCAGGTGATGCAGGCTGCCGAGAAAGTGTTTGCCGATGCGCAGGCGAACATTATGCAAGAGCTGGAAAACGAAATGCAAAGCCTGGTATCCGCTTATGACCAGTTGGGTATAGGCAGTCCACCCACCAAGTTGCAGACCATTGGCGCGCTGGCCTTTGCGGTGAAATCAAAGGCGGGCATTTGCGGTTTCGGGTTTGCCAGCGATCTGGCGCGGTCCCTGAATGTTTATTGCGAAATGGACCATGTCCGGGGTAATCCCCTGACGCCGAGAACCGTCGAAATCATCAGTTGCCACGTGCGCGGGCTGCAACTGATCTTCACGCACAACATGGTCGGTGATGGTGGTGCTGTCGGTGCCGAAATCATGCAGGAACTCGCCCGTTTGACGGACCAGCAGGGGCTAAGCCTCAGCAATAATTCATAATCCGCTTCATTTGCCGCTTGTAAACCCCGCTTTTATGCCTACATCATTCAGGCAAAGGCTGGCCGTACATGGCTAAACCTGCCTTTCGGGGGATTGTGGCATGAATCTTGACCTTTATACCGACCGTTCCAAAGGATTTCTGCAGGCTGCGCAAATGGCGGCCATCGGGCGGCACCATCAACAGGTGCAGGCCTTGCATTTGCTCAAAGTGTTGCTGGATGACCGTGAAGGCCTTGCGTCCGGTCTTATCAAACAGGCGGGCGGTGACCCGGCCCCGGCCTTGGCTGCCACGGATCGTGAACTCGAGCAGATACCCCAGGTGCATGCATCGGGCGCCGCCGATACGCTGCGCATGGCGCCGGACTTTGCGCGCCTTCTGGTTTCCGCCGAGGAGATCGCCAAAAAATCCGGCGACAGTTACGTCACCGCAGAACGGTTGCTGTTGGCGCTTGCCATGGCGGCAGGTTCCCCCGCGCAAAAGGCGCTGGCGACGTCCGGCGTGTCGGCAGAGGCGCTGAACAAAGCCATCAATGATCTGCGCGGTGGCCGCAAGGCAGACAGCGTGAATACCGAAGCCGGTTATGACGCGCTGAAGAAATATGCGCGCGATCTGACGCAGGCCGCCAAGGATGGAAAACTCGACCCCGTTATCGGGCGCGACGAAGAAATCCGCCGCACGATACAGGTTCTGGCTCGTCGTACTAAAAACAATCCGGTCCTGATCGGTGAGCCGGGCGTCGGTAAAACAGCCATTGTCGAAGGTCTGGCGCAGCGCATTTTCCGTGGTGATGTGCCGGAAAGCTTGAAGAATAAGAAACTGCTGTCGCTTGATCTTGGCGCGCTGGTTGCAGGTGCCAAATATCGCGGTGAGTTCGAAGAACGCCTGAAGGCAGTCTTGGGCGAAATTGCGGCAGCCGCCGGGGAGATTGTGGTTTTCATCGACGAATTGCACACGCTGGTCGGTGCCGGGAAAACCGATGGGGCCATGGATGCCTCGAACATGTTAAAGCCCGCCTTGGCGCGCGGTGAACTGCACTGCGTCGGTGCCACGACACTGGATGAATATCGTAAATATATTGAAAAAGACGCGGCATTGGCGCGCCGGTTCCAGCCGGTTTTTGTCAGTCAGCCGACCGTGGAAGACACAATCTCCATCCTACGCGGGCTGAAGGAAAAATACGAACTGCATCATGGCGTGCGCATTACAGACGGCGCGATTGTGGCGGCGGCGACGCTATCGAACCGCTATATCACCGACAGGTTCCTGCCCGATAAAGCGATCGATCTGATCGATGAGGCGGCCGCGCGCCTGCGCATGGCGGTTGACAGCAAGCCTGAGGAGATTGACGAACTTGACCGTCGTATCGTGCAAATGAAGATCGAGCGCGAAGCGTTGAAGCGCGAAACCGATGAGGCGTCGCGCGACCGGTTGGCGAAACTGGAATCCGAACTCGCGCATCTGGAAGAGGAAAGCGCGGGCCTTACGCTGCGCTGGCAGGCTGAAAAGGCGAAATTGAACAGCGCGCAAAAGGTCAAAGAACGTCTGGAGCAGGCGCGCGCGGAATTAGAACAGGCACAGCGCAAGGGCGAATATACCCGTGCGGGTGAGCTGACCTATAGCATCATCCCGGAACTGGAGCGCAGCTTGCAAACGGCGCAAAAGCAGGGTGAAAACACCATGCTGGATGAGGTTGTGAAGGACGGCGATATTGCCGCCGTCGTCAGCCGCTGGACCGGCATACCGGTTGATAAAATGCTGCAGGGCGAACGTGACAAACTGCTGCAGATGGAAAAAATTCTGCAGGGGCGCGTTATCGGTCAGGACGAAGCGGTTGTGGCGGTATCAAACGCGGTGCGTCGCGCGCGTGCCGGGCTGCAGGATCCGAACCGGCCCATCGGCTCATTCCTTTTCCTTGGCCCCACGGGGGTCGGTAAAACGGAATTGACCAAGGCGCTGGCGGCCTTTTTGTTCGATGACGAACAGGCGATGGTCCGCATCGACATGTCCGAATATATGGAAAAGCACGCGGTCGCCCGCCTGATCGGCGCGCCCCCGGGCTATGTCGGTTATGAACAAGGCGGCGCGTTGACCGAAGCGGTTCGCCGTCGGCCGTATCAGGTCATCCTGTTCGACGAAGTCGAAAAGGCGCATCCGGATGTTTTTAATATCCTGCTACAGGTATTGGACGAAGGCCGCCTGACGGACGGGCAGGGGCGCGTGGTGGATTTCAAAAATACGCTGATTATCCTGACATCCAATCTGGGCGCTGAATTTATCGCGCAGGATGCGGCAGATGATCTGGCTCCACGTACGCGCGACATGGTGATGGAGGCGGTGCGCAAGCATTTCCGCCCGGAATTCCTGAACCGGTTGGATGAGATCCTGATTTTCCACCGTCTGACCCGTGGCCACATGGCGGCGATTGTGGAAACGCAGTTACAGCATCTGCGGCGTTTGCTGGAAGGGCATAAAATCATGCTGACGCTGACGCCTGCCGCCATGAACTGGCTGGCGGATGCCGGATTTGACCCTGCTTACGGGGCGCGGCCCTTGAAGCGGGTTATCCAGCGCACGCTGCAGAACCCGCTGGCACAGGAGATTCTGTCCGGCAACATCACGGACGGCCAAAGCGTGGTTGTCGACGCCAATCATGACGGACTTTATTTTGTCCACAGCACGCAGGCGGTTGCTAATCTCTGATTTTAAAGGGATTTTTCCAGTCATTGGGGCGTTTATGCCCCAATTCTTGCTTTTCATGGGGCGCATAACCATTTAAAAGCTAAGCACATTCAAAAGTTACAGGTTTTACAGAAGCATGATCTCCGCCCTCGCTCGCAAGATTTTTGGTTCCCATAATGACCGCGTCCTACGTTCACAAGACGCCATGGTCACGCGGATCAACGCCCTAGAGCCTTCGTTCAAAACGCTGACGGATGCGGAACTGCGCGCCAAGACGGATGAGTTTAAGGCGCGTCTGGCCAAAGGCGAAACGCTGGACGACCTGCTGCCCGAAGCCTTTGCGACGGTGCGCGAAGCGGCGCTGCGCGTTCTGGGCCAACGTCCCTTTGACGTGCAATTGCGTGGTGGCGTCGTTCTGCACAGCGGCAAAATCGCCGAAATGCGTACAGGTGAAGGTAAAACGCTGGTCGCTACTTTACCGGTTTACCTGAACGCCTTGACGGGCCGCGGCGTGCATGTCGTGACGGTAAATGATTACCTCGCTTCGCGCGACAGCAACTGGATGGGTCGCGTCTATGGCTTTCTGGGCCTGACGACGGGATGCATCGTTCATGGTCTGGATGATGATGAACGGCGCGCCGCTTACGCCGCCGACATTACCTATGGCACCAATAACGAATTCGGCTTTGACTATCTGCGCGACAATATGAAGTTCGCGAGCGAAGATCTGGTTCAGCGCGCGTTCAATTTCGCGATCGTTGACGAAGTCGACAGCATCCTGATCGACGAAGCACGCACGCCATTGATCATCTCCGGCCCGACCGAAGATGCGGCAGAACTTTATGTCAGGATCAACGCGCTTATTCCACAACTGGTAGATGCGGATTACGAAAAGGACGAAAAGGCACGCACGGTTGTGTTGACCGAGCAAGGCAACGAATCCATCGAACGCCTGCTGGCGGATGCCGGATTGCTGGCGCCCGGCGCCGGTCTGTATGACCCGCAAAACGTGCATATCGTGCACCATGTGAACCAGGCGCTCCGCGCGCACAAAATGTTCGCCCGCGACGTGGATTACATCGTGAAGGATGACAAGGTCATCATCATCGACGAATTCACGGGCCGCATGATGGATGGCCGCCGTTTTTCAGAAGGCCTGCATCAGGCGTTGGAAGCCAAGGAACATGTCACCATCCAGCGTGAAAACCAGACGCTCGCCTCCATCACGTTCCAGAATTATTTCCGCCTTTATCCAAAGCTCGCGGGCATGACCGGCACCGGCATGACCGAAGCGCCGGAATTTGCCGAGATTTACAGCCTCGAAGTCATCGAAGTACCGACCAACCTGCCCGTACGCCGCGATGATATGCATGACGAAGTCTACGGCACGATGGCCGAAAAATTCGACGCGATCATCAAGCGCATCAATGAATGCCGCAGCCGCAACCAGCCGGTCCTGGTCGGCACCGTGTCGATCGAAAAGTCGGAAATGCTGTCGGAAAAGCTGAAGCAGCACAAAATTCCGCACAATGTTTTGAACGCGCGTTACCATGAACACGAAGCCTCCATCGTGGCGCAGGCGGGCCGCCCGGGCGCCATCACCATTGCCACCAACATGGCGGGCCGTGGTACGGATATTCAGTTGGGCGGCAATCTGGACATGTCGATTGCAACCGAATTAAAGGATGTGACGGACGAAGCCGAACATGCGCGCCGTGCTGAGGAAATCCGCCAGCGTATCGAGGCGGATCGCGCCGTGGTGCGTGCCGCAGGCGGCTTGTTCATCATCGGTACAGAACGCCATGAATCGCGCCGTATCGACAATCAGTTGCGCGGCCGCTCCGGTCGTCAGGGTGACCCGGGCGCGTCGATTTTCTTCCTGTCTTTGGAAGACGATTTGATGCGCATTTTCGGCGCGCATAACCAGACACAGGCCATATTGGCGAAGCTCGGCCTGCGTGACGGTGAGATGATCGCGCATCCGTGGATCACGACCGCGCTTGCCAAGGCGCAGCAAAAAGTCGAGGCACGCAATTTTGATATTCGCAAGAATTTGCTGAAATTCGACAACATCATGAATGATCAGCGCAAGGTCGTGTATGAACAGCGTCGCGAGATTATGGCCGCCAATGACGTGTCGGACACCATTGTCGATTTGCGCGATGAGGTTATTCACAAACTGGTGATACAGGCGGTTCCGCCCCATTCCTATATCGAACAATGGGATCTGGACGGGTTGCAGGAACGCGTGAAAGACGTTTTGTCGCTCGACCTGCCCATCAAGACATGGGGTCAGGAAAACGGCATCGCGGAAACCGAAATTGAAGAGCGTATCCGCAAGGCTGCAACCGACAAACTGACCGAAAAACTTTCTATCCTGAAGCCCGAGGCGGTACAGCGTGCGGAAAAGGCGGCGTTGTTGAGCGTCCTCGACCAATCATGGAAGGATCACCTGCTGTCGCTCGACCATTTGCGTCAGGGTATCCATCTGCGCGGTTACGGCCAGCGTGACCCACTGAATGAATACAGCCGCGAAGCATTCGGCCTGTTTCAGGTGATGCTGGAGCAAATCCGCGAAGAAGTTACGCGCACGCTAATGCATACCGAGATTCAACTGCCTTCGCTGGAGGAAATACTGGAACGCCGCCGTCAGGCGATGGTCGAACTGCATGGGGTGGAAGCATCCGAGGCGCTTATGCCCGGACAACAGGCGGACGCTTTGCCACCCGGCATGGTCGTGCGTCATCCGGCGGCCAGCACGGCGCCCGGTGCGCGTACGAACCCCGCCGATCCCGCCTGGGGCGGCACGTCACGCAACGCGCCATGCCCTTGCGGCAGCGGCAAGAAATACAAGCATTGCCACGGCGCAATTTAACGTTGCAGCCTGTTGAATGCGGTAGCGGTGGTTAACACACCTGTGGCAACAGCAGCTGTTTTTGATAGCACAGCAAGCGGTTTTGATGCCCAGGAGACGTGTGGCAGACCCATGGCCGTAAAAATCAAGCCTAGGCCAAAAAATGCCTGCCCAACCTGTGAGAATCTGTGATTGCCTGATACCGCAGCCGTGAGATACGAGGCCGCGCTAAGCCCAAACAACACGGCGGCAAAGGGGGTTCCCATGGTGCCGAGGGCAAGCAAGCCAGCTACAACAAGCTGCAGCGGCAGCCAATCCAAAACTAACTAGTCTAGAGGTGGTATCCATAGCTAATCCCACTTAATAAATTCATTAAATCAATGAGCGGTATTTTAAAGCAACAGGGTAAATCCGTCCAATTTCAAATTAATTGCGTGGCGCTGCGGCTTTTAATTATTTGATTTTTCTATGTAGAGTTTAAGCGCCGCGGCGGGTGGCGGGCTTGGTGACCGTTTGCGTGGTCGATGTCGGGATCATGCCCGTGGCGGGTGCCAGCGAAGCGGTTTCACGACGTATCGGACCTTGCGGTGCACCTGCCGGTGCGGTTGTGTTCACCGGTACGGACTTGCTGCCTGCCGGTTGTTGCGCGCGCATGTGGGCGTTCAGCAGGGTCGCGAATTCCTGACGGATACGGTTCTGGCCGTCCTTAAACGTGGCCAGCAGTTTGCCGTCCAGCATGCGTCCGGCGGGCATCTTGACGCTCATCGGATTAACTTGCTGGCTGTTCATCAGAACTTCGAAATGCAGATGCGGGCCTGTGGCGCGGCCGGACATGCCGACATAGCCGATCACTTCGCCCTGATGGACGCGTGAGCCGCGATACAGGTTGGCGTTAAAGCGGCTCATATGCGCATAGGCGGTCCCCATCGAGCCGTTGTGGCGGATGCGGATATAGCGGCCATAACCGTTCTTGAAACCGATTTCTTCGATGGTGCCGTCACCGGCGGCAAAGATGGGCGTGCCGATGGGCGCGCCGAAATCGACGCCTTTATGCATTTTGCTGTAACCCAGCAGGGGATGCATGCGCATGCCAAAGCCGGAGGTAATGCGCGCGGCCGCAACCGGTGTACGCAGCAGGGCGCGGCGGATGCTCTGGCCGCGCTCGTCAAAGTAATCGACGGTGCCGTCGCTGAAGGTCGCGCGGAAAACCGGGCGTGTACGGCCATTTACGTGCAGGGCGGCATAGATAATCGTGCCTTCGCCCACCGCATGGCCTTTGGCGGTCATAGGTTGGTCATAAAGAATTTCAAAGCTGTCGCCCGGCTGGATATCGCGCTGGAAGTCGACATCATGGGCATAGGTGCGGATCAGGGCGGCCATCACGCTGTGCGGCACGCCTGCCCGGTCACCGGCTTCATAAAGGGTGCTGCGGATGGTGACTTCGGCGGCCAGACGCTGGCGGGTTACAGGGATGTTCCTGACGCTGCCTTTGAACGGGGCGGCGGCATCCGTGCGCGAAACCGTGATTTCATGCATGTCATCCGGCTGGAAAACTGCGCCTGTCAGGGTTTCATTATTGCCCGAACGCATAAAGGTCAGCGTTACATCCTGTCCGGCCTGCAATTTACGCAAATCGTAAACAGCGGCCAACGCATTCATGGCGTCATCGGCGGTAGTGTCATCAACCCCTTGATCGGCCAGCATGTCGGCAAAAGTTTGACCTTCGTCAACTTCGGCCTCGCGGGTTGCCTGTATGGCGGGCGGGGCCAGGGCGGCGACCATCTGGTTGCCAGCCTGTTGCAAAGGCTGGGGCATAACGCTGCTGATCGCGGCGGTAACGGCGGCAGCCGTCGTTGCGGCGGGCGTCTGCTGGGCTGCGCGGCGTTCGGCGGCCGGGTCGTTTTTGGCCAAGAATCCATGTGCGCCAACCCCGATACCGAGGAGCGCTACTACAATTAGTGGTGTCAGTGCCGGAGCCCGCAACGAAGTAACGCGGGTTCTCATCATTCTGGTCTTCAGCAAGCCTAACCTATCGGCTGTTACATTCCGGGGCCGAAGATGAGCCTCAAGCGCCAGCCTGTCAACGCGAAACTATCGTTTTCAAAGGGGTTTAGGCGCATAAACAGTGGAAAAACACGATTTCTCAATGGTTAATTTTTTTAATTATTTGATTTTGAATGCAAAATAGGAATGCCGCAGACCCATAACATTACGCATACGGAAGTAATATAATTATGTTATGTATCTTGTTTTTGTAATTATATTCTAATGAAAATTGAGCGTTGCCAGATCGCTATAGAACCTGTCGGCCTGGTGGGTCAGCCGATCGCCATAACCCTGCATATGCTGCATGGTTGCCTTGACCTCACTTTGTGCATCGGCCCGCCCATCCAGTTTGGACAGTGACAGGGTGTCAAAGGGCGAAAAGATATCGGACAAAAGCCTGTTAAAGCTGCTGAGCTTATGTTCATCCAGCGGCAGGTAAATCCATTCATTTTCCGCAATCATATCGGGTAACTGCAGGCCCACGGCCACGTCATGCACAATATGTGATGTCGGAATCTGACCCATAATATTAAAGAACAGACGTGACAGCATGTGCCGGTGATCGGCGGCGCTGGTCGAACCCTCGTGGACAGGGCGGAACAAATCCTTGGCCCCCAGCGTGGCACCGATATGGGGCAGGGCGGTTCGGAAATCCCACGTGCCCTTGGCCAATTCCTGCTTCTGCGTTTCGCTTTCGGCCTGACTTTGTTCTTCCAGATACAGCATGTGTATAAGCTGTGACAGGCGTTCTTGCAGATGCGCGTCCAGAATCTGCAGTTCATCCACATCATCTGCCTCGACATAGCTGCCCAGCGTCACGATGGTGACGCGGTAACCGCCCGCCCGCATGGAACGCGATAAATCCGTCAAAGCACGGCGCAGATGCGTGACTTCCAGGTCATAGACGCTCAGGTTATTGGCTTCATGCAGCAATTCAAATTGCCGCACGGCGGCCCATTCGGCAGGAAAAAGGCCGGGAGTCAGCTTTTGTCCGGCGGCGATGGTTGCGTTGACGATGTCATGCTGCGATTGGGGAAACCATACGTCTGTGGTAGCCGAACGCCGCATTCTTTGTAGAAAAGAGAAACCCGCCGTAATACGTCGCCCCGCGACAGGTGGTGCCGTGAACAGACGTGCGAGATTCGGCATGTTTCCTGTGCCGATGCCAGCATGCGCCCCGCCCCGGGTCAACCGATGGTCGGGCTGTAAAAGGGGCCACGCCCCCATGTGTCTGGGTTCTGTCGTCATACGCTCCCTCGCGCCGGTATGAGCCGGATCAGGTTCAACGGGTATTTCTCAGCCCCACGGGAGAATCGGCCAAACCAAACGACCGAACCCCACGGAACACCCCGGGTTTAACGGATCATTAACCTTTTACGCCACTGGCGGCAAGGCTTTTTGGCCCAAACGGGCCGGATTCTGTGGAAAACGCAAAATAGATGCGTTATTGTGATGCAACTAATTATGCAATTAATACGTGATTCACCATTAGCATATAGCCTTGTAGGGTACACACAGGTAAAGGCTGTTTCATTTTTAGAAGTATTGGCAGGATTTAAAAAGGCTAGCAATGGCAAGGCAATACAAATCAAACGGTGACGGCGGTTTGCCAAACGGTGTTCCAGAGGAACAGCCCGCGCCGTTGATCTATTTGCCAAAAGACAAGAAAGGCAAAACGGATTACTTTTACCGATTGCCCCCTGAGCAACAAAATGTCTACAGAAGTTTGGGTGTAGAGCAGCAAAAAGCCATGCAGGAATATCCGGTTGACGCAGACGGCCTTGCTGTCGACAAGGGGTTGTTTTCAAAAAGTCTGGCCAGCATGGCGCGTGTGAAAGCCAAGGGCTATGATTTACCCGATGCGGATAAAATACGCGCCCATCTTCAAGATTACAAAAAACAAGTGGGTGCCGGGGTTAACCCAGCGGTTGCTGCTGCCGTTTGGACTTATAACTTTGCTGTGGGCACGGCGGAAACACTCGCCATGGCACCTGTTGATCTCGCCGTTGCAGCCTATCAGAGGCCGGTAGAAACGGCTGTAACTGGTGCGGCTATGTACGGCATTGAGTATGGTTTGATAAAGGGGGCCATGAATGCAGTTAAAGGCGTTACTGGTGCCCTTAAAGGCGGGGCTGGCGGAGCCATGAGTGCTGAAGCTGGCGCTCTTGAAGTGTCGGCTGTGAAATCCGGCTTGAGAAGGTTTGGGACCATAGGCCTTGCGGCAGTGTCTGCCTGGCAAATGATTGACACGGCCAAAATGTGGAAAGAAGGTCATCATCGCGATGCCGCTGCGGAAGCTGCAGGTACGGTGGCCGGAACTGCCGCTGTAGTAGCGACAAGCGGCCTTATAGCGACCGGCGCAACAATGGCATGCGGTGCTTTGGGGATTGCAGGTACTGCGCTGGCCATAGGTGGGTTGGCGATAAGCTGGCCAGCCATTGCTGTTGGTGCGGCAGTCCTTATTGGAGGATACTTTGTTTACAAAGCTGTCCATGACTATACCCAAAAGAAAACAGGTGATTATCTGACCGATCAGGCCAAGAAGGGGCAGGATTTGGATAAAATGTTCACAAACCAGAACAACCATGGGCCGACAAAGGCGCCAATCGTGGCGAAAGCACCCCTTGTTAATTGGTCAGCACCGCAAGCGTCTGCATCAGATCACAAAGATGCACCAAAGGCCAAGGCACACACTACCAGTGTTACAACAACCCAACAGGTTAAAAGGGTTAATAAGGGTGGGGGTGTAGCCCCTGCATAAGCGCAACTATTAACAAGGTTTGAGGGTAGGGTGCAGTGATGTTAGAATGTCGCCCGGTTTGTAATTAAACAGGCCGTGCCATGAAGACGGAAAATTTTTTAAGGGTATGGCATGTCGAACATAGAGAACAAAGTTGTTGATGAAGCTGCGGCTAAAGCTGGTGCAAGGACTGACGAAGTCATTGCCGAGGCGGAAGCTAAGGCGGCAGGGCATGCTGCTTCAACGGCCTCCGACTTTGAGACAGGCGCCACACATGGCGGCGGCACAGCCCGTGCTGCCGACACAACCGTACATGGTGGTGGGCACGCAGGTCCCCCACCTGCTGCAGAACCACATCCGGCAGCCCATTCTGAACCGCCGCCCGCCGCAAAACCGCATCCGCAAGAACGTCCGGTAGCCGCAAAGCCGCAGGAAAAACCGCAGGCTGCCAAAGCCGCTGAACGTGATCGGTTGAATGATGATGGGCACGCTATTACCGCGCATGAACCTGCCAATGCTGAAAATGGTTTGAACAGATATCGCCATGACAACCATCCGATAGTCCGGCATTCATACAATCGCCTTGGTGGTAAAAGTCCGCCTGCAGGGTTGACCAAAGAAGGCGAGACCGTATGGCGTGAAGAACAGTTGGCGCGTGAATTTGAACAAGATGTAAGCGATAAAAGGTTTCTTGGGGACACGCCACTCAAGCGAAACAAGCGTCTTAAGATCGACAAGAAGGTCAGCCCACCGTTAAAACGTGGCTTGGATCGACTGCACGAGCAACGCGTTGACCAGGTAAAAGCAAAATACAAAGCCGATATTGAACGGGCAGAAGACGCCGCAGTTGTTGCTGAACGTGAACGTTTGGGTAGAGAGCCGTCGACCGCAGAAATTGAAGCAGTCAAAGAGAAGGCAGGCCATACTAAGGATGGAAAAGGCCCCAAGGATCTGCGTGATAAAGAAATAAAAGTTCTAGAGGCCAAGCATAAGAAAATGCTGGCGCTTGCCGAACCCGGTACTGTCAAGGATGGGATCCATTACGACCCTGCCGAAAAGAAAAAAGGTGGGTTCCCTGTTGTAAAAACGGTGATAGCCGTTGGCGCGTTGGGGGCGTTGGGCGTTTGGGGCAAGCACCTTTACGACAAAGCCAAGAGCAGGAAGTCGAGTGATACGCCTGATGCAGGTACGGGTGATGACTCTACACAGAGCGGCGCACCCGCTTCTACGGCTCCAGCCATAACCGTGCCCGGGCCGCAACCGCTGTCTGCGCTTGGCCTTGCTGTACAAAGCCAGTTTGTTGACCAACCCTATATTAATTTCACCGACGCCAATAAGGCGCGGCTGGCGTTCGATAAAGACGGGCCGTTCCTTAACTACGACGTCAACGGCGCCAATGATGCCCAACATTCGGGCACTGTGCGCTTACAGCCGGGGCAGAAAGTAACGTTGGCGAATGGTGATACACTCACGGCGGATAGTGCCGGCATCGTAACTGTAACACATGGCAATGCGACGGCTAAAATTGGCTATGATGCTGACAAGCGAGCGATTGTCGATAGTTCCGCTGTACCTAAAGGTGGTCCTGCTCCGCAAAGTGCTGCGCCAGCTGCAGCGGCGCCCGATGCGGCAGCTGACGGTACGCCAAAGCCGGATGCAGCGGCAGCGCCGGCACCAGCGGCGGCAGGCGACGATGTTTTTGCCAATATGGATTTGAGTCGCCCGCCGCGTCAGCAATTGGGTGCTGCAACGGCAGCGGGTGTTCCTGCGCCGCAGGAAAAAAGGGTGGCACCGCCAGCAGCGGTAACGCCACCGCCACCGGCGAAGCGGGCCAGTCAGGTACAGATTAATTGGAATTAAGGACAG
>JAFALY010000011.1 GCA_019233975.1 Alphaproteobacteria bacterium | reverse complement strand
ATCAATGCCGATGAATCCGAACCGGGTACGTGTAAGGACCGCGATATTCTGCGTTATGACCCACATCGGTTACTGGAAGGAATTCTATTCGGCTGCTTCGCCATTAACGCTCATGCTGCCTATATATACATTCGCGGCGAGTTTTATAACGAAGCCTCGAATATGCAGAAGGCGATTGATGAGGCCTATGACGCCGGGCTGCTGGGTAAGAATGCCGCCGGTTCCGATTGGGATTGCGATGTTTATCTGCACCGTGGGGCAGGCGCTTATATCTGCGGTGAAGAAACCGCTTTGATGGAAAGTCTCGAAGGCAAAAAAGGCCAGCCGCGCAACAAGCCGCCGTTCCCTGCGGGCGCCGGTTTGTATTCCTGCCCGACGACTATCAATAACGTCGAAACTGTAGCTGCAGTTCCTGAAATTCTGCGGCGTGGCGCCGCTTGGTTTAATGGCTTTGGCCGTCCCAAGAATAACGGTACTAAACTGTTCTGCATCTCCGGCCACGTCAACCAGCCTTGCAATGTCGAAGAAGCGATGAGTATCCCGTTAAAGGAACTGATTGAAAAGCACGCAGGTGGCATCCGTGGTGGTTGGGATAATCTGCTGGGCATTATCCCAGGCGGTTCATCGACCCCCGTTTTGCCGAAGGAAGTTTGCGATACGGTCTTGATGGATTTTGACGCCTTGCGCGAAGCACGCTCTGGTCTTGGCACTGCTGGCGTTATCGTCATGGATAAATCAACTGATATTATCTATGCCATAGCACGCCTGTCACATTTCTATATGCATGAAAGTTGCGGCCAATGTACTCCGTGCCGCGAGGGTACGGGCTGGATGTATCGCGTTATGCAGCGCATGGTAAAGGGCAATGCGTCGGTTGAGGAAATCGACACGTTGCTGGAAGTAACCAAAGAAGTTGAAGGTCATACCATTTGCGCTTTGGGCGACGCGGCGGCTTGGCCCATTCAGGGGTTGATCCGCCATTTCCGCCCGGTGATGGTCGAGCGCATTGAACAATATCGCAAAGAAGCGAGGGCTGCATGATTGGGGGCGGCAGTCTACAGGCAGCATTTGAAGTTGTCAGTGCACATCAAGTGATTGGGTTATCGCCTGAAGGACGGCATCGCACCTTGCATGTTGACTGTCGATTTTTAAACACCTCTAAAAAATGCGAACTTGAAATTTATAATGATATTGATCGTGTTACCTCTCTCGTTGAGGACTGGAGAGAATTAGCGCGATGCCAAGCAATACCTCATTTTGAACTTAGATATCCGGATGAGGGTGTGATGGGTGTGTATTGCGCAGAAATGATGCACTCTGAGTTGGAGTATGCTTGTGTTATTGCTGTGGAACATGACGCCTTTGGAGAAATAGAGAAAAATATATCTTCTCAAAATAACAGAATAATTTTCTCGATTAGCACTGGGCACATCGAATATGGGCTACTTGATGAGACCTTACAATTTCCTCGCAGAGATGCGCGGTTGCCTATTCGTGGAATTTCGATGACGGTTGTCTACTCTAGAAATGATTTGGCAGGTACAGAATGCCCAAACTAACCATTGATGGTACAGAGATTGAAGTCGCAGCCGGCACGTCGGTGCTGCAGGCCTGCGAGCAATTGGGAATCGAAGTCCCGCGTTTTTGCTATCACGATAAACTTAGCGTGCCGGCAAATTGCCGCATGTGTCTGGTCGAAATTGAAAAGACGCCAAAGCCGGTGGCCAGTTGTGCCATGCCCTGTGCCGACGGTATGGTCGTCCACACCGACACGCCAACCGTGCACAAGGCACGCAAGGGTGTGATGGAAATGCTGCTCGCTAACCATCCGCTTGACTGCCCCATCTGTGACCAGGGCGGCGAATGTGACCTGCAAGACCAAGCCATGGCTTATGGTTTTGATCGTGGCCGTTTTGCAGAAATGAAACGCGCAGTAAAAGACAAAGAACTTGGCCCGCTGGTTAAAACCGTTATGACGCGCTGCATTCACTGCACGCGCTGCGTTCGTTTTGCGGATGAAATCTGTGGCACACCTGAACTGGGAGGCGTTTTCCGTGGCGAAAAAATGGAAATCGGCACCTACGTTACGCGCGCGCTGTCATCCGAACTTTCGGGTAACCTGATCGACGTTTGCCCGGTTGGCGCCTTGACCAACAAGCCCGGCGCATTCACGGCCCGCCCGTGGGAATACCAGAAAACGGACAGCATTGATGTGCTGGACGCCGTTGGCAGCAATATCCGTATCGACGTGCGCGGTAATGAGGTCATGCGTGTTTTGCCGCGCCTGAATGAAGAAGTGAACGAAGAATGGATCAACGACAAAACCCGCTTTGCCTGTGACGGGTTAAAGCGTCAACGTTTGGATCAGCCCTATGTCCGCCGTGACGGACGGTTGCAGCCCGCCACATGGGATGAAGCCTTTACCGCCATAACCGACAAGCTGAAAGATTGCGCTCCGGCCCATATTGCCGCTATCGCTGGCGATCTGGCTGATTGTGAATCCATGTTTGCGCTTAAGTCATTGATGCAAGCCTTGGGCGTAAACAATATCGACTGTCGTCAGGATGGTGCAGAAGCCGATGTCTCCACCCGCGCGGCCTACATCATGAACAGCGGTATTGCCGGCATTGAACAGGCCGACGCCATACTGCTGATCGGCACAGATCCGCGTCACGAAGCCTCCATCATCAATGCGCGCATTCGCAAGCGTTGGCTGCGCGGCGGCATGCGTGTTGGGTTGATCGGTGCATCCGTTGACCTGACTTACCCATACCGTCATGTTGGCACATCCGCGTTGGCGATTAATGATCTGATCTCCGGCAAGCATGAATATGCTGCAATCTTGAAATCTGCCAAGAATCCAATGATTATCGTCGGTGCAGGCGCATTGGCTGGTGAAGGTGGCAATGCCTTGCTGGCCTCAGCCCGTAAACTTGCAGAAACTTTCAATGTCGTTCGCGAGGATTGGAACGGCTTTAACGTCTTGCAACTCGCGGCGTCACGCGTGGGTGGCCTTGACCTCGGCTTTGTGCCGCAAGCCAAAGGACTTTCCACCAACGGCATTCTGAAGGCATGCGAGCAAGGGGATATGGATTTTGTCTGGTTGTTGGGTGCGGACGAGATCGACACCAAACGTCTGGGCAAAGCATTCGTCGTTTATCAGGGGCATCACGGCGACAAGGGCGCGCATCGTGCCGATGTCATTTTGCCGTCCGCAGCCTATACGGAAAAGAGCGGTATTTACGTCAATACCGAAGGTCGTCCACAATTGACGCAACGCGCCGCTTTCCCGCCGGGCGCAGCTCGTGAAGATTGGAAGATTATCCGCGCTTTGTCTGAGAAAATTGGCAAGCCGCTTTCCTTCAACGATCTAGCCCAATTACGCGATGCTATGTTTAAGGCCGCGCCAGTGCTGGCAAAAATCGGCCATGTTGAAAAGTCAGCGTGGGTAAACTTTGGAGCAGAGGGAGCTTTGTCAACTCTACCGCTGGGCACTGCCGTCGATAACTTCTATATGACGGATGTGATCAGCCGCGCTTCGCCGACCATGGCGCAGTGCGTTGCAGAAATCATGCCCGTTAAAACCGGAGTGGCAGCATGATGGAATTTATTCAACAATACGGCCTCCAACTCCTGATCCTCATTATCAAGATCGTTGTTGTCGTGGTTGGGGTTCTCATCGGAGTCGCCTATCTGACCTATGCCGAGCGCCGCGTTATGGCCGCCATGCAAATGCGCCGTGGACCGAATGTTGTTGGCCCCTTTGGCCTGCTACAGCCCATTGCCGACGGCGTTAAACTGCTGGGCAAAGAAACCATTATTCCAACTGGTGCCAATGCGGCACTGTTTCTTGGCGCGCCGATGCTGACGTTCTTTCTGGCGCTGTCCACATGGGCGGTCGTTCCATTTCAGGAAGGCGTCGTGCTGGCTGATATCAACGTCGGTGTATTGTATCTGTTTGCCATATCATCACTCAGCGTTTACGGCATCATCATTGCTGGCTGGGCTTCTAACTCGAAGTACTCATTCCTTGGCGCGTTGCGTTCGGCGGCACAGATGGTATCATACGAAGTCTCAATTGGCCTTGTCATCATAACGGTCATGTTGTGCGTAGGTTCGCTGAACCTCTCCAGGGTTGTTGAGGCGCAAAAGGATGGTTGGTTCGCATTCTCTATCCTGTTCCCGATGTTTATTGTGTTTTTTGTGTCCGCACTTGCGGAAACAAACCGTCACCCGTTCGACCTGCCGGAAGGCGAGTCCGAACTCGTCGGCGGCTTTAACACGGAATATTCATCAATGAGCTTTGCGCTCTTCTTCCTTGGCGAATATGCGAACATGATCTTGCTGAGCGCCATGACTACCATCCTGTTTCTTGGCGGCTGGTTACCCCCGCTGGCGGCCCTTGCCTTTATACCCGGCTTTATTTGGTTCGCGGCAAAGGTGTGCTTCTGCCTGTTTGTGTTCCTGTGGACGCGCGCTACCTTGCCCCGTTACCGCTATGACCAGCTGATGCGTATCGGTTGGAAATTCTTCCTACCGTTGTCCCTTGTTTGGGTTGTGTTGACGGCCGGATATCTCCTCTACTTCGACAAACTGCCGCGATAGGTGTCTAATGGCTATTGTGCGCCGCGTAAAACGTCTTTTCCTGTATGAACTCATTCGTGGGTTTACGCTGACATTCTTTTATATGTTCAAGCGTAAAGTCACGTTGAACTACCCCTATGAAAAAGGGCCAATCAGCCCGCGTTTTCGTGGTGAGCATGCTCTGCGCCGCTACCCGAATGGCGAGGAACGCTGCATTGCCTGCAAGCTATGCGAGGCCATCTGTCCCGCGCAGGCCATTACGATTGAGGCCGAGCCGCGCGAGGATGGCAGCCGACGCACGACGCGCTATGACATCGACATGACCAAATGCATTTATTGCGGATTGTGTCAGGAAGCGTGCCCGGTTGACGCGATTGTCGAAAGCCCGAATTTCGAATTCGCGACCGAAACGCACGAAGAGCTTTTGTACAACAAGGAACGCCTGCTGGCTAATGGTGATCGTTGGGAAGCGTTGATTGCTGCCAACATCGCCAGTGACGCGCGGTATCGGTAACAACAGGGTAAAACAATGACTGAAATCGTTTTCTATCTGTTTGCGACGATACTCATACTGTCCGCCGGTATGGTGGTGGCATCGCGCAATCCCGTACATGCCGTTCTGTACCTCGTTCTGGCATTCTTTAATGCGGCTGGTTTGTTTCTGCTGATCGGTGCGGAATTTGTGGCCTTCATCCTTGTCATCGTCTATGTCGGCGCCGTCGCCGTTCTGTTCTTGTTCGTTGTCATGATGCTCGACATCAATTTTGTAGATTTGCGCAGCGGGTTTAGCCGTTACCTGCCCATCGGTGGTGCTGTGGGCGCCGTGCTGCTGGCCCAGTTGGTTATGCTGGGACTCGCATGGAAAACGGACCCGCAGCTTTTGTCTGTTGTACAAGCCGCAGGGGCTGATGCTGTAGACAACACGCGTGCTATTGGCCGCCTGTTGTATACTGACTATTTCTACGCATTTCAGGTATCCGGCCTTGTCCTGTTGGTCGCCATGATTGGCGCGATCTGCCTGACACTGCGTCACCGCAAGGATGTGCGCCGTCAGAATGTTGACCAGCAATTGAGCCGTGAAATCGCTGATGTGATCACTGTCGTTAAAGTCGAAAGCGGGAAGGGGGTTCAGCTATGAAGCTAAAAACATTCCTCTGTATGTTAGCTTTGACGAGCATACTCTCGTTGGGCATCGCGCAAGCAGATGATGCTGTTACGACAAATGGCACTGCGGCGTTAACGGATGAATCGCTGGCGACTGCGCGCGAATTGATGAGCATCACCAAATCCGATGAAGTCAGCAAACAAGTACTGCCCATACTTATGAAGAGTTACGCCAACCTGATGGTTCGCGATAACCCGGAAAAAGCGCAGCAGGTCAGCAATCTACTAAGCAAGTTCCTAATCCCTGAATTTACTGCGCACATGGACGAATTGCGTGACCACATCGCACACATCTATGCCGCAAACCTGAGTGTCGGCGACATGCAAAACATGATTGCCTTTTATAAATCACCAACTGGTCAAACTGTTTTGAGCAAACTGCCGGTCATTATGCAGCAAACGCTGCAGATCAGTTCAGTTTGGGGCAAAGAAGTAGCCGCTGCGGCCACGCTGAAGCTGATCGAAGAAATGCGCAAAAACAACCTGAACGTGCCGAAAGAAATGGCCCTATAGGACATACTATGATCGGACTTGAACATTATCTGATTGTCGCCGCCATATTGTTTACCATTGGTGTGCTGGGCATCTTCATCAATCGCAGGAACGTTATTGTTATCCTGATGTCGATTGAGTTGATCCTGCTGGCCGTTAACATCAACTTTGTTGCGTTTTCGGTCTTTCAACACAACCTGGTCGGTCAGGTCTTTACCATGCTGATCCTCACCGTTGCTGCGGCTGAGGCTGCCATTGGCCTTGCTATTCTGGTCGTGTATTTCCGCAACCGCGGCAATATTGCCGTTGAAGATGCTAATATGATGAAGGGCTAGACGAATGAGCGCCGTTCAAGTCATACCTTATGATGGCCGCCCCTGTGATGCGATTTACAATCTTATCTTGCCTATTCAGCAGGATGAGTTTGGCATTCAGATCACACGTGAGCAGCAACCAGATCTGGCAGACATAAAGTCATATTATCAGGATGGCATTGGAAATTTCTGGATTGCCGCTGTTGGGGCACACGTCGTTGGTACGATAGCGCTAAAGAATATTGGTAATCAGCAGGTCGCTCTCAGAAAAATGTTTGTTCACGCCGACTATCGCGGCAACCCCCATAAGATTGCTTACTCATTGCTTGTGCAGGCGATGCAGTGGTGCCAACAAAAACAGATTCAAGACGTTTTCCTCGGTACCACAGACAAATTTATTGCAGCACACCGCTTTTATGAAAAAAACGGCTTTGCTTCCATTAACAAAGCCGATCTTCCACCAGCATTTCCGGTAATGCAGGTGGACAGCAAGTTTTACCATCTAAATGTAGACAATATTCCCGTGGGGATGTGCAATGACACTGCCGCTTGATCTTATCGCTGTTTTTGCACCGCTTCTTGGTGCGATTATTGTCGGCCTTGGCAACCGCGCGCTTGGCGATCGTGCCGCGCAAATCATTACATGCGCGCTCATGCTGTGCGCGGCTACGGCATCCGTGATGCTGTTTAACTATGTGGCGTTGGAACATCATGTCCTTGACCGCATGTTGTTGCCATGGATTCAGTCCGGCACGCTCAATGTTTCGTGGGCCCTGCATATCGATACACTAACGGCAGTGATGTTGGTTGTCGTGAATGGCGTGTCCTCTATGGTGCATATCTATTCTGTTGGGTATATGAGCCATGACAAGAGTATCCCACGCTTTATGGCGTATCTCAGCCTGTTTTCGTTTTTCATGTTGATGCTTGTTACATCCTCCAATCTGCTTCAGATGTTCTTTGGCTGGGAGGGTGTCGGTGTTGCGTCATATCTGCTGATCAACTTCTGGTTCCACAAGACCAGCGCGAACAATGCGTCGATCAAGGCTTTCCTTGTCAACCGCGTCGGCGACTTCGGGTTTATGCTTGGCATCTTTGGCTGCTATCTGCTGTTCGACAGCATTCAATTTACCGACATCTTTGCGCGCGCTCCACAGTTGGCGGACACGCAGATTATCTTCCTTGGCCACAACCTGCCTGCGTTGACCACAGTTTGCTTGCTACTGTTTGTGGGTGCCATGGGTAAATCAGCACAGTTGGGCTTGCATACATGGCTGCCGGACGCCATGGAAGGTCCCACACCCGTTTCAGCCCTTATTCACGCTGCAACCATGGTCACGGCTGGCGTCTTTATGGTCAGCCGCCTGTCACCGCTGTTTGAGTATGCGCCAAGCGCGTTGGCTGTCGTGGCGGTTGTCGGTGCCTTGACCTGCATCGTCGCCGCCAGCATCGGCCTGACGCAGTTCGATATCAAGCGCGTTATCGCTTATTCAACAATGAGCCAGCTTGGTTACATGTTCTTTGCGGCCGGTGTATCGGCTTACTCAGCCGCCGTGTTCCACCTGATGACCCACGCCTTTTTCAAGGCGCTTTTGTTCCTTGGCGCTGGCTCTGTCATCCACGCCATGTCTGGCGAGCAGGATATGCGCAAAATGGGTGGTATCTGGAAGATCATTCCAAAGACTTATACCCTGATGTGGATAGGCTCGCTGGCCTTGGCCGGTATTGGTATCGACGGCGTATTCGGTTTTGCCGGCTTCTATTCCAAGGACCTGATTTTAGAATCCGCGATTGCCAGCGGCACTTGGTATGGGCAGTTGGCCTATGTGCTTGGTCTTGCCGCCGCCTTTATGACGGCCTTCTATTCATGGCGCCTGATCATCATGACCTTCCATGGCAAGTCCCGTGCCGATCATCATACCTTGGACCACGCCCATGAGTCACCGCTGGTTATACTGTTACCTCTGGTGCCACTCGCACTCGGTGCTGTTTTTGCCGGTTACTGCGCGTGGAACTGGTTTGGTGGTGAGGGCAGGGCGGTATTTTGGGGACATGCCCTGTTTGTTGTGCCGGAACGTGATACTGTCGCGGCTGCCGAACATGTGGATGAGATTTATAAGTGGCTGCCCTTACTGATGGGCGTTTCAGGCATCACGCTCGCTTATGTTTTCTACGCCGTAAAGACGGATTGGCCCGCCAAGTGCGCATCGTCACTAGGGGCTGCGTATCGCGCAGTCTATAACAAATATTACTTTGACGAAGCCTATGACTATCTGTTTGTGCGCACGGCACGCAAATTGGGCGACTTTCTGTGGAAGCGTGGTGATGATGGGTTCATTGACCGCTTTGGGCCCGACGGGGTTGCCGGTGCCGTTGTCCGTCTGGCACAACGCGCCAGCGCGATTGAAACGGGTTATGTTTATCACTACGCCTTCGCCATGGTTATCGGCGTGGCGGTGTTTATCTCCTGGTTCTGGTTGAAGGGTTAAGCCATGCCGAATTGGCCAATACTGTCCGTTATCACTTTCCTGCCACTGGTCGGCGCGTTACTGATTATGCTGTGCGTGCGCGGTGAGGGTAAGTTACAGGAAAAAGCGGCGCAGCAGATCGCGTTGTGGGTATCGCTGGCGACGTTCGTCATTTCGCTGCTGACGTTAAAATATTTTGACCCGGCGAACACGGGATTCCAACTGGTAGAAAATCTGGTTTGGATACCGGCCTATAAAATCGCCTATATCAAAGGCGTTGATGGTATTTCGGTTTGGTTTGTTATCATTTCAACTTTCCTGACCCCCATATGCGTTTTGTCGGCCATTGGCGGCGTACATAAACGCGTAAAGGAATTTATGATCGCGCTGCTATTGCTCGAAAGCATGATGGTAGGCGTGTTCACCTCTCTCGACTTCGTGCTGTTCTACCTGTTCTTTGAAGGTATTTTGATACCGATGTTCCTTATCATCGGTATCTGGGGTGGTGAAAAGCGTACTTATGCTGCGTATAAGTTCTTCCTCTACACCTTCTTGGGCTCCGTCCTCATGCTGGTTGCGATTTTTGCGATGGTTCAGCATGTCGGCACCACAGATATGCGCGCTATGATCGGCGCAGGGTTTCCAAAAGAAATGGCTGTATGGCTATGGCTGGCGTTCTTTGCTTCCTTCGCTGTTAAAACGCCAATGTGGCCGTTTCACACATGGCTGCCATACGCGCACGTGGAAGCACCGACAGCAGGTTCCGTTATTCTGGCGGGTGTGCTGCTGAAAATGGGCGGTTATGGCTTTATTCGTATTGCCGTGCAGATGCTGCCTGAGGCCAGCGTTAAGTTCGCACCGTTGGTCATTGGCCTTAGCTTGATTGCAATTATCTATACCTCGCTCGTCGCTCTCGCACAGTCGGATATGAAGAAGCTCATCGCTTATTCGTCCGTTGCGCATATGGGCTATGTCACGCTTGGCATTTTCAGCTTTAACCAACCCGGCTTGGATGGCGCAATGATGGTCATGTTGTCACACACATTTGTGTCAGCAGCCTTGTTCCTTTGCGTCGGCGTCGTTTATGACCGCCTGCATACACGTGACATTGCCCGTTATGGCGGCATGGCCCACAACATGCCGAAATACGCACTGGTGTTCATGTTGTTCATGCTGGCGTCCGTCGGCTTGCCGGGCACAAGCGGCTTTGTCGGTGAATTTCTAAGCATGCAGGGTGCCTATTTGGCCAATAGCTGGTACGCCTTTATCGCTGCAACCGGCGTGGTTCTCGGAGCCGCCTATATGCTCTGGCTCTATCGTCGCCTGTTCTATGGAGACCTGACCAAGGATGACGTACGCGCGATGCCGGACCTGAATGCACGTGAATACGCCATGTTTCTGCCCTTGCTGGCATTGGTTCTATGGATTGGCATATACCCGGCGCCATTCCGCAATGTCTTTGCCCCCACGGCGGAAAAGATTTTGTCAGATACACTTAAACTAGCAGGCGGAAGCCATGGATAATCTACATTCCCTTATGATCGTATTGCCGGAAGTTTCGCTTGCGGCGTTGGGCTTGCTGCTGCTTTTGGTTGGCTTGGTCAACCGCAGCAACACAACCCACGTTGTGTCCGCCCTGACAGTATTGTCCTTTATTATCACAGCGGCGACGCTCATCTCGCCGCATCGTCTGTCGTTTCTGATGGGTGGTACGGCGCCTGTGTTCGCTTTTGGCACAATGTTTGTCGATGATACGCTGGCGCGTTTTATAAAACTGCTAATCCTTGCGGCATCGGCCTTGTCTGTTTTCCTATCGGGCGGATATCTGGAAAACCACAAAATCGCGCGCCCAGAATATCCGGTTCTGATCTTATTCGCGACGCTTGGCATGATGCTGATGGTCTCAGCCAGCGATATGATTGCGCTTTATGTTGGTCTGGAGCTGCAAAGTCTCGCCCTGTATGTCCTCGCAGCGTTCCAGCGTGACGATGCTAAGTCCAGCGAGTCCGGTCTGAAATACTTCGTGTTGGGCGCGCTGTCATCTGGCTTGCTGCTCTACGGTATTTCACTGCTTTATGGCTATGCCGGCACCACCGATTTTGTGAAGCTCAGTTTCGTATTCAAAGATGCCGCCCCACACACCATCGGTCTGACGATCGGCTTGGTTTTTGTGACGGCTGCTCTGGCTTTCAAGGTTTCAGCCGTACCATTTCACATGTGGACGCCAGACGTTTACGAAGGCGCCCCAACGCCCGTGGCCGCTTTCTTTGCTTCGGCGCCCAAAATGGCAGCGCTGGTTTTGTTCCTGCGCCTGTTACGTGAGCCATTCATGCCGTTGGCGATGGAATGGCAGCAGATTGTCGTGTTTATTGCCGTCGCTTCCATGCTGTTGGGCAGCTTTGCCGGCCTGGCACAAAAGAGCGTGAAGCGCCTGATGGCTTACAGCTCGATCGCCAATGTGGGTTATGCGCTGTCCGCACTGGCTATCATGAACAAGGATGGTCTTTCGGCCATGCTGATTTATCTAGCGATATATTTTGTCAACACGCTGGGCGCATTTGGCGTGATTATCTCGCTGCGCAAGCAGGGGCAGCAGGTTGAGGCAATCGAAGACTTTGCCGGGATCGCTAAAAAGAACCCGCTATTGGCCCTGGCCATGACGGTTTTTATGTTCTCATTGGCAGGCGTGCCGCCGCTGGCTGGGTTCTTCGGGAAATATTTTATCTTTTTGGCCGCCGTCAAGGCAGGCATGGTGCCATTGGCGGTTATAGCAGTCGTCACCTCAGTTGTTGCGGCTTTCTATTACCTACGCCTGATTAAGGTCATGTATTTTGACGAGAGTAAGCAGATCATTGACGCCTGCCCATGCTTTGGCGTTCGTGCAACGGTTACGCTGGCCGCGCTGTATATGATCATCTTCACTGTATGGCCACAACCCATCATTGACGGCGCAATCGCAGCCATCAGCGGGTTCATTCGCGGATGATAGGCTGGCGCATCCAGCGTGTGGCTGCCACAGGCAGCACCAACGACGATGTGAAAAACGCCGCTGAGGCAGGAGAAAGCGAAGGGCTGGTGATCACGGCCCGCGAGCAAACCAGTGGCCGTGGTCGGCAGGGACGTGTTTGGCATTCGCCAGAGGGTAATCTGTACGCGTCTGTATTATTACGCCCGCGCATACCGGTTTCCGAATGGCCGACTTATAGTTTTGTCGTTGCGCTGTCTATCTATGACGCAGTTCAAAAGGCACTACCTAGTGCCCCCATTACCCTTAAATGGCCCAATGATGTTTTGGTGGACGGCAAAAAGATCAGCGGTATTCTTATTGAAACCGTCGAAGGTGGTTTGGTTGTCGGCATTGGCATAAATATTCTGCATTTTCCGGCCGAAGCGCTCTACCCTTGCACATCACTGGCGGCGGAAGGAAATCAGCAGGTAACCATTAGTGCTGTTTTAGATGATTTACTGATTGCACTTGATCGCTGGCATATGGTCAGACAGACACAGGGGTTTGAAGTTGTGCGTAACGACTGGTTGGCCCATGCCAAGCAGGGTATTTTAAAAGTGAAGCTGCCAGGGCAGGAAACGCCGATAGAAGGTTTGATGAATGGCCTTGATGAGCAAGGCAACCTTATTCTGCGTATGGATAATGAACAAGACCGTCTGATATCAACAGGCGATGTATTGGGTTTTCTATGAGAATAAAACAGGATCAGTTTACGCCGCCGGATGACGCGCTGTGGTATTTGTCGCTAGGGGGTGCGGGTGAAATTGGCATGAACCTCAGCCTTTACGGCACGGCCGGAAAATGGCTGATGGTTGATTGCGGTATCACGTTTGGTGATGAAACAACACCGGGCGTTGAGATCATTATGCCGGACATTTCGTTTATCGCCGAACGTCGTGACCAGTTGGTTGGCATGCTGGTCACGCATGGCCACGAAGACCACATCGGCGCCATTGAACATTTATGGCCACAGTTGCGTTGTCCCGTCTATGCCACACGCTTTACGGCAGAGCTTGTGCGGAACAAGTTGTCGCATCGCGAACACGGCGGACTTGTAAAGATTATCCAATTACCACTGTCAGGTAGTTTTGAAGCCGGTCCGTTTAAGGGGCGCATGATTTCGGTGACACATTCCATACCCGAATCCAATATGTTGGCGCTTACAACCAAGCATGGCACGACACTACACACTGGCGACTGGAAATTTGACCCGGAACCCTTGGTGGGTGATGTAACGGATGAAGAAAGCTTGAAGGCATTGGGCCGTGAAGGCTTGCTGGCTGTTGTGGGGGATTCAACTAATGCCTTGGTGCAGGGTCACTCAGGCTCTGAACGTGAAGTTCGTGATGAACTACACAAACTGTTTGGGCAGATTAATACCCGCATCATTGTTACCTGCTTTGCCAGCAATATCGCACGCCTCAAGTCCATTATAACTGTTGCAGGTGAATATGGGCGCTACGTTACGCTTGTGGGGCGATCACTATGGCGCAATGCGGACGTTGCCGATGATTGCGGCTACTTGCCGGAATTTCATAATCTGTTGAGCGAAGACGAAGCCATGCAATGTCCGCGCGACAAGATTGTCATGGTTTGCACCGGGTGTCAGGGCGAACCGCGTGCAGCTTTGTGGCGCATCGCCGTTGATGACCATCCCGAAGTCGCCATTGACGAAGGCGATACGGTCATTTTCTCCTCGCGCGATATTCCGGGCAATGAAAAAGAAATAGCGCGATTGCAGAATAAATTGATGTCACGTGGGTTAAACCTCATCACCTATCGTGATGCGAATGTTCACGTATCAGGCCACCCGGCGCAGGAAGAACTAACGCAACTCTATCAATGGACGCGCCCGAAACTGGTTTTACCCGTGCATGGTGAGGCGCGTCACCAGTTAGAGCATGAGAAAATAGCCAAGGCCTGCCAGGTTCCGCACACGCTTATTCCGCAAAATGGCCAGATTATCCGCATTGCGCCGAATGATTTTGGTGTCGTGGGCGAAGTCGACCATGGTCGTTTATGCATAGATGGCAAAGTGTTACGGCGTCTTGATGACGCAACGACTAAAGAACGCAAGAAACTTATTCACAATGGTGGCGTGGTCGTAACGGTGGTTATGGACCGTAAGGGTACAGTTGTGCAACCACCCCAATGCAGCCTGATGGGGCTTGTCCTTGAAACGGATGAGCTAAAGTTGCAGGATGAAGTTTCCGATACAGCGCATGACGCCGTTGAGGGCATGCCCAAATCAACACGTTTGGACGATATGGCTGTCAAAAACGCGGTATCACAAGCCGTTCGCCGGTTCTTGCAGGAAGTACATGGCAAGAAGCCAGTGACGGAGATTCATATCGTGAGGGTAGGATGAATATTTTTTCCGGCATTGTTGTGTATGTCATGATCTGGTGGCTGGTTTTGTTTTGTACACTGCCGTTTGGCGTAAAGACCATAGACGCGCCCAAATCCGGGGAAATGCCCGGGGCACCGGTTAAGCATGGGTTGAAAAAGAAGGTGCTTGTTACGTCAGTTATCTCACTCGCTATCTGGTTTGTAGCTTATGAGTTGATCAAGAGCGACTGGCTGTCGTATCGAGTTATTGCGTCACATATGAATATGTAAAGCATGTCCAACTATTGTAAGATAGCACCCGACCATCCGGTGCATGCCTCATACCACAATACGGAATATGGGTTCCCGGTAGACGATGATCGCGTACTGTTTGAACGCCTTGCATTGGAAATCATGCAGGCGGGCCTGTCATGGGAAATTGTTCTTAAAAAACGGCAAAGCCTGAATAAGGCGTTTGACCGTTTTTCCATCAACAAGGTGGCCGCTTACGATGAGCGCGATATGCGCAGGCTGTTGGCAGATGAAGGCATTATTCGCAATCGCTTAAAGATACGCGCAATTGTTCATAACGCGCAGGTTTTAAAGCAGGTCAAGAAAAGCCATAAAAGCTTTGCCTTGTGGATTGATGCGCATCATCCGCGCCCGAAAGATGACTGGGTAAAGCTGTTTAAATCCACCTTTTCATTTATGGGCGGAGAGATTGTCGGCGAGTTTTTGATGAGCATCGGCTATCTACCCGGCGCGCATGCCAAGACTTGCGAAATTTATAACCACATTCACCGTCTCAGGCCGCCGTGGGATCGCCAGTAAACTGCAGCGAGGCGAGGCGGGCATACAAACCGCCTTCTGCCACCAGTTCCTGATGTGTACCGGACGCAATAATACGCCCTTCTTCCATCACCAGAATACGGTCGGCATCACGAACGGTCGCCAGCCTGTGTGCGATAATCAGCGTCGTACGGTTGTGCATCAGTTTGTCCAATGCTTCCTGCACCAGGCGTTCGCTCTCTGCATCCAGTGCTGATGTTGCCTCATCAAGTAACAGTAGAGCAGGGTTGCGCAAAATCGCGCGGGCTATAGCGATGCGCTGGCGTTGCCCGCCGGACAGACGCACGCCTTTTTCTCCCAGATATGTGTCATAGCCATCGGGCATGGCGCTGATAAATTCGTCAGCATGTGCTGCCTTGGCGGCAGCGATAATCTCATCACGCGTGGCTGATGGATTGCCAAAGCCAATGTTATCGAGGGCAGTGGACGAGAATATAACCGGCTCCTGCGGCACAATACCGATGCGGTTGCGCAGCGCACGCGGATCTACCTGTTTGATGTCTACGCCATCTAGAGTAACGCGCCCTGACTGAGGGTCGTAAAAACGCAGCGCAAGTTGCAAAAGCGTTGTCTTGCCAGCGCCACTGGGTCCAACCACGGCCACACGTTCGCCATGCCTGAGGCTAAAGCTGATGTCATGCAGGGCTTGCTGATCTGGTCTGGCGGGATAGTTAAAAGTGACCTGCTCAAACGCCAAGGCTCCCAATGACAATTCCGGCAGCATAAGTGGGGGAACGGGGGGGCTGATCTCCGGTTTCTGCGCCAGCAAATCAAAGAGCCTTTCCGTCGCGCCCGATGCACGATGCAGGTCGCCCATTGCTTCGCTAATCGCGCCGCTGGCTCCCGCTGCAATGGCGGCATATCCAACAAAGGCTGACAACTGGCCGGCTGTAATAACGCCATGTAAAACGTCGTTGCCGCCAATCCACAAAACAATGCCGATCGCCATAAAGACGAGCGTAATGACAACCGCAGTCAGCAGGGCGCGTGCGTAGATGTGTTTTTGCGCGGTCTTAACGGACTCTTCGATGTGGGCATTATAGCGCTCACTGCTGATATTTTCGTGAACATAGGCCTGTATGGTGCGAATACCGTATATTGTCTCTTCTGCCTCAGCATTCACATTGGCCATTTTTTCTTGCGTCGCTTTGGAAAGGCGCTTCACTTTGCGGCCCAAAATAATAATGGGCACAACAACGGCTGGAATGCCCATAATCACATACAGTGTTAATTTCGGACTGGTGGTCAACATCATAATAACGCCGCCAATCAACAAGACGACGTTGCGTAGCCCAACCGAAATGGAAGAACCAATGAGTGTTTGCAGGATGCTGATATCGGACGTCAGGCGCGATAGAATGTCACCGCTGCGCGTTACCTCAAAAAAGGCCGGGCTCAAGCGTAGAATATGCGCAAAGATAACACGCCGCAGATCCGCCGTAATACGTTCCCCCAGCCATGTCACGAGCCCATAGCGGCTATAGGTGGCAAGGGCGAGGACGAGGATGGCGATCATTAACCGGCCCAAAGTGGCGTCCAGCAGGGCCGTATTGCCAGTTGCAAAGCCGTTATCGATCACGTGCCGCAAGCCACCCACGATACTCAGGACTGTTACCCCGGCCACCAACAGGGCAACGCCAGCGCCCAAAATCGCCTTGCCATAGGGGCGTAGAAACGGAGCCAACTGGGCCAATGCGTTTGTATTCTTTTGAGACTCTTTGGGGGAATTGGACGTCATAAAACCTCGCTTTATCCCATGAAGAGATAACCATCCTGTCGTTTTTCGCAAGCGCAAAACATACTGAGTCTGATGTAAAAACATTCAAATTCAATATGTTGACGTCAAAATTGGCGAAAACTAATGAAATTACTGGACAAGACCCCATTCCCCGCATAGAGAAGTCCATTCAAACATAGAGCTGATTCATGAATGGCCTTGGTATGGGGCCGCTGAGGGCTCGTTTAGTGGTAACAACAGAAGGCTAAGAATTATGAGCGACATTGCTGAACGCGTGAAGAAGATCGTGATCGAACATCTGGGCGTTGACGCTGCCAAGGTCACGGACAATGCCAGCTTCATTGATGATCTGGGCGCAGACAGCCTGGACACCGTTGAACTCGTCATGGCCTTTGAAGAAGAATTTGCCGTCGAAATTCCGGATGACGCCGCTGAAAAGATCGTCACCGTTAAGGACGCGGTTGACTTCATCTCGTCAAAGAAGGCTGCCTAAGCAGTTCTTTTGAAAAACAGGAATGGATTGAACATGCGCCGTGTGGTTGTCACAGGTCTGGGCGTAGTATCGCCTCTTGGCGTTGGTATCGAACATGGCTGGAGCCGGCTGATTGCCGGCGAAAGCGCGATCGACCGCATTTCGCATTTCGATCCTTCCGACATGACCTGCCAGGTCGCAGCACAAGTTCCGCGTGGCACAGGTGAATTTGACTTTAATCCCGATAAGTACATCGAACCGAAAGAGCAGAAGAAGATGGATACGTTCATCCACTTCGCTATTGCTGCGGCTGACGAAGCTATCAAGGATTGCGGATACGTCCCGGCCAATGACGAACAGCGCGACCGCGTTGGCGTCATGGTGGGTTCTGGCATCGGTGGCCTGAATGAAATTTATGAAACATCCATTGTGCTGCACGAAAAGGGCGCACGCCGTGTTTCACCGTTCTTCATTCCGCGTAGCTTGATCAATCTCGCGTCGGGGCAGATTTCCATAATGCATGGATATCGCGGCCCCAATCATTCAGTTGTGACAGCTTGCGCAACAGGGGCTCACGCCATTGGTGATGCGGCACGCCTGATCGCACTGGATGACGCCGATATCATGATTGCTGGTGGCGCCGAAGCTGCGATCTGCCGTGTTGGCATTGCCGGTTTCTGTGCAGCACGCGCGCTGTCAACCGGTTTTAATGATCGCCCCAAGGAAGCTTCACGCCCTTACAGCAAGGATCGCGATGGCTTCGTCATGGGCGAAGGCGCAGGCGTTTTGGTGCTTGAAGAACTGGAACACGCCAAAAAGCGCGGTGCAAAGATTTACGCCGAAGTCGCCGGTTATGGCCTGTCGGGCGATGCCTATCACATCACGGCACCGTCGGAAGACGGCAATGGCGGCTATCGCGCCATGCAAATGGCTCTAAAGCGTTCAGGTTTGAGTGTGGATGATATCGGTTACGTGAACGCCCATGGCACATCAACCATGGCGGACACCATTGAATTCGGCGCCGTACGCCGTTTGATGGGGGCACATGCAGCCGATGTATCGATGTCGTCCACGAAGTCTGCTATCGGCCATTTGCTGGGCGCAGCGGGCGCTGTTGAAGCGATTTATTCCATTCTGGTAATGCGTGATAGCATTATGCCGCCGACCCTTAACCTGCATCAGCCGGATGATGGCATCGAGGGTATGGACCTTGTTCCGTTGAAGGCCAAGGAAAAGAAGGTTAGCGCCGTTCTGTCAAACTCGTTCGGGTTTGGTGGCACGAATGCCAGCATCATCTTTAAGACTTACAAGTAAGCCTGAATTAAATCATAAACTGTTCGCGAATAATGCGTTCACCCAGATGTTCATCGGGGTTAAACAGCAACGTCATATGCTTGTCTTTCGCAAGCTTGATCTTGGCATACTGCGCCTGATGAATAACGGACAATCCGGCTTCCAGGCGAACAGGGCGCTTGCCAACTTCCAATGCTTCTATCTCAATCGTCGCATCTTCCGGCAAGATGGCATGTGACCATCCGCGTGGCAAGAAGCCGCTAATGGCAGTCATAACAAGGGAACGGGAGTCCAACGGCATGATGGGGCCGTTGCACGAACGATTATAAGCCGTGCTGCCTGCAGGCGTTGCGACCAGAATGCCATCACCGCTGAACTGGCTAAGGCGCTCAACACCATCCACGCTGATCTTCAGACGCGCGGATTGTGGCGTTTCACGAATGACGGTCACTTCGTTGATGGCCAGCGCTGTGTGGCGTTTGCCTGCAACATCGGTTGCCTCCAGCCGAAGCGGGTGCAGTACGACTGACTGCGCCGCAGAGATTTTCTCGACCAATTGATCGGTCGTGAAGTCGTTACAGAGAAACCCAACAGATTTTGTTCGACGTAGTGCATAGACGGATTTGCCAGCTTCCATCCCCTCAAACAAAGTGCGCATGACGTGTCCATCGCCGCCAAGGGCGACGATCACGTCGCAATGTGCAATATCGTGTTGGCCATGCGTAACGGTCAGTTCCGTCAGAGCTTCACGGGCCAAATGATTACGGGCAGCGGTAAAAGCTATTTTCATTAGGTTACTATCTAGTTGCTTCGTTAAGTGTCCCTTAACGCTTCCTCACTAGAAAGTAAACTGTACACACATTAACGCGAATCCGGTGTCATTCTGGATGCCAAAGGAGCTGTCATGCAAATAGATATTCGGGTACTGGAACTCCTGTCCTCAAAAATCTGTCATGACCTGGTGAGCCCTGTCAGCGCGATTAACAACGGTGTTGAACTGATCGAAGATATTGGCGGTTCCGTTATCGATGAAGCGATGAAGTTAATTAGCGATAGTGCGGGCAATGCTTCTCGTCGCTTGCGCCTTTTTCGCATGGCCTACGGCCGGGCGGGGAGCGAAGGTGTAATCCCGGTCAAGGAAGTTAGGCAAACGGCTGAGCAGTATCTGGCACATAGCAAAACTCGCATGACATGGGCCGACAATGCCATTCCAGATGCCGCTGCCGAAAACAAGGGGTTTTTAAAAGTCGTTCTTAATTTGCTGATGTTGGTTGATGAACTACTTCCTTACGGTGGTGAAGTTATTGTTAACCCCACAGACACGTTGGATCTGATGGGCTGTAGCCTGTCAATTACCGGTAAATCAATCACTTACACCCCGCAAATTCATGACGCTCTGTATCAGCAGGTGGCAATAGATGACCTGACGCCCCGTACGGTACAGGCTTATGTAACGGGCATTTTTGCAACGCACTTCGGTTTTTCCCTTGCGTCAAACAAGGCCGCAGATGATAAGCTTGATTTGTCGTTGTCCTGCATACGACTTGCCGCTGCTTCATAAGGTTTTGTTAAATATTTGTGCTAGACTGTTAACCGTTCTCCTTTCGCCTGCTAATGCTTGAAAACTAGGAACCTGAAGATGGACGATTTACTTCGCGAATTCCTGACTGAATGCAGCGAAAGCCTTGCGACTCTGGACGTTGAGCTGGTGCAGCTTGAACAAAAACCCAACGACCCGGATTTGCTAAGCAGCATCTTCAGGTTGGTCCATACCATCAAGGGAACATGTGGTTTCCTGGGGCTTCCGCGCCTTGAAAAAGTTGCGCATGCGGCTGAAAACGTTTTAGGCAAATTCCGTGATGGCGAGCTTTCTGTTACGCCGCGCGCTGTCGATCTCATCCTTGCATCCATTGATTGCATCAAGATGATTCTTGCGCATCTGGAAGCGCATGAAGCGGAACCAGAGGGGGCGGACACGGACCTGATCAGTGCCCTCAATGATATGGCCAACGGGAAGTTGGTCGATGCCGCGCCAGCAGAAGTGCATGCTCCGGTGGTTGAAGAGCTTTACGCGGAAGCGCATGTGGAGATAGAAGCGACGAAGCCTGTAGCCGCACAGACCGCGCAAACAACGCCTGCGAAATCCACCGAAGAAACTGGCCCCAAGGGTGCGTCAGTCGCCGACCAATCCATTCGTGTCGGCGTAGACTTGCTTGAAAACCTGATGACGATTGTGAGCGAGCTTGTGCTGACGCGCAATCAGCTCCTGCAGATATTGCGCGATCAAAAAGACAGTTCATTCTCGACACCACTGCAGCGCCTGAACCAGGTTACGTCAGAATTGCAAGAAGGCGTCATGAAGACGCGTATGCAACCCATTGGCAATGCATGGGCAAAGTTGCCACGCATTATTCGCGATTTGGCGCATGAACTCGGCAAAAAGATTGACCTGCAGATGGTTGGTGCCGAAACCGAACTCGACAGGCAGGTTCTTGAGCTTATCAAAGATCCACTGACCCACATGGTGCGCAATTCTGCGGATCACGGTATTGAAAAGCCGTCAGAACGTGCAGCAGCTGGCAAACCCGAAACGGGTACGGTGTTGCTCAACGCCTATCACGAAGGCGGGCACATCATCATTGAAATCTCTGATGACGGTCGTGGTTTGGCACTCGAAAAGATCAAAGCGAAGGTCATCGAAAAGGGTCTGGCGAGTGAAGCTGATCTGTCGACCATGTCTGACCAACAAATCATGCAGTTTATCTTTAAGCCAGGCTTTTCGACTGCAGCGCAGGTTACTTCGGTATCGGGTCGTGGCGTCGGCATGGACGTTGTCAAAACCAATATTGAAAAAATTGGCGGCACAATTGACTTTAGCTCAACAAAAGGCAAGGGCTCGCGGTTTTTTATCAAAATCCCTCTTACACTTGCTATCGTTTCCGCGCTTATCGTTGAATGCAACAAGGAACGTTTCGCGATACCGCAGATTTGCGTTGTCGAATTGGTACAATCATCTGCTGAAAGCGAACATCGCGTTGAACGTATCAACGGTACGCCTGTGCTGCGTTTAAGGAACCGTCTGCTACCACTTGTTTCTCTGCGCCGTACGCTGGGCCTCGGGCAGGATGAGGTTCGTGAAGATGGCTGCTATTTTATCATAGTCATACAGACCGGCAGTTCATCATTTGGTGTGATCGTTGATCGCGTCTATGACACGGAAGAAATTGTTGTCAAACCAGTTTCACCGATACTGCGTGACATCAAAGTGTTCTCAGGCAACACCATTCTTGGTGACGGCAACGTCATCATGATCCTTGACCCGAATGGGCTTGTGCAGCATGCCGCTGACATCCAAGCGGATGCGAGCATCAGCAAACATGCTGCGATTGGCTCTGCCACGCATCGGGATGACGGCCAGTCGTTCCTTCTGTTTCGTGCGGGCGACGGATCGCCCAAGGCCGTACCCTTGTCGCTGGTTGCCCGACTGGAAAATATTGATCGTGACAGCATTGAACACTCGGGCGACACTTTGGTGGTGCAGTATCGCGGCACTCTGATGCCCCTGATATCAGTCGCGGGATGTTCCAATGAAGTGGGGGTGACTGGCGAGCAGCAGGTGCTAGTTTTCGCTGATCGCGACAAAAACATGGGACTTATGGTCGATGAGATCCTCGACATTGTAGAAGAAAAACTACATGTGGATTTGTCGACCAAACGCCCGGGTTACCTGGGCACATCTGTTATCTCTGGCAAGGCAACAGACATTATCGATGCGTCGTATTATGTCACGACGGCCTTCGGCGACTGGTTTGGTATTCAGGGGGATACGGGCTTTGGTGCCTCCCTCGAAAACCGGCGCATTCTGCTTGTTGATGACAGCCCGTTCTTCAGAAACCTGCTGTCCCCGTTGCTGGCCGTGGCAGGATATGATGTCACAGCAGTCCAGGGACCGACCGATGCGCTCAAACTGCACGAAGACGGGCTGTCGTTCGACGCCATCATCAGTGACATTGAAATGCCTGACATGAGCGGTTTTGATTTTGTGCACAAGATCCGCAACGACAGTCGCTGGAAAAATCTGCCTATTCTGGCGATGTCGTCACATACAACACCGCGTGACATTGAACGTGGTCACATGGTCGGGTTTACAGACTATCTGGCCAAGAATGACCGTGATGGTCTGTTGGCAGCCTTGCATCAAAATCTGCTGAACCAAGGGGGCACCCTATGATCCCGCAAACGAGTGTCCAATTGGGCACGGCGCTGACAACCATAACCTCGGCTGACGACAATATGTACGTCACACTTTTTGTGGCCGATCAGTTATTTGGAATACCCGTGTTGGAAGTCCGCGATATTCTTGGTCCCCAACGCATCACTCATGTCCCCTTGGCACCGCCTGAGGTTGCCGGATCGCTTAACTTACGCGGCCGCATCGTGACCGCAATTGATGTTCGTACACGGCTTGGCGTGGAGCAGCGCCCCGAAGGGGCAAAATCCATGAGTGTTGTTGTTGACCATGATGGAGAGCTTTACAGCCTCATAGTCGACAAGGTGGGTGAAGTTATGACTCTGGCCTCGGATAGCTACGAACGCAATCCGGTGACATTAGACTCACGCTGGCTGGAAGTCTCAAGCGGTATACACAGACTGACCGATCGCTTGCTTATTGTTCTGGACGTGTCTCGCCTGCTTCGCGCCTAATTGTTCTGACCCCTAGCTCGGAAGTGTATCTCGCATGAAAAGCTGCTTAATTGTCGATGACAGCCGAGTTATCCGCAAAGTCGCAAGACAAATTCTGGAGGGCATGGGGTTTGGCTGCACCGAGGCCGAAGACGGCCAACAGGCGCTTAATGAAACCAGAAAATCCATACCGGACATTATCCTTCTTGATTGGAATATGCCCATTATGAACGGCATGGAGTTTATGAAGCAGTTTCATGGTTTGCCTAACGCGCAGGGAACCAAGATTATTTTCTGTACTACTGAAAATGATATGACCCACATACGTGAAGCGCTGAGCGCCGGTGCCAGCGAATACATTATGAAGCCGTTTGATGCCGATATCATTCGTGGCAAATTGACGCAATTAGGCGTAATTACGCAGTAAGGTCTGGTGGTCTGAATGTCTTTACCCCCAACAGAGCAAACCAAGGGGTCGGTTAGCGATATGTCCACTGCCTGTCGTGCAATTGTTGTTGATGATTCAGCGGTTATACGTGGTTTAATTGCACGCGCTTTGCGTGGCCGACCCGAAATTACTGTCGTTGGAACGGCGAGCAATGGCCAAAACGCGGTTGACTTGCTGAAACGCGAACCTGCCGATGTTATTATTCTGGATATCGAGATGCCGATCATGGACGGCCTCACCGCAATCCCGCTTTTGAAGCAGGTTGATCCCGCCGCACAGATCATCATGGCTTCAACACTTACGCACAAAAATGCAGAAATCAGTCTGAAGGCGCTTTCATTGGGCGCAACGGATTATCTGCCAAAGCCGACGTCAGACCGTGAATTGATCGATGACTCGTCTAACAGCTTCAACCACGACCTTATCGAAAAAGTTGTTGAACTATCCAAGATCGCCAGAAACAAGGGTGTCCGATCAGCCTCAACGCAAAAAACAGCGACTATCCAGCATGTTGCAGCGCCAACAAAGCGTAACATTGTCTTGCGCCCCATGCCACACATAAGCCCTGATATTGTAGCGATCGGCACATCAACAGGTGGGCCGCAGGCGTTGTTTGAAGTCATTCGCGCGGTAGGGGCAACGCCGGGCGTGCCTGTGGTCATCACACAGCATATGCCCCCATCATTCACGGCTATTTTGGCAGATCACATCGCCAATCAGTGTAACGTTAAGTGTGAAGAAGCAAAAGACGGCATGCCGGTTGTAGCCAATCATTATTATCTGGCGCCGGGCGACTATCACATGACTCTGTCACGTGTGGCGGGGCAGGTGACTATCAGCTTGAACAAGGAACCGCCTGAGAATTTCTGCCGCCCTTCCGTGGACCCCATGCTGCGATCGCTGGTGCCCATATACGGACGCAACATCCTGACTGTCATTCTGACGGGTATGGGACAGGATGGGCTCAAGGGAAGTGAGCAGGTGATTGCCGCAGGCGGCGCCGTTATTGCCCAAGACGAAGCAACCAGCGTTGTCTGGGGCATGCCCGGCGCCGTTGCTATGGCGGGTGTTTGCTCAGGCGTCTACCCATTAAATGAGATTGGTCATGTCACGCGTCAAGTTGCAACGAGAGGCGCGCGATGAAATCAGAAGATTTTGAACTTTTCTCTGGCATTGTAAGGCAGCGCTCAGGCCTCGTCCTGACACCAGAGAAAGCGTACCTGATTGAATCCCGCCTGACCCCCGTTGTCAGAAAATATAATCTGAAGACACTCGAGGATATGGCCGACCTTATACGCTCGAAAAAGGACGAGTCCATTTTGAAAGACATCACAGAAGCAATGACCACCAACGAGTCATTCTTCTTCCGCGACAACAAGCCATTCACGAACTTCCAAAATATTGTTTTGCCTAAGCTCCTGACTGCGCGTGCAGATAAAAAGCATATACGAATCTGGTCGGCTGCGTCGTCGAGCGGACAGGAAGCTTATTCCCTAGCCATGATATGCTCGGAAATGGCCGCACGGCTGACCGGTTGGCGTATTGATATTGTCGGCACAGATATCTCCCGTGAAATGGTTGAGCGTTCCAGACAGGGGATTTATTCCCAGTTTGAGGTTCAGCGCGGCCTGCCTGTCACGCACCTTGTTAAATACTTCCAGCAGTTGAGCAGTGATCGCTGGCAAATTAGCGAAAAACTTCGTGCTATGGCGACATTCAGGGAAGCAAACCTGCTGACTGACGTCAATTCGTTAGGTGCATTTGATGTTGTGTTTTGTCGCAATGTATTAATCTACTTCGATGTGCCAACAAAGAAACGTGTCTTGGACAGCATATACAATCTTATGCCCAACGATGGCGTCTTATTCCTGGGTGGCGCGGAAACGGTTCTGGGTATCAGTGATAAATTCTCGCCTATGCCTGGAGAACACGGCATGTACGTGAAATCAACCGAAGCCAAACCGCAATCCGCTTTTGCCGCCACCGGCACTAAAATCTGATTATGCTGATCTATCAGGTCTACCCTCGCTCATTCATGGACAGCAACGGCGACGGGGTAGGGGACCTGCCCGGCATTACACAAAAAATACCCTATATTTCCGACCTTGGCGTCGATGCGGTCTGGATATCACCGTTCGTAAAATCACCGCAAAAAGATTTCGGTTATGACGTCAGTGATTATTACGATGTTGACCCACGCTTTGGTACTTTACGCGACTTTGAAAAACTGCTGAACAAGGCGCACAAACATAGCCTGAAAATCATTATCGACCAGGTTTGGTGTCATTGCTCCGACCAACATCCGTGGTTTGTTCAAGGCTCATCAAGCACGAACAACGCAAAGGCAGATTGGTTTGTATGGGCGAACGGCAAAAAAGACGGCACACCGCCCAATAATTGGTTGTCTTATTTTGGCGGCAGTGCATGGACATGGAATACTGCGCGACAGCAATACTATTTTCATCAATTCCTGACCAGCCAACCCACCTTTAATCTTCGCAACACGGCAGTTCGCCGTGCCTTGATGTCTGTTGGAAAATTCTGGCTTGAAATGGGCGTGGATGGATTCAGGCTCGATGCCATTCATACCGGATTTGCGGATCCGTTGTTACGCAATAATCCGGCGCGCCCTGCATTCATGCCGGTGGCGCCCGACGTTCCTGACAACATTCCGCAAGCGCGACAAATTCGGAAGTATTCCGAAGCACACGCCGACACATTGCCTTTTATTGAAGAACTGCGCCATCAGGCGGATAAATACGGAGCCATTTTGTTGGGCGAAGTCAATGGTGAGAACCCATATGCACGCGCCGCGCAATACACTGCAAAAGGCCGATTGCATACAGCGTATAGCTTCAGCCTTCTAAAAAACAAACCTGACGCGGCTATGTTCAAACAGGCTGTCGTTGACGTAGAAAAGAATAAAAAGCGCGGGCAGTCATTTTGCTATACACTATCAAACCATGATGTCATGCGCGTGCGCAGCCGCTGGGGTAGGGGTTCTGAACGCGTGGCCTTACTGTTCGGACTTTGCCTGCCTGGTCACTATTGCATGTATCAGGGGGAAGAGCTGGGGCTAACAGAAGCCGATGTGCCTTACGACAAAATGGTGGATCCTTTTGGCTTGGCCTTCTACCCAAAATTTAAGGGGCGGGATGGCTGCCGCACGCCCATGCCATGGGATGATAAAAAAGCGCATGGTGGTTTCAGCGCCGCGCAATCCACGTGGCTACCTTTCGCAAAAGAGCACGGACGTTTATCGGTCACTGCACAGCAGAAAAAACCGAATAGTACGCTTGCTTTTGCTAAACGCATTATCGCATGGAGAAAATCTGAGCCCGTTATGTTGACCGATGGCTTCCGTGCTGTACCAGCATCCAAGGGGCTGATTATTTTTGAACGCTTCAATGCTGGTTATAAAAAGCGCGTTGTACGCTGTGTCTTTAACCTTACTGACAAAGTCATTGCATACTCGATACAAAGTGAAGCTGTTTGCGACGTGCTGTTTTCAGTTAATCTAAAACGGCAGGGGCGATTGGTTTTGCTTCAACCAATGTCTGCGCTAATCCTGCTTACGCATTGATTATCAACATATTGATATTAATGATATAATTTGTCTTTTGTTGATGTAAAATATCACCATTAATAAAGTTTACCAATTCTTAATCGTTTATGTTAATATTCAGGTTAACGTGATCTTGCGATGAGCGTGCATTCTTCATTCATCGTAAACCAATCACACAGGTTGCTTGCGTCTACCGACATTAACATATGAGGCAAAAATATGCGCGTACTCCTCGTTGAAGACGATACCTCCGTCGCCAAGAGCATCGAGCTCATGCTGCAAGCCGAAGGCTTCATCGTTGACACCACCGACCTGGGTGAAGATGGTCTCGAAATCGGCAAGATCTACGACTATGACATTATCATTCTCGACCTCATGCTGCCGGATATCGACGGCTATGAAGTTTTGCGCCGCCTGCGCGCCGCGCGCGTCACGACACCTATCCTGATCCTGTCCGGTCTGTCCGAACTGGATAACAAGATTAAGGGTCTCGGTTTCGGCGCTGATGACTATCTGACCAAGCCATTTGACCGTCGCGAACTGGTCGCCCGCATTCACGCCATCATCCGCCGCAGCAAAGGCCATTCGGACAGCGTTATCCGCACGGGCAAGCTGATCGTCAATCTCGACACGCGCACTGTTGAAATTGAAGGCGCGCCGCTGCATCTGACCGGCAAGGAATACGGTATTCTTGAACTGCTCAGCCTGCGTAAGGGCACGACCCTGACCAAGGAAATGTTCCTGAACCACCTGTATGGCGGTATGGACGAACCGGAATTGAAGATCATCGACGTATTCGTTTGCAAATTACGTAAGAAGCTGACTCAGGCCGCCGGTGGTGAAAATTACATCGAAACGGTTTGGGGCCGCGGCTATGTGTTGCGCGATCCGCCAGCCGCCGCGTCTGATGCATCAAAGGCTGCCGCCAAGACAGCCTGACCTTCAGGATAATGCCGTCGCACACAGAAACGCGCGTATTACCTTATACGCCTGAGCAACTGTACGACCTTGTTGCAGCAGTTGACCGGTATCCAGAATTTTTGCCTTGGTGCAAAGCATCCCGTATTTTGTCACAGAGTGATATACGCATGGTCGCCGACCTGATTATCGGATACAAAATTTTTCATGAAAAATTTCGGTCTGACGTCACACTACAGCGACCGCATGAGATAACAGTCAATTACGTATCAGGCCCCATGGCCAAACTTAAAAACCATTGGCGGTTTGACGCTGCGCCAGGCGGGGCGTGCGCACTTACCTTTCACGTTGATTTTGATTTTAAATCCCCGTTCCTGCAGGCGGCGATAGACGCCTTTTTTGACAAGGCATTACGCAAAATGGTGGAAGCATTTGAAATGCGCGCCGCAACACTCTATGGACGTAAAGGCATAGACGGGGGCTGATGCCATGAAAATCGCAACCTGGAACGTCAATTCTGTACGGGCGCGCCTGTCGAACATCACCGACTGGTTAAAAAGCACTGCGCCTGATGTCTTAGTAATGCAGGAAATCAAGTGCGAGACGGATGCGTTTCCTGCCATGGAATTTCAGGCGTTGGGATACAAAACACACGTGCTAGGACAGAAAAGCTATAACGGTGTTGCGCTGCTGTCACGCGAAGCTATTTGCGATGTACAGGAAGGCTTGCCGCTATACGGCGGAACAGAAGATTTACAAGCCCGCTATATAGAAGCAACCATCAGCGGTGTACGCATCGCCAACCTGTATTTGCCGAATGGTAACCCCATGGATACCGATAAATACGCTTACAAGCTTGCATGGATGAAACGTCTGCATCGCCGTATGGGCGAATTGCTAAAAACAGAAATGCCTGTTGTGCTGGCCGGCGATTATAATATTATCCCGGCTGCAACGGATGTGTACGATCCAAAGGGATGGGAGGGAGATGCCCTGTATCACCCCAAGTCGCGTGCACAATTTCAGCGATTACTGGCACTAGGCTATACCGAAGCATTTCGCGCCCTGCACCCCAAACAAGAGAAAGCCTATACGTTCTGGGATTATCAGGCGGGCGCCTGGCCGCGCAATAATGGCCTCAGAATAGACCATTTCCTGCTGTCGCCAGAGGCGGCAGACCGCATGGTATCTTGCACGATTGACGCGTTACCACGTGCGGTGGATAAGGCTTCCGACCATACACCCGTTATATTGGAACTGCGATAACAGGCTTTTTTTCGTCCGAAACATCTGTTATCAAGGCCCGATGGATGAGTGGCCGAGCGGTTTAAGGCACCGGTCTTGAAAACCGGCGAGGGTGCAAGCTCTCCGTGAGTTCGAATCTCACCTCATCCGCCATTACTTGTTGATTTATAAAAATAATTTTGATGTCTTTGCCGTCTTACCATCAGGCTTACCATCATTTTTTAGGGTGAGTCTTTTTTGCATCATCTCAGAAAAAATCTTTCCAGCTCATATCTTCGCAGAAGAAGAGCGGAGATTTCTGAACGTTTAATTCCCTAACTCGGGAAACGTCCGGGCTGCCCGGATGGGGAATTAGAATTGAGGATGCCCTTCGAAAACTGCGTAATTTTTTGAAATTTGCCCTATTATGCTGCTTCGACTTCGCCAGCCTCGTCCCAGAGCTGGAAAAAAGCCTTGAGACCTTCTTGCTGGTCGGCGCTCAGTTTGCCCCCATCGCGAACCTCGATTAGCCGTTTCATAAACACATCGAGATCGGCCACGTTACTTATATCGGTCTTGTTGATTTTCGATTTACCGACAGCAACCAAGTCACCTAAGCCGATCATGCCCATACCTTGCGACCACGTTTGCCCTACGGAACTAAAGGCAAGGTTAAGGACAAAATCGTCGTCCTTAAGGGCAGAGCTTGTGATCTTCAGCACTTCTTCAGCCCCGTTGGGTAACATGCGCCGGACAGCATACAGGAAGCGCATAAGGTCTTCGATTTTGCCAAGCAAATTATTGTTGGCGTCGGCTTCTACCCGTTCAGCTGCCAGTTTCACTAAAGCCTCAGCAGTCGCGGCATCAACGAAACGCTCGTCTTCCGGTGTGACAGTGCCATTGCTACTGGGTTTTTGTTCGGAATCCATGCGCTCGGCAAAATCCAAGAGGCAGGCTGTCGGGGCATCGCTGAGCGCTTTCGTCAGCAGTTCGTTTCGTTTTTTGACCGTGAACCGTGGGCGTAGGGCGTTCAAGAGCCAGTGCAAGCGAAGCCGATTGTCCTCGATTGCCATCATGCCTCTGGCCTTGTCACTAGCGAGCCATAGTTTCTCATAAAGGCCGAGAACCGTTTTCAGGAACACAGGGGCGTCGGCTTCCTTTATGTCGTCAGCGCTAAGCGTCAATTCGTCCAACATAACGGATGCTTTCGAGCGACCGCTTTTCATTTTCGTCTGAATGCCGTCAAGGAATTTCTGTGTCAATGCGGCTTCGTCCCCGGCAACGGCGATGATCGAAGCAACTTCCTTCCTCGATAGAACATCCCCCGATACGTCAAGACGGAAATAAGCCGAGAAAAATTTGCGGGAACAGACGTTCCTGTCGCGCGTCCAAGTTTGGTTTCGACTGTCGTCGTAATAGAGATTGCCCCACACAGATTGAAGCCTTGGGAAAATCCGCATCAGAGAGGTTCTCACCGCCTCGCGGTCTGAGGGCGGCACGACTGTTAAGAAAGCCTGATTGCACATATCAGCTATATCTTGCTTATCGCGCCCGGTCGAGCGTCCGGTGCCAGTAAGTAGGCCAGGATTGTCGCGAAGTGCCTTGTAAAGCGCGACATATTTCAGACGAATGGCCTCCAACGCCACGAAGTCAGCACGGTTCAACTCATCTTGAACAGCAGGCCATGTCACTTCCAACATGCCAAGCAGACGCTTAATGTCGCGGGGTGTAGTAAAGCCCGGCGTCACCGCGCCATACATGACGTTATAAAAATACTTCTCGTCTTCGCCGTCGGGTTTCTTACAGATGTCCCCCAGCTCTTTCATAAACTGATCGCGCAAGTCGTCGTTGGTGATCGGCGGTACCTCGAAGGCCGCTTGCACGATCTTATCGAGATAGTGGGGGCCTTCAGAGGGAAACTTTTCTTGGATCAGTTTTTCGGCCAAGACACGGTCGTAGGCCAGAATGTAAATCACATTGGGTAAGCGGCCCACGGACTTGATGAGCCGGAATAGCTGCAAGGCTTCATCGGGTGGCAAGCGGTCAATGTCATCAATGATGACAACATAGCGTTTTTCGGATGCCTTAAGAAGGTCGCTGATTTTCGCGAACAACTTGGGCAAGGTATCTTCCGATACAAGACCCTCAAGCCCCTTCATGCCAATTTTGGTGGTGGCTGCCACGACTTTACCAGCTCCGGGAACAACGGCGTCACCAGCAAGCTCGATGATTTTCCCGGTAGCGCCCAGCAAGCTATCAAACTTGCGGAAAATCTCCTTGGCCTGATCGCCGAGGGATTTGCCCAGCAAGACATGCATATCGTTGAGGAAACCTAGCGTCAGGGCTTCTGAAGTCGAAAACCACCATGGATTAAAGGGTGCAACCTCGATTTGATCGTTATCTTTTAATTTCTCGGCGATGAGGTTGAGGACGCTGGTCTTGCCGCTGCCCCACAAGCCATTGATGGCAATAACAACGCCTTCGGGCGCGGACATCTTTTTGACGGATGTAGCGATAGCATTGGCGAAGGGATCGAAGCCGTAGAGATCATCCCCATTGTTGGTAATTGGTAGATCGTTCGTCGGCATTGTCCCCTCATGAAGTATGAGCATGGAATTGGATACAAAATCTAAACTATTAGCTTAATCGATAACTTTCTTTGTTACTAGATTGTTACCTCAGATTTTCTTCTGTTGACGTATGCTGTTCTTGTCCTCATTCTGTGCGGCAGAGGCAGGGCATACCTGTCTTTGGGGCGTGATAACCCTTGCTGTAACCGGTTTTGTGCAACCGGAAAAGCACTCCTCGACCGACGGTCGGGGAGGCGCAGATGTATGTTCAGGACGAAAGTCTAAAGGTCTGCGCGACCTCTGTTACAGCAGGTTTATCAACTCCCCGGCCACCAGTGGGTAATCCTCTGGCTGGCTTCTTCACTGTTGGGGAGTTTGAGGATGAATAAAGTTTCAGTTTTTTGTGCCGGGATCGCCGCCTGTTTGCTGCTCACAAGCTGTTCTCATCAGGTCTGGGTCAAGCCCGGGTCGACACAACAAGATTTCAGTACCGATAACTATGCCTGCATGCAGAGCGCAATGGCATCGGCTCCGGTCACGGTAGCGAATACGGCGGCTTGGTCGGGCGGCGGCGGCAATGCAAATTGGAACAGCGCTGGAGGCAACGCCAACTGGAACGGCGGCGGCGGACAAGTCCGCGCCAAGGATATGAACCAGACCGCCCGGAACCAGCTGATGAATGCCTGTTTGCAGGCCAAGGGCTGGCAGCTTACGACCGTTAAAGATCAGTAGGAGGTCGCCATGATAGAAATCGCGGTGGGTGTGCTGGTTATAATCGGACTTTGGCTTTTGTTCATAGCTCAGCACATATCTGGATGGCTCGAAGCTATCGCTATGAACACGAAACACATGTGCGGAATTTTGGACAACCTATCATCAAGCAATGCCAAGGAAGCAAGAGAGGTAAAATCTTTATTGGAAAGTATGGATGAACATCTGCGCTGGGTTGCGCTTGTCCCTAAAAGAAATGAAAAAGAACGTATTGAGAGTTTAGGGGGTATGCCTGACCCTGTTTATGATAAGTGGTTTTATGAAAAGAAGGGTTTATCGGAAAAGCCTTGAATATTGCTAGGTGGCGACTTTACTCATCTCAATATCAACTTCTTTTGTTTGTTCTTCGATGAGGGTTTGATACGTATTCCAACATGCTTCTATATCCTGTCCATAATTATCTTGCCCGAGTATTTTCGCAAAAAGCTTTATGGCACTTAGGAGTGCCATAGACGCCGCGCTGAGCGTTTCGGCCACATCGTCAACATCAGGCCCCCATTTGATCTTATGTTCACTAAAGTATCGGTCGAGTGCGGCAAGGGATGGATGCGCTGCTTTATTTGAAAGATACCGATAAAGGGTGTCATATATATCGCTTAGCCCACCTTTGCTGGCTGCTAAATACAAATTGAGGTCTACCCCTTTGTTCTCACTTTCATTTCTCGATTGTACAAAATTCTCAATGTTTTTTGTTTGTTCGGGAGTTAATCCCTTTAGAGCATCTGGTAAAGCTATTAGCCTATTAGCCGCTTTTGTTTTGTGGCCAGTGTCGGCGTCAATGAGGTGCTTATAGAAATCCGGGTCTTCTGCGATAGCAGAAATGCAAAAAACCGTTTCGAGACAACTGCGTGCCAAGGTCTGCGCCTCAACAGTCATGCCGCGCTCGGCTAGAAAGATGATACCTTGAAATGCGGAAAGGACACGGACAAAGTAAAAGGCAATTAAGATTTTTTGATTATCTTCCTGTGGGGGTTTGGAGGTCAGCATTAATCTCTGTCCCAAGCGGTTAAGCTGATCTGTCAGAGAAAACCACCCGGAGTTATCCTTGCGATGTTTAGTGATCCATTGTGAAATGTCCGGAGATAAAAAACCCTCTTCATTGATTGACATTATTCTTATCCTTCCTGATCGATTGCCTATTATTAAGCTAAGTTCTCTGATATATTGATTATCAATCAAAAAATTCAAGTGGGGACAATATGTCAAGAGGTGGAAGTCGTCCTGGGGCTGGAAGGCCGAAGGGCAGTAAAATGACCAAGACCGCGACGCTGGCGATAGAAGCCGGAGCTGAAGGTTTGTCGCCTGTCGAACTTCTGCTTGGCATCGTCCGCGACGAAAACCAATCCTTGACCTTCCGGGCGCAATGCGCCGGGATCATTTTACCCTATGTCACGCCCCGGCTGGCGAATGTGCAGATTGAGCGCAAGCCGAACAACGCGGTTCTGGATAAACTTCTGGCCGAGATCAAGGCGCATCAGGCAGTCCCGGTTCCGGCGGTTTCTTCGTCCCCCTTGCTTCTGCAATCAGCTTCTCAAGATCAGCCGTAACTGACTGTCCCACTGTCCCACGGCTTAAGGGTTGGGACGCCGGGACAGGGTTCATGCTCCACGACTTCGCCAAGGCCGGGGTTGTTTTGGCCTGTTTGCTCCTGTGCCTTTGGATCGTGGATTTTGAAAGACCTAACGCCTCTGCCGCCTGCCGCAAGGACAAGTTCTCAGAAACGCCTTCAAGCCCTATTTCGACTTTGGTCTTAATTTTCGACCGCGACCACAACCCCTTACCGTCTTGGACTTCGTATCGCGCCTCCAACGGCTCCCTGTCGGAGCCATAAAAATGACAAGCCTTGGTAAAATGTATGTTGAACCGGGCTTTATCTATGTCCTTATAATCTTCTGGCAAGGATAAACTTAAAACCGCATCCAACACGTCCTCTCGTTTGCTGGTGCCGCGTTGACCGCCCATTTTGTTGGCGTGATGGATCAGGATGACAGATCGTCCGGCACGACGTTGCTCTAATATCCAATCCTGTACCAAGCCCCAAGCATCTGCGTCATTTTCTTTACCGCTGCGAATGAGGGTCGAGAGATTGTCCAACACAATCAGATCAGCATCCCTTACCTCAACATTAATCGCTTGCAACCCCTCCGCCGTTGCAAGATCAGGAAGGCCGCGCTCTTGAATGTCGGCGGCCAACATCCGAAAATAACCCGGTTCAGGCGGTTCTTTACCGAACCCGGCGCTGATGTGCCGGGTACGAATTTGCAATTCACTCGCGGCCATTTCACCGTCGATATACAAAACCTTCCTTGGCTCCGCTACCTTGAAGCCCAAGAACTCACCGCCCACGGCGACGGCATAGGCAACGCTGAGGCCAAGAAAGGTTTTACCGATACCACGCGGGGCATAAATCATCGCCAAGCCTTTCTCCGGTAGCCAAGGGGATAATAGCATCTTGCGTGGTGGCAGGATTAGGCCGAGGAAATCGGATAGGTTATGGGTGACGAGCGGTAAAAACGAGGGCGCTGGTTTTTCGATCATGTTTTCCGTTTCAGTCAATCCTTCGATGTAGCTCATGGCCTTCTCCCCATGCGCTTCTTGAACTCACGCTCGGCGACATTCTCAACGATTTGGAATACTTCCTCCTCATCCATCGGCGGGTGACACCGGACTTGGTTCCATATCAGCATCAGATCGAGGGTGGCGTGGGGATCAACCTTTTTACCCAGCAAGTGACCTGCGAGCTTTGTGACGGCATTATTACGCCCACCCTCCTGAACGCCTTGCGCTATCATTTCGCGCCAATGTTCGGGCGACGCAGCTTTCCGGCTGTCCTTATTAGACATTACCATTTGGGACAGCCAGTTCGGCCAGTCGGCCAGCGGCACATCGTCCAGCGATAACCCCGGCTTCCATTCATAGGCGTTACCGCTTTCATGGATACTGCCAACAGCAGCAACATAGTTGCCATCGGCGCGAACATCCAATCCCTCACCAATAAGCCCGACGCTGCCGGACATGCCTTCACGATGGCGAAACAGGAAATGAAGTCCGCCGCCGCCTGTTTGAACTATCGGGGTCTTGCCGATCTTGTCATGCTTTTGAACAAGGGTATTAAGGCTCAGATGCCCATTATGGCGCGGGTCAACGTCAAGCACATCAATTCCGCTTGCGGCTCCCGTAGCAAGACCGATATTAGCATCCGGACAGTCTGTCCACCATCTGAGGATTTTGTCCGTGTCACAAGTCGCGTCAAGACAACCACTCCCGCCTTTGGCTTTGGAAATCAACGGCACCTTGCTGCGCGGCACCAGCGGAAACACCGGAAGGCCGCGCTTGATGTAGGACAGGGCAAGATTAAGCATGGTCATTGCCGCGCCCTCCGATAAAAGCTTTGAGGAAAGCCACCGCTCGATCTCGCCTTGCGCAAATATCCTGAATGTGGGGGACAAGCTCGTGATGGGATGGGATGCCGTAGTCGGTCAAGAGCTGTTCTGCTGATTTTGTTGTTTTCCCGGCAGGGGGAAAGAAATCGTCAGCATGAACGTCACATACTGTACCGCGCTCAACTTTGGCGCTGGGGTTGGCCTGATAGGCGCAGATAGGACAGGTCATATTGCACCTTCTTTATGCTGAGCTTCAATCCAGCTCCTTACAGATTGGACATCCCAAGCTGTGACCCTAGGAGATAGCTTTAATGGATGAGGAAATTTTCCATCCCTTACCCAGCGCCATAATTGAGCGCCTGAAATCGGGATAATGTCTGGGATCAGATTTTTTTGTCTGATGAAACCATGTTGTGGTAGAGTTCCACTAGCATGGATGGTCTTGGGTGTTTTTGCTGACACGTTGTGAACCTCGGTTAGAGTTGAAGGTTCGTAACCACAACATGTGAGACAAGATTAGACGATGAACATTCAAAAAAGTTTTAGGGATGAATGTTTTTTCTCTTTCTACTCCCCCGCATTCCTGCAACGTCTGCTCCAGTGTATGAAGTACCAAAAATTGTATTGGCCACCACAGCGGCCATGTCTAATGAGGGTGCGCCTAAATCTTCCATGTACCGCGCAAGCCTGACAGTGAAGGAAATCGATTGTCCTTTGATCGTTTTTTCTTTCCTTCCAAGTCCGAACACATTTTTGCTCGAACAAATGTTGTTCTCAAGATAGTCATACCCTCCTTCTCTGGCCTCAAGGTCTTGGATGAGAGCGTCAATTTGCGGCAGATACCAAGAGAAACCATCAAGCTCATGCATTTTTTGAAGGTGTATTCGAGTTTTTTTGAGACTGGGGATGGCTTTCTTTGCCAATTCCCTCATTTGCCTAATTTGGGGATCAGCCTTTCTTAGCTGATTACTGACGTGCAGTTGGTCAAAGACCTCTTCCATAAATGCTCCCGGAGCATCAGCTGACTGTTCTTCCAGCCAGCGCCACACTTGCTGTAATTCATTGTCACGGGAATAAAGCAATCGGTAAATTCGCTTCCAAACATCGTCTTTATTTGGCTTTGAAAGCTCGGCGGCATGCTTGCCAGCCCATTTTTTTACTGCCTTTGGTAGCCATTCTGGAAGTATTTTTTTCGTATGAACAGACATGCTTCTTAGCCAACTTGAACTTGTTGATGCGCGTGAGTGTCTGCAACGGCCACGGGAACGTCCGTACCAGAACGAGCGATTGACACGATGTTTTCACCTGCCGCTGGTTTGTCGATAAAATCCGCCCATGCTTGCATCAAGAGTGTGCGTTTCATGAACATGTCACCCCTTGCATAGGCAGCTTCAGCTTTGTCCTTTAACTGGTGCGCGAGCGCATGTTCGATAACTTCGCGCGGGAAGGCCGTAGTTTCACCCGCCCAATCCCGGAAGGTCGAACGAAAACCATGCGTAGTACAGTTTTTCGTCATGCGCCGTAAAAGCATGGTCAGCGCCATGTCGCTGAGGCAAGTCCCTTTGCCGTTTGGAAAAAGCAGATCGGTTCCTTCTTCGCGTGGAAGCTTGTTAAGTAATGCCATAGCTTGCGCCGACAAGGGCACCCGATGCTCTTTTCCTGCTTTCATGCGTACGGCGGGGATCGTCCAGACTTTGCGATCAAAATCAAATTCCGACCATTTTGCAAGACGCGCTTCCCCGGATCGACAAGCGGTCAGGATGCAAAATTCCAATGCTCTTGCGCTAAAGCCTTCCTGCTGGCGCAGCTCGGCCATGAACGATCCGCATTGGTGCCATTCAAGAGCCGCGTGGTGCTGGACTTTGGCAATTTTGCCCTTCGCAGGGAGGAGCATGTCTAAATTACTCCTCCATCTGGCGGGATTTTGGCCGCTGCGAAAGCCACGCGCGGTTGCCCAATCGAGAACCTTCTCGATGCGTCCGCGAAGGCGGTTCGCCGTTTCAGTCTTTTTATGCCAGATAGGTTCAATGATTTTCTGAACGTGCGGCAGCGCAACGTCGCGGACATGAAGGTCACCGATTTCAGGATAAGCATAAGCCTCAAGGGTGGTGCGCCACTGGGCGGCATGTTTCAGGTTTTTCCATCCTGCTTCATGCGCGGCGATATACTGCTTAGCCGCTTCGCGGAAGGTAATAAAGGAAGCCTGATCGGCTTTCAGAGCCATTTGTGCCGCTTCCCGTGCGGCGACTGGATCAATGCCGTTTCGTATCTGCTGGCGCTTTTCGGCGGCTATTTCCTTGGCGCGCGCCACCGTGACCTCCGGGAAGGCTCCAAGCCCTATATCCCGACGTTTGCTGCCTACCGTAGCCCGTAAAATCCAGTTACGCGCACCAGTCTTGTTGATGCGCAAGGCCAACCCGGAGACGTAACCGATAAAGTGCATGCCGGGGTCTTTCAGTCTGGAAATGACCCCCGGGGCTATATCTGGAGCTTTCTTTACCATCGTCCTTACCATCATTCTTGACGAGATTTTGTGAGATGTTACGATGCCCAGTGTACATCAAGTCAAAATCGAATGTGTTAAAAAGCATTGGTTCTATTGGTGTTATGAGACGTGATGAGATGAACGGAAGAAATATTTTTTCGGACACCCCATCCGCCATCCATTATTTAGGATCGCCGCCCCCCAGCAATGCATTCAGTAATCCTCTGACTGATATTTTATTGTGAGCGCTGTCCATACGTTGCCTTTGTTTGGCGACTTCCCAAACGCCCATTTCAGCAAAGCTGAGCAGAAGAGCGCCACCAACGATAAGGGCTATCTTTGTTGCTGTTAAGGCACCAGGGGCAAAGCCAAATAATGCACAGGTAACTGCGGTAACTGCGGCAATATGAATACAGATAACACACGCTGCAACAATAAGCTTACGCATCGCAGACGTGTGCTTTAGCTTGTCGGCCTGCTTGCTGTGCCTGTCTTGACGTTCTTCTTTTGTCGTCATGTGAATATGCTTTTTAAAATAT
>JAFALY010000036.1 GCA_019233975.1 Alphaproteobacteria bacterium | reverse complement strand
TGGCATAATAAACAGGAAGATATTGCGCGTTGTGTTTCCGCGTGGCGCGATGTTTATCAGCGGGCCAAGAACAATCAATCAAACCGATCAACTCAAGCGGCTTAACGGAGAGAGTGCATGTCAAACGTCATTGGACTTAACGAATTTGCGGGACTGGCAAACAGCGCGCTAACCTGCTGGTTGTGCCAAAAGCCGGCCTCGACCCGCGCCATCTTCTGTCATCATTGCGGCACGGTACAACCGGTGCGCGATATTGACCATTTCGCGCGTTTGGGCATTGAACGCCGCATCGATTTGGATGTCGAACATATGGATCACCAATACGCAGCGCTTTCGCGCACACTAGACCCACAACGCTTTTTGATCCGCGGCATGGGTGAGCGCACCAATGCGTCAAAGCAGCTGGAAGCTTTGAAGGACGCCTATGAGACACTACGTGATCCGCTGCGTCGTGGCCGTTATTGGCTGTCGTTGCATCATGAACATGATGCCGCCCAAGCGGAAATGCAGCCGATGATTACCGAATTGCGCGCCGAGCTTTCAACGGCGGCTGAACCGGTTGCGTGTGACCGCGTTGCGCAAAAGGCCGGCCAGGCGTTGGAAGACGGCATTATGGGCCTGATGCAGGCCTTGCGTGGTCAGGAATGGGAAAAAGCCAGCAGCACCCTTGTGCATCTGGATTGGCTGGAATCCATTCTGGGGGACGTGCGTACCAAGCGTTCTGATATGGCGCAGGCGTCACGCTAGTTTAAGGGGTAACCCGAAAATCTTTCTGCATTTGGACGCATTCAATTTCCGTGCCATCGGAAAGAACGTGATGCGCGGAAGTGACTTTATTATAACCATTTTTTGTATAAAAATTTTCTGCATTCAAAGAAGAATGACAAACAAGTTTATTTGTCCTCATAAATGCCCGTTCCTCAATTTCTTTCAGCAGTAAGCTCCCCGAATGTTGGGGCGCAGAAGATTCTGTGTAAACAGCACGCAGTTCTTGGATCGCAGGAATAGCCTGCGCAAATCCAACAATCTGTCCATCGTGATAGGCAACGATAATAATATGCTCTGGATCTTGGATCTCATTGGCAAGTTTTGCTTTGCGCTCTACTGTTGCTCCGGGGGACCATGATGTCAAAACATGTTGGGGGTAATGGCCAGACGCCTTTTCAAAAACCGCCTTCTGATGCGCTGCCAAAATCCCATCTACATCTTCTAAATTTGCGTTTCTTATAATCAACCTATCATTGGCCAACGGCTTGGGAAACTCAAGCCACGGCTTGATGTCTTCCTTGGCGCGTGCCGTGTAGGCCAGTTTGCGATCACGACCACCACGCCCTGTGGTAATCGGTGGAAACAGGCCGAAATTCACATTCATAGGCTGGAAAGTTTCGGCTTCTGCGTCGCCTGTTATGTGGGCGAGCAGGGCGCCAAGCGCCGTCGTGCGCGCGGGCTGCAGGAATGGCGTGTCCATAATTTCTGCCGCCGCAAAGCGCCCAGCAAGCAAACCAATGGCGGCAGACTCAACATACCCCTCCACACCGGTCACCTGTCCGGCAAAACGCACATGGGGCTTTTGTTTCAGGCGCAACTGATGATCCAGTAAACGTGGGCTGTTGATGAAGGTGTTGCGATGCAGGCCGCCCAATCGGGCAAATTCTGCGTTTTCTAAACCGGGTATCATGCGGAACACGCGCGATTGCTCGGCGTATTTCAGTTTGGTTTGAAAACCAACCAGATTGTATAGCGTGCCTAATGCATTATCCTGCCGCAACTGTACGACAGCATAGGGACGTTTTTGCGTATGCGGGTTGGTCAGACCGACCGGCTTCATAGGGCCATAGCGCAGCGTGTCGATGCCGCGCTCTGCCATCACCTCAATAGGCAAACAACCTTCAAAATAGGGTGTGTTCTTTTCCCATTCCTTAAAATCTGTTTTGGGCGCCGTCAGCAGGGCGTCGATGAAGGCCTCGTACTGCTCCTTATCCATGGCGCAGTTGACGTAGTCGGACCCCGTGCCCCCGGGGCCAACCTTGTCATAACGTGATTGCATCCACGCCTTGCTCATATCGATGCTGTCGCGATGAACAATAGGGGCAATTGCGTCAAAGAAAGACAGGGACTCCTCGCCGGTCAGTTTGCGTATGGAGTCTGCGAGTGGTTCTGATGTCAATGGGCCGGTCGCAATGATAACCGGCGCGTTCCAGTTTTCCGTAGCTTCGATCGACGGAACTTCGTCGCGCTCGAATATTACAAGCGGATGCTCGGTTAGCGCCTTCGTGACTGCGGCAGAAAACCCATGCCTGTCGACGGCCAGTGCACCGCCGGCTGGGACCTGATGCCCATCCGCCGCGCGCATGATGATTGAGCCAGCGCGGCGCATTTCGTCATGAAGCAGGCCTACAGCATTGTATTCATGGTCGTCTGATCGAAATGAATTGGAGCATACCAGCTCGGCGCAATCATCAGTCTGGTGGGCATCCGTTTTGCGCGCTGGGCGCATTTCGTGTAACACAACAGGAATACCAAGTGACACGATTTGCCACGCGGCCTCGCTGCCAGCCAGACCGCCGCCGACGACATGAATAGGCTTCTGCATGGATATTTATTTATCCTTCACGTCTGCCGCAACTTGCATCTTCACGATCTTGGTTGGATCTTTTACGGTGCCATTGTTGCTGGATGAACCGGCTTTGATCTTATCGACAAACTCCATGCCTTCGATCACCTCACCAAAAACGGTGTACTGGTGGTCGAGATAAGAAGCTGGGGCAAAGCAGATAAAGAATTGGCTGTCGGCAGAATTCGGGTCCATGGCACGTGCCATGGAAACGGTGCCGCGCACGTGTGGGGCGTCAGAAAATTCAGCTTTCAGGCGTTTACCTGAGCCACCGGTGCCATCGCCACGCGGGTCGCCTGTCTGGGCCATAAAGCCGGGTATAACGCGATGAAAGCTCAGGCCATTATAGAATCCTTGGCGCGCCAATTCCTTGATACGTGCAACGTGATTGGGGGCCAGGTCGGGGCGTAGTTGGATAATGACGCGGCCATCGGGTAAGTCCAGATAGATTGTATTTTCCGGATCGAGGATGGGTTTGCTGGCAGCATTAGCGTCGGTCATGATCATCATTCCTGTTAGAGCGGCAAGGATAAGGGTCAGCAGTTTTTTCAGCATGGGCACCGAATAGGCTTTGTTGTGACTGTTCTGTTTCGGCAGTATAAGCATACCTAGAAAAAGGGAAACAAAAAAGGTGGCCAATGTTGGGGCGTGGGTTATTGCTGGATCGTGACGGGGTTGTCAATCATGACACAGCCTATGTCGGATTTCGTGAGCAGTTCCAGTTTATTGACGGTATTTTCGACTTTCTGCGCGCTGCACAGGATGTGGGGTACAGGCTGGCCATTCTGACCAATCAGGCCGGGGTGGGGCGCGGAAAATACACCGCCGAGGATTATTACAAACTAACGGAATGGATGCTGCGCGAATTTTCAGCGCAACATGTAAACGTAGAGTTAGTCCTTGGCTGTTTTGAACACCCTGATGCCGTGTTGCCTGAATACAAACGAGAAAGCTATTGGCGCAAGCCAAACCCTGGCATGGTGCTGGAAGCGATTCAGAAACTACGCCTTAACCCCAGTCGGTCTGTTTTCATAGGCGATCAATTGCGCGATCTTGAAGCCGCAGCGGCGGGTGGTGTGGCGCACAGACTGTTGCTTTCCGATACGCTTACACCTGCGGCAGGTATGGTGCGAATAGCTTCCTATGCCGAGGCTAAGGTGTTCCTGCACAAAATCAGTACTGCCTGAATTCGGTTGGGAAGTTGGCCGAGGTCGTGCTGTCGGTATGCAGTCCACCGATATTCCGTAGGAAGAAGTGGAACAACACAGATGTGCCTGAATGGATGTCGGCGCGATTAGTGTCGTTCTGATTTATGGTTGTAGCAAAAATATAGCATTCGTCTGCGTAGCTCAGTGTCATGGACGTGCCGCGCGGACCGGGTTCGGGAGAGAACGCTTGTGTGTGCTCGGTGTGCAGGTTCCAATACTTGGCAAATTTGCTGTCTGAACCTATTGTCAGCTGTTCAACCTGATCGACTGTTCCGGTTGCTTCCGTAACATAGCCGGACAGGTATCGTGCGAATGGTTTAAACTCGGGCACGCCGGTTGTAATGCGGGCATACTGACGTTGTGGATCAAGAGTGGATTCTTTTAGGCGGAACCCATAATTTGCGTCCAGCCACGGGGCAGGAACAATTTCGATACGACCGACATAATCTGATGCACCGCTGCGAAGGCCGGATAGTTCGGGTAAGTCGGCATTGCTGCTGAAATCATAGCTTTGGCCGCCGAACATATCGATACGGGCACCATCGTTGCCTGTTATAGCGTGGCGTATGCCGTATGTCGCGCGGCTACCTCCTTCAATCAGGTCGTTGCCAGTGAATCGGTTGGGTGAAAACAGGTTTGTTTCGTCAAAGACGACGTCCTGACTGTCTTCAATTGGCTGTTTGGCCGACACATGAACATTGGGCGCAACAGTGATGGCGGCAATAGGCTCGATCAGCTCCTGATACGTGCCCCCATTGCGTGCCATTGGGTAACGGCTAATGACGTTACCCTGCGCGAACTCACGACTAAATAGAACGTTGTTGTAATGGTTGTCTGTGCCGTCCAGATACATAACGTTGTCGGCCCAATAACTGTCGCTACGCATCAGGCCGGACACGTTTGTAACGAGGCCTGTAGAGGATGAGATCAGCTGTCTGTCCCAACCGCCGGCCATTGAAACGCGGCGGGTATTGGGGCCTTGTTGATCGGCACCCTGATTGACGTTGTCGCGCGTAGTCATCAGCGAACTGCCGTTCAAAGACCAGCGACCGCCCCATGTTTGTCCAGGTTCGCCCAATGCGCTGAACTCCGCTTCGGGAAGAACAATAGGCTGAACAGCCTGCGTGCCGGGGCGCAAATCTTCGAAGTAGTATCCGTTAACGGCGGCATAATTACGACCCTGGAATCCTTCTACATAGGCGCGGCTGGTCAGTTCATCGGCCGACGAATAATGGTAGCGCTGTAGATAACTTTTATCCGAGGCAAAATTAACATCTGTTCCAGCGCGCCACGTGTCGTTCAGATCATAGCGGAAATTGCCGAGCATATGACCGCGCCAGTTTTTACCTTCGTCCACGCCGCTGTCACTTACCAAATCGGCATAGGTCATGCTGGCATCGACCTGTAGATAACCTTTATCAAAGCGCTCGCGGTACTGACCCCCTAATTGGCCAATGTCTTTTTGGCTAAAAGTGGGAGCGATAATGGCGTCTTTATCAGGCGAAATATCCACATAGTAGGGAATGCGAATAAAGTTGCCTATATTGGGCGAATATCCCGGCATCGGCGACAAAAAGCCCTGACGCCTATCAACTGTTGGGTCCGGCATCGACAGATAGGGCGTGTACATGACGGGGACGCCTGCAAAATCTACTGTAGCGTTATGATAATAAACGTCGTGTTCGACGTTATCATGCGTAACTTTTTCGGCGCGGATTTGCCATAGGGGCGGTTCGTCAGGATTTTCCTTACACACGTTGCAAGATGTGTACATGCCGCGATTAGCAACAAGGTATCGCCCGTCATAGCGTTGCGAATTTTGTGCTATCAGACGTGAATTGTCCTGAAACAATATTGCAGACTTCTCGGCAAAGGCTTGCTTCATGTCTCCAGTGACATCCTCGGACTCGGCAAATTCAACATCGCCGTTTGGCATCAGAATAGCCACATGGCCCTCAGCATGCATAATGCCCGATTGCGTATCATACGTTACCCTGTCCGCGTGCAGTACATAGCCACCGCGCGCAATTTCCACATGGCCTGTTGCGGTAACCAAGTGATGCTGCTGGTCCGAGGCCATCTCGTCGGCGTCAATGAGCGTTTCATTATCTTGGCTGGTTGCGGCAAGCGCAGGCGCGTGGATGCACAGGCCTGTCAGCAGGGCAACGGCTCCGGCCGTGCCCAGTAGCCCATGTTTGGCGAATCGAATCCTGTGCAGCAAATGAAACATCCCCCAGCATTGCCAGAGGGTTGGGGGATCGACAAGACGCAATTTGGAATTAACGACTGCCCGTTGTCACGGGACGGCGCAAGAATGCGGGCATATCGTCTGCGAAACGATCTTGCGTACTGTTACTGCGCTGCGTTGGGGGCTGAGCGACTCGTGTCGTAGCTGGAGCGGGCTGTGTTTCTTTAAAGTCACGTGATGGCGCATCACCTTGATTTCTCTTCTCGGACGGCCTGTCGTTGCGTTGCCGATGATGGTCGCGGCGCGGGCCGCGATGTGCGGATACACGGCGATGCGAATGCCCGACGTTAGGGCGTGGTTCAGGCAAGTCGCCAATCGACTCGCGGTCGATCTTCTTTTTAATCAATTCTTCGACGGCATTGACCAGCTTGTCATCATCCGGTGTCACCAGCGTATAGGCTGTGCCACTACGCCCCGCGCGGCCAGTACGGCCAATGCGGTGCACGTAATCTTCGGCATGGAAGGGAACGTCGAAGTTGAAGACGTGACTTAACGCTTCAACGTCCAGACCGCGCGCGGCAACATCGCTGCAGACCAGCAGGCTGATCTCATTCTTTTTGAATTTCTCAAGTGTTGCGGTGCGTTCGGATTGCGTCATATCACCGTGCAGGGGCCCGGCGTTAAAGCCGTGCTTGCTGAGCGACTTTTGTAATGTTGCCACGTCACGCTTGCGATTGCAGAAGATAAACGCGTTTTGAACCTGTTCACGGCGGAGCAGCGTGCGCAAGGCTTCGCGCTTCAGCCAGTCGTTATTCTGCGGCAGATTAACGAAAATCTGCTTCACGTTTTCCGAAGTGCTCGACGGCGGCGCAACAGTAACGCTCTTTGGATTAGACAGGAAACGATCAGCCAGCTTTCTGATTTCCGGCGGCATTGTGGCCGAGAAGAACAGCGTTTGACGCATGGACGGCAGCAGGCCCGCGATCTTTTCAACGTCAGGGATAAAGCCCATGTCGAGCATGCGGTCGGCTTCGTCTATAACGAAGATCTTGATGTCATTCAGCATGACCTTGCCGCGTTCGTACAGGTCAATCATGCGGCCCGGTGTGGCGATCAAGACATCAACGCCACGGTCCAGATTGCGGATTTGCTCATCCATCGTTTCGCCGCCGATCAGCAGCGCCATAGAAAGTTTGTGATACTTGCCATAGATCTGGAAGTTTTCGGCAACCTGTGCCGCCAGTTCGCGCGTGGGTTCAAGGATCAGCGAACGCGGCATACGCGCACGGGCGCGGCCGCTGCCCAAAATTTCAAGCATCGGCAGGACAAAGCCAGCGGTCTTGCCGGTGCCGGTTTGTGCGCAGCCCAATACGTCGCGCATCTGCAGCACGTAGGGGATGGCTTGTTCTTGTATGGGGGTTGGGGTCGTATAACCGACATCCTGAATAGCCTTGAGGATGTCTTCACTCAGCCCTAAATCGGCAAAACTTGTCACTTTATTCTGTTTAACTCGTTCAATTTCCATTTGTTCTGCAACCTACATACCAGAAAAGTATTATAAAAAGCAAATCAATCACATTCCGGCTATTGCGGCTCTATATCTATGCTATTCATGTTAAGTGCTTCTTATTCCTAGGTAATGCTGACCATGCAATCCCTTCTTCTGATTCCCGGCCTGCTTTCTGACTATGCCCTGTGGCAAAATCAGATTGAGGCGCTAAGCGATATCGCCGCCTGCCATGTGGCGGACAGTGCGACGCATGACCGCATAGAATTGATTGCCAAGGATATATTGGCGAAGGCGCCGGAGCGTTTTGCGCTCGCCGGATTATCCATGGGGGGCTATGTCTCGCTCGAGATTATGCGGCAGGCGCCAGAACGGGTAACGCGCCTTTGTCTTCTTAATACTTCGGCGCGTCAAGACACGCCGGAGCAGCGGCAGCGCCGCAGTATTTTATTGGCGCTATCGGCCAAAGGTAAATTCAAAGGAGTAACGCCCCGTTTGTTGCCGATGCTCATTCACCCTGAGCGTGTGTCGGATGTTGTGTTAACGCAAACTATTATGGACATGGCCGAGCGTGTCGGGCGCGAAGCATTTCAAAACCAGCAAACCGCCATTCTCAATCGCATCGACAGCCGTCCTTACCTGAAGGACATCCATTGCCCCGTGCAAATTGTTGGGAGCTATCAGGACATGATCTCATTACCTGAGGTGGTCGAGGAAATGGCCGCGCTCATTCCCGCCGCGAAGCTGACAATGCTTGAGGGCTGTGGGCATTTGTCGAGCCTAGAGCAGCCGCAGAAAGTCACGACGATCATGCGTGGGTGGTTGGCGCGTTAAAGCGTTACTCGGCCTTCTTGATCGGGAAGGGGGCGAAGGGGAACGGCTTTTCGTCTGACGAGAAAGTCAGAAAGCGCGTCACTTGTGCCTGATAGGTCGCGAGATTGTTGCCGAATTCAGACAAACCGTCGAATGATGATCCACTGAACAGCTTAGCCAAAAACTGGAAAACCGAAGTGGCAAAGGTCAGCAGGATTGATAGATAGAACGCCACGCCGAACACTACGAGGTAAACGAAGCGCAGCCAGGTATCCTTGTCCTTGACGTTCTTCTTCAGATCTTCTTCGTTCAACATATTCATAACGCGCTCCACCTGTAAATTTGTGCGTCACTGTAAATTTGTGCGTCACAGTGTGTAGCATTATTATTGCGAAACGCAATATTGACGATAGACAAAGCCCTGATGCAGTGTTAACTCTGTGGCGATGTTGCAACAACAGCGCCCACGTCGTTTGGCAATCTGGCTGGCTCTTTGGGCCATGCTGCTGGGCATTTTTGTGCCTCTGGCGCACACGGCGCAGGGGATGGGGCTTGGCGCACAGTCAATCTGCGGTGTTAAGCAAAACGTCAATGATCTTGATAACAAAGCCAAAACGCCTGCGTCAGAATGCCCCATTTGTCAGTTCATACATCAAATAGGCGGCGAATTCACACCCCCCACTTTGCTGGCCGTTGCAGTTCTCTTGGCCTTTGGCCTTATCATCTGGCGCGCGGAGGGTGAGCGGTTTTCGCTATTGCCACGACGCCATTACGCGTGGGCGCGGGGGCCTCCCTTGCCGGTTTGAACCTGATCGCAGACGGGCCATGCCCGAGCTCAAACCAAATGCAAGGAAATCACCATGCCTTATACAAACACCAAAGTGCTTGCCGCAGTGGCCATCGTAGCCATTGCCCTTAGTCCTGCTACTTCGTGGGCATGTGCCTGCGGTTGTGGCGTTTTTGATATCAGCACCAGCTCCATGATGCCAACCGGCCCCGGGGGGAATGTCTGGCTGGAATATGATTATCTCAACCAAAGCCAAAACTGGGCAGGAACGCATCGCGCACCGAAAGAAGATAATGACGATCGCCAAATCCGCACAGATCTCTATACAGCGGGCGCGCAGTATATGTTTAACCGCAGTTGGGGGGCGCAGATTACAGTGCCTTACTGGAATCGGAACTTTACATCCTTCGACGACGATAGCGCAACGCAGGCGACCTATAACGCCAACAGCTTTGGCGATGTACGCCTGAAAGGCATTTATTCCGGTTTGTCGGATGACATGTCGACGGGTATTACCTTCGGCGTCAAACTACCGACAGGTAGCTTCACGACGCCTAATTTTGATCGCGACACACAAATTGGTTCGGGCAGCACCGATGCATTGCTTGGCGTGTATCACATGGGCGCTTTGCCGGTTGGCATGCCCTTTGACTGGTTTGTTAATGGTGAGTGGTCGCATGCCGTTTCCATACAGGACCATTACCGCCCGGGCGATGAGATGGATGCTGCAGCAGGCATTTATTATGAGGGGTTTGATCTGGGCAAGGTGGGTAAGATATCGCCCCTCGCGCAGATTATAGGCTCTACGCGACGTCACGACGGTGGCCAGAACGCGAATCCGGACAATAGCGGCTATACACGGTTGCTGGTTGGGCCGGGGCTGGAATATCGCGTCGGGGATGTTAAACTCTACAGCGATATTGAAACACCTATCTATCAGAATGTGAATGGGGACCAGCTAGTGTCACCCATCTCGTTCAAGTTCTCGGTAGGCTATAGCTTCTAATTCGGGAGAATGCCGATGCGTGCCGTCATAACCTTTCTTGCCTTGATCGTGTTCATGACGGCATTGCCGGCTCTCGCCTCGATGCCAAATGTAGGAGAAGCGGCGCCAGCCCTTGTTATACCGCGTACCGATGGCGAGGTTTTCGACCTGTCAAAGCTGAAGGGCAAAGTTGTTATTCTGCATTTCTGGGCGACTTGGTGTGCGCCGTGCCGGGAGGAAATGCCTGAACTCGCCGCCTATTATCAGCGTGCCAATCCCAAGAATGTTGAAGTGCTGGCCATCAGCGTTGACCGCAAACATGATATCGATAATGTGAAGGCAGTGTTGCATCCGCTGGGGTTCCATGGCGCCATGTATAATGCGGCCACCAGCAATGACTGGGGCAGCCCATCGGGCATACCCGCCACTTATGTCATCGATCGTGAGGGTGTGGTCAAGGCCGTGATGATGCCAGATACAACGCCGTTGACCGAGTCAGCTTTAACCGACGCTGTTAAACCCTTGCTGTCGGATAAGAAATAGAATGCATGGCATAATACGCATCAAAGGGCGTTTCCCGGACATTCAATTTCACGATTTTGGCGGTTATGAATCCCGCCACGCCAGCACACTGGCGATGATCAGGCTGGCGCTCTCTCTTCAGTCTGATAAATTTCAGGGACGTAACTTTGATTTTTTTATCGGGTCATTTGACAACCCCGAGTCTTGTAATGATCTGGCAGCGCAGGCTCCCTATGTACTGACATATTCTGTTACGAATGCTTGTCTGCCAAATGTTATCGCTATACCCGATTTTATTTTTATGGGGTGGCCGGAGGCGGGGATTGCAGATTACGAATCCTGTACTGCTGAGATGTTGTCGCGCGGCAGTACGACTCCAAAATATAACAAGGTATTCTGGATAGGTAACGCGCTGATGGATCCCTCGCGCAATGTTTTGCTGCGTATTGGGCAGACGCGTGCCGACGTAATGGATTTTGTCGGAATGAATTGGCAGCGGGAAGAGAAGATAGGCGCGCGGCACGCGGCGGACAGGTATGTCAGTATGCCGGATCATTGTGAGTATGCGATGCTGCTCGACATTCGCGGGGCCGGTTATTCAGGTCGTCTAAAATTACTTTTGCATGCACGGCGTCCTGTCTTTTTGGTGCAGCATGGGTTCCGTGAATTTTATACGCACTTGCTGCAACCCCATGTTCATTACATCCCGGTCAAGGGCGATTTATCCGACCTGGAGCAGCGTGTGGGCGAAGTGTGTGCGCAGCCCGAACTGGCGCAGAAGTTGGCGCAAAATGCGGCGGAGTTTGCTCAACGCTTCTTATCGCGTGACTGCGCCATCAGTCATCTATCGGACGTTCTGTTGCGTATCTCATCGTGACCTCAGCCTGACAAGGCGCCAAAGGTCAGGGCACGCTCAATCACGCTGCCGTCTGTACAGCAAATTTTCTCAATGCAGTTCTTCTGAGGGCGTGTCAGGTGGATTTGGGATATGGGGCGGTACGGGGGCAGGGGTTCGACGTATAGGCCGCTCGTTTTATCGAACAAGGGCAGGGCGTAATAAGTCAGCCAGTTATAGTGCGTGGGCATAAGTGTGCAGGGCATGCCTTTTAGATATAAAAGTATGTTCAGTCCCAATTGGTCAGCCATAAAAGTTTTTTCGCTTAGGTCTGCGGTGTTTTGCAGAACGTCACGATATAAATCGCCCCACGCCTGCCACAGTGGTGAGGTCGCATGCATGGCAAAGGTTCCCGCGTTTAACATCGGGCGCAACGTCATGGCTGCGGTCACTTCGGGGGCATAGTTCGCCTCATACCAGCCGCGGAAGCGTTGCCAGATATCGGCGCTTTCATAAAAGGCGCTATAGCAACGGTCGAATTCGGTGACGATGCTGATGCCGTCACTGTTCAGCGTATGTGCCAGCATGGTGTTGATGGCTTCGGGCGTCTGTACCCATATGTCGGAGTCGAGCCACATATAGGCGTCATAACCGGGGAAATAACGGGGAATAAACGGGCGTGCCGTCAGTGTTTTAATGCCTGGCCGTTTGGCTTCCCATTCGGCGCGGGCCGGAAAATCTATATCGACGCCGACCTTGACGACTTTGATGCCCAGACTTTGGAAGTAGGCAACATTCTGCGCATTCAGCCCGACATCCAGAAGGCCAAGGTCAAACGGCAGTTCATATTGCAGTCGCTGAATGGACTGAAACAGGTCGTTGGCCAGAAAGACGTAAAGATCGTCGCAGGCTGTGATGAGGATGGA
>JAFALY010000012.1 GCA_019233975.1 Alphaproteobacteria bacterium | reverse complement strand
ACTTGACGACCTGTAATCATATTCATACCTTTAATGAACTATTTTCCTTATATCACCGGATTAATTTTCTACAAGAGTGTTTTTAATATCTTTTAACCATAATTTTTATACATTGATTTTATTGATATTTTTTGACTACAATTGTGTTAATTCTGCTACATACTGAATATAGTTCATTACAAAGTAGGTTTGTTATTGCTTTCATCACAACGAATCGGTAGGTTGCAACCATCGCGGCTATTGTGCCCGATAAGAACAAGACGGAGCGCAGAAGATGATTACGTTTGAAGCATTCATTTCACGTCACGGCGAAGGCTCGGTGCAGGCGATGCTCGAGAATTTTGAACGCTTCAACCAGATTACCGACCACGGCGCTGTGCTGCCGCTCGAACAACGCTGGAACCGCTTTATGTCTTATGATGTTGCCGAAGATACACGTATGGCTGCCTGATAACACACGCGGGGAACAACCATGATGGTGCAACATAAAAACATGACCGTCCTTTTGAAGACGCCCGCGAACCAGCCGGGTGAAAAACCACAGAGCACCAAAGAAGTCGAATTGCCCCGTCCGCGCTTTGCCGCGCGTTTAGTCAACGCCGCGCCCATTATTAATTTGCGCGAACTGACATCCATCAAGGCGTTGACCGCCTTTGTTTCGCACAACCAGAATATTCGCGAAGAAACCGTACGCGCTTTGGTCAGCGCCCAATTCAACGTACCGGCCATTGAACAGCTGAACCGCAAAGATTATGACGATGTGGTTCGTTTCCTGGTTGATCTGCGCGTTGAAATGGAAATGGGCTGAGCCCCCGCCGCAACACACAACTCTCTAGTCTATCGTTTCCCTGTAACGCTTCATGGCAATATAGCCAACGACGACCAGTGCCGCCGCCATGGCCCACAGGTCGGCTGCAATATGATGCAGCCCGATACCCTTAAGCACCAATCCGCGCAGGATCCTGAGCGCATGCGTAATCGGGAAGGCATTCCCAAGATACTGCGCCCAAAGTGGCATGCCCCGGAACGGAAACAGGAAGCCGGACAACAGTAATGACGGCAGGAAATAGAAAAACGTCATCTGCATGGCCTGCAACTGGTTCGTAGCAAAGGTTGAGATGGTAAAACCAATGGCAAGGTTAGCCGCGATATAGATGCTGAGGCCGAATATCAGCAGCAACAACGACCCTTCGATAGGCAGTCCGAACAGGATGTGCGAGACGATCAGGATCACCGCCGCCTGCATATACGCAATGATGATGAAGGGCGTAATCTTGCCGATCATCACCTCAAACGGACGCGCGGGCATAGCCAGCAAATTTTCAAGCGTGCCGCGTTCCCGTTCGCGCGTAATGGCGACCGCCGTCATGGAGATGAGCGTCATATTCAGCAACAGGCCAATAAGGCCCGGCACAATGTTATAGGCGGTCAGCCCTTCCGGATTATAACGATTATGCACCTTGATGGTAAAGGGCGGGCCACGTGTTTGCAGGGCATCGCCCGCTTTCTCCAGGTCGCGCGACAGTGCCGTTGTGTTGATATGCGCGACGGAACTGATGGCATTGCCGATGGCAACCGGGTCGGTCGCATCCGCCACCACCAGCACGTCCGGATGCTCGCCACGCAACAAGTCGCGTGAGAAGTTTTGTGGTATTTCGATAATAAACTGCACATCGCCCTTGGCCATTAAATCCTCGGCCTCAGCCACGGTTGGCGGAAAATCCGTGAAGCTGAAATAACCCGTGTTCTGCATCGCGGCGGTCAGGCTTCGCACATAAAGCGAGTCATCGGCCATCACCACCGCAGTCGGCAGATGCTTGGGGTTGGTGTTGATGGCATAGCCGTAAATCATCAACTGGATGATCGGCATCATGAAAATGATCCCGAAAGTCGAGCGGTCGCGCAGAATCTGGATGAATTCCTTGATGATCAGGGCGCGCATACGTTGCAGTGAGAATTTACCGGATATCATGCGGATGCGTCCTCCCCGGCTTTTTCTTCTATCTGGCTGTCGCGATCGCCGACGGCGGCCATGGTATGGATAAAGATATCCTCAAGGCTCGGCGTAATTTTCTCGGCCTGTGCGGCCGGAAATACCGCCTGCATGGATTCAATTGCGCGTTGTAACGCCTCGGCATCAGCTCCGGCAATATGCAGTTGCGTGCCGAAACTGGTGGCCATTTCAACACCAGCGCGTTTTTGCAGGTCATGCATCACCTCAGCCGTGTTCTGCGCCGTGATGCGCCACGTCGAAAGACGGGACTGCGCAATAATATCCGACACCGCGCCATGCACCAGAAGCTTGCCATCCAGCAAATAACCAATCTGGTGGCAACGCTCTGCCTCGTCCATGTAATGCGTGCTGACCAGTACCGTGATACCCTCTGCCGCAAAAGCGTGGATTTCATCCCAGAATTCGCGCCGGGCCTTGGGGTCAACGCCTGCCGTCGGTTCATCCAGCAACAAAAGACGTGGTTTGTGAAGTACGCAGGCTGCCAGCGCCAGTCGTTGCTTCCAGCCGCCCGATAATTGTCCCGCTAATTGGTTCTGCCGATGATGCAGACCCAGGCGGTGCAGCGCATCGGTGGCAACCTGTTTGGCATCCGGCATTTCATAGAGACGTGCGACAAATTCCAGATTTTCACGAATAGTCAGATCATCATATAGGCCAAATTTCTGTGGCATATAACCGGCCTGACGTTTGATTAACGCCGATTGCGTGCGAATGTTATAGCCAAGGCATGTACCGGTGCCCGCGTCGGGCGTCAACAATCCGCATAACATGCGAATGGTTGTGGTCTTGCCGGTGCCGTTTGGCCCCAGAAAGCCGTAAATATTGCCATAGGGCACGTTGATGGAACAACCACGTACGACGTGCCGCTGACCAAATGATTTGTGCAAATCATGCACGGCAATCGCATAACCTTCCGGCATATGTGCGGATGTTACGCCTGCGTCCTGCATCATTTTTGTTCCACAACCACGTCAACCGGCAAACCGGGATGTATGCGCTCGGGCTGCGCATCTGGTACTGCTTCCAGCATGAACAGCAGCTTGTCACGGTTATCGCGGTTGTACAGTTCCGGCGGCGAGTATTCAGCCTGCGGCGATACATAAGTGATGTGTGCGGACAGCATTTCCTTGATGCCTGTTTCCTTGATCGTCACGGCCTGCCCCACCGCCAGATGCGATAGATCCGTTCCCGGCACAAAGAAACGCACCCTGATATTGGGTGGCGGCAAAAGCGAAACAACTGCCTGCCCGGCATTGATATATTCCCCGGCGCGGTAGATTGTGTCGAAGACATAGGCGTCGGCTGCGGCTGTCACTTTCTTTTCATTCAGCTTCCATTCGGCCTGTGCCTCAGCGGCATCAGCGGCAACTACATCAGCCTGCGCCGCGTGAATGGCATCGTCACGGCCTGTTGTCAGTTGCCCGGTCGCCAACGCCGCTTCGCTGGCCGCCAGTTTAGCCTTGGCCTGTTCCAGTTGCGCCTTATCGTTGTCATAAGTGGCCTGACTGACGGCTTGTGTCTTGATCTGTTTTTCATCGCGGTCAACATTAAGCTTGGCGATCTGTAATGCGGCGGCGGCTTCGTCCCGCGCAGCAACCAACTGATCCAGTTCCGGCTGACGTTTAGCCTTCAGCAAATCCGCCAGTGTCGAGCGCGCGCGGTCAGCCGCAGCCTTGGCTTGATCGACTGCTTCCTGTTCCGCCACATGCTCAAGCGTGAACAGGCTATCTCCCTTATGAACCTGCTGCCCACGTACGACATCCAGCGTTTCAATACGCCCCGCAACCTGTGGCGAGACCAGCACATAGTCACCTTCGCCATATCCCTGATAGGTGGTCACGCCCGGCGGATTGATGCCCAGTAATGCACAAACGGCAATCATCAGACTGTGCAAGTCGTTCATGATTTCACCTTTCCTGCCGCCTTGGCCGCTGCCTTTGGTTGCAGAGAAGCAAAGAAGGCACGAATACAATCGACACCGCTGGTCTGGAAATTCAGATCCTTACGACCTTCCAGAACGCCGTTAATGATGCCCGACATCAGGGATTGCAAAGCGATGGTCGCCAGACGCGGCGTCCAGGGCGTGGGCAACTGCCCCAGTTTATGCGCACGCTGAAACATATGCAGTAACTGGTCAAACATACGGTCCTTGCAATCGCGGCGACGGGTCAGAATCTGCGCCATGTCGTCCACATATTCGCATTTCATCATCATGATACTGACTACACGTTGGCGGCGTTTGTCTTTGCCCATCTGCTTCAACGCTTCGCAGCATGATTGCTCCAAATCCTTCAGCGGCGTCGGGCCTTCGCTGGCGCTCAGGCGTTCCAGAATTTCTTCCTGCGGCAAAAAGACGCGGCGCATCATCGCTTCGCACAATTCAATCTTGTCCTTAAAATGCCAATAAACGGCGCCGCGCGTTACATTGGCTGCGCGCGCAATTTGTTCCAGCGACGTCTTGGCGACGCCATTTTGGAAAAAAACATCCTCGGCCGCATCCAAGATGGCAATGCGTGTCTGCTCAGCTTCGTCTTTGGTTCTGCGCACCATCGTTAGTATCCGTCGTTATACCGGGTCCAAGCTGTTTTTTTCAAACCCACAGCTTTTTCCTATTTACATACAATCATGAATGAATGTATATTACGACAGACAGCGCCCCCTGTAAACTGATTTTTAAGGGCAAGACGGAATGACCCAAAGAACTACTATGCGTCCCAAACACTTCATGCGTACGTCTCCGATCCTTTTGGCCGGCACTATAGTGCTGACCGGATGCGCCGTGGGGCCCGACTTTACGCCGCCCGCCAAACCGACCGAAACCGCTTTTACAGGCCCTGAGGATGCAGGCCAAGATGCCGGTCCCATAGCACAAAAAATGATAACGGGCAAAACCATACCTGCCGCATGGTGGGAATTGTTTGAATCCAAACCCCTGAATGACCTGATCAGCAAAACCGTCAAGCATAACCCGGATCTGGCCGCCGCAGAAGCCTCGTTACGCGTTGCTGAGGAGAACGAAAACGCCACGGATAGCTTGCTCATGCCATCCGTCAGCGGAATATTCAGCACAAACCGCCAAAAAACGTCGGGCAGCAGCTTCGGGGGATCATTCCCCGGACAGCTTTATACATTACATAACGCATCGGTCAGCGTCAGCTATGCGCTCGACATCTTTGGCGCATCCCGCCGTACGATCGAAGCACGCGAAGCACAAACCGAGGTGCAGCGCGACCAGATGGAAGCCGCCTATGTCAGCCTGACCGCAAATGTTGCGACGACAGCGATACACGAAGCTTCATTGCGCGCGCAGATTGCGGCGACCGAGCGTTTGATTACAGCGCAGACCGAACAAGTTGCTGCGATGCGTACGCAATTGGCGGCAGGCGCCATTGCACGCCCTGTTCTGTTGACAGCTGAACAAACCCTGGCGCAGATGCGCGCCACCTTGCCACCCCTGCAGCAACAATTGTCTGCGGCGCGCCATGCGCTGTCCACCCTGTCGGGCACATTGCCAAACCACGCGCCCGCCGCGCATTTCGAACTCGCCAACCTGAAACTACCGCACGAAGTGCCTGTTTCCCTGCCTGCTGAACTTACGGAACAACGACCCGATATACGCGCCGCCGAGGCCAACTTGCACGCGGCAAGCGCCGAGATAGGCGTCAAACTGGCCGAACGGTTGCCCCAGATTTCACTCAGCGCCGATATCGGTTCGGTTGCCAATAACATGGGTCGTTTATTCTCACCAGGCTCAGGGATTTGGTCCGCCGGATTTAGTGCAAGCCAGTTGATCTTTGACGGAGGTGATTTGGAGCATGAACAACGCGCCGCCGAAGCTTCATTTGACGTCGCGGCCGCACAATATCGTTCAACTGTTCTGGCCGCTTTCCAAAATGTGGCCGACTCCCTGCACGCCTTGCAAAACGATGCGCAGACACTCGTCAATCAGCAGCAAAGTGCGCAGGCGGCCGCAGACAGCCAGCGGATCACCAAGGTACAGTTGGATGCCGGCGCGATCAGCAAAATTGCGTATTTGGACACTGTTAAAAACAATGAAACCGCGCAATTGTCGCTGGTGCAGGCCGAAGCGCAGCGTTACGCCGACACAGTCGCCCTGTTTCAGGCGTTAGGCGGTGGTTGGTGGAACCGCACAGATGATATCGCCAAGCTTTATGAACAAACGCGGCAGGAAATGACTTCGAATGCCGACGCACATGACGCGACCGACACCAACACAGCACATTAGGGAACCATCCATGATCAAGCGCATGATAATTATGTTGTTGCTGACCGCGCTCGTCCTCGGCGGCATCTTCGGCTACAAGATCTTCGAAGGCATGACGATCAAGAAGTATATGAGCGCAGGCGGCCCGCCGCCGCAAACCGTTTCGACCCTGCAGGCGAAGCAAGAAAGCTGGCAACCCAAACTGGAAGCTGTGGGTAGTTTCCGTGCCGTCAATGGCGCCGATATATCAGCCGAAGTTCCGGGTATCATCTCGACCCTGTCGTTTGAATCCGGCGCGGATGTTGAAAAAGACGCGGTTCTGGTGCAATTGCGCGCCGAGGACGACATAGCAAAGCTGCACACGCTGGAAGCAGCCGCGCGTATTGCAGACATCACCTATCAGCGCGACCTGAAGCAACTGGCGGTACAAGCCGTCAGTCAGGCGGTTGTTGATAATGACCTTGCCACGCTGGACGGCGCACGCGCGCAAGTCGCAGCACAGCAGGCCCTGGTTGACAAAAAGACGATCAAGGCGCCTTTTGCGGGCCATCTGGGCATTCGTCAGGTGGATGTGGGGCAATATCTGAATGCAGGAACCGCGATTGTAACGTTGCAACAGCTGGATACGCTTTATGTCGATTTCAACCTGCCGGAAACCGCTTTGCCGAAGATCAGCGTCGGGCTGAAGGTTACCGCCACGGTCGAAGCGCAAGGCAACGCTGCCTTTGAAGGCGAGATATCATCCATCAACGCCAAGGTTGACGAAGGCACACGCAATATTCAGGTGCGCGCGACCTTTAAGAACGCAGACCGCAAATTGCTGCCGGGTATGTTTGCCAAATTGTCGGTTGAAACCGGCGCGCCGGTGAATTTTATCACTCTACCGCAAACCGCTATTACCTATAACCCCTATGGTAACACAGTTTACGTCATCGACAGCACGGACGCGAGCAAGCCAGTCGCCAAGCAGACCTTTGTCACGCTCGGTGATGCGCGCGGCGACCAGATCGCCGTCACGTCAGGCGTCAAGGAAGGAGATGAAGTGGTCACCAGCGGGCAGGTCAAACTGCGCAACGGCGCCGCCGTTATCATCAACAATTCGGTTCAGCCCAGCAACGACGCCGCGCCGAAGCCGCAGGATCATTAATACCTCCATCGGGACGGGTTTACAGAATGTCGAGCACTTCTACTTCATCCTTCACGGACATCTTTGTACGCCGTCCGGTTTTGGCGACGGTTATCAGCCTGATGATCCTGGTCATCGGCCTGCGCGCGCTGATGTCCATGCCCGTCCTGCAATTTCCGCACACGGAAAACGCCGTTGTTACGGTCAGCACCACCTATTACGGTGCGGATTCGGACGTTGTGGCCGGATTTATTACAACACCGCTGGAAAACGCTATCGCGCAGGCAAACGGCATCGACTATATGACGTCCGTCAGCCAGACGGGCACCAGCACCATCACCGTCTATCTGCGCCTGAATTATGATTCAGACAAAGCGTTGACGGAAATCAGCACCAAAATCTCGTCCGTCGTGAACCAACTGCCTGCCGGGTCGCAACAACCTGTGCTCAGCATCCAGATCGGGCAAACCATCGACGCTATGTACATTGGCTTCAACAGCGACACCCTGCCACAGAACAATATTACCGATTATCTGGTCCGCGTCGTGCAGCCCCGCCTGCAATCGGTCGAAGGTGTGCAAACCGCCGAAATTCTGGGTGCACAAAACTTTGCGCTGCGCGCCTGGCTGGACCCGCAGAAACTGGCCGCTTATGGCCTGACCGCCGCCGATATCAGCAACGCGTTGGCTAAAAACGACTATGTTTCCGGTCTTGGCAACACCAAGGGTCAGATGGTGCAGATCAACCTGAACGCCTCAACCGACCTGCATTCGCTGGATGATTTCCGTAACCTGATCGTCAAACAAAATGGCAGCGCCATTGTACGTCTGAAAGATGTGGCGAACGTCACGCTGGGGTCGGATGATTATGAATCCCATGTCGGGTTCGACGGCAAACAGGCTGTTTATATCGGCATTCAGGTAGCACCCGCCGCCAACCTGCTGGACGTCATCGACGGCATTCGCAAAATATTTCCCGATATCCAGTCGCAACTGCCGCAGGGCATTCATGGCAATATCGTGTATGATTCAACCGCTTTCGTGAAAAGTTCTATCCACGAGGTTGTGATGACGCTGATCGAGGCGCTACTGATCGTCTCCTTCGTCGTGTTTGCGTTTCTCGGCTCGCCCCGCGCCGTTGCCATTCCGACAATCGCCATTCCTTTATCGCTGATTGGCGCGTTTATCTTTATGCTGGCATTTCATTTCTCTATCAACCTGCTGACGCTGCTCGCGCTTGTGCTGGGCATCGGCCTTGTGGTTGATGACGCGATTATCGTTGTTGAAAACGTCAATCGTCACATCGAAGAAGGCATGAAGCCGGTCGACGCCGCCCTTCAGGCCGCACGCGAACTGACGGGTCCCATCATCGCCATGACCATCGTTCTGGTCGCCGTTTATGTGCCGATTGGTTTCCAGGGCGGCCTGACGGGCGCGTTGTTCACGGAATTTGCCTTTACGCTTGTCGGCGCGGTCACAGTGTCGGCTGTCATCGCGTTAACGCTGTCACCCATGATGTCATCCAAATTCCTGAAGGCCCATAATCACGGCGAAAAGGGTTGGGAGGAAAAACTGGTTGAGGCCATCGACCGCCGCTTTGACAAAATCCGCGCCGGTTATGAAAAGCGCCTGCGCGGCAGTCTGCGCTTTGTACCTGTAACCATTACCTTTGCCGCCATCATTCTTGGCAGCATTTATTTCCTGTATAGCTTCTCAAAAACCGAATTGGCGCCACAGGAAGACCAGGGGGTTATCATCTCCCTGCTGACGGCGGCACCGGATGCGACGCTGCAGCAACGCCTGATCTATGGCGAGCAGACCTATCACATCTTTGCGGGTTATCCGGAAACGGCGCATGTGTTCCAGTTGGACAGCCCCGGCCAGTCCATCGCCGGTATGGTGATGAAGCCATGGGATGAACGCACACGCACATCCAACCTGTTACAACCGCAAGTGCAGAGAGACCTGGCCGGTATTGCGGGTGTGAATGCGGTTGCGTTCCAACCGCCGCCATTGCCTGGTGCTCGCGGTCTGCCCATCCAGTTTGTTATTCAAACGACACAGGGTTTCGACAGGTTGAACGATGTGGCGCAGAACTTCCTGATGGCGGCGATGAAATCCGGCCAGTTTATCTTTCTGGATAAAGATCTGAAGATCGACAGCCCGCAGGCAACCGTTGTCATCAACCGTGAAAAGGCCGCCGAGTTCGGCCTGACCATGAATGATGTCGGCAGCGCGCTGTCATCCATGTTGGGTGGCGGTTATGTGAATTATTTCAGCTTGTCGGGCCGTTCCTATAAGGTTATCCCGCAGGTCGAGCAGCGTTCACGCCTGACGACCGACCAATTGAATAACTATTACATCCATACCGCAGGCGGCGCGACCGTGGCTCTGTCCACGCTGGCCAGCATTCGGACGCAAACTGTGCCGGAAACCCTGAACCATTTTCAGCAAATGAACGCCGCGACAATCTCCGGCGTTGCCATGCCTGGCATTGCCAATGGCGATGCGTTGAAGACGCTTAGGCAGATTGCGGCGGAAACCCTGCCCGAAGGCTATAACATCGACTTCGGCGGACAGTCGCGTCAGTTTGCGCAGGAGTCGAGCGCGTTTGTCGTCACCTTCGCTTTTGCTCTCATCATCATCTTCCTGTCGCTCGCGGCGCAGTTTGAAAGCTTCCGCGATCCGCTGATCATCCTCATCTCTGTCCCCATGTCGATTGCGGGCGCGCTGATCTTTATCTGCCTTGGCATTGGCGGCGCCAGCGTCAACATCTATACGCAGGTGGGGCTTGTGACATTGATGGGCCTGATCAGCAAACACGGCATTCTGATCACCGAATTCGCCAATAATCTGCAGGCCTCGGGCCGCAGTAAAACGGACGCGATTGTTGAAGCCGCCGCCATTCGTTTGCGTCCCATCCTGATGACAACCGCCGCCATGGTCCTGGGCGTTGTGCCGCTGATCACATCGACCGGTGCGGGCGCTTTGTCACGCTTTAACATGGGTCTTGTTATCGCGGCAGGTCTGTCGATTGGCACCCTGTTCACGTTGTTCGTCGTCCCGGCCGTTTACATGGTTCTGGCGGCCGATCATCACAAAAAGAAGGGTGAATGAGTCGGCTAAAAGCCCGCTTTTTTAATCTTTGATTCACCATGAAAATGCGATTTGTGCCTGTGGCACAGCGATTCACGCGATATTAACAATTTTAGATAAATAATAGACATATTCGAGACAAATTTATTGAAAATGCCCGAAGGTAAAAACCAACGGGTTTTGAAAGGGGAAAAAACATGATGCTGTCACGTCAAACCATTGAGACCCTGAGCGACCTGATCGAAAACCGTCTGGCGATGATGATCATCGGCGACCAGGATGACCTGCGTGAAAAAGTGACGCTGCAACGTGCCCTGGTAGAATTGCGCGGCGATGGCAGCGATATGCCGGCCGGTGTTTTAAGCGAGTTTGCAAATATTCCGCGTCGTGGCCGCCGTCGTAAAATCAGCGGCATGTTGTCGGCATAACCTCTTGCAATATATAACAGAAAATGAAAACCTCACCCCGGTGGGGTTTTTTGTTGAATCGCGCAAAACCGTTTTGTTACTTTGTACAAGATATTGGAATGCATATTTTTGAATGACTGACACCCTTTTCCCTTTGGGCTTTGTTTTTACAGGGCCGCCAAGCGCCGGTAAAACCACAACGCTGGAAGCCATAGCCCGCTTAAGACCCGACTGGCAAACCATGTCGGAAAGCGCCCGCAAGGTCTTTGAAGAAGCCAAGGCCAAGGGCGACCCCAACATTACCGTTAAAAACCGCGCCTTTTCCGATATCGTCTTTTTGCGTCAGCGCGAACGTGAAAAGCCGGGATACGTCGATCGCGATAGAATTTGTATTTTCGACCGCGGCCTGCTGGACCCCCTTGGGTACAAATCCATGGACGGCGAAACAATACCAGAAGCGACAGATGAACAACTAACCAACCGCTATAATCTGGTTTTTCTGTTCGACCC
>JAFALY010000024.1 GCA_019233975.1 Alphaproteobacteria bacterium | reverse complement strand
CAGGCCGCCGAAATCCGCCGCGAGTCCTGCGGCGCTGTCTGGTTCGTCGTGTTCGATCTTGTCGCGACGACGGTCGAGTTCCGCCGCCATTTCTCGGGCGTCTGGGGCGGGGCCGCCGCCCTGCCGGGCCTGGCGTCCGTGCGCGCGGCTTCAAAGCCGAAGCGCGCGGCGCAGATTGCGCATCTGGTTGTGACCGAAGACGAGAACGTATCCTTCGCCGCAAAGGCGCTGTGACCGGTATTCGGGCCTGAAGACCGGACTTATTGCCGATTTCCGGCGAAAACGCAGATCGCGCCGGAGCAGCCATCCGGCCAGATTAAGTGCAGAACCGGGCAGGCGAACCCGGAGGGCAATTTCTCAACAATCAGGGAGAGGCGCATGCACTGGCAGGATCGACGGATTTTATTCACGGCGCTCGGGTTTCTCGCCGTCAGCATGAAGGACGGCAACAGCGAGTCCGCTGACCATGCCTACCGCGCCCGCGCCTTCGCCGGGCTTCTGGAGGATTTCTGCCGCGACAATGCCCAGGCAGGAGCCGCCGCGATCGACCTCGACAGCACCATGTCCGTCGAGGCGATCGATCAGGTCATCGAGCACCATGTCCGAGAGCTGCGCATGACTGACGAAACCCGCCTCCCTGAAGATCGCGACACGCTGCTCCGCCTCTATGACCGGCTTCAGCACCGCGCGATCCGCCGCGAGCAGGCCGAGTTCTACGTGCAGGCGCATGGCGAGATGCTGGCCGAGCGCGTGTTGTCTTATCTCGATGCCGAGATCGCCGAGCGCGACAGCAATCCCCTGCAGGCGAGCGCCTGATGCAGGGCCGGGCTTTCACAGCGATGCCGTCCCGTCACGCCATGAGCGATCATTTTCCACCACCGCCCCAGACTGTTGCCGAACGCATGGCCGATATGATCGTCGCCTGTCTGGAGGAGACCGGCCATTGCCGCATCATCGACCTCCGGTCGCGCGGCTTCACGCTCGACGAGCTTGCGCGCTATTGGCCCGAGGCCTGTCGATTGGCTGAAATCAAGCGTCCAAGACCGGTGTGGCGCGCGTAACCTGCGCGGCCCTCATTTCATAGGTCACGAGGGCTTCGAGCTTCCGGAGCCCGCAGAGGCGGTGCGGGTTTGCTTGGCAAGCTTGTCTTTTGAGGCGAGTGTTTTTGCGAGTGTTCGGTAATTGTTCAGTATGAACAATTTTTGAGTGCTTCGCCTCGATCAATGTGACGGCATAATCCGTATTATAGGCGAGCTTGTCAACGGGCCACAAATGCGCCGAATACAAATTACATTAATACATTCTCATATTTACAATATTCAATTTTTATTTTATTTGATTATTTAACACTCGCAGAAAGATAAAATACACATCACCGTAGGATATAGTCGTTTCAATGTTTATCATTCAGACTAATTCTCGTGGTATAGCATTAGGGCCAATTTTGTTCTTAATTGCGATTGTCGCGATCATCGCCGCCGTCATTGCCGCTGGCTCTGGCGAATTCTCGCCAAGCACGAATAGCGAGGGCGGAAAAATATCTGCGCACGCGATTATCGATTTTATGGATCAAGTTGGCGTCGCTGTCCAAATGGTTCAATCCAATGGTAGTTGTACAACTACCCAGTTTCGTTTTGAAAACACCAACACCACGATGTGGAATTCGGCAGGTAACTACAACAACCCTAATGCACCAGGCGACAGCAGCTGCGACATATTCAATCCCACGATCACCGGCCTGATCGCCGGGGGTGGGCTAAACTGGATAAATCCAAATCCGAATTGGCTCACCCTATGGCCGAATCCCTACAATGGATACATGTATACAGGGTCTTTCGCCGTTTATGGCGTCGGCAGTTGCCAGACTGGGAGCTGCACGAGCTATTCCCTCGCCGTATTATTGCCATATGTGACGGTCGACATCTGTAACGCTGTCAATGCAGCCGTTGGCATAAGCGTATCAAATTATGTGAACGGAAGCACACCCTCGCCCTCACCTCCCCAATATGCCAACGGCGCAGGATTCGAAGGCGTCTATGGTGGTTATCCGATTTCGATAGGCAATACCAACTCGCCCGCATATTACGGACATCGAGTTGGCTGTTATCTTGGAGCGCAAGTGCCGTCTCACGGCACCGGCTATCCTTATGTGGTTTACGACATCATTCTACCGCTCTGAGATCGCGATAAGAACCAAGAATGCATACCATGACACCAAAGCGGCGCGTTGTTTTCCGCCAGTCGTTCGAGCGGGGACCAGCGGCTTTGAATCTAGCGCCAGAGGTGTCCGATTATTCGAGTGATTTACCGGGCTTGCAAGGACCCGTCCAAAGCCGCTCGGCAATCGCCCGCTCCTCGGGGCCAAGCGCATCGGCATAGATCGAGGTCGTGGTCATCCGGGCATGGCCCAGCCACCGCTGGAGGATATTGAGCGGCACACCTGCTTGCAGGGCGGCGATCCCGAACCCGTGACGGAGGCCACGGGGTGAAGCGCGGGCGCCGGCGATCTGCACACTGGCCATCAGGTGATGGATAAACCGCCAGGCCGTGGCGCGGTGCCAGGGCCATAAGCGCCTGTGATGGTGCTCGGGATCGGCCTGCGCCTCGCGCAGACGAAACGCCCGGTCCAGGGCAGCCATGAGTCTGGCTGGGAGCGGGACTTCACGGATCGCGTGCTTGCGCCGCTTCAGGGTCGCAATCGCGACCACGCCTTCTTCAATCCGAAAGGCCGCTGGCGTTAGCGCCAGAATCTCGCTCACCCGCGCGCCCGTCCAGACCAGCATCTGCGCGAAGAGAGCGTGGTCGGCATCAAGGCCATGGGCCGCGTTCAGCACCCGCCGCCGCTCGGCCGGGCTTACATATTTGCGGTCGCCGCCCGGCGCGTAGAGGCTGGCTTCAGGGAAATGGCGCGTCGAACCGCTGCTTTTGCGCGCAACCTTTCTATCCATAATGTTGCACCTCATGCGGATGTGGGCTATTTATACGCCTATCGTTAGCCAAAACGCTTGAGGCGGCCTTAAGTAGCACGCTAAATCGCTGAAAATTCGGGGGAAGATGGCGCGCAACATTATGGATAGTAATGTTGCGTTGGATGCGGCTCGAATGACTGTTCCCCGACCACGTCAAATCACACGTCGGTTCAAGGAACTGCAATCCCATGAGTATCGAAGTCAGGTATGCGGGCGGCGGGTACCGCCTTGCTTATATGGCCGTCATCCTCGGCGCGATCGTCATCGCGTTCGTGACGCATAGCTTCATCCCGATCCTGATCGGCTTCCTGATCATGATCGCCATCGGGCTGGTGGCCTGGATCAACGGCATTTCGCTTGATGGAGACAGCGGCACGTCCAGTCTCGCCAGCTTCGTTGTCGTGATCGTCATCATCCTCTGTACGCTCGCCTTCTGCGGCCGCCGGAGCGACAACGCCAGCTCGACAGCCGCCCCGGCACCCGCGGCTCAGACGCCCGCTGCGGGAGCGACAGCACCAGCTTCTGCATCGGCTGTCGCGCCTCCACCAGCCCAGCCCGCTACGGCGACCAATCCGGCTGCGGCTCAGAATGGGGCCGAGCAGACCCAGCCTCCGGCACACCCGGCGGGAGACGATGTCTTCCGGAACATGGACCTCAACAGACCGCCCCCGAGCGGCCAGCAGGCAGCACCCCCGGCGCAGCCTCCATCGTCGAGCCCGCCCTCGACCCTGGCGTCTCGTCTTGCCGAAAGCCTGTTTCGGCTGACGAAGACGTCGCAGGTTGAGCTCCGCGACCGTGCGTTGGCGATGGTCGAACAGTTGGTCGTCCAGGGGGACCTGCTTGAGCTTGGCGATGTGACCTCGCTTGATCCGCAGGCCCGCCCATCCTGGCTCTTCGCCGCCCCGCCGGGCTTTGTGCGAAGGCCGGACGGTTCAGCCTTGTTGCTCGGCTTGTCTGCCGATGAGCCGACCTTGTTGCCGGTCGAGATGGCCTGTCGTGTTCAGTACCGCGGCGCGGCACGGCAGTTGCTCCCCCTCGACGGCGAGGATCTTGGCGCGATCCTTCGGCAATTCGGGATGATCGAATTGTCGGAGGCCCTATGGCTCCGGCATCCGCGAAGAGAAACGGCCGCAGCGCTGATCGAGCACATGCAACGGCTGCTCGCGCAACAGGGCCCGGCGGGTGATATTCAAGGGCTCTCCGTCCTGGACCCGTCCCGCCCGGCGGGCTTCTACAAGGGTCGATGGCGAGAGCCGAACGGCTTGACCGGTAGCTATGTCGCGCGGCGGCCTCAGGCCTATGGTGGAGACATCTGGGGATATGTCCAGCTTACGGGCGGACGGCCCGACATATTCCTCGACTTGCCGCTCAGGGGAGACCGGTTCCGAGGTTGCGATGCCGCCTGGCGGCTGCAAATGGCCATCGATTGCGCCCGCTCCGCTCCCCAGACCTTCCGAATGGACCAGGCCGAGAGCGGGCGGAATTTCCACTTCTTCGCGCCGATCCCAAACTGGGCTGAGCGCCGATTCATAGCGCTTGGCAGTTCTGTTTCTCCAGACCGCAGCCTGTTCGCTTATTGGCTTCCGAACGCAGAAGTTGAATCTTCGATTGAATTTCTGCAAGATTATCTTTGGTTGACGGCCGATATATCGGCCAGTGCGGGGGCGTAATGGTCAAGACCATCAAGGAATCCATTGAGGAACTTCACAAGTCCCTGTGCGAATATATCGAGGCAACTTATCATATCGGCGATGAGGGGCTGATCCGGCAGCGCCGCCACCTTCTGAACGCCACCGGCGTCATCCATCAATCGCCTTATCTGGAATCCACGCCCCGCTACGCCCCCGGTCCGAAATTCTCCGAGATAAGCGGGCTGCCGAAGGCGGCGCTTCGGATTTACGAAGCGCTTTCGCAAACTTCGGGACGGCAGCGCCGGATTTTCTACGACCCGCCCTATCAGCATCAGGCGGCGGCGATCGAGGGAGCCCTCGTCGGCAGTCAGAATCTGGTGATCATGACAGGGACCGGCTCGGGCAAGACCGAGTCATTCCTGCTGCCGATCCTCGGCAAGCTGGCGCGCGAAGCGGAACAGAGACCGCAAAGCTTCGCTGCGCCGGCCGTGCGCGCGATCCTGCTCTATCCGATGAACGCCCTGGTCAACGACCAGCTTGGCCGTTTGCGTTCGCTGTTCGGCGACACGCGTCTGGCGTCGCTGTTTGACGGCTGGACGGGGCGGCGGCCCCGTTTCGCGCGCTACACGAGCCGCACCCCTTATGCCGGCGTGCGGTCGAAGAAGAAGGACCAGCAGCGACTCAGATCCTTCGAAGACTTCTATGTCGATATCGAGCGTGCCGCGGCCGATCCGGAGTCCGACGACCAGGCCTCGGCGGAGCGGGTGCAGGAGCAGTTGAAGAGCAAAGGCAAATGGCCGGCGAAGCTCGATCTCCGGCAATGGTACGGCTCGGGCGAATGGCAGGACCGGCGGACCAAGGAATTCATCCGTGCCAACGCCCTGCCCGACGATGCCGAACTGATTACGCGCGACGAAGTGCAGAAGGACCCGCCGGACCTTCTCGTCACCAACTACTCGATGCTCGAATATATGCTGATGCGGCCGATCGAGCGACCAATCTTCGACAAGACACGCGACTGGCTGGCCGCCAACCCGTCAGAACGGCTCATGATCGTGCTCGACGAAGCCCACCTCTATCGGGGGGCGGCGGGCGCGGAAGTCGGGCTGCTGCTCCGGCGGTTGCGCGAAAGGCTCGGCATAACGGCCGACCGGTTTCAGGTCATCTGCGCCACCGCGAGCTTTGATGACAAGGACTATGCGCGCGAGTTCGGCGCTCAACTGTCAGGAGCGTCGCCGGACAGCTTTCGCTCAATCACAAGCAGCTTCGCTTATCGGCCGGGAGCGACGCCGGGCTCGCCGCAGGACGCTGCCGTCCTCGCGGACATCGACCTCGACGCCTTCTATGAGGGCGCCGACGATTTGGTTCAGACGCGGGCGGTCCAGAGCTTCCTTGCCTATCGGGGAACGACGGCCGGCGACACCGTCGACGCCAAGCTCTATCACGCGCTTGAGGCCTTCGGTCCGCTCGGTCTCGTCGTGAACGAGACGATGGGCAAGGCGCTGCCGATTGCGTCGCTGGGAGAGCTCATCTTCCCGAGCGTCGAGAACGCTACCGCGGACAGGGCTTTGACGGCGCTTCTCGCACTGGGTAGCCGCGCACGTCTCGTCGAGCATGAGCCGGGCTTGCTGCCCTGCCGCGTCCACACCTTCTTTCGCGGCTTGCCCGGGCTTTGGGTGTGCATGGACCCTCAGTGCACGGAGCTTCCCGAGATCGAGCGCGGCGGCCCTTGCGGCAAGATGTACAGCCAGCCCCGGGAAAAGTGCCGGTGTGAATCGCGCGTCCTCGAATATTACACCTGCCGGAACTGCGGCGGTTCCTATGCCCGCGCCTACACGGACGATGTCGTCGAGCCTCAGGCGCTTTGGTCGAGCGCGGGCAAGCCGATCAATCTGGCCGGTGGCGGGTTTGACTCGCTGGAGCCTCTCGACCTGCTGCTCGAGGAGCCCGCCGACGGGACCTGCGAAGAGGCTTTGTACGATCTCGACACGGGCCGGCTGAATCCGAAGGTGGCGGCCGAGCACACGCGCAGTGTCTTCCTGCGCCTCGACCGCCATGCGCCGCCTCCCGACGAAGACGGCAATGCGACGGGGACGGCGACGGAGCCGCCCGGGAAGTTCGTGCCTTGCGGACTTTGCGGCCAGCGGGCGGGGTTCAATCGCACCTCTGTCCAGGACCATCAGACCAAGGGCGATCAGCCCTTTCAGACATTGCTGTCGCGGCAGATTCATATTCAGCCGCCCGGTCCGCCGGACAATCTGCGATTTGCGCCGCTGCGCGGCCGCAAGGTGCTGGTCTTTTCGGACTCGCGGCAGGTGGCGGCGCGCCTTGCGCCGAACCTGCAAATGTACTCCGTCCGTGATGCGCTGCGGCCCCTGCTCGTCTGGGGCTTCGACCGTCTTCAGCGCGTCGACTCCATCCGGCCGCTTTGCCGGCTTTCGGACGCCTACTTCGCCGTCCTGCTCGCGGCCAATGCCCTCGGCGTCCGGCTGAGGCCCGAGCTGGCGTCCGGCGAGAGCTTCGCCACCAACGTCGCGATCGAGCGGGCGATGCCCCGCGCGGTCCAGGATGACGAAGCGCTGCATGGGCTCTGGATGGAGCACCGGACCGACCATGGTCCGCGCGCGCTCATGGAGGAGATCCACCGGACCATCACGGACCGCTTCCTTGGCCTGGAGGCGTTGGCCCTCGGCTCGCTTGCCGAGCGGCCGAACCAGCGCGCTGAGTTGGCGGCGTTGCCGGCGTTACCGGGACTCGCCGACACGACCGAGACCAAGATCGCGGTGACGCGTGCCTGGCTTCGTTGCTGGCTGAAGCAGGGCATCTGGTTCGAAGGAATGCCGCAGGCTTTCTGGGGGAACGAGGTCAAAGGCAGTTCGGGAAAGTTCCCGACCGCGATGAACCGGTTGCTGAACGACGCGGCCAAGAAAAAGATCTTTCGGGACGGCTGGCTTCCCGCGCTCACGACTATCTTTCTCGACCAGTCGGACTCTCCCCCGCGCATCCTCGCTAAGAATCTGTCCATCGAGCTCGGAGGTGATTGGGTGCGCTGCCCGTCCTGCCGCTCGGTGCATCGTCCGCTGCCTGACGTGACGCGCTGCCTCGACTGCGACATTGGGGTGGTGGCACCGCTGGAGATCGACAAGGACGAGGCCTTCATCGCCCGCAAATCCTACTATCGCCGCAGCGTCGCCGCCGCCCTGGCCGACCCGCCCGTGCCGCCGATGGCGCTCATCGCCGCCGAACATACGGCGCAGTTGAACTCGACCCAGAACAACAACGCTTTCTCAAAAGCCGAGGAGAACGAGCTTCTCTTTCAGGATGTCGATATCGCCTGGCGGGCTAATGCGCGCGCGGGCACCGCGATCGACATCCTGTCGAGCACGACGACGATGGAAGTCGGCATCGATATCGGCGCGCTATCCGGAGTCGCTCTGCGGAATATGCCACCGGGCCGGGCTAACTATCAGCAGCGTGCCGGTCGGGCCGGCCGCCGCGGCAACGCCGTCGCGACGGTGGTCGCCTTCGGTAGCTCGGACAGCAGCCATGACGAGCATTATTTCCGGGAACCGGCCGACATGATTTCGGGGCCGGTCGTCGACCCGCGTCTCACGCTCGATAACCCCGACATCGCCAAGCGCCATGTCTACGGCTACTTCCTCCAGCGCTTCCATGAAGCGACGCTGCCAGGTTTCGACCCGTCCGCGCCGCCAGACCTCTTCTCGGTGCTGGGCACGGTCGCGAATTTCCGGACCGGGCGCGGCATTCTCAACAGGAACGGCTTCGCGGCCTGGCTTCAGGCCAACCGCGACGAGCTGCGCTCCAAAGTCGATGGCTGGCTACCGGCCGAGCTTCCGGCTGCCGCCCGATCCAGCCTACTCGCCACCATGTTCGACAGTTGCCTTGCCGAGATCGATAAGGCGATCGAATTCGACCCAGCAGCGTCGCTGCCGCCGGAAGGTGCGTTGGAGGAAGGAATCGACGAAGAGGAAGCCGATACCGATCCCGCCGCGACCGGCGAGGACCAGATCGAGGCCGACCCCAACCGGGCGATGCTTCTCGACCGCCTCCTGTATAGCGGCGTGCTGCCCCGCTATGCGTTCCCTACAGACGTCTCGACCTTCCATGTCTTCGATCGCGGCAATTCCAAGGGCGGCTATCCCGTTTTCAGCTTCACGCCGGCGCAGGGTTTGCCGATCGCGCTGAGCCAGTATGCGCCGGGCCGCCAAGTCTGGATTTCGGGAAAGTGCTACACCTCGGGCGCGATCTATTCGCGGTCCAAGGATGCCCGTCGCGACGCGTGGGCGGACAAGGAAATCTATTTCCAGTGCCAGGTCTGCGGCTTTGCGAAGACGGGCATCACCAATGCCCAGCCCGGCGACCTCCTCGACTGCGAGGCCTGTGGCGCTTCCGCCAAGTTCGGTCCCGGACGCTGGTGGCTGCGGCCCGTGGGTTTCGCCCACCCCATCGACGTGATCGAGGAGACCTCGCCCGACAATGTGCCGGAATCGAGCCGGGCGACGCGTGCCAAGCTGACCATGCACACGCCGGATGAGGGCGAGTCATGGACGAGGTCGAATGAGCGGCTGCGCAGCCTGCGCACCCGGACCCACCTGTTGGTCTCCAATATCGGCCCCGACAACGCTGGCTATTCATACTGCACGAGCTGCGGACGCATTGAGTCGAGCGTCACCTCCCAGCCGTTGCTCGGCAGCGCCCATCGGCGGCCCTACCCGACCAAGGTCGGCGAGGAGAATTGCCCCGGTGGTTTCACGAGCCCAAAGATCGTCCTGGGCACAAAATTCATCACCGACATCGCGCTCTTTTCGATGCAGTTCGAGGAACCGGTCTGCCTGCGGCCCGACTGGTTCTCGACGCATATCGCGCTTCGGACCTTGAGCGAGGCCCTCGCCCTGTCCGCCTGCCGGATGCTTGAGATCGAGCCGGGCGAGATTATGGCGGAGTATCGGCCGGCGCTCACGCCGCGCGGCCCGTCGGGACATGAGGCGGAGATATTCCTCTACGACACGCTGCCGGGCGGGGCCGGCTTCACGAGCCAGCTGGTCGGCAACACGGCCAGGCTGTTCGGGTTGGCGGAGGAAATCCTGACAGGCTGCGAGGGCCATTGCCAAAGCTCCTGCTATCGCTGCCTGCGCTCTTTCACCAACAAGTTCGAGCACGCGATGCTCGACAGGCATATTGGAGCGGCGCTCCTGGCCTATTTGCTAAGAGGCGAGCTGCCTACGCTCGGTCAGAGCCGGGTCGACGCCTCGGCCGGACTCCTCGAAAAGGACCTTCGCCGGCGCGCCGACCAAGGGCTCGTCTACGAAACAGGCATGCCAGTTACGCTGCCGGGAGGCGGCACCGTCACTGCACCGCTCCTTGCCACGCGTACTCGGGATAATAGACAATTCGCCATCGCTCTTTCCGGCCCACTGACACCAGACTTGCCTCTGTCGCCGGATATGCGTGTGCTGGAATCCGCCCGGACGCCAGTCGGCTTAATCATCGTCGACGAGCTCCTTACGCGCATGAACCTGCCCGCTGCCACGCGACAGGTACTTGAGCAACTTGGAGGCTAGCTTTCCACTGACGGTCCTTATTCGACACAACGTTGTTATTAGTCGCATACAGCGATGAGTTTCCAGTCATCGTGCGACAAGACATCAGCGGCTTCTCGTTGGGGGAGCGTTCTGGACCCGTCCCGCCGTCGCTCAACCCGGCTCGCTTCCTCTGCTTCGCTCCGTGCAGCTCCGCCCCCTTCGGGCGCGCTGACGCGCGGGGTGTGACCACCGGCTCATTGGCCGGGTCCTCTGGCTCCCCATGAAGCCGCGGGATGGTCCCGCGGCGGAAATGCAGGAGACCATCATGGCGACCAAATCAAAATCCAAACACGCAGCGCCGGCGCAAGCCGATCCGGTTGTGCGCAGACCTACTCACCGTCTCTATAGCGTCGTCGGCGACGGCCCGGGTGCGCTCTGGACGTCCGTCGGCGCGGCCTGGCCGAACAAAGACGGTAAGGGCTTCAGCCTGTCGTGTGACGCGATCTCGCTAAAGGGACGCATCGTGCTCCGTCTGATCGAGCCGAAGCCGAGAGCGGCGGGAGGTCAGCCATGACCTCACCGCTCGACGACCGCGAACGCCACTTCGAAACCGCCACGCTCGATTGGCAAGGCATCACTGTCGGCGTGTCCTACGAGCCCGATTGGCTCGGCTCGGGCGCGCGCGGTTCGATCTTCCCCATCGCTCATCTCGAAATCCGCGCCATCAGGCCCGAACGGGCGGTCCTGCCGATGACCGAGACCGGCTATCGCTCGCACTTCCTCGGTCAGGGCATCGTCGAGGACGCGGGCGGCCCCGCCGCTTATGTCCGCACCTGGCTGGATCACGCCGCCAAGTCGCCCGCCTGGCGCAAGCTCCAGGCCGCGACCAAGCAGCTCGATCTGTTCGGGTGACCCATTTTTTCGCTTGGACTTGGCCGACGCCCATCGCCTGGGTTTGTCGGCCAAACCCGCCCTTGGGCACACATACGGCCACATTATTGGACACAAGTAAAAATTGTCGCGATTTTATACGTTGATTTTATTGCTATTTTTTATATAATCACTGGAACCTAAATCCAGCGCGTCTACCAATTCCGCCACGCCCGCACTTGCCGTGTCTTTCTAATGAGTTATCCACCATATAGCAAGCAGCGCTTCATCATAAAACTGTGATTGCGGCATAAGGGTTTCTTTAATAGCTTTCTCCAACTTTTTCTATCAATTGGGCTTTTCGCGTTAATGATAAACAGTATTTGTGCATCAAAAGAAACTATTGACAGTTAGACTAGTGAATAAATATAAGCCGCACATACTGCCCTTAATTAGTAAATTCGTTTCGATGGAGAATGGACTTGGATCAATTTTCAGCAAATTTGATTGGCTTCAATCGCCGCGGACACAGCGGATTGGCCAATGTAATAGGCAGCTACAGAATGATGGCTGCTTGGGCGGCGACTGGCTTGGTTTTGTGTTCATTGGCCATGCCTGCCATGGGCCCATTAGCAGCCGCAGCAGTTTTTGCAACCAAGTTGGCGGGCGGCGCTTGGGCACTGGAAAACTTTGTAGCCCTCATTGGCTGGGGTGCGGCAGTTTTAGGTGGAACAAGTGACCCAATGCCAAAATTTTGGCAAAGATTGCTCCCATGGGCACCGCCGCCTCAATTCGCGTTACGGCCATAGTAATTTTTTATAGCTTTTAAGAGCATCGGGAACGCCGTTAACGATATCTTCGGCAATCATTCCCGGCCCAAAGTCATGTGCAATCTGTCCATGAAGCCATGCTGCGGCGCATGTTGCAGCCAAAACGGGCATTTTTTGGGCCAACAGCCCCAAAATCACACCAGCCAGTACATCTCCTGCCCCCGCGGTTGCAAGCCATGGTGGCGCATTGTTATTGACGACGCATTGCCCGATAGTATCTGCAATGACCGTTTCCGCCCCCTTCAGGAGCATTGTACACCCTGCCATTTTGGCGGCATCGACTGCCCTGTCCACTTTGGATCGGTTACTTCCGATCAATCCCGGGAACAAGCGCGCAAACTCGCCCTCATGGGGCGTAAGCACGCAATTCGCATGCAGTGCATCGAACAATGCCTGTGGTTCGTCAGCGAAGATGGTCAGTGCGTCAGCATCCAGCACACATGACCTGCCAGTATGAAGTGCTGAAAGCACAATCGCTTTGTTTAGTGCATCTGTTCCCATACCGGGGCCAACCAAAATAGCGTTACGCCGCTCATCCGCCAGCAATATCCGCCAGTCATCTACACCCTGCACAGGTCGCACAATCACGCTTTCCAACGCCTGTGCGTATATAATCTGGGATTCAGCTGGCGCGGCGATGGTCACCAACCCTGCCCCTATGCGCTGTGCCGCGCGTGCCGCCAGACGTGCCGCACCGGTCATAACAACGCCACCATAGATCAGAGCATGGCCACGATCGTATTTGTGGCCATCGCGTTTTAAGAGCGGCCATTGTTCAAGCCATAAAGCAGGAGAATTATTCAGCGAAGACATACCGCCTCCGTATTACCGGCAATGGGGCGACCGATGGGACTCGAACCCACGACAACTCGGACCACAACCGAGGGCTCTACCAACTGAGCTACGGCCGCCATCATGCCTGACGCAGTCAGAAACTGCACAAGAAACGGGGCGTAGGCGTACAGGAAAACATTGCTTCCCGCCAGCAAAAAACTTCGTTCGCTTTTTGTTGGAGCAACCGCGGTCCGTTTCTTGATTAGCCAGCTTGCCGGCCAATACTTACTGACAGCATCACAGAATCGGAGATTATCACCAATTATCCAAATTTGTCAAATAGATAGTTACATGCCATATTTTCGCCGCATCGCAGCAAAAATCGATTCACAAACCATAAGGAAACGACGATGGTAAAAACCTCCCCGATCCATGATCTCGCCAAGAAATACGAAGCCAAATATGTCGACCTGCGCTTTACTGATATGCGTGGCAAGCTCCAGCATCTGACCCAATATATTGATACCATTGATGACGGTGCCCTGAAGGACGGTATTATGTTCGATGGATCGTCGATCGCCGGTTGGAAGGCCATCAATGAATCGGACATGATCCTGAAGATTGACGCAGACACTGCCGTCATGGATCCCTTTTACGGTGAACCGACCATCGCCGTTTATTGCGACGTCTACGACCCCGCAACGGGCAAGCCCTATGAACGCTGCCCGCGCTCCATCGCCAAGAAAGCCGAAAAATTCCTGAAGACAACAGGGATTGGCGACACCGCCTATTTCGGCCCCGAAGCTGAATTCTTTGTGTTTGACGATGTGCGTTTTTCAACCGACCCCAACCACACTTTCTACAAGCTGGATTCCGAAGAAAGTCCTCACAATACAGGCGCAGCACTTGAAGGTGGCAATCTGGGTCACCGTCCGCGCGTCAAGGGCGGCTATTTCCCCGTAAACCCGGTCGATAGCGCCCAAGACCTGCGCACAGAAATGCTGGCCGTTATTTCGCAGATGGGTGTAGCGGTTGAAAAGCATCACCATGAAGTTGCTTCAGCACAGCATGAGCTGGGCATCAAGTTTTCGACCCTAACCCATTGCGGCGACAACATGCAGATCTACAAGTATGTCGTTCACAACGTGGCCGCCACCTTCGGCAAAACGGCGACCTTTATGCCGAAGCCGGTCTTTGGTGATAACGGGTCGGGCATGCATACGCACCAGTCTATCTGGAAAACGGACAAGCCCCTGTTTGCCGGCAACAAGTACAGCGGCCTGTCCGATCTGGCCCTGTACTATATCGGCGGCATCATCAAGCATGCCAAGGCACTGAACGCCATAACAAACCCGACCACCAACAGCTATAAGCGCTTGGTACCGGGCTATGAGGCCCCCGTTATGCTTGCCTACTCGTCACGCAATCGCTCAGCATCCTGCCGCATTCCTTATGCGCCGGGCCCCAAGGGCAAGCGCGTTGAGGTGCGTTTCCCGGACGCATGCGCCAACCCCTATCTGGCCTATGCCGCGATGCTGATGGCCGGTTTGGACGGCATCAAGAATAAGATCCACCCGGGTGATGCAGCAGAGAAGGACCTGTATCATCTATCTCAACGTGAACTGGCCAAAATCCCGACCGTCTGCGGCTCGCTTGAACAAGCCATTCACTCACTGGAAAAAGATCATGACTTCCTTCTGAAAGGCGACGTGTTCACCAAGGATATGATCGACGCCTATCTGGACCTGAAGCGTGAAGAATGGGACCGTTTCCGTATGGCCCCGCATCCGGTCGAATTCGATATGTATTATTCGTCCTGATTATCACGGTAACAGCTCGTTAACGTTGTGCTGTATAGGATGGCGGCTATGAAATACCTCATAGTCGCCATTTTTATTGCAATGTCCGCCCTGCCCACCGCTGCATTTGCCGGGCAAGCGGAGGTACGTGATGTCGCAATCAGCAACAACTGCTCACCTAAAAAGGTTGAAGTGTATAAACAGGTATTAGGCGCGGATGGTGAAACCATCTATCGCATTCAATGCAATATTGCCAAGGTCACAGGCGATAACGGTGGCACACCTCAACAGGATACAATCCTAGTCACCTGCAAACAGAATATGTGCGAATTTCTGCGCGCCATGACGGGCGAAAAGAAATAGCGTTCAATCTTCCTTGGGCAGATGGAAAATGTGCAGCATGCGGTGTAGCCATGGCGCCAGAATGAGCCCCGTTGCCCCAATCATAAACAACCCGCTATAAAGCGCATAGATTGAAGCAAATACCTTGATGGTGTCGTTTTGCATAGTCGCAACCGGCCCCATACCCCCGAGGATCATGGAGGCCTCGAGCAACGAGTCCACCCATGCGAGGCCGCCCATATAGTGGTAGCCCATTATCCCGACCGACAACGAGAAGGCTGCAAATAAAAGAGCTGCTGCGAATGATTTTGTCACCCGTCCCAGCCAATGTTTGCGATCCAGCAAGGGCTGAGAAAAATGTTCGTAATGCATGCCTATGTCCTCCCCGCACAAGTTTAATCCACCATCTCAGCAGCAAATGACCTGAGCCGTCAGCGCTCCATCGCCATCTGAACAACGCGCACGATCATCAGGCCGCAGGCTCCCACCAGATATACACGCAACACGATCATCCAAAGACGGCTCATCTGACTCAGTTGCATCGGCGCCAGTTCATTTAACGGCGGCATTTGCCAAGTGAGTTGTTGCGAACGGTCAACGACTGTCATTTTACTTTTGCGGTTAACAACGAGCGTCACGATTGTTAATAGAACGGTAACCGCAATACCTCCGACTAGAATGCCGATTATGACATTGCTTCCCATATTGGGGTACAAAACCGAAGCCGTCAGAATAACTGACATCATAACAAGAACAGCGATTACACCGCTCGTGAATATGTTAAGCCACCGAGAATTTACCCAGGGGCCAAGCACGGCATGATCATTGCACAGTAGAAGCAGAAACACGGTCGCGCTCGGCAACAATATACCGGCCAAGGTTTGCACCGCTTCCGTAAGCAATCCAAGTGGGCTGCCTGGTATCAACACAATAGCCGCCGATACTGCAATTAATCCGGCATAAATGGCATAAAACCATTTTGCGTGCTTGGGCTTATGATGCAAGGAGTGCTTGAGTGACAACACATCGCCAATTGCGTAAGCTGTTGATAAGGACACAGATGCGGCCCCGATGATGCTGGCGTCGATCAGAGCCAGCGCAAACAATACAGCTGGAATATGGCCCGCATATTTCTGCAGCCCAGCGGCAACGCCCCCTGCATCTATAAATTTACCGAAATCAGGCGTACCCCCAAAAGTTGCTGCGCAGAACGCAATCATGGCCACAGCCCCGATGATGACTAAAATTATGCCGATGACCAGATCGATACGTTCATAATTGATGAAGCGCGACGTTAGTCGCTTGTCAATGACATAGCTCTGCTGGAAAAACAGCTGCCATGGGGCAACCGTTGTCCCGACGATGGCAATAATAAGCAACATGATGTCGCTCAGTTCGCCCTCCTTCGGCAGTTGCGGAACAAAAAAGTCATGCACGACTTGTCCGACTGGGGGATGCACCATCAGAATAATTGGAACCAGCAGAAAACTCCCGACAACCAACATCATTGAAAAACGCTCAAATTTACGAAAACTACCCGTACTAGACGCCACAATGATCAGCAAGGCTGCAATTGCAATCCCCCACACCTTGGAAAGTCCCAGATAGTCTAGCGCCAAACTGATGCCAATAAATTCTGTGACAATAGTCAGGCCGTTTAAAAGGAACAGGTCAATCACACTGAAGGCGCCCCAGAACTTACCAAACCGTTCAAGTATCAGTCGGGCATGACCAACGCGCGACACCGCACCAAGGCGCAGAACCATTTCCTGATTTACGTATAAAACCGGGATAAGCAGCAGCATTGTCCACAGTAATGCCGTGCCATAATTTTGCCCCGCCTGAGAATAGGTCGCAAACGCGCCTGCGTCATTATCCCCGACCATAACGATCAGGCCAGGACCAAGAACGGCCAATAATGTCTTGAGGCGCGCACGCCATGTATGGCGAGGGCCTACATCATGCTGATGGATTGTGCCAAGTGCACCACGAATGTGCCCCAGATGGGCTTTATCCAAAACCGCTGTATTTGTATTTTCTGTTTGGTTTTCTGTGTGCATCGTTCACCCTCCTCGCACGCCCCACGGCGCATGAACGGTGAACCAAAGCTTACCGCAGGCCGCGGTTCGCCCTTTTCGCCGTCCCTGAGCAGGAAGCAGTTTCAGCAATGTGACTACACCCGGATTTAGAGGCCAGAAGGCCGCAAACACGGGCATAACTACTATGGCTATCCATTTCTGTCTCTACATGTTCAAAAGCCGCCACAATGGCGCTTGTTTTTGCACTTACATTTTTAACTATGCCCAAGTCAACCATAAAAAGTTATTTGAATGTAAAATAATACTCAACGCGTCATCATAACGTTCCCGAAAGGAGATTTCAGCAATCCTGACTTGCAAAAAAAACTGAGTTAGGCTCCATTGACACAATGACCGATGTTGCTGTGCAAACAACCCCTTCGCCTAGCCCCACTGACCCGCATCGCTTTATCAATCGCGAGCTGTCATGGCTGAATTTTAATGGGCGCGTTGTTGAAGAAGCACAGAATGAACGTCACCCTCTGTTAGAGCGCGTACGGTTTATTTCTATTGCAGCGAATAATCTGGATGAATTCCTGATGACTCGCGTCGCCAGTCTGGAAGAAATGCTGGCAGACGGTGAAGGCGTTATTACGGATGATGGCCTTTCACCCGCCGAACACATTCAGGTCATCAGTTACAAAATTGAAACGTTACAAGCCGCATTGCGCGCCGCATGGGACAACATTCGCGAAGAGCTTATTAAACGCGACATCGTCATACTGGCCCCCGATCAATTGGATGCAGAAGATCAGGCGTGGATATCCGCCTATTTCCACAAAAACATTTTCATCGCCCTTTCGCCGCTGGCGGTTGACCCGGCACACCCGTTTCCCTTTATTCCCAATGGCAGTGTGGCACTTGCCCTTGAAGTGCGCGATCCGGTAAAGAATACAGATAACAAGATCATCCTACCCCTGCCGACGCAGTTAAACCGCATCATCCGCCTGCCACCCAAAGCAACTGACCGGACTATTCGTTTCGTTGTCATCGAAGATGTAGTTAAACGGCATCTGGATGTGATGTTCCCCAACCTGCAAATTCTAAGCTATGGCGAGTTTCGTGTGTTACGCAACAGCGAGATCGATATGGTCAACGAAAAGACTGACGATCTGGTCACCAGCTTTGAGAGCGCGGTCAAGTCACGTTATCGGGGCGATGTTATTCGCCTCAACATTGCCGAAAGCACACCTGAGCATATTCGACAGTTTTTGATTGATGAGCTGGAAGTCGAAGCCACAAACATGAACATACGCAACGGCATGTTGCGTTTAACGGATTTGCGACAAATTATTGTGCGCGATAGGCCAGATTTATGCTTCACGCCCTATACACCGCGTTACCCCGAACGCATTAGCGAGTTTAACGGCGATGCTTTCTCAGCCATCAGCCATAAAGATATCATAATTCATCACCCCTATGAATCATTTGATGTCGTTCTGCACTTTATACGACAAGCGATCAAAGACCCTGATGTTGTCGCAATTAAGCAAACACTTTATAGAACCGGCAAAAACTCGCCGATCGTCAAGGCATTGATTGAAGCAGCCGAGGCTGGAAAATCCGTTACTGTAGTGGTTGAACTCAAGGCCCGCTTTGACGAAGAAGCCAACATTCGCTGGGCACGTGACCTTGAACGCGTTGGTGCGCAGGTTGTCTTTGGCTTTATGGAATTAAAAACGCACGCGAAGATGACGTTGGTTGTCAGGCGTGAAGATGATGTGCTGCGTACCTTTGCACATTTTGGCACCGGCAATTATCACAGTGAAACCGCACGCGTTTACACGGACCTGTCGTTTTTCACATGTGACCCCGTTTTGTGTCAGGATGCAGCCGCCCTGTTCAACTATATGACTGGTTACGCGCCGCCCGGGAAATTGCAGAAAATCGCTGCCGCGCCTTTGAATATTCGTGAAGCGATAACAGGGTTGATCGATAAGGAAATTAAATTTGCGCAAGCCGGCAAACCGGCTACCATCTGGGCAAAGATGAATGCGCTGGTTGACGCGCCGATGATCGACAAACTGTATGAAGCGTCACAGGCAGGTGTTAAAATAGAACTGGTTGTCCGTGGTGCCTGTTGTCTGCGACCAGGTGTTAAGGGGCTTTCTGAGAACATAACGGTCAAAAGCATGATTGGCCGTTTTTTGGAGCACAGCCGCATTGTGGCCTTTGGCAATGGCTACAAATTGCCGTCGGACAAAGCCAAGGTTTATATTTCATCAGCTGACTGGATGCCACGCAACTTTAACCGGCGCATTGAAACCTTCATCCCTATTGAAAACCAGACAGTGCATCGTCAAGTCCTGGATCAGATTTTGATGGCTAACCTGATGGACACGCGCCAAAGCTGGTATTTGCTACAAGATGGAACCTACAAGCGCGCGTCCACCGCAGGACATGATTTCTGCGCTCACGACTATTTCATGAAGAACCCCAGCCTGTCGGGCCGTGGTGTACGGTCCAAAAAGAAAACCCTCCCCCCCAACCTTATCCTTTCCGATAGTCAATAAATGTCCCATACCCCTGTGATTGCTGCTGTTGTTGATATTGGCTCAAATGGCGTCCGACTTGTCGTTTTTCACGTCAAAGGCTCAGTACATCAGATCATCCATGAAGAACGCTGCGACTGCAGGCTGGCAGAGGGCCTTGCTGGCAGCAAACCGAAACTGAGCCAGCACAGCATGCAGAAGGCATTGAAGGCGCTAAAAGAATTCTCAAAGTCAATTGCGCGGTTTGAACCATCCGTCGTAACTGCTGTCGCCACGGCAGCCATACGCTCTGTAGCCGACACCAAGCAGGGCAAAGCATTTCACACTAAAGCTGAGAAAGCACTTGGATACCCAATACGTATTATCTCTGGCGTCACCGAGGCACGTTATACAGCCCAAGGCGTTCTGACCGCGTTCCCTAAAGCCATCGGCCTTTGTGTTGACATGGGGGGTGGCAGCCTCGAACTCGCCTATGTCAGCAGTGGCAAAGTGCGCCAGACATCCACACTGCCCCTTGGCTCCCTAACCCTCAGCATGCGGACCAAAGGCGACCCGCTGTTGCGCGAGGTCTTGTTGGATCATCATCTGGAAAAGAATCCCATATTACGCAAGGCAAAAGGCAAAACTATTTTTGCCACAGGTGGCAGTTGGCGTGCGATGGCGCGGTTATTGATGCGCGCCCGAGGTATGCGCATGAAAAGCATCCATGGTTATAAGCTAAGCGCCAAAACGGCCTATAAGCCGATTGCCGAGATTGCGATGGAGTCGCCCAAGAAATTCAAGAAATTGAATAAAAAAATTAGCCAGCGTGCCGAGACTTTGCCTGCCGCAGCGGCGGCTATGCTGAAAATATTCGAGTACGCGCAACCCAAGGATATCGTCTTTTCATCCTATGGCATACGCAATGGCGCCCTGCTGGCTGCGCTTAGGTCAGATACTGAGCACCATTGACGGTAAAAGTAGCGCCCGTCGCGAATTTGTTATCATCCGACGCCAGGAACAAGGCCATGCGCGCTATATCATCCGCATGCCCCAGATGCTTCACTGGGATCTTCGCGATGATTTTCTCCAAAACATCGGGTGGTACAGCGCGGACCATGTCCGTATCGATATAGCCCGGCGCGATGGCGTTCACGAGCACCCCCTTAGAGGCCGACTCCAACGCCAGCGCTTTGGTAAAGCCGATAATCGCAGCTTTGGCGGCTGAGTAATTCGCCTGTCCCACCTGCCCAGTCTGACCATTGATGGAGCTGATATTGACGATGCGGCCAAATTCCCGCGTGCGCATCCCTTCAATAACCTGACGTGACATATTAAAAACGGAGTTCAGGTTTGTGCCGATAACCTCATGCCACTGTGCAGCCGTCATTTTATGCAGAAACGCGTCGCGCGTAATGCCCGCGTTGTTGACAAGAATATCAACCGGCCCCAATTTCGCGACAATATTCGCAACACCCTGTTCGCATGCTGCAAAATCTGACACATCAAACTTGAAATGCTGAACACCGGTTTGTGCAGTAAATTCAGCGGCAGCCTGGTCATTTCCATGATAAGTGGCGGCGACCTTATAACCGGCCTTGGCAAAAGCCGTGCTGATGGCGGCACCGATACCGCGCGTTCCACCCGTTACTATAACAACTCTAGACATCGCTTCGCTCCACTCTTTTTAGCGTTCCACACACATGGCAATGCCCATACCGCCGCCAATGCACAAGGTTGCTAGGCCTTTTTTAGCATTACGCTTCTGCATTTCATGCAACAGCGTGACAAACACGCGAGCACCAGAGGCGCCAATCGGATGGCCAAGCGCGATCGCGCCGCCATTCACATTGACCTTGCTGGTGTCCCAACCCATTTCCCTGTTGACGCTGAGCGCTTGCGCTGCAAAGGCTTCGTTCGCTTCAATCAAGTCGAGATCATTCACGTTCCACCCGGCCTTCTGTAAAGCCTTGCGACTTGATGGAATGGGACCTGTGCCCATAATAGCAGGATCAACGCCGCAGGTAGCCCATGACGCAATGCGCGCAAGCGGCGTCAGGCCGCGCTTTGCAGCTTCCGCCGCAGACATCACAACAACGGCCGCAGCACCGTCATTGATACCCGATGCGTTGCCTGCAGTGACTGTGCCGTCTTTCTGGAAAGCGGGCTTCAGTTTGGCAAGCGCATCAATCGTTGCACCAAAACGCGGAAACTCGTCTTGAACAAAGGTAATATCGCCCTTGCGGTCCTTGATGACGACTGGCACAATTTCGTCCACAAACTTGCCCGCCTTAATGGCCGCTTCGGCCTTGTTTTGTGACGCGAGCGCAAATTCGTCCTGCATCTCACGCGTCAGGCCAAACTTCTTGGCCACATTTTCAGCGGTCATGCCCATGTGATAACCGTTGAAGGCGTCCCACAGACCGTCCTTGATCATGGTATCGACCATCTCCGCATTGCCCATCTTGGTGCCGTTGCGCAAATGGATGGCATGTGGTGACTGGCTCATGCTTTCCATGCCGCCTGCCACGATAATCGACGCATCACCGGCTCGGATCGCGCTGGCTGCGTTTGCAACGGCGCGCAACCCGGAACCACAAAGCTGGTTCAACGAATATGCCGTTTTTTCAACGGGAACGCCTGCTGCAACGGCAGCCTGACGTGCTGGCCCCTGCCCCATGGCCGCACCCAGAATTTGGCCCAAGACGACTTCGTCGATTTCTTCGCCATTGACCTTGGCACGCCCCAGTACATTCTTGATCACTTCGCTCGCCAGATTGTGCGCGGGCAGTGATGACAGTGCGCCGGAGAATGAACCAATAGCCGTACGGGCGGCGCTTACAATAACAGCATCGTTTGACATGGATGTTCTCCAATAGCGGTGAGGTGATGACGGGCCACAATTCCTGCGCGGAACATAGGTTCTTGCATCCTGTAAAGCAATGATATGCGTCAATTATTGGGCAGAAATAGTTTGTGCAGCGCACAATAAGGTACGTTAGTCTGCTACATCAACGACAATAGCTGGCAGAGCAACGGTAAACCATGCACCAACGACCTGCCCCTGTGCATCACGTCTGTTTTCTGCGACTATACGACCATGATGTGCTTCAACAATCTGTTTGGAAATGCTGAGACCCAGCCCTGAATGCGTGCCAAACTTTTCAGTTCGGGGACGTTCCGAATAAAACCGATCAAAAATAGCCGTTAGTTTATTGGGCGGTATACCCGGACCGCTATCCTCAACACGCAAAAAAACCCAATGTCCGTCGCGCCAGGCTGACAAGAAAACCGGTTTATCAACCGGCGAAAACGATATCGCGTTATCAATCAAGTTCTGCATAACCTGCACCAAACGAATTTCCACGCCTGTAACTTGCAGATTACCGTCTAGTGGCTTTAGAACAACTTCCGCCGCCGGTTTATCAGAGGGATGGTGGTACACATCCACCAGAGTTTCGAGCATTTGCTTGATATCAACACGGACCGTCGCATCACGGCTAAGCTCCGCATCAAGGCGTGATGCGTTGGATATATCGCTAATCAATCGATCCAACCTATTTACGTCGTCACTGATGATAGCCATCAGCTTACGCTGTGCTGTGGGGTCCTGAACCCGTTCAGCCGTTTCAACGGCACTGCGCAAGGATGTCAGTGGATTCTTGATTTCATGCGCCACGTCCGCCGCAAAATTTTCAATAGCTCCAACACGTTGAGAAAGTGCGGCGGTCAAGTCACGCAAAGCGCCCGACAAGTCACCGATTTCATCACGGCGCTGGGTTAAGTCTGGTATCGCCTCACTGTCCAACAACCGCGCCATACCGGCAAAACCTACCTGTTGCATCTGTCCGTGCCGCAATCCTTCAGCCGCTTGCGCCAACTGACGAATGGGCCGCGCAATCGCACGCGCCAGATAAAGAGACAGCATAACAGTGATCAATAGCGTTACGCCGAAAATCTTGAGGATATCCAGACGCACAGATGTGATCGCCTGATCAATATTGGTGTCAAGGCGGGACATCATAACCGTACCCAATACCTGCCGCGCATGCTGGACGGGAACGGATGCCGCCAATACTAGCCCTCCGCTGGTTGAGCGCCAAACTTGCGTAGCACGCTCGCCCTTCAAAGATTTATGTACGATATCGTAATGGGCGATGCGTGTACCCTCTTGCTCCTCATACAACGGGTAATCGCGCTTTTCGTGGATGAGGTCGATCATGTCAAACAGGCGGCTGATCCATTGAATGGTCAGACTACCTATGGGTTTTTCATTATCAACGGCTGCTGGTGGTAAAACACTTTTACCCTTGTTGTTCAGCATAACGCGGCTATCGGCCAGAATAGCATCATCCATATCAAACAGGCGTGTACGGATTTCCGTTGTCTCCGCCAAACGTCTGACCATCAACCGCGCCAGCATGGGCGAGAGAATGTTTTTATCGTTCTCATCTATAACAACCGCGTTTTCAGCAACCGCGCTGGCGATAATACGCGACTGCAGCAGCAACGCGTCCAGTTCGTTGTCTATGATGCGTTCTTGATAATTGCCGAGGTAAAGCAGGCTGCCAACCAGAATGGCGAGCGCCATGATATTAACAGCAAGGATGCGCAGAACGATAGGCGACAATTGGCGTCGGCGGCGCAGCAAACCACGCCCTTTTTCCTCATCACGCCACAACCACCAAGTCGGCGCTATGGCTGAAGACTCCGACCTGCGCTTAGACCTCGCGGTAGCGATAGCCCACGCCATAGAGCGTTTCAATTTCGGCAAAATCGGCATCGACTTCCTTAAACTTTTTACGCAGGCGCTTGATATGACTGTCAATTGTACGATCGTCAACATAGATTGATTCGCCATAGGCGGCATCCATCAGCTGATCACGGCTTTTGACATGACCGGGACGTTGCGCCAGTGCCTTGACCAGCAGGAATTCCGTTACAGTAAGATCTACGGACTTACCCTTCCACAGGCAGACATGGCGCGATGTATCCAAGGTCAGTTCACCGCGTGTCACAACATTGTTCGGATCACTGTTTTCCGGTTGACGGCGGGCTTGCTCACGACGCAGCAGCGAACGAATACGCTCCATCAGCAAACGTTGAGAAAACGGCTTTTTGATATAGTCATCCGCGCCCATACGCAGGCCCATAATCTCGTCGATCTCCTCATCCTTGGAGGTCAGAAAAATCGCGGGCATTGAGGCTGTCACGGGTGCCTGACGCAGACGCTGCAGCAATTCCATGCCATTCAGACGCGGCATTTTGATGTCCAGCACAGCCAGATCCGGCGGGGTTTGGATTAATCCGCGCAAGGCCTCTTCGCCATCGGCATAGGTGCGCACCTGAAACCCTTCGGCTTCCAGCGCAATCTGCACAGAGGCAACAATGTTGCGGTCGTCATCAACCAAGGCAATTGTCTGCGACATGGGGAAACTCCTGAAACAGAAGACTTAACAGTCTCATTGGGCTACAAAACTGTGGCACAAATCCGGCAAAGTCAGGGTATTGTCTAGAACAATAGCCTGCGATGCAAGAGCCTATTCCTATTCAAATATAGTGGTTTTTAAAGGATTAAGGCTGGCAAAGGCGGCTTGCGTTTTTACGGCCTTACACCTAATTTGCGGTAAATCATACGGTATCAGGCATCACTATGAAAACATGTGCAGCATTAATTGTCGCGGCCGGGTCTGGCCAACGTTTCGGCGGCTCCATTCCCAAGCAATATCAGCCGTTGGCTGGTATTTCCATCCTGCGCCGGAGCATTATGGCTTTTCTGAACCATCCGCACATCACCAGTGTGCATGTGGTTATTAATCCGGCGCATCGCGCCATGTATGATGCGGCGGTACAGGGTCTCGATTTACCTACGCCGATTGAAGGCGGCAAAACGCGGCAGGAATCCGTCAGGAATGGTCTACTAGCCCTTAAGGAATCCGCCCAGCCTGATTACGTCATGATCCATGACGCGGCGCGCCCTTTTATCGATGCCAAAACCATCAGCGCCGTACGACAGGCACTTGATACACATGACGGCGTACTTGCCGCCCGCCCTGTTGTCGATACTCTGAAGCGCGCATCGGGCGACAAGGTCAGCGGCACGGTGGACCGCAGCGAATTGTGGCAGGCCTATACCCCGCAATCATTCCAGTTCGATGCCATCTATAACGCGCACATCAAAGCTGCGGCGAGCCCTGACATTGTCCTGACAGATGACGCTGCTGTAGCTGAAAACACAGGCATTCCCGTAACCCTCGTTCTTTCAAATCCGGAAAACATGAAAATTACAAATCCCGAAGATATGGACCGTGCTGCGCGTCTGCTGGGCCAAGGTTATAACGATATTCGCACAGGCATGGGCTTTGACGTTCACCGTTATGAGCCCGGTGACGCGATTATTCTGGGCGGCGTCAGAATTCCGCACAACCGCAAACTGGAAGGTCATTCGGATGCGGATGCCGTACTACATGCCCTTACAGACGCACTCCTGGGCGGTATGGGATTGGGTGATATTGGCAAATTCTTTCCACCCTCGGACCCGCAATGGAAAGGCTGCGATAGCGCCGTTTTTGTTCGCGCTGCCGTACAGAAGCTCAGCGAGCGCGGCGGCCTGATTTCAAACGCCGATATTACTCTGATGTGCGAAGCGCCAAAGATCGGGCCGCATCGCGACGCCATGCAGGTACGTATCGCTGAATTACTTGAGATCGCGCCGGAACGCGTCAATGTGAAGGCCACGACAACTGAACGTCTTGGCTTTACAGGCCGCGAAGAAGGTCTGGCAGCACATGCCATTGTTACGCTGCGCTTCCCTGGATAAGCGCCATGTACCCACTCCCGCTTCTCGATCAAGCCGCCAACATTATCGGCGCTTACAAGCGGGCGAATAAAAAGATTGTCACGGCTGAGTCCTGCACCGGCGGTCTTGTGGCCGGTCTTTTGACGAGTGTCAGCGGCTCGTCGGCCGTGATGGAGCGTGGCTTTATCACTTATAGCAACGACGCCAAAGTCGAAGTATTGGGCGTCCTGCCCGAATTATTGCAGTCACACGGGGCCGTCAGCGCAGAAGTGGCCGAGGCCATGGCGCTGGGCGCTTTGGAATTTTCACTGGCAGATGTAGCCGTTTCGGTCACCGGCGTTGCCGGTCCAGACGGAGGCACCACGGCTAAGCCCGTTGGGTTGGTTTACCTTGGCTTCGCCAGCCGCACAGGCGTTTTGTATCACGTCAAGTGTCAGTTTTCTGGCGACAGGCAAAACGTACGCCTGCAAAGCGTGGCAGAAGCCCTGTCGCTGCTTAGCGTCCATATAGACGATCGTGATTGATTAGATCGGCAAAGCCTTTGGCTTTGTTACGCGCAGCCACCAGATGACAATCAGACGCGTCACCATGACTGCCGAGAAGATCGACGTAATGATGCCGATGCTGAGCGTCACGGCAAACCCCTTAACCGGCCCAGACCCAAAGATGTAAAGCAAGATTCCGGCGATCAGGGTCGTCATGTTCGCGTCAATGATGGCTGACAACGCACGATTATAGCCCGCGTCAATCGACGGCAAGGGTGAACGGCCACGGCGCAATTCTTCGCGAATATGTTCGAAGACAAGAACGTTGGCATCCAACGCGGTGGCGATAGTCAGCACAATGCCAGCGATACCAGGCAACGTCAGCGTTGCCTGCAGCACGGACAATATGGCGAACATCAGCGCGATGTTAAACATCAAGGCGATAACGGCGAATATGCCGAACAGCCCATAGGCGATGATAAAAAACACAACAACCAGCGCCAGCCCGACCAGGCTGGACGTAGCGCCCGCCTTAATGGAGTCCGCACCAAGGCCCGGTCCAACCGTCCGCTCTTCTAGAATCTTGATAGGCGCAGGCAAAGCACCGGCACGCAACAACAGTGCCAGATCTTGCGCCGACTGTGTTGTAAAGTGGCCGGAGATAACGCCACTGCCGCCCAAGATGGGTTCACGAATAACCGGGGCGCTTATAATCTTGTTATCCAGAATAATGGCAAACAGGTGCCCGACATTCTGGCGCGTTGCTTCACCAAAACGGCGCCCACCTACGGCATCAAACTTGAAACTGACGACAGGTTCACCGTTCTGAAACGAAGGCTGCGCATCGACCAACGTATCACCAGAAACCATAATACGTTTTTGTACGACGAGGGGACGTCCGTTTTCTTCGGCGGATGGTAGCAACTCAGTGCCCGGCGCAACGCGACCCTGCGCGGCTTCTGAAATGCTTGCGGTTTCATCAACCAGACGGAAAGTCAGTTTGGCTGTTTGGCCGATCAAATTCTTGATATGCTCGGGGTTATCAACGCCGGGTAGTTGCACCAAAATGCGGTTATCGCCCTGGCGTTGTATGGATGGTTCGCGCGTACCGGTTTCATCAATACGGCGACGGATGATTTCAATCGACTGATCGACCGCTGCGCGCCTGCGTTCTGCAATCTTTTCTTCGGTCATTGACAGCGTAACATCAACCCCCTTCACGCCCACAACCAGATCATGATCCATGTCACGCAGCGTATCGTGCGCCTTATCGGCCTGTGTCGCGTCCGTCAGTTTGAGGTGAACAACGCCTTTATCCAACCCGAGATCGGTATAACCAACTTTGGCACCACGTAATTCTGTGCGCGTTTGGTCCACCAGTCCCTGCAGCCTTTCATCAATGACGGCGTCCGTTGCAACTTCCAGCAGTAAATGCGAACCACCGCGAAGGTCCAACCCCAGATTAACGGTCTGGTTGGGCACGATCCCTGGCATGTTGGCCTGAACCCAGGCAACTACCGGCTTGGGCAAAACATTGGGCGCCGCATATAAAACGCCAAGGGCGCACACTGCTGCAATCAGGATAACTTTCCAGCGTTCAATATAGATCATGGATTAATTCTTGGCTTCGACGGCAGGAGATGAGGTTTCTTTGGCTTTTTCATCCTTGTTCAACACAGAGCTGATGGAAGAGCGCACAATCTTGACACGAACGCCTTCGGCAATTTCAACGCTCAGATGGTCATCGCCATCTAGTTTATGTACCGTGCCGACAATGCCGCCACCCGTTACAACCTTATCCCCTTTTTGGATGGCCTTCAGCATGGATTGATGCTGGTCCATCTTCTTTTGTTGCGGACGGATGATCAGGAAGTAGAAAACTGCAAAAATCAGGACCAACGGCAGAAACTGCATCACGACGTCACCTGATGACGCGTTGGCCGGAATCGTGGGGTTTAACGAAGTGCCCTGCGCCCATGCAGTGGAGACAAAAAGGCGTGATAAATCAAACATGGAACCCTCTGGAATCTGATAGGAATGAAGGACTATAGCGGGGCTGGCGCTTAACGCAACCGGTATCCCAAACAGACCGAATCCTTAACGGGCGTGCATAACCGCTTCTTGATACGAGCGGTTATTCAAGGGATAACGGCTTTGCGGATCGACATTAATCAAGGTTTCAGGTTGCTGATCCTGTGGCTCACTATAACATTCCGGGTCGCCCATGGTGGTGTAGCACCAGTTTTCATGCTCCGGGATTTGGCTTTGTGTATCAGCGGCGGCCGGGGTCCAAGGCGACGTCGCCCAAGCACCCACAGCCGCAACACCTTCTATAGCGGCCAGAGAGGCATTCTCGCCACATCCGGTCAGCAGCAGCGGAAACAGTAACAAAGATACGAGGCCATACGTTTTCATGACACACCTTGCCAAACGCTATCTAGAACCTATCATAAATCCTAAAAAAATGCAGTTAATAATCATAACCCCAACCGACAGGTTCATGAACCCATATGTATCTGACAGCCCTCCATAATCGCAGTGTTATCAGCCTTTTCGGGGCTGATAGAGCCCTATTTTTACAAGGGTTGCTGAGCCAGGACATTAATCTGTGCGCACCCGGAAAAGCCATCCACGCAGCCCTACTGACGCCGCAAGGCAAATTTTTGCATGAGATGTTTGTTTTCCAGCATGGTGACGCCTACCTGATCGACTGCGAGGCCGGACGTGCAGAGGATTTGCTGGAACGTCTGAAACGCTACAAGCTACGCGCCAAGGTGGAATTTGCGAACCTTCACGCTGAATACAAAATCTGCGCGCTTTATAACAATGACCTGGAACCACCGCTTGAGTGGCCGAGGCTGCCTGAAAATTACATCAGCAGCGCAGACCCACGCCATACTGCTCTCGGCTTTCGCATCATCGCGCCAAGCACCAATCAACCTACGCAAGCGCTCACAGAATACGATGCATATGACCAGCATCGCCTGAAGCTTGGGATGCCCGATGGCAGCCATGACATGCTGGTCGATAAATCCACATTAATCGAAGGCAATTACGATTTATTGAACGGCATCAGTTGGAGCAAAGGCTGTTATGTCGGACAAGAAGTAACCGCTCGCATGCATTACCGCGGCCTTGCAAAAAAGAGACTGTTCCCGGTCATGATAGAAGGTCCGCCCCCTGCTCCCGGCATCATTCTGCATCACGAGGATGCTGAGGTTGGCGAGATGCGCAGCCATAGAGGCCCCTATGGCCTCGCATTGCTCAATATCGAGAAAGCACACGTCCTGATGCACAAAGACAAGCCCATCACACAGGACAGCGCAAAGCTTACAATACATCAACCTGAATGGCTGAAGATTTAAGCAGCGCTCCGCCGCGCATCGACGTCTGCCTGACCTTCAATCGCCGCCTGCGCCGCCGCCAATCGCGCAATCGGCACGCGGTAGGGTGAACAGGAAACATAGTCGAGACCCGCACGATGGCAGAACTTAACCGAGTTCGGGTCACCGCCATGCTCACCACATATGCCAAGCTTCAACGCCGGGCGCGTTTTGCGCCCGCGTTCTTCGGCGATGCGGATCAATTCACCCACGCCATCCTGATCCAACGTCGCAAAGGGATCGTGTTCAAAAATGCCTGCGCGCTGATAATCAGGCAGGAAGTTTGCGGAGTCGTCACGGCTGAGACCGAAAGTGGTCTGTGTCAGATCGTTGGTGCCAAAACTGAAGAACTCGGCCGTTTCAGCAATTTCTCCGGCACGCAATGCCGCGCGCGGCAATTCAATCATGGTACCGACCATATAATCGATATGCACACCCGCGCCGGCCTGTACTTCACCGGCCACTTGCTCGACCATATAGCGCAGGATATCCAATTCTTTCTTGGTCGCGATCAGCGGGATCATAACCTCGGGGTAAACTTTCTTGCCCTGCCTGATAAGCTCCGCAGCGGCAGCGAAAATGGCACGCGCCTGCATTTCATAAATTTCAGGATAGGAAATGCCCAACCGGCAGCCACGATGCCCCAGCATAGGGTTGGATTCATGCAGTTGCAAAGCGCGACGCTCAACAGTCGCAGCGTCGATACCTGCACCCTTGGCAACGTCGGCAATCTCACCCTCTGTCTTGGGCAAGAATTCGTGCAACGGCGGGTCCAGTAAGCGTATGGTGACCGGCAGTCCGTCCATGATCTGGAAAATTTGCAGGAAATCCTGTTTCTGCATCGGCTCCAGTTTTGCTAATGCGGCGCGACGTCCCGCGACATCCGTTGCCACGATCATCTCGCGCATGGCGATAATGCGATCTTCGTCAAAGAACATATGTTCCGTACGGCAAAGTCCGACGCCTTCCGCACCAAATCGCCGCGCGGTTTGCGTATCAAGCGGTGTTTCAGCGTTCGCGCGCACCTTCAGGCGGCGCATGCCATCCGCCCATCCCATCAGCGTGGCAAAGTCACCGGAGAGTTCAGGTTGAATGGTTGCAACCTCACCCAGCATGATTTCACCTGTCGAGCCATTGATGGTCACCACATCGCCAGCCTTAACTGTTGTGCCATGCGCCGTCATTTGTTGACGTGCATAGTCGATAACCAACTCGCCCGCGCCAGCGACGCATGAGCGCCCCATACCACGTGCAACAACCGCCGCGTGACTGGTCATACCGCCACGACTGGTGATAATGCCGCGCGCCGCGTGCATGCCGTGAATATCTTCGGGGCTGGTTTCAATGCGGCACAGAATAACTTTCTGCCCGGCATTGGCTTTTTCTTCCGCTTCATCGGCGCTAAACACCACAATACCGGACGCTGCACCGGGCGAAGCGGGCAAACCCTTTGCCAACACGTTCTTTTTAGCCTTCGGGTCCAGCATCGGATGCAATAGTTGATCCAGCGAGGCCGGGTCGATGCGTTTGACGGCTTCAGGTTGGGTGATAAGCCCCTCGCTCACCATATCAACAGCGATTTTCAGGGCCGCCGCAGCCGTACGCTTGCCGCTGCGGGTTTGCAGCATATACAACTTGCCCTTCTGCACCGTGAACTCAATGTCCTGCATGTCGCGATAATGCTTTTCCAGCTTCAGGCGCACTTCGTTCAATTGCGTGAATACTTCCGGCATGATTTCTTCCATGGCGGGCTGGTCATTACCATTCGCAAGCTTGCCTTTGACGGTCAGGTGTTGTGGCGTGCGAATACCTGCAACGACATCTTCACCCTGCGCATTCACCAGATATTCGCCGTAAAAAGCGTTTTCACCCGTCGACGGGTTGCGTGTAAAGGCAACGCCAGTGCAGCAATCATTACCCATATTGCCGAAGACCATGGCCTGTACATTAACGGCTGTGCCCCAATCATGCGGAATGTCATTCAACTTACGGTAGGTGATCGCGCGTTGGTTCATCCATGAGCCGAACACGGCACCAATTGCACCCCACAGTTGTTCGTTGACGTCTTGCGGGAACGGCTTGCCTTGCTTCTTTTGCACGAGCGACAGATATTCCTGAACTGTCTCCTGCCAATCCCCCACCTTCATTTCAGTATCAAAACGATAGGCGCGTGAGCGCTTGATATCATCCAGCACAGCCTCAAAATGATGATGATCAATGCCTAAGACGACATTACTATACATCTGGATGAAGCGGCGATAGCTGTCATACGCGAAACGTGCATCGCCGCTGCGCGCCACGAGCCCTTCAACTGTCTTGAGGTTGAGGCCGAGATTGAGAACCGTATCCATCATGCCGGGCATGGACGCGCGCGCACCAGAGCGCACGGAAACCAAAAGCGGGTTAGACGCATCACCAAACGTCGCGCCGACAAACCGCTCAATCTCTGCCAAAGCAGACTTAACCTGATCGGTCAGCTCAACAGGATAACTGTCTTTATTAGCATAATAATAAGTGCAAACTTCGGTTGTGATCGTAAACCCCGGGGGAACCGGCAGTCCCAAATGGCACATCTCAGCCAGACCAGCACCCTTGCCGCCCAACAGATTGCGCATATCGGCGCGTCCATCTGTTGCGCTTCCACCAAAGCTGTAAACCCATTTATGCGCGGTCATGGTATACCCCTTTGTTGATGTTTGCGTAGGCACGTTAGGGGCTGAGCAACAAAATAACAAGAGCTATGCCAAAACCCTGTATTTGCTATGCTGCACAAAATTCATGGAAAAAAGATGGCAGAATCAGCCCCCTATCTTGCATTGGACAATGCTGTTGAACTTCACCGCACCGGCAGGCTGGAGGAAGCGGCTGCCTTGTATCAACAAATTATCAGCCAAGACCCCGACAATGCTGATGCACATGCCCTTCTCGGCTATCTACTATTTACAATCAAAAATTTTGATGAGGCTGAGCGTCTTATCAAACGCGCGATCAGCATCGACCCGTCTGCCGGATTGTTCTATCTGTACCTCGCCAACATCGCACAGGAACGTGGCGATCATAAGCAAGCCATTGCGCACTTGCAGGCTTGTCTGGATAGGAATCCTGAATTTAGTGATGGCTGGCTTAATCTCTCACGTATCGCCGAACAAGCCGGCGATTATGCCTTAGCGGAACATACGGGTTCAGAAGCCACGCGCCTCGCTCCACAAAACCCCGGCGCATGGCTTGCGCTAGGCGTCGCACTCACTCGCCAGGAAAGGCACGATGAAGCGCTTCAACACTACCAGCAGGCCGCGATCTTGTCGCCGGAATGGGCTGATGCATGGGACAATATCGGCCTTTCGCACATGTACATGAACAGGCTCGACGACGCAGAACAGGCGTTCCGGCATGTCATAGATCTATGCAGTCAGACCATACCGGATGATGCTGTGCGACACCTTGATGAAACGGCATTCGGCACACGCCATTGGCACCTGTCTCAATTGGAACTGATGAAAGGCGACTATTGGCTTGGCTTCGGACGTTATCGCTGCCGCTTTAGCGCAAACGGCGGCCTGCAGCGCATGGATTACGCGCAACCCGTCTGGAAGGGCGAAGACATACGCGGCAAGACGCTCATGATCATGGACGAAGAAGGTCGCGGCGACGGGCTGATGATGGCGCGTTACATACCCTTGCTCAGGCAACATGGCGTCCGGGTTATCTTTTATATTCGCCCGGTATTCGCCACCCTGTTCCGTGACTGGTACGGCGCAGACAACGTCATTGTCCATGGCGAAGATATTGGCCATTTCGATTATTATTGTTGGGTGCTGGACCTGCCATATCTTATGCAGACCACACTTGATAGCGTTCCCGATCACGTGCCCTATCTGCCCATTTTGCAAACCGATGCGCATAGCTATCTTGGCACCAAAACAAAGCCCCGCATCGGGTTGGTGTGGGCCGGGTCTGCTCAACAAACCCATTACAAGAGGCAGATTCCGCTGGAAACTCTCGCGCCGATGATACGGGATGACCAATTTGATTTTTATAACCTAACACGCGACAAGCGCGAGGGCGACGACGAACTACTCGCCACCCTGCCCATAACCGACCTCGCCCCACGGTTGCGCGACTTTGCTGATTTATCCCGCTTTGTCGATCAGATGGATCTGATCATCAGTTGCGACACGGCCACCCCACATCTGGCTGGCGGCATGGGCAAGCCATGCTGGGTCCTGCTGTCCTACAGCAGTGACTGGCGATGGTTAACCGAACGCGAGGACAGCCCGTGGTACCCAACACTCAGGTTATTCAGGCAAAGTGCTGTTGGCGACTGGTCAGAACTGATTGACCGCGTGTATGCCGCCCTTTCAACTGAGACATTTCAATAATAAAGGCAAATCTGTTCAAACTGCGCCCAGCTTTCAGCTTGGCGAATGCCGAAAATATGCTATGAAAACAGGGTGTTAAATTTCAATTCACCCAGAAGGTCCTAATGGCACAGCCCGAAACATCCCTGATGAGCCGCCTTGTTTCACTCTGCAAGCGCCGCGGTTTTGTTTACCCCGCCTCTGAAATTTATGGCGGCCTGAACGGTTTTTGGGATTACGGCCCGCTGGGCACGCAGTTGAAAAACAATCTGCGTGATGCGTGGTGGCGCGACATGGTCGAATGCCCGCCCTTGGGGCCTGATGGCAACCCGTTGTCGATTGTCGGTCTCGATACATCTATCATCCAACATCCGCAAGCATGGATGGCGTCAGGCCACGTGGCGGGATTTGCTGATTTGATGGTTGATTGCCGCGAGTCCAAGGGACGTTACCGCGCGGACCATATCCTATGCCTTGAAGTTTTTTATGAAAAGGCCGGACAGCGCAAATCTCTTGGTATGCTGTCAGTCCTGAGTGGTGAAGATGCGGCGGATATTTTGGCCAAGAAAGCCAAGAAAATGGTTCAAAAGGCGGGCGGCGGCGATGTTGTCCCGTTTGATCTTGCAACAGCAACGCCGCTGACAAGCCTGAGCCCTGCAGAACAATCCAAAGTTATCGGCCCCGACGCCGAAAACGCAGGAACGCTGACGGAACCGCGCGCATTCAATTTGATGTTTCATACTTATTCCGGCGTATTCCAGACGGAAGACAGCAAGGTGTATCTGCGCCCCGAAACGGCGCAGGGTATCTTCCTGCAATACAAAAACGTTCTAGACACGTCACGCGTGCGCCCGCCCTTCGGCATCGCACAAATTGGCAAGAGCTTCCGCAACGAAGTAACGCCGCGTAATTTCATTTTCCGTTCGCGTGAATTTGAACAAATGGAAATGGAATTCTTTGTGCCACCCGAAGACGGCATGATGTGGCACGAATTCTGGGTGCAGGAACGCATGCGCTGGTGGGAAGCACAGGGCGTCAGCAAGGCGAACCTGTACGAACACAAAATTGAAGCAAGCGAGTTGTCGCATTATTCCAAGGCAACGTCTGACCTGGAATACCGGTATCCGTTCACAGCGCCAGGCTTTGGCGAGCTGGAAGGAGTCGCCTACCGCACCGATTATGACCTGAAACAGCACCAGGAGCATAGCCGCACCAATTTGGAATATATCGATCAGGAAGCGAACCGCCGTTACGTGCCGCACGTTATCGAGCCAGCAGCCGGCTTGACCCGCGGCGTTCTGGTCCTGCTTTGCGAATCCTATCAATACGACGAAAGCCGCGCTTCGCCTGAATGGCTGAAGATCAAACCGAGTCTGGCACCGATAAAAGTAGGCATATTCCCGCTGGTCAACAAGGACGGCATGCCGGAGATTGCGGAAAAGCTCTATAAGGATTTGCGCAAACAGCATATCTGCCAATATGACGCCAAGCAGTCGATCGGCAAGCGATACGCCCGCATGGACGAAGCCGGCACACCATTCTGCGTCACTGTTGATGGTGATACGCTGAAGGACCAGACCGTCACCATCCGCAACCGTGATACGGCGCAACAGGAACGCGTTGCCCTGTCACAGGTTCAGACCTATTTGAATGAGAAGCTGGCGGGCTAACTTGTCAAGGCTGCGCTGCGCGCATGCGCACCAGCCATTCCTGATAGTGTGAGTTTGAGTATTTGGCGAGCGCAACCGCAATCTCGCCCGTCCAGCCGTTGGCCTGCGCCAACCGCCATGTATCTTCGCGGTTCAGGCTGTAGGCCTTGAACCACAATTTATCCTGATAATCGCGCTGATCCGGCTTTTCTACATCACGCAGCAACCGCCACATAACAGCACGCTCCGGCAACTGCGTCGACTCCATGGGGCTTAACATATCTTCAACCCGCAAGGCAGCAAGCGCATCAACCTTATTGCCTTGTACGAACCGCAGCCACGCCAACCTGCCCCAGCCAAATATATCGGCAGGGTCAGCAGCGAGTAACTCAGTTTGCATATTGGAATAGGCCCAAACCGATTGCATATCGACTTGATGAGCAATCATGGCGTCATGGACAATGTCGTTGCCATTCATTACCGCGTCAGTGTGACGCGTAACAAACAGGCACCCCATGAGCGCCAGCACTAAAGCCGCTGCAGCGCACGCCCTGCGGACGTTTATCTCAGTTGGCGTAGTAGTTTTTGTATTTGCCATAGTAATGGCCATAATCGTCATATCCGTATTGACGGCGATCTTCCAGATCAACCTGGTTCAGCACCAAGCCAGCCAGACGTATATTGAACTTACGTAGCTGCTTCAGGCCTTCACCAATGACTTCACGCGGCGTGGATGACCAGCGCGCGATATAGACAACCGCATCCGCCGATTGCGCAACCAATGCCGCATCAGCCACCGCCAGAATTGGCGGCGTGTCAATAATGACCATGTCGTATTCGCCGGCCAGGCGGGTCAGCAACGTTTCCATACGGTGCGATGTCAGCAGATCCTGTGGATTGGTCGTTTTGCCGCTGGCAATAATAACGTCAACACCGCTGGTGTCTTTTTGCAGCGCTTCTTCAAGCGTGGCTTCGCCCGCCAGCAATTTTGCCAAATCAGGCTTGGTTTTATCGAGGCTCATAATACTATGCAAACGCGGGCGGCGCATGTCGGCATCGATCAGAATAACTTTATGTCCGGCCTTGGCCTGTAACCGCGCCAGAGAGGTCGAAAACATCGTCTTGCCTTCGCCCGGCATCGTGCTGGTGATAACGATGGTACGCGGCGGCTTGTCGACATTTGAGAAGTGAATGGCCGCACGTACAGAGCGAATGGATTCAGCAAAAATCGACATCGGTTTTTTCATGATGTAGTCAGTCGGTAAATGACCGGCTTCCGTGTCTGCAAGCGGTACAATACCCAGGCCCGGAACGTTATAAAGTTTTTCTGCGTCACTAAGCGACCGCAGGCCACGGTTCAAATACTCGATCAGCAGTGCTGACATGAACCCCAGGATCATACCAAGCGCGACACCAGCAACCAAAAACATGATCAGGTTCGGAAAATACGGCTTAATCGGCACATTAGCACGCGCGATAATGCGAGAATCCGCAATTTGCATATCCTGTTGTTCGCCAACCTGTTTAAAGCGGTCCAGGAACCCTTCATACAGGCTGCGGTTGGCATTCGCCTGCCGCTGCAACTCATGCAGCGTGACCATGGCCTTATTCCCTTCACCAGCTTCGGCCTTTAGTTTGCCAAGTTGCTGCTCAAGGCTGCTGACCTTGCTTTTCGCGATATCATAATCATTACGCAAAACGGCGATTGATTTGCGCATTTCTTCGTCAATCTTGTCTTGAATGCTGCGCAATTCATTACGCACATCAATCATGGCCGGATGGCGGTCGCCATACCGCGTAGCCAGATCAGCCTCCTTACGGCGAACCTCAGCCTCTTGTTGCTTCAACTGCTGAATGAGCGGCGATGCCATCACCATCGAAGAAGTCGCCAGCCGTGAACCGCTGACGTCCTTGACGCTGTTCAACCGCGCTTCAGCTTGCGACAGATCCGCACGCGCGGCAACCAGTTGCTCATCAATGTTGCTCATCTGTTCTTGCGTCAGGGTTTCATCCCCCACATCGACAAGATTATTTGCGGTTTTGTACTCTTCTACAGCATGCTCAGCTTGACGGACTTGCGTCTGCAACTCATCCAATCGCTTGCCCAACCAAGTGTTGGCACGCTTTGCCACATCAAACTTAACTTCTAACTGATCGTTTAAATATTCGTCAGCAAAGGCGTTGGCAATGTTGGATGCACGCTCTGCATTTCCATCATAGTACGTGATTTTGATACTGTATGAACGGCCGTCATTTTCCGCTTCTAAATGCTTGAACAGTTTCTCCGCAATCTTTGTACGATCTTCTTCTGCCTGATGTGCCTTGTCTTCATTGCTGTGACTCGACAAAAAACGCAACAACCAGCCCATGCCCTTCAGGCTGCTGTTAAAATCGGCGTCTTCCATCAAATGCTGTTGCTCAATGACACGATCAATAACAGCGCGCGACGTAATAATGTCAATTTCACTGCGTATGGCAGAGCTATCCGCAGGCATGTCAGACAGTACAGAGGTCAGATTGGTCAAATTGGTCTTACGCGGGTCCAGCATAATAACCGTTTCGCCCTTGTATCGCGAAGGCAGGACCAGTGCCATGACAAAAGCAAAAACAATGGTGCCCAATGTTACGGCAACAATGTGACGCAGATTACGGCGCGTAAAAAGCCAAACCTGTCGCACATCAGTCATGCTGAAAAATTGCTGCTGATTATCCATGCCTGTTCCGATCTTATTTTAGGCGTTTATTAGAAAAAGCGCTCTGGAACGTTTATCACATCCCCGGGATTTACCGTGGCGGTTTCATCAACCTTTTCTGCCTTGGCGTCCGTTCCGTTGTGTTTCAGCGTAATATCGCCCTTATCAGCGCGGTAGGTATAGCCGCCAGCCAACGCCACCGCGTTCACGACGGACATACCGTTGACGTAGTTATAGCTACCGGGCTTCATAACCTCGCCAAGGATGAAGAAGGGTCTGTAATTCAGGACCTCAAGGCTGACCTTCGGGTTACGCATATAGCCGTCAGACAGTTTTTCAGTAATCAGGGCCTGTACCTGGCTGATCGTATTTTGTGCAACCTGCACCTGCCCGATCAGCGGCATAGAAATGACACCGGTTGACGATACTTCAAAATCGCCGGACAAGTCAGGTTCGTTAAACACAGTGACATGCACCTTGTCGCCGACACCAAGCTGGTAATCCTTGATGTTGCCAGGCTGTTGCGTCGGCTGATCTGCCGCACACACAGGTGTAGCGATCAGCAGCAAAGCGGCAAGAACTATTCTAATCATATGGCCCATTACGCGCTTAGTACTGGATGTTCAGGTGCACAAGGCCCGTGTGATCATCAAAGCCGTTATTGGCAACGCTGCTATCGCGACGGAAGTAGCTATATGTTACGTCGGTCGACAGATTGCGGTTGATGAAATAACGCGCGCCAACACCGGCAGTGTAGTTATCATCATGCTCTGTGGTGCCGTTATAGTCATACGCGCTGTAGTTGCCATTGACTTCAAGCACCAGATCACGGCGCAGTTCATGTGCAATCGTGACAGTACCCGATGACGCGACAAAGGAAGATGCTCCCTGTGTCGTTGTTTCTTCAATCGAACGCGAAGCCTTGCCCTCAACCGAAGTCAATTCCGTCACGTTCCACAAGATTTTGGCGCCAAAATCGGGAACAGAAACCGTTTGGTCGCCCATCTGGTAATAGTTCTGCTGCAGATAACCCATAAAGGCTTCGGCGGTCACGATACCACCAAGATCCGACTTCACACCGGCATCCAGGTTATAGCCATTCGAGCTACGCCCATCTGCATCCGTGTAATGGCGCACGTTGTAACCAGCGCGCACAAACGGCTGCAGGTTCTGGGTCACTTCATACCCAACTTCGCTCGCTGTCTTGTCATCCGTGCGATGACGCTGAAACTGTGATAAAATCGTGCCATTCTGAAGCGTCAGATTGTCATAATCATAGTATGAAATGTCATTGCTGACCTTGAGCTTCACCTGACCCAGTGCACGGTTAAATTCGGCGCCGGCATCATAAAGGTTGTAGGTACCGGGATATTTCGAGTTTTCGGGGGAGGTCGGCGAGCTGCGTTGCTCGATCACCTTCTGGTAGCCTACATTGCCGGCGAGCCACGTTTGCGTCGCAAGGTCATAACGGCCATCAACCTGCAGGTTGCCTGACTTTGTGTTCTGATCAGTGTTCTTGGAATAGAACCCAAAGTCGCTGGTGCCCGAAATAGACAGTGCATTACGCCCCCAGTTTGACACCAAAGCGGCCGCCGGTTGCAGATCCCAAATCGTGTCGCTGGTCTTATCTTTCGGCTGTGAGAAGATATTGGAGTTATAGGTCGCCCCCGCACCAAGCGTAGGGTAGAACTGGAATGAAGAAATATCGATCGGCGTCGCGTCAAAGTCAGGACGGGCGCGATCAGTGACAGACTGACCACGGATAGGATCGAACGATTCCGTCGTCGTCCTGCGGATTTCCGCAGAACCGTCGATAAGCGCTGAGTTACCGAACAGATCGGCATTAGCCGATGCATGCCCAACATAGGCAACGGACAACAAGCCGGCGATCAAAAGGGTCTGTTTCTTCATGAGTCTACCTCTACGTTGTGCGGACACGAATGTGTCCACAGGAAGGAATGGTCAATTAGTGACCAGTCGGTATGTGTTGGTTGTTGTGGTGCGCGTTCGGAGCCGAACCCTGTGACTGCGCTAGAGAAACGGCGTCATCCAGCTCCGCCTTCACACCTGCCGGAGCGTTATCAGCATAGGCTTTCGCATCGCCCAACGCTGTGGCGTTCAAACCGGGGGCCAAAGTCGCGATGCTGGGTTGGTTGGTCATAAACACGGCTGCGGCCAGAATATCGCCCGCCGCATCCGGATGTGCTGTCTCAAAGGTGCTGCTGGAAGCCAAGGTCAACATGCTTGTTATTTCCGTTACCGCCTGCTGGGCCTGTTCTTTGTCCATTTGAGCGACATAAGACTTGGCTTCCTTAAACAGCTTGGCAGCCTTGTCTGCGTCGGACGAGCTATCAGCCGATGCCTGTTGGAGCAGATAAGCCGCAATTTCACCTTGCTGCTTGGGGTTCTTCGCAGCCAAAACATCGACCTTTTCCATGTTACCGGAAGCTACCGCCGCTTTCAGGTCGTCCATAAAGCTGTCAGCATGGGCGGCAAAAGACACCATCGCCATAAAACCACTAAGCGCGCAAATTTTGAGGATATTTTTCATGGCTAATTCTCCGCAGGAAATCGGTTGGTTTGATGCGGTGCATACAAGCATATTCAATAAGCCATGACTAGTGGGAATTAACGATCATTACTCCCACGAGCCAGATTTTTTAGAATTATAACAAATACATACCAGATGAACCTAAACTCATCTGTATTTTATTTGCCCTTTGTTGGCCGTCCGCCTGGCTTACCACCCTTGTGGCCGCCTGACTTAAATGGCTTTCCACCGGATTTAGATGGCCCACGGTTAGGGCGGTCGCCCTTGCCAGCAAACTTGCCAAAAGGACGCTCAGGCCTGTCACCATCGCTGTAATTTTTACGACCAAAGCTCTTCTCGTCACGATCAAAGCGCTTTTGCGGTGCGCGGTCAGATTTAAAGTCATGTTTGCGTTCACGATCGTGGTCGGAACGTTTTTCACCCTTCGGAAAGCGTTTCTTGCCTTCCCAAGCACCGTCTTTAGAGAATTCACGCTTCTCATCACGATCAAAGCGCTTTTGCGGTGCGCGATCAGACTTAAAGCCATGTTTGCGTTCACCGTCGCGGTCGAAACGCTTTTCACCTTTCGGGAAATGCTTCTTGCCTTCCCAAGCGCTGTCTTTAGAGAATTCACGCTTCTCATCACGATCAAAGCGCTTTTGCGGTGCGCGGTCAGACTTAAAGTCATGTTTACGTTCACCGTCGCGGTCGAAACGCTTTTCACCTTTCGGGAAATGCTTCTTGCCTTCCCAAGCACCGTCTTTAGAGAATTCACGCTTCTCATCACGATCAAAGCGCTTTTGCGGTGCGCGATCAGACTTAAAGTCATGTTTACGTTCACCGTCGCGGTCAAAACGCTTTTCTGATTTCTGATACGGCTTCTGAAAATCCTTGCGACCGGAACGGCTCCATTGTGATTTGGAACGATCAGTGCGAGCACCTTCATCGCGATCATGGCCC
>JAFALY010000013.1 GCA_019233975.1 Alphaproteobacteria bacterium | reverse complement strand
AACCGTGTCCCCCGACAAAACGTAACAATTTGGTTTTTGCGCAGCGATAATGCGCCCCTTCTCACACGCCAGACGCAATGCCAGCGCACGCGGCAATTCACGCGGCAACGGGGTTTCATCCATATCGGCAGGCAGAACGGCATCGGGTACAATCCCGATATCTTTCAACAACGACAAACGCCGCGGTGAAGAGGAGGCAAGGATGAGGGGCGGTTTCTGTGTCACTTGTGACGGAAGGTAATGCGGCCCTTGGTCAGGTCATAGGGGGTCATTTCGACATTCACCTTGTCGCCCGCCAGAACGCGAATACGGTTCTTGCGCATTTTGCCAGATGTATGCGCCAGCACTTCATGCCCGTTATCCAGCTTTACGCGAAACATGGCGTTGGGCAGGAGCTCTGTGACAGTGCCTTCAAATTCCAGCAAATCTTCTTTGGCCATGGTGTATCGGTTTCGATTCTGATCAAGAGTTATTGTTACGGTGCCGGAAAATGGCCGTTTTATTGGCCTGCGTCAAGTTTTTCCGTTTTTTGGCCGGTTTCATCGTCATGACAGGGGGAACAGGCAGCAGGCCATGTTTCGCCAAAATCCTCGATATGCAGGGCCCAGTCGGCACCGGTAAAGCGCAGCCGCGCCCCGCCAGCAAAGACAAACTGCACCCCCTCTTCATCCGGCAGGATGGCCAGCAGGTCCAGCATGCGGGCTTTGTCCTGCTGTTCGAAGCCTTTAAGCTGGGTCAGGGTAATGTTGTCCAGATTAACCGCACAGCATATGCGGTTCAGTTCCCCCTGCTGCTCACGGCACAGGCGTTGTACGACCAGCACAAAGTTTCTATCCGTGTCACGGTACACCATGTCGCAAACAGGCGCTATGGCATCCTGCAAAACGGCAGAGATAACCTGCAGATCTTCGGCATCCTTGGCTTTCAGCTTAAGCAGCGCAGACATCAGGCCGCCTGCTTGACGCGTTCGATGGTTGCACCACAGGCCGCGAGCTTGTCTTCCAGACGCTCATAACCGCGATCCAGATGATAAATGCGGTTCAGCATGGTTTCACCTTCGGCGGCAAGCCCCGCCAGCGCCAACGACACCGACGCGCGTAAATCGGTCGCCATCACCGGCGCCCCCGCCAGCTTTTTGACGCCGCGAACCATAGCCGAAGAACCATGGACGGTAATGTTGGCCCCCATGCGGCGCAGTTCCGGCACATGCATAAAGCGGTTTTCGAAAATGGTTTCCGTGATCATCGAGGCGCCTTCGGCCACGCACATCAAGGCCATCATCTGTGCCTGCAAATCGGTCGGGAAGCCCGGATAGGGTTCCGTCATGACATCCGTACCGTGCAGCCCGTTTACACGGTGCGCCCGCAATCCGCGCTCGGTTTCGGTCAGGGCGACACCGGCACCTTCCAATACGCGGGCAACGCTGTTCAGGTGCCCCATACGCGCACCAATCAATTCCAGATCACCATTTGTAATGGCAGCCGCCATGACAAAAGTACCGGTTTCAATACGGTCGGGAATAACGTCGTGTGACGCGCCGTGCAACCTGTCTTTGCCGGTAATGCGTAGGCGGTCTGACCCAATACCATCAATTTCCGCCCCCATGGCCTGCAGGCAATGCGCCAGATCGGTGACTTCTGGCTCACGCGCTGTGTTGACAAGTGTCGTCGTTCCCTTGGCAAGGGCCGCAGCCATCATGATGTTTTCAGTACCGGTGACGGTGACGGTCGGAAACACAATCTCTGCCCCCTGCAACCCATGGGGTGCACGGGCATTGATATAACCATTTTCAATCGTTATTTCGGCACCCATGGCGCGCAAAGCTTCGATATGTAAGTCAACGGGGCGCGTGCCAATGGCACAGCCGCCGGGTAATGATACCTTGGCTTCTTTCGCACGGGCCAAAAGCGGGCCCAGCACCAGAATGCTCGCGCGCATTTTGCGGACCAAATCATAAGGTGCGATGACACTGGTCAAATTCTTGGCAGTGAAATCCATCGCGCGACCCGTATGGCCATTATTGGCATGGTGCCCGTTTAAGCCTAGCTCAACCCCCAACTGCCCCAGCAAATTCGCCATCGTCGCGATATCGGCCAGATGCGGCACATTGCCAAGCGTCAGCTTTTCATCGGTCAACAAACAGGCCGTCATGAGGGGTAGCGCCGCATTCTTGGCGCCGCTGATATGAATTTTTCCGACGAGCGGTTTGCCGCCCACGATACGCATACTGTCCATAATACTGTCCTTGATTCCGATTGGTTAGGCTGCGCCCTTCTTCTCCATACGGGGAAGGGTCACGCCTGTTTGTTTCATATATTTGCCGCCGCGGTCAGCATAGGATGTTTCGCAAAGGCTGTCGGCCTTCAGGAACAAAAACTGGCAAATGCCTTCGTTCGCATAAACGCGCGCGGGCAACGGCGTAGTGTTCGATATTTCCAGCGTCACATGCCCTTCCCATTCGGGTTCCAGCGGCGTGACATTGACGATCAACCCGCAACGGGCATAGGTCGATTTACCAAGGCAGATGACCAGCGTATCGCGCGGGATCTTGAAATATTCAACGGTGCGGGCGAGCGCAAAGGAATTCGGCGGCACTACACACACATCCGTCTTGCGGTTCACAAAACTGGCGTCCGAAAAATCCTTAGGGTCAACAATCGCGTTGTCGATATTCGTGAAAATCTTGAATTCATCCGCCAGACGCGCGTCATACCCGTATGACGAAAGCCCGTATGAAATGACGCCCTGCCGTTGCAGCTTTTCTTCGAACGGGGTGATCATCCCGGCTTTCAGGGACTGTTCGCGTATCCAATGGTCGGGCATCACGGGCATTGAAAAGATCCTTACTGTTTCTGGGTATCGATTTGTTGCTGAGCGTTCTGCTGCGCCTTGCGTTTACGCAGATTTTCGCGAAGGGCGGCGGCCACACGCTCTTCCCGCTCTGGAGTGTAGTAATTGGGTTCTGGCTGTTGCTTCTTGTTCATATACCGACTAGTTTTTATGCTGTTCGCGGATGGAAAAGTATTAAGCCATGAAGCCCTATAGCGCAATCCCTATCCAGCCGGTTCCCGACCCGATGGAGCCCATTCCGACGCCGCTATTCACCCTGACGGACCCCCATTTTTATGTAGCGTTAGGAGCACCTTACGGCAACGAAAGCCCCTGGATGCTGCGTCGTGGCGTGATCGAGGCCCTGAAGCGCGCGCAGGCCCGTTTACAAGCACAGCATACCGGCTGGCGAATCAAGTTCCATGATGCCTATCGCCCCAACCGCGTTCAACAATTCATGGTTGACCGCGAATACGCCATCAGGGCGGCTGAGGCCGGTTTGGACCCCAGCCACATCACCCCCGAACAGCGCGAACAACTGGCACCGCTAGTCCTGCCTTTTTGGGCGATACCCAGCGACAATCCGGCCACGCCGCCGCCGCACAGCACGGGTGCCGCCATGGATATAACGCTGGTCGATGAACAAGGTCGTGAAGTGGATATGGGCACCAAGGTCGATGAAACGACTGAGGCCTCTGCGCCCGATTACTTTGCCAACGCAACAGATGAAGCCGGACAGGCGGCGCACCGCAATCGCGCGCTTCTGTACGACATTATGCACGCCGAGGGCTTTCACCGGCACAAACTGGAATGGTGGCACTTCAGCAGGGGCGATCAGCTATGGGCCTGGTTGGAGCGTGAGCTGAACCCCGGATGCAACGCGATTGCTATTTACGGCAATGCGGGACTGACGACGCCAGCCTCCCCATAGCCGGGCAAATTATCCGCGTTCCAGCCTTACCTGCTGGCCATCGATTTGCGGTGTGCCGACTTCTTCGCGCGCGATGGGGGTTTGTTCTACCTCGGCCATATCCGGCGTATAGAGCGTCACGCAGTTGCGCCCCGCGCGTTTGGATACATAGGCACCCCGGTCAGCATTACCAATGACGTCATCCAGACTATCGCCGGGTTGCCACAGAGCAACGCCAACGCTGGCCGTGACGCCATAGCCGCAATTTCTGCGCAGGCTGCCGCACAGTTTGTCGGCCATGATTTGTACTTTTTCGATCCGTAAACTTTCGGCGGTACCGGAAATGGCGATAATCATTTCATCGCCGCCACGGCGGCCCAGAACGTCTGAGCGACGGCTGAACACACGGCGCATACTGTCGGCAGTGTTGACCAACACCTGATCCCCTGCCGCGTGACCATACGTGTCATTCGCGCGTTTGAAGTGGTCAAGGTCCGCCATGATGATGACCAAGCCGCGATCACAACAGCCATCCAACGCACCGCGTTGCAGGTCGGCATGCGCGCGGCCCACCATTTCTTCAAACCCGCGACGATTATAAAGGCCGGTTAACTGGTCGCGCAGCGCCAGCGTCGTTGTCGCTGCCAAACGGGAATAGAGTTCGGAGAGTTCTTCATCCTTACGACGCAGTGCCTCGTCAACAACAGGATGCTCAAAGCGCAACCGCGCCAGTTCTGCGTGCGGATTGGATGCCGAAACGGGTTCCTGCTTGCCCTTAGCCATGACCTGAAATACCGCCCTAAAATAACGCCCTGAAACCGCAACCATTATAATAGATGGAAATAGTTTCGTTCCCATAAAAGCGTCAGCGTTAACCAGAATGGCCGGATTCCACCACCCGGCGGCACGCCCCATCCGCCATGGCGCAAATGCCCGCAATGCCTTGAGATTCAGCGGTTTT